>CALRBH010000001.1 GCA_943354165.1 Candidatus Uhrbacteria bacterium RIFOXYB12_FULL_58_10
TCAGGTCCCGCCTCACCGGTTGTCGTAACCGCGAGGGGAAGAGCAAAGCTGGCAACATCCTCACCTTCTACGCCCACACGGACGTGGAAAAAGCCTGCACGGACCTGCTCAAGGACGTGCCGGTCTCCGGTGAGGATGGCTTCTTCCAAGCGGACGGCGAACAGTGGGGGACGGCTAGTGCGCTCGAACAAAAGCTCGGATTGAGCAACGCTGGCATCAAACCCCGGCTGCCTCGATGTCGCTGCCGCGAGGGAAGGGATAAGATAGGCCGTCTCGCCACCTTCTACGCCCTCACGGACGTGGAAAAAGCCTGCATGGACCTGCTCAAGGACGTGCCGGTGGCTGGTGAGGACGGCTTCTTCCTGGCAGAAGGTGAACAGTGGGGGACGGTTGGGGCGTTCACACGTAAGATTGGGCTGAGTTATGGTTCGATCAGGCCTCGCCTCTCGCCCTGTCGGAATCGAGAGGGAAGGGATCTGGCCGGCCGCCTCAATACCTTCTATGCCCTCACGGACGTGGAAAAAGTTTGTGCGGATCTGCTAAAAAGAAAACGTACGTGATCCTAGGACGGCGTGTTCATGGACTATATATCCACGACCTCGCCAACTCGAAACCCCGCTAATTTAGCGGGGTTTTCTTATTAATCCCATAAACCGTCAGTGAAGCTGGAAGTATGTGTTGGATCACTTGTACGACTGCTGATTTTGTCTGGACCACCAAAAATAGCGATCAAGAATGTCTTGACAAAAGGCCATTTTTGTGATAAATTTTCGCGTCGTTGAAGGCGGTATTTTGCTGCCGAAGTTCGGCTCCAAATGGTCGCCTTCAACCAACAACGCCCACATGGGCCGTGAGCTGCGGAGCTAAACATGGCACACGGAGATAAACCCGTTCCTTTTACTCACCCAGAAGTTACCGAGGCACAAGCTCTGGCCTTGGTCCGCGCCCTCGGCGTCTCAAGCTACGTCGTGTGGCGCCTGACCAAGGATACGGATCTCCTCGGCAGGATTAACGAGATGCTGGGCGTGGCTTACCACCTCGGCGAGCTCATCGACCGCACCATCGACTGCGACGCCGACCCATTCGTCCCGGACGGCTGGATGGTCGAGGAGCACTACAAAGGTGGTCAGATTGACTTCTACCCCGCGAAAATGACGCTGCACCTCGATGATGTCCAGAAGGAAGGCGGGGTAATTGTCGGCAACGACCTTCGCAAGTCGCTTCAGGGCAAGCAGGTCATGAGCGCTTGTGTTCTCGATTTCTTGCTCAAGAACAATCACCTGATCCCCGATTCTTGGAAGGGCCAGCACGTGTTCTTCTGGGGCACGATCTATCGCCACGGCCGCCGCCTGATCGTCCGGTGTCTATGCCGGAGCGATGGTCGCTGGCGCTGGCGCAACCGCTGGCTCAACCGCCGGTGGGATTTCCAGAGCCCCGCTGCGGTTCAAGCGAGCTGAGCTTTTCTCTAACGACAGAGCCCCGCCATGTGTGGGGTTCTTTCTTTTCCCCTTATTTAACGCAAAAAACTCCTAGATCCAGGGAATTGACGCGTAAACCCTCTCGTGATACCTTTCCGCCATCAATAATTTAGCTATGCGTGAGTGAGCGAGCGGAATCCCCAAGCTTTTACTTGGGGATTTCCGAGCGAACGAACGCAATATGACCTCAGTCATATGCCTACGATAAACCAGTTGATCAAGAAAGGGCGCGTATCTATTCGTGCCAAGAGCAAGTCTCCAGCCTTGCAGTTTGGGCTCGACTCGCTGCATCGCCGCCGCACCACGGCTCGCAAGGGTTTTCCTTTCAAGCGTGGCGTATGCGTAAAGGTGACCACCATGACGCCTAAGAAACCGAACTCGGCTATTCGTAAGATTGCCCGCGTCCGTCTTTCCAACGGTGTCGAAGTTACTGCTTACATCCCAGGCGAGGGACACAACCTTCAGGAACACTCCATCGTGATGATCCGCGGAGGCCGTGTGAAAGACTTGCCAGGTGTGCGCTATCACATCGTGCGCGGTCGCTACGATGCCCAGGGTGTTGATGGCCGCCGCCGCGGTCGCTCGTTGTACGGTCAGAAGCGTCCAAAGGCGAAAAAGGCGTAAAGGTTTGGGAGGTCCGGGAGGTTTTGGAAGTTTGGAAGGAAACAGTTCCTCCCCAACATCCCGAACATCCCAAACCTTCCCAACCCTCGATTAATCACTACCGCTGGAGTACCCCTACGCAGGGGGAAGATACCCGGCATAATCTCCTCATAATATGCGTGGTAAGAAAGCTCCCATTCGGCAGATTTTGCCGGACCCAAAGTTCAACAACCTCATCGTTGCGAAGCTCGTTAACCACCTGATGTACGACGGCAAGAAGACGACCGCTCAAAAGGTTGTCTACGATGCTTTTGATATTATTGCCGAGAAGACCAAGCAGGATCCTGTGGAGGTTTTCGACATGGCTCTTAAGAACGCCATGCCAAGCTTGGAAGTGAAGTCCAAGCGCGTTGGTGGAGCCAACTACCAGGTTCCTATGCCGGTGCGCGGAGAGCGCCGCTATGTGCTTGCGTATCGCTGGATCCTTGATGCCACCCGTTCCAAGCACGGTCGCCCAATGTCTGCCAAACTTGCAGACGAGCTTATGGCTGCTGCTAAGAACGAGGGTGAGGCAGTGAAGAAGAAGATGGACGTTCAGCGTATGGCAGAAGCCAACCGTGCGTTTGCTCACTTTGCTCGGTAAATCTAGATAGTAGTAAGTAGATAGTAGTAAGTAGTGAAAATCTTCACGAACAGACTACTAACTACTAACTACTAACTACTAACTTTTCTATGCCCCGCGAATATTCGCTCGAGAAAACACGCAACTTCGGCGTGATTGCTCACATTGACGCTGGAAAGACCACGACCTCGGAACGCATCCTTTTTTACACCGGCAAGAAGCACAAGATCGGTGAGGTGCACGAAGGGGAAGCCACCATGGACTGGATGGTCCAGGAGCGCGAACGCGGCATCACTATTACGGCCGCTGCTACCACTTGTTTCTGGAAGGGGCACCGGATGAACCTGATCGATACTCCAGGGCACATCGACTTTACTGTTGAAGTTAAGCGCTCCCTTCGTGTTCTCGACGGCGCACTTGTCGTTTTCGACGGTGTGGCTGGTGTGGAACCGCAGTCGGAAACCAACTGGCGCTATGCGGACGACTACAACGTCCCTCGCGTTTGTTTTATCAACAAGCTGGACCGCACAGGTGCCGATTTCTATAAGGACCTTGCTTCCATTCACAACCGCCTTACAAAGAAGGCCTACCCAATCCAGCTTCCTATCGGAACGGAAGACCAGTTCATCGGGATCATTGATCTCCTTGAAATGAAGGCGTTCTATTACCGCGACGACATGGGCAAGGTCGTTGAGGAACTTCCAATTCCTGAGGACATGATGGCGCTCGCGACTGAATACCGCACTAAACTCATGGAAGCGGTTTCTGAAACCGATGAGCCGCTCATGAATAAGTATCTCGCCGGCGAGACGCTTGATATCAATGAAGTGAAGGCCGCTCTTCGCCGTGCGTGCATCAAGGTGCAGGTGATCCCTGTGCTGTGCGGTTCCGCTCTTAAGAACAAGGGTGTCCAGCAGATGCTCGACGCCGTTGTCGACTATCTCCCAAGCCCACTCGACATTCCAGCGGTGAAGGCACATGCCCTCGATAACGTCGATGAGGTTGTGCAGCGCCCAGCTTCCGATGAAGAGCCGTTCGCCGCGCTCGCGTTTAAGATCGCTGCTGACCCGTTCGTCGGGAAGCTGGTGTTCTTCCGCGTGTACTCCGGACACATCAAGTCTGGTTCCTACGTGTTGAATTCAACGACGGGTGAAAAGGAACGCATCGGCCGCATCGTGCGTTTGCATGCCAACGTCCGTGAGGAAGTGGATGAAGTGTTCGCTGGAGAAATCGCTGCCGCCGTGGGACTCAAGGCGACGTTCACTGGTCACACGCTTTGTGATGAAAACAAGCCAGTGGTGCTTGAAGCTATCGTCTTCCCAAAGCCAGTTATTTCCATCGCCATCGAACCAAAGACCAAGGTCGACCAAGAAAAGATGGGTGTCGGTCTCCAAAAGCTTGCCGAAGAAGACCCGACCTTCACTGTACGTACGGATGATGAAACCAATCAGGTCATCATCTCCGGCATGGGTGAACTCCACCTCGACATCATCGTGGATCGCCTCAAGCGCGAATTCAACGTGGAATCTACCGTTGGTAAGCCACAGGTTGCCTACCGTGAAACCATTCAGGGCGAGGCAGAGGGCGAAGGAAAGTTCATTCGTCAGTCCGGTGGTCGCGGTCAGTACGGTCACTGCTGGCTCCGTATTTCAAAGAGCGCTCCAGGCGCTGGATTCATCTTTGAGGAAGAGCTCAAGGGTGGTTCCATTCCACGTGAGTTCATCAAGCCAATCGAAAAGGGCTCTCAGGAAGCGTGCGATCGCGGTGTGCTCGCCGGCTTCCCGATCATCGATGTAACCGTCACCGTATTCGACGGTTCCTACCACGATGTGGACTCCAACGAAGCTGCCTTTAAGATCGCCGGATCTATGGCGTTCCAAGAGGCTGCTAAGAAGGCCGGTCTCGTTCTCCTCGAACCAATGATGAAGGTGGAAGTCGTGATGCCAGAGGATTACATGGGCACCATCGTCGGTGACCTCAACTCCAAGCGCGGACAGATCCAAGAGATGACGGAACGCTCAGGTAACAAAGTGGTGACCGCCATGGTCCCACTCGCCGAACTGTTCGGCTACGCCACAGAGCTCCGCTCCATCTCCCAGGGTCGCGCATCGTACTCCATGGAATTCGCCAACTACGTGGAAGTGCCACGCAACGTTGCTGCAAAGATTGTGGAAGAGCGCGCGGGGGTGAATCGCCGCATCTCGTAATCAAAGAAAAAAGACCTCGCTCTGTGCGAGGTCTTTTCAGTATTGCTATATCGGGGGGTTAGTATACTTGAGACATATGAAAAATAATTTTGGGTATTTTGTTGCTGCGTTATGTTTAGTTGGAGCTGGGTGCCAGACTGTTGTCCCTGTGCCTTCGGGCACGGATACGTCCGTATTCCGCGTCGTGAATGGAATCGCCTATGGCCATGGATATTCTTTTTCTGTTCCGTCAGAATGGGAATCGTCTGTGAAAAACGATAGCGTACAGTTTCTGGTAGGTGGTAAACAGGTCGCAACATTCGGATGTGGATTTGAGGGAGGTTTTGAAGCATGGGAACCTGTAGATCATCGCGAACGACATATTACAAAGAACGGGAAAACATATCAGGTTCGCTTGGATATTGCGACACCTGATCCATCAGTGAAGACCCTCGGGGATAAGAACTGGATTTTCCTCGGAGAGGGAGGGACGCTGGGGCTCGCGTTTTATGACTGTACCGTTCTGTCGAAGGATGGATTGACGGCAACGGAAACAGATGAAGCATTCCGTTACGTATACGGGAGTTTCAACAGGGAATAGGGAGTAAGTCAAAAGACCTCGCGATGTGCGAGGTCTTTTGTTGTTTTGCGGATCTGCTATGCTCGTAGGGTATGACTGTCAAAGCCCTAGAAAAGAAGGTGGCTGAGCTCGAACAAGAAGTTCGGCTGCTTAGACATGGGATAAAACATGTCCTTCCGCGAGTTTCAACAAAGAAAATGGCAAGTGTCTGGAAAGAGACCTACGGTGTCATTTCCAAGAAGCGGGGAGACGAGTTGCTCAAGGCTCTGAAAAAGACCCGTGCTGGGTGGGATCGTTACCCGCGGGTATGATCCGTATTTTGCTTGATACCAATATTTTAATTGGCCACGTAGCTGGAAAGTTTCCCCTGAAGGTTCCTGTTGGACAAGCTGCCGTCTCGTCGCTTTCCGTTTTCGAATCACTGTGTCTTCCCGGGCTCTCCGAAGATGAGGAACGCGCCATGCAGGAATTATTGTCCGAATGCATTTCTATTCCACCTTCAGATGAGATTGCTCGTCGAGCCGCTGAACTGGCCCGGAACCACTCTACTGGTTCGATTGACCTACTTATTGCGGCGACGGCTTTAGACTTAGGCGTTCCACTCGTAACAAGGAACATAAAGGATTTCCGTCGAATTCCTGGATTGAGTGTACTTCAAGAAATTCCATAATATGTCCGACTCCATCCCAAAGCGCGTGTTAGCCCAGTACGATATTGGCGCTCTTAAAGGCGCATCGGTCATTTCTTCGGGACTTATCCACAAGACGCTCAAGCTCAAGGCTGCGAAGGGGACGTTTATCATTCAGCGATTGCACCAGGTGCTTTCGAGCCCCGAGATTGGGGCGGATTTTAAGGCCGTGACGGAGTATCTCGACGAACAGGATTTTTTGGCGCCACGATGTGTCCTCACGAAGAAAGGCGACGTTCTTGCAAAGGATGGCGAATTCGTCTGGCGCATGCAGACGTATATTCCTGGGAAGACGTATCACAAGTTGGATTCTGTGAAGATGGCGGCGCAAGCGGGGAATATCTATGCGCGGTTTCATAAGGTGATGGATGGGATTCCACATATATTCCAATCAGCGAAGATTTTGCATGAGACCGAAAAGGTTTATGCGGTGTTCATTGAAGTCGTTCGGAATTTTTCTGACAGCGAACTCATGGTCGAGGCAAAGAAGGACGTGGACTTCGTCGTGAACGAATTGCCGAAGCTGTTCTTGCCAGCCGATCTTCCGATGCGCGTGATTCACGGCGATCCAAAGATTTCGAACATTCTTTTCGACGCGAAGGGAAATGCGAAAGCGATCGTCGATTTGGATACCTGTAATCGCCGCCCGATTCTCGTCGAGCTTGGCGATGCGTTCCGTTCTTGGTGCGGCGTTGTGGAAGATGATCCGAAGAATACGTTCCGCTTGCCGATGTTTAATGCTGGGTGGAAGGGATATTCCAAGGTGGCGGGGAAGTGGCTGACTGCGAAGGAAAAGAAATTGGTTCCACAGGCGATTGGGACGATTACACTCGAACTTGCATCACGGTTCCTTGCTGATTATTTCACCGACAATTACTTCGGTTGGGATGCGAAGCGCTACGAGTCTCGTCGGGCACACAATTTGGCTCGGGCTCGCGGGCAGATTGCGTTGTATAAGGATTTGAAGAAGAAGATGTCTGATCTTAAAAAGGTTATATGAGTATCGATGTTCGATATCTTGCGTTCAACCCGTCAAAAGCCGACATGGCCTGGAAGGAATTATTGACGAGTGAGCCGGCAGATTGGAATTTGGGCCCGACAGAATGGGCGAAAGAGCTCTCTGAGGAACTTGCGAATTATATTGAGGAGGACATTTCGGTGTATCGTCCAGCGATCCTAAATTACTTGGCAGAAGCGGATCTTGAAATTGGGAGTGAGGTTCCGGCTGTCACTCTTCGTGAGCCCAGATGGAGCCCAGATCTTCTGGATTTTCTCTTCAGGACATTCGTGCCAGATCAATTCTCCAAGTTCTCCAAGGAATTTTGGGAATCACTCCCAACCCAGCTCTACATTGAACTCTTTCAACGTCTGTCGCGAGAAAAGCTTCAGGAGGCGCTCCTCAATATCTCTGAAAAACAGTTGGTCGAATATAATGTATCCATGTGGGACAAATCTCATTTTGCTAATGCGGTTGTCGAGTTTGCCTATCAGATTCGTCCAATCGTGGTTGCTTGCAAGCAATCAGAAGGCAAGATTGTCATGGATTTCAATAGCGAAGTGAGTGATCGTGAACTACTGAAGCGCGCATCGAGGCACTTAGATGCATTGGTTAAAGCTTATCCAGATCTAAAGGAGCGTCTCACAGACAAACTTTGAAAGAAAACGCAGGGAAAATAGGATATCCCCAATTTGCGTTTGACAAACGCGAAAAAAACTGTTAACATCTAAACATATCGAGGTTAAAACAGCTGGTCCCTTGGGCCAGTGATTTTATTTTATGCGGCAGCTGCTCAAGACACATTTCGGCTACGATGCGTTTCGTCCTTTGCAGGAGGAAATCATCAATACGGTCCTTCAAAAGAAGGATGTGTTGGTATTGATGCCGACCGGGGGAGGGAAGTCGCTGTGTTTTCAATTACCTGCGCTGCGATTCGACGGCATTACGCTCGTCGTCTCTCCGCTCATCGCACTCATGAAGGATCAGGTCGATTCACTGACGGCAAACGGGATTAGCGCTGCGTGTTTGAACAGCACATTGAAGGATGATGTGGTGGAAATGGTGGAGCTGCGCGCGCTATCTGGTGAGTTGAAGTTGCTCTATGTCGCGCCGGAACGATTGGCGCAGCCTGAATTCCAAATGTTTCTCAAGCGATTGAACGTCTCGCTCATTGCCATCGACGAAGCGCACTGTATCTCAGAGTGGGGCCACGATTTCCGACCGGACTATCGCAACATGAAGGAACTTCGACGAATGTTTCCTGAGGTTCCCGTGATTGCTTTGACGGCGACGGCTACTCCTCGAGTGAAGGACGATATTCTCAAGGAATTGAACATGCAGGATGCGCCGGTTTTCCTTTCGAGCTTTAATCGCGCGAACCTGCAGTATGCAGTTCGGGCCAAGCGAAGTGCGACGGGGCAGTTGGTGAAGTTGTTGCAGTCGTATAAAGAGAAGCCGGTGATCGTTTATTGTTTTTCTCGGAAGAATACTGAAGAAGTTGCGGATCAGCTTTGTCGCGCGGGATTCTTGGCACTTCCATATCACGCCGGGTTGAATCGTGACGTTCGTGCCCAGACGCAAGACAAGTTTATTCGCGATGAAGTTCCTGTGATTGTTGCGACGATTGCGTTTGGAATGGGGATTGATAAGCCAGACGTTCGGCTCGTTGTGCACATGGATCTGCCAAAGACGATCGAATCGTACTATCAGGAAACCGGCCGTGCAGGCCGCGATGGTTTGCCGAGCGATTGTGTGCTTTTCTACACGTACGGTGACCGCCGCAAGCAGGAATATTTCATTAACATGATGGATAATCCGGCAGAGAAGGCGTTGGCGCATCAAAAACTCAAGCAAGTGATTGATTACTGTGAAGCCAAGACTTGTCGACGGAAGTTTCTTCTCGAATACTTTGGTGAGGAATGTGATTTCACTAAATGTGAGTCGTGCGACAATTGTGTTCCTCGGTCGCAGGAAGCTGTCGAAGAAATTGCTGTGTCTAAGAAAGTCGCAGCCGACGCATTGGCGTTCGACCAGGAACTTTTCCAGATTCTTAGGAAGGAACGGAAAGCATTTGCCGATGCACAGAATGTTCCACCATTCGTGATCTTTGGTGATCGCACGTTGCAAGAGATGGCCTTCTATCTTCCACAGACGTTGAAAAGTCTGGGACAGATCTTTGGTGTAGGAGCAAAGAAGCTCGAACAGTATGGCGATCGGTTTCTTGCGTTGATCCAGACTTACTCGCGATCAAACGGACTCGACGAACGTTCACATCCACGTCGAATCGAACCAGCGAAGTCGTCGACGGTGTTTACAAAGGAAGGATCGACGCATCAGAAGACGAAGGAGCTTATCCTCCAGAAGCGATCACTCGTCGATATAGCAAAAGAGCGGGGGATCGTGCCCGGGAC
This sequence comes from Candidatus Uhrbacteria bacterium RIFOXYB12_FULL_58_10, assembly GCA_943354165.1. GTDB lineage: Bacteria > Patescibacteriota > Patescibacteriia > UBA9934 > GWF2-40-263 > CALRBH01. The sequence continues at coordinate 9,566 of CALRBH010000001.1, forward strand.
GGTCATTGGTCACATCATGGTGCTATTGAAAGAGGATCCGAAGCTTGAAATTGAATATTTGCGTCCGGATGCGGATCGATTGAAAGCGATTCACAAAGCGTTCAAGTCGACGGGGACGCGGATGCTCACGCCGGTGAAGGTTGTGTTGGGTGATGAATATTCTTACGATGACATCAAACTGGCGGGGTTGTTCAAGTAGTTAATCAAAACAAAAGCGCACCCGGTACAAGGCCAGAATGGCTTTTGTTGCGCGGGTGCGCGGTCAAGATGTCGATTTGTCTGATTTGAAGAGAAGATGCTCTCGATCTCTTTTGATATCAGTGCACTTCTTCCATTTACCATCGACATGCTCTGAAAGAGTGTATGTGTATTCCGTCTCTCCCACTTCGTGTTGGTCGGGCTCACCCGTGTCTTCTTCGTATTCGTCTGCAGGCAGTTTCATGCCTAGATCATGAAAGAACTGACTTGAAGGTTGTTCATTGCACTGGCCTTCCCAGAGCAGAATTGAATCTCCGCTCCGTCCGACGATATCGCTTGCTCCACCCGGCTCTTCTTCTTCGAACACCTCCCAATGGGACTTTTGCACGAGTCTATATTCACTCATGATTCCTCCGTGTATTGAATTTGGCTTCAACGAGGATACTACAAAACTGACGTTTTGTCAATCAACACAGACAAAAACAAAACTCCCCAGGCCATAAGGCTTGGGGAGTTTTCTGTCTCTAAACGGAAGGTCGTAATTCAGGCTAAAACAATGTTTCTAATTCCTGTCGTTTCTTCGGTTCGTGTGTAATTTCCTACCGGTTTCGGTGGATCTCAGAGACCTGAGATAACTCAGCACGAGAAGTATAATACCACGTTTTCCACATTTTGTCAACAGATGCATGTAAACCCCTTATTTTGTAAGGGTTTTGGCGTTTGACATCAGGGGTCAGTGGGTTAAGATGCCCGTATTATGGATACCAACATGCGCCGCATCTTGAGCTTGGCTCGTCGTACGGGCGATAGGGTCATTGTGACGGATCCTGAAGGGAATGAAGCTTTTGTGCTTCTTTCGCTCGACGCATATGAGGCTCTGTTAGGCCAAAAACCTACTCAACGGGCCCCTCAGCCTCCCGTCCGGCCCGCTCCTCCCGCTCCGCGCCGGCCAATCCCGGCATCCCGGCCGGAGGAGGAAGATGGCGGACCACCTCCAGATATCTTTGATCTAATGGCAGCTCCGGGGAAAGATACCTGGAACTTGGATAAAATGGACGAATCCGAGCTTCATATGGCCGGAGCGGCCTTCGAAGAATCGGAAGATCGTCGTCGGAAGCTTCGTCGAGCCCTTGGGGTCGATTCTGTGCCTCAAGTTAGCGCAAAAGACGCGGTATCGGATAAAGCGGCCGATGTCTTCGCGGAAGAGCAGTTTTACCTCGAACCTCTCGAGTAAAAACGTCCACAGGGGTCACTTGCAGGAAATGTTGCTCTCTGTTACACTTTCGCCTGTCTTAAGGAACACGACTAAATTTATCTAATTCCAGCTCATTTTTGCCCTCTGGGCAAGGGGGCAGTTTACTCGCTATGGCAGACGCCTTTAATCGGACAAAACCACACGTAAACGTTGGTACCATTGGTCACGTTGACCACGGGAAGACCACTCTTACTGCAGCCCTTACAGCGGTTTCCGCTGCTCGTGGTTTTGGTAAGGCTAAGGCGTACGCAGATATCGCTAAGGGCGGTACGCTTCGTGATGCCACTAAGATCGTTACGATCGCAACAGCTCACGTTGAGTACGAATCCGACAATCGTCACTACGCGCACGTCGACTGTCCAGGGCACGCCGACTACGTGAAGAACATGATTACTGGTGCCGCCCAGATGGACGGTGCTATTCTCGTGGTTTCCGCAGCGGACGGCCCAATGCCACAGACACGTGAACACATCCTGCTTGCAAGCCAGGTGGGTGTGAAGCATATCGTTGTGTTCCTCAATAAGGTTGATCTCGTGGACGATCCAGAACTTCTCGACCTCGTCGAGGCAGAAATTCGCGATCTTCTTACCAAGTACAACTACCCAGGCGACACCACTCCAATTATTCGTGGTTCTGCCATCGCAGCACTCAACAGCCCAGCTGATCCAGTCGCCAACAAGCCAATTATTGATCTCCTCGCCACGCTCGACTCCTACATCCCAGAGCCAGTGCGCGAGACAGACAAGCCGTTCCTCATGTCTATTGAAGACGTGTTCTCCATCGAAGGACGTGGAACCGTGGTCACCGGCCGTATTGAACGCGGAATGGTGAAGATCAACGAGGAAGTTTCCATCGTCGGTCTGCGCGAAGAGCCATCGAAGACGGTCGTGACCGGCATCGAAATGTTCAACAAGTCGTTGGACGAAGGTCGTGCAGGTGATAACGCAGGTCTTCTTCTCCGCGGTGTGAAAAAGGAAGATGTCGAGCGCGGAATGGTCCTTGCAAAAACAGGTTCCATCACCCCACACACAGAGTGTGAAGCCGAGATCTACTGTCTTACCAAGGAGGAAGGTGGACGCCACAAGCCATTCTTCAAGGGATACAAGCCACAGTTCTACATCCGCACAACGGATGTGACCGGTGAAGTCACCCTTCCAGAAGGCGTAGAGATGGTCATGCCAGGAGACTCGCTCAGCATCAAGATCAAGCTCATGTCTCCAGTAGCTCTTGAGGAAAAGTCCAAGTTCGCCATTCGTGAGGGTGGACGCACTGTGGGCGCCGGCATTGTTACCAAGATCACCAAATAAATTTTAACCCGTTCTTTCTCTACACTTGTGGCAACCGCATCAAAAAAACCAGAAGGGGAAGAAAAGCTCAAGATCCGCATTAAGATCCGAGCTTACGACCACAAGATCATCGACCAAGCGACCGAGACTATCATCAAGACAGCCGAGCGCTCGGGAGCAAAGGTCTTGGGTCCAGTCCCTCTTCCTACAGAAAAGCGCAAGTACACCGTCAACCGCTCGACCTTCATCGATAAGGACTCGCGTGAACAGTACGAGATGCGCATCCACAAGCGGCTCATCGACATCGGTGAACCAACGGACCGGACGATCGATGCTCTCATGAGCCTCAATCTCCCAGCCGGTGTAGACGTAGAAATCAAAACATAAATGCTCGAGGCTCTCGCTCATTAGAGCGAGCGCCCCGTCTGATATCGAGCTGAGCTCGATGATAGACGGGGCGTAATGCCCACGATGCAACGAACACGGAAGAGAGATCCCACGCATCAAGATCCATTTGGGGAAAACCTTCCGGCGCTTCTGCCCATCGACGGAGACCAGTACACATTTCATTATTTATTTCCCACAATGCCTTTCGTTCCGCAATTCCCTCGGGAATTGTGAAGCTCATCTACACCAGGGGTGCAGATGGAGAAGGCTAGAAGCCGGACTGTATCGCTCACGCGATGTGCTCCGACTTCTGGCTTTTGTCTTACAGAGACACAGGCTGGGGTATGTCCCGCGTAACGGGACCAATGCAAATCTCTATGCACACATTCATTCTTGGTCGGAAGCTCGAAATGAGCCAGACCTTCAAGGCGGACGGGAACGTCGTTCCTGTCACCCTCATCCGGGTTGAGCCAAACATGGTCACCCAGGTACGCACACAGGAAAAGGACGGCTACGTAGCGGTCCAGATCGGTACGGGGGAAAAGGCAAAAGGTCACACCAAACCAGAGGCAGGACACTTGAAAGACATCGCTCCGATGCGCGTCTTGCGCGAATTCCGCGTAGACGACGCCGGTGAGATGAAGCGCGGAGACGCGCTGGATCTGAACGCGTTCCAGCCAGGGATGATGGTGGATGTGTCGGGGACTTCCAAAGGTCACGGCTTCCAAGGTGTGGTTAAACGCCACCACTTCGCCGGAGGAAAGGCCACCCACGGTCAGAAAGACCAGATGCGCATGCCGGGCTCCATTGCCTCGCAGCGCCAAGGTCCGGTGTCCAAGGGTCAGCGCATGGCCGGTCACATGGGTGATGTCCGCATTACTGTGAAGAATCTCGAAGTGATCTCTGTAGACGCAGAAACCAAAACCCTCGCCGTCAAAGGCGCGGTTCCAGGCGCACGAGGCGGACTTCTTCTTATCACCGCTTCTGAAGGGAAACGTGTATGGCAACGGTAAAACTCTACAACCAAGATGGAAAAGCGGTTGGGGATCTTGCCCTTGACCCGTCTCTCTTCGAGGCGAAGGTGAACAAGGCACTGGTCCACGAGGCGGTCATCGCCCAGCAGGCCAACGCCCGCACCGCCGTCGCTCATACTAAGGATCGTGGAGAAGTCGCCGGTACCGGAAAGAAGCCATGGAAACAGAAGGGAACCGGTCGTGCCCGTCATGGGTCTCGCCGCTCGCCAATCTGGATCGGTGGTGGAATCACCTTCGGTCCGCGCTCTGATCGCAACTTCTCGTTGAAGATCAATCGCACTGCGCGTCGCGCCGCTCTCGCCATGGTCCTCTCGGACAAGGTGGCTACAGACCGGTTCATCGCCGTGGACAGCTTGAGCCTTCCAGAAGGGAAGACCAAGCAGATCTCCGCCGTTCTTTCCAAGCTTCCGATGTCGACCTCACGGACCCTCATTGTCCTTGAGCCAGGGAATCTCGCCGTGGTGCGCGCTTCGCGCAATTTGGAGCGGGTTACGACCATTTCCGCAAAATCCCTCAACATCGTAGACCTCCTTGCCCACGATCGCGTGGTGGCATCGAAGCTTGCCATCGAGACGCTTACTTCCACCTATAAGCGCACCTAAATATGGGTATTCTCGATAAATTCAAGTCAAAAAAGGAACGTGAGCTGAAGTCTGGGAAATCAGACGAAGCAAAAACTTCCGAAGCAAAGGAACCGGCGAAGGCCGCTTCCAAGTCCAAGAAGAGCTTCGGTGTGATTCCGGAAAATCTCATTGGGGTCATCAAGGCACCATTGGTTACGGAAAAGGCCGCTCACATGGCCCACGCCGGCAAATACTCCTTCCGCGTGAATCGCTCGGCGACCCGTGTGGAAGTGAAGGATGCGGTGAAGGCGCTCTATGGAATTCGCCCGGAGTCCGTGAACATTCAAGTCGTGCGCGGGAAGGTTGTTCGCTTCGGCGGAAAAATCGGCCAGCGGCAGACCTGGAAGAAGGCGATCGTAACGCTCCCTAAGGGCAAGACGATCGATGTCTACGAAGGCGTGTAAAAATCGCTATGCCAGTCAAGCACTACAAACCAACGTCCGCAGGCCGCCGCATCTCAAGTGTGGATGCTTTTGACGACGTGACAAAGTTCAGTCCGGAAAAGAAGCTCACCATTCCGCGCAAGCGAATGGCTGGCCGAAGTCATGGAAAGATTGCGGTTCGCCATAAGGGTGGTGGCGCCAAGCGCCGCATCCGCATGGTAGATGGGCTTCGGAACAAGTACGACGTTCCAGCCACCATCATCGCGATTGAATATGATCCAGGTCGTGGCGCACGTCTCGCACTTCTCAAGTATGCCGATGGCGAGAAGCGTTACATTGTCGCTTCCCTCGGAGCTGAAGTTGGTCAGATCATCACTTCTTCCCTCAAGAAGGGCGATGCAAAGTCCGGCAATCGGTTTCCACTGGAATTTATTCCAGTCAGCATGCAGATTCACGACGTGGAGATCACTCCAGGCAAGGGTGCGCAGATTGCCCGCGGAGCCGGCTCAACGGTTCAGCTCATGGCGGTGGAAGGTTCCTACGCCACGCTCAAGCTTCCGTCCGGTGAATTGCGTCGGGTTCTCAAGACTTGTCAGGCCACCATCGGTACTACCTCTAACCCGGATCGCCGCCTCATTCGTTGGGGCAAAGCCGGACGTGCCCGTCATCGTGGTATTCGCCCGACGGTTCGCGGAAAGGTGATGAACCCAGTGGATCACCCACACGGTGGAGGTGAAGCTCGTAACTCCATCGGGATGAAGCATCCAAAGACGCCACAGGGTAAGCCGGCGTTGGGTGTGAAGACGCGCCGCAAGCAAGCCTCCGATCGCCTTATTCTCCAGCGTCGTCCGAAGGGCCGATTCGTAGGCTAAACCACCACTCCTATGTCTCGTAGTTCAAAAAAAGGCCCTTACGTTGATGCGAAACTTGCCATAAAGGTTGGTAAGCTCCGTGCAGGCGATAAGACTGTCATCAAGACTTGGGCACGTGCGTCCACAATCACTCCAGAAATGGTGGGGTTCACCATCGGAGTGCACAATGGCCGTGATCATATCCCTGTACGTGTTGTGGAAAACATGGTTGGACACAAGCTCGGTGAGTTTTCTCTCACCCGCAAGTTCGTTCGCCACGGTGGAAAGTTGCAGAAGGACGCTGAGACCGCCGCTGCCGCACCGAAGCCCGCCGCTGCTCCAGCAGCCGGGAAGTAATCACCCGATATGGAAGTGAACGCAAAAGCACGCTATATCCGCATGTCGGTGCGCAAGATTCGCCTGGTTATTGACGTTGTCCGCGGCATGCCTGTGGAACGTGCGCTCGCGCAGTTGCGCTTCATGAAGAAGGCAGCCGCTCAGCCCGTCATCAAGGTACTTGCGTCGGCTGTTGCTAACGCAGAGAACAACCTCGGTGCCGATCGTGCCAATCTTTTCATCAAAGCCATCACCGCTGATGGTGGTCCGATCCTTTATCGGTTCGCGCCACGCGCCTTCGGCCGCGCCGCTCCGATCCGCAAGCGCACTGCCCACATTACAGTGATCCTCGGCGATCGCACTTCGGCAGCTTCCTCTGTGAAAGCAGGAGGAGCCAAGAAGGAAGACAAGCCGATGAAAGTGAAGGTCGCTGCGAAGAAGCCAGCCGCTCGCGCCAAGAAGACTGAAAAGGCAACCGCCTAACCTATGGGTCACAAAGTCCATCCAAAAGCCTTCCGCCTCGCGGTAACCCATGATTGGGATGCCACCTGGTTTGCGGGAGACAAACAGTACGCCACTCTCTTGCGTGAGGACGTCCGCATTCGCGCCTACCTGAAAAAGTCCCTCAAGGAAGCTCAGGTAGACAAGATCGCGATTGAACGCTCCCGTGGGAACCTCGCCATCAATATTCATTCGGCAAAGCCGGGTGTGATCATTGGTCGCGGAGGAACTGGTATCACTGAGCTTACTGCGAAGATCAAGAAGATCTATTTTCCAGGACGCAAGGTGAATCTCTCCGTCAATGTGAAGGAGATCGAGAATCCAACGCTCTCGGCCTCGGTCATCGGACAGCAGATCGCTTCCGACATCGAACGCCGCCTCCCATTCCGCCGCGCCATGAAATCAGCGATTGAGCGCGTACTAAAGTCTGGGGGGGAGGGTGTGAAAATTACGCTCGGCGGACGTCTCAACGGGGCAGAAATCGCCCGTGTTGAAACGCTCGGCAGCGGAAAGATTCCTCTTCACAACTTGCGCGCGGATATCGATTTCGCTCGCGAGACGGCTTTCACCATCTACGGAACCATCGGTATTAAAGTGTGGATTAACCGCGGCGAAAAGTTCGCTCGCGACGCCAAGGCCGCGGCTGACAAAGCCAAAGCAACGATTTAAGCGAACCGACCTATGTTGATTCCGAAAAAGGTCAAACATCGAAAGTGGCACAAGGGGCGAGCTCGCGGAAAGCGAGTCGCCACCCAGAAAATTCGTCTTGCTTTCGGGTCCTATGGGCTCAAGGCAATGACGGAAGGATGGGTGAACTCGCGCCAGATTGAAGCCGCCCGCCGCGCGATGACTCGCGCGCTCAAGCGTGGGGGAAAAATCTGGATTCGTATCTTCCCTGACCACCCGATCACTTCCAAAGGCGCTGAAATGCCGATGGGTAAAGGTAAAGGTGCCGTGGACTACTACGTGAGCGCCGTCCGCCCGGGAACCATCATGTTCGAGATGGACGGAGTGGATGACGTCCTTGCGCGTGAAGCCATGAACCTGGCTGCCCATAAGCTCCCGGTGAGGACGAAAGTCGTCACTCGAGACTCTCTCTAATCAATCGTGTATGGCCGACGAGATCAAAACAATGCAGAACATGACACCCTCGGCACGGGCGAAGGAAATTTCCCTCTCCCAGGCTCGTGTGCAGGAACTTCGTTTTTCCTCACGCACTGGCCGCTTGAAAGGTGTGCGCGAGCTGCGCGAGGCGCGCCGCCATCTCGCCCGGCTCCTCACGGTTGAAAACGCCTCCGTCGCGCTGAGCGCGGCCTCCAAGTAATCGCTATGACCACTTCTACCACTCCAATTACGAACCACCGCACCCTTACCGGGGTTGTCGTCTCCGACAAGATGAATAAAACCATCGTTGTCAAAGTCGACCGCACGATCGTGCACCCCAAGTACGGCAAGCGTTACGTCATGAGCCGCCGTTTCAAGGTTCATGATGAGACGAATGCCCACAAGGTCGGGGAGACCGTGCATTTCGTAGAGACACGTCCGATCTCGCGCGATAAGCGCTGGAAGGTTCTCGATACCAAAAACGCCTAACCCTATGGTTCAACATCGCACCATGCTGAAAGTAGCCGATAATACTGGGGCCCAACAGCTTCAGGTGATTCGGGTACGTGGCGGCTATAAAAAGGGAACGGCCGGTCTCGGGGATCTCGTGAACGCTGTGGTAAAGAAGGCGATTCCTCACGGTGCCGTGAAGAAAAGCGACGTGGTGACCTGTGTCATCGTACGTGTACGTAAGGAGACCCGCCGCAAGGATGGAACTTACGTCCGGTTCGAAGAAAATGCCGGAGTGATCGTGGATCCAAAGACGAAGGATCCTAAGGGCACCCGCATCTTTGGACCAATTCCACGCGAACTGCGCTCCATGGGATTCGGAAAAATTATTTCATTGGCTCCTGAGGTTCTCTAACCCACCCGTATGAAGATCAAAACTGGCGACAATGTCCGTGTCAGCACGGGCAAATATACGGGGAAGGAAGGGAAAGTTCTTCAGGTATTTCCACAGATCAATCGCGTCGTCGTCGAAGGCGTGAACATGACAAAAAAGCATTTGAAGTCGCGCGGCGGCAAGGGGCAGATCGTGGATTTCCCCTCACCGATCCACGCATCAAACGTCTCCGTCGTTTCCGGGTCCGGAAAAACGGGACGGGTCGGCTATAAATTCATCGAGAAAGGCGGCGCCAAGGAAAAGGTTCGCGTAGTGCGATCCAAGGGGCGTTCCGAAGATCTCGGGTAACCTCCAGGTATGTCATTCAAAGAACATTACCGCACAAAGGTGATCCCGGAGCTCATGAAAGAGTTCGGGTATAAGAACCCGCACGCCGTGCCTGCGGTCAAAATGATCACACTCAATATCGGTCTCGGGAAAGGGCTCAAGGACGCAAAATATCTTGAAACAACCGAAAGCACTCTGCGCCGCATTACGGGTGCTCAGCCAGTAAAGACACTTTCTCGTAAATCCATCTCCAACTTCAAAATTCGTGAGGGGATGGCTGTAGGGATGAAGGTGACACTGCGTGGAACACGCATGTGGGATTTCCTCGAGAAGCTCGTAAAGATCTCGATTCCGCGCATGCAGGACTTCCGCGGTCTCTCTCCAAAGAGCTTCGATGGTCAGGGTAACTACTCGCTCGGATTCACGGAGCACATGGCCTTCCCAGAAATCCGTACAGATGAAATCGAAGTCGTTCACGGCATGCAGCTCACGATCGTCACAAGTGCAAAGTCAACTCCGGAAGCTAGGGCTCTCCTTAAAGGCCTGGGTTTCCCCTTTACGGACGAAACTAAGTAAGTATGGCAACCGCAAACCAAGTTGCAAAATCCGCCCGCAAGCCAAAGTTCTCGACTCGCATCGTGAATCGTTGCTGGCGCTGTGGCCGTAAGCGCGCGTTTATGCGCCGCTTCCAGCTCTGCCGCATCTGCTTCCGCGAGCTCGCGAACCGTGGAGAAATTCCGGGCGTTACTAAGGCCAGCTGGTAAACGAGATCTGTATGATTAACGACCCAATTGCCGACATGCTCACCCGGATCCGGAACGCTATTGCCGCGCGCAAGAGCGAGGTTGACGTACCCGCATCCATGGTGAAAGAGGCGATCGCACAGATTCTCGTGCGTGAAGGTTTCCTTGCCCGCGTCGAACGGGTGGGCGAAATGCCGCACGCTATGCTTCATCTTACCTTTGCGTTTGATGCAAGCCAGCCAAAGATCCGCGATTTGAAGCGTATCTCCAAGTCCGGTCAACGCGTGTACGCGAAGGCTACTGAGCTCCCACGTGTCATGTCCGGTCTCGGAATTGCTATTATTTCCACACCGAACGGGCTCATGACTAATAAGGAAGCTCGCTCGCGTCGCCTCGGGGGAGAAGTTATTTGCGAAGTGTTCTAATCGACCCCATATGTCCCGCATTGGTAAACAACCTGTTATCCTTCCCGAGAAGGTAGAGGCATCCGTACAAGGCCACACTGTTACAGTGAAAGGCCCAAAAGGTTCGCTTTCCCAAGCCTTCAACGAATCGGTGACGGTCACTGTTGGTGATTTTGAGGGGAAGCCAGCGCTCAACGTAGACGTCGTGAATCACGAACTCGTTTCCGATCGAGCTCACTGGGGAACTGCTCGCGCAATCCTCGCCAATATGGTGGAAGGGGTTGTGACAGGGTTTTCAAAAAAACTTGAGGTGAACGGGGTCGGGTATCGTGTAGCTCTCTCCGGGAATAAGCTCGTGCTCACTCTGGGATTCAGTCATGATATCGACATGATTATTCCAGAAGGAGTAACAGCAACGGTAGAGAAAAACATCATTACCATCACAGGGATAGACAAGCAGATGGTGGGTGAACTTGCCGCCAGCATCCGAAAAATGAAGAAGCCGGAACCCTATAAGGGCAAAGGCATCAAGTACATCGACGAGGTCGTACGCCGCAAGGCAGGTAAGGCCGCGAAGACCGGCGAATAATCCCTCCTATGGATTCCATCAAACACAAGCGAACACTCGCGGCCCGTCGCGCCAAGCGCACCCGCGCCACTATTCACGGTACCTCCGAGGTTCCTCGGCTTTCCGTTAAGCGCAGCTTGAAGCACATCTACGCCCAGCTCATCGATGACACCGTTGGAAAGACGCTTGCCGCCGCATCGAACAAGGATGTGAAGGTAGATGGAAAGAAAACGGACGTCGCGAAGGAAGTGGGAAAGATCGTTGCGGAGCGCGCAAAGGCGAAGGGGATTGAACGCGTAGTGTTTGACCGCGGATCCGCTCGCTATCACGGACGCGTCGCTGCACTTGCTGACGGCGCCCGCGAAGGGGGCCTGAAGTTCTAAGGGACCAGACATTACCTATATTATGGAACCCAAGAAAACAACTTCAACCGGTGGTCGCCCAGGAATGGGTGCCGGAGGTCGTCCAGGTGGCCAAGGTGGTCGCCCAGGCGGTCGTCCAGGTGGCGGTGGAGGTGGCCGTGGTGGTCGCCGCGATGACCGCGAGCCAAAAGAGTTCGAGCAGAAGATTCTCGAGCTTAACCGCGTGACCCGTGTGACCGCTGGAGGAAAGCGCATGTCCTTCCGTGCCGCGCTTGTTATTGGGGATAAGAAAGGCCGCGTAGGATTCGGTGTTGCAAAGGGTGCGGACGTCGCTCTCTCTGTGGACAAGGCTTACCGTCAGGCCAAGAAAAAGCTCGTGAAGGTTCCCATGGTGAACGGCACGATCCCTCACATGGTTTTGTATAAATTCGGTTCCGCTCAAGTCCTCATGAAGCCGGCTCCTAAGGGAACTGGGTTGAAGTGTGGTGGAGCGTTGCGTGTGGTATTTGAACTTGCCGGCGTTCCAAACGCCGTTTCCAAGGTTCTCAATTCAAAAAACAAGATTAACATTGCTCGCGCAACCATCCTTGCGATTGGCAAGCTGCGCACTCCGGCTCCACGAAAAATCGTAGAATCGAAGCCAGTCGCAGAAGCTAAAGTGGCTGAATAACCCCACGTATGTCTTTGTCTCTCCATACCATCGGCCCGGCTAAGGGCTCAAAGAAAGCTTCCAAGCGCGTTGGACGCGGTCTCGCCAAGGGCGGAACCTACTCCGGTCGTGGAAGCAAAGGTCAGCGCGCCCGCTCCGGCGGAAAGGCTGGCTTGAAGCTCCGCGGGTTGCGCAACATCATGCTTTCCATGCCAAAGTCGCGTGGGTTTAAGAGCATTGCAAACCCAATGGCTGTTGTGAATGTTGGCGATCTCGCTCTGGCATTTCCAGACGGATCTACCATCACCCCAAAGATGATCGTGAAGCGCGGTCTCATTCGTTCCGCAGAACACGGCGTGAAGGTTCTCGGTGCTGGAGAAATCGGCATCAAACTTACTCTCAAAGAGCTTGCGGTGTCCGCATCAGCTAAGGAGAAGATTGAGAAAGCTGGCGGTACCGTTGCCTAACGCCCACTATGTTTCCCATCCGTCGCATTTGGAAGACTCCCGAGGTTCGCAACAGCTTGCTGTTCGTCTTCGCCATGCTTGTCATCTTCCGCCTGGCGGCGCACGTAGTCGTTCCGGGCATTGATTCGACCGCGATCGCTTCGTTCTTCCAGAACAACCAGTTGTTCGGGCTCTTGAACGTGTTTTCCGGAGGCACCCTTAGTAATTTTTCTGTCGTGGCGCTTGGGGTTGCCCCGTACATTACTGCTTCCATTATCTTCCAGCTTCTCGGCATGATCGTGCCTAAGTTTGAGGAGATGCAGAAGGAAGAGCAGGGCCGTGCCCGCATCAATCGCTGGACGCGCTTCCTCACTGTGCCACTCGCTATTTTGCAGGCATACAGCCTTATTCTTCTGTTCCGCCAGCAAGCTACCGGCGCCCTGTTTACGGATACCAGCACCTTCACCACGATTCTTGCGATCGCAAGTCTTACGGCTGGTACTGTCTTCCTGATGTGGCTCGGTGAGCTCATCTCGGAAAAGAAAGTTGGTAACGGCGTGTCCATCATCATCTTCGCTGGGATTATCGCAGGGCTTCCGAACCTTGCTCAGCAAGCGTTCGCTCTCTACGATCCGAGCCAGCTCATCACCGCGATCCTCTTTGTCGCCGCCATCATTGCGACGATTGTCGGGATCGTGATCATGAACGAAGCACAGCGGAAGATTCCGGTGCAGTATGCTCGTCAGACGCAGGGCTCCAAGCTCGCCTCCTCGGTGGCTTCCTTCCTGCCGCTTAAGCTCAACCTTGGCGGCGTGATCCCGATCATCTTTGCGATCTCGGTGATCCTGTTCCCAACCGTGTTCGCGCAGTTCTTCGTGAACGCGCGCACGCCGTTGGTCCGCGACATCGCCACTTGGACCCTCGCCACGTTCCAGAACCAGACGGTGTACAGCATCGTCTTCTTCTCCCTCGTGTTCCTCTTCACCTACTTCTACGCGTCTGTCATTTTCCAGCCTGACCGTGTGGCAGAGAACCTCCAGAAGCAGGGCGGGTTCATCCCAGGCATTCGCCCAGGAGCCCCAACCGCGGCGTACCTCGGATGGGTCACCAACCGACTCCTCCTCGCCGGCGCGCTCTTCCTCGGGATCATCGCCATTCTCCCTTCGCTTGTTCAGCAGGCTACGGGGAACGCGAACCTCCTGGTGGGAGGTACCTCGATCCTCATTGTGGTATCGGTCGTGATCGACTCGGTAAAACAAATCGAAGCGCAGCTGACGATGCGCGAGTACGACGCATAAGTTTAGGAAAGGCCCGGCAACTCGTCGGGCCTTTCGCTTTGAGTGACCCCTGCTATAATCATTCCGCTATGAACAAACCGCTCAAGATCCTTTTGCTCGGCCCCCAGGGAAGTGGGAAGGGAACACAGTCTAAACTGCTTGAGGAGGAACTGCACATTCCCGCGTTCAGCATGGGTCAGCTGCTTCGCGATGAGGTGACGACGGGGAGTGATCTTGGAAAAGAAATTGATGCAGTACAGAAGGCTGGTACTCTCACGACCGATATCACCGCGGCCAAGGTACTGAAAGCTCGTCTGGAGAAATCAGATGCACAAAACGGATATGTCCTCGACGGGTATCCTCGCAGCTTTGATCAAGCGAAGGCATTCACGTTTGATAAGCCAACACATGTCGTCGTGATCGAAATTCCAAAAGATGAATCCATGCGTCGTCTTTCGGGCCGGCTTACCTGCTTTAAGTGCGGGAGAGTTTACAGTACCAACGATGGCCACAAGGCGGATGATGCTTGCGAATGCGGCGGAAAGATGGAAGTGCGCAAGGATGATACGAAAGAGGCGATTGAACGTCGGCTTCAGATCTATCTAGACGAGACAGAACCGCTCATCGCCCATTATGGGTCTCAGGGATTGGTTCGTCGCATCGATGGAGTTGGTGCCGTTGAGGACATTCACCTGCGCATCGTAAAGGCGCTTGAAGCCTAAGACCATCGACAAATACCCGGAAACGGGTATTTTGTTTTGGCAGCGAATGTCAGGAAACTTCAACACAGGGTGGTTATCATGCCCATGTCAAAAGAAGATCTCGAAGCCTGGACGAAAAAAGTTCGGCAGCGTTTCGCGAGAGGAGGGATGGGTACAGCCAGCGCATCGAGGCGGATCCACGAGGTAAACGAGGAGGACAAGTGGTCATTCGATAGCGCCCTCGAGCACCTTGACCAGGAAGAGGCAGAAGCACAGACGGTGGAGGACAAAAAGAACATCAACTGACCCCTCGCCCACGTCGGCGACGGTCCTGCGAAAGCCCCCACACGGAGGGCTTTTTCATTTTGCCAACATACATGAAGACTGGTATGTCCGTTTACTCAACGGACATATAGGAGGAAATTTGGACAACAACACCTAACCGTCGGTGACGGAAATTCGCAATGAAGTGCTCGATACTCATTCGAGAAAGGAGAAACTCATGGACGACGGTACCTGATCTCAGGTCGTTGTAGACGATCAACCAGCCCTGCTCACGGGGGCTTTTTGTTTTTGACTCCTTACTGCATTACATTTATAATGCACGCATATGCAAACACGCACATCGATCTCCTTTAACCTTCCAGCCAGGGAAGCTACAAGGACGAAGAAGCTTGCCAGGAAGCGTGGATTTCCTTCCACCGCGGAATACATCCGATATCTTATTTCGCAGGACGACGAAGTCCTTATTAGCGAGGATGAATTGTACAAGCGTCAGGAAGAGGCTGAGCAACTCTATAAGGCGGGGAAGTTCATTAAGGCAAAGTCGGTGGCCGACCTCCTAAAGTAGTATGGTGGTTCGTACCATCATCTATCACGAATCTTTCAAAAAGGAATTGAGGGATTTGCCGGCAGACATCCAGCAACGTGTCGTTAAGACCGACAGGATGTTCAGGGATAATCCACTCCACCCCTCTTTGCGGTTGCATCAACTGAGTGGCCGAATGAAACCATCTTGGTCCCTCTCGGTGACACTGAAGATCCGTATGATTTTCGTTCGCTTAGCCAATGGAACGATCATGTTTACATCGGTTGGCAACCACGACATTTACCGGTAGGGTACACGCATTATGGCCATGACTAAAACTCCTCAAGAAATCGAAAAGATGCGCGCCGGTGGCGCGCTGCTTTCGCGTGCGCTCAAAGCGGCGGTCGATGAGGTTCGTCCGGGTGTTATGATCGCCGACATCGACGCGGCGGCGGAGAAAGTCATTCGCGATGGTGGCGGCGAACCGTCGTTCAAAGGATACAAAACAGACCCATCGGACCCACCGTTTCCATCGACGGTTTGTATTTCGATCAACCACGAAGTTGTACATGGAACGGCCGATCGTCCAATTGCTCTCAAGGAAGGGGACATCGTCGGTCTCGACATTGGGTGTTGGTACGAAGGGCTGTGTACGGATATGGCCGTTTCAGTTCCTGTCGGGAAGGTTTCGCATAAGGCGATGGAACTCATGAAGGTGACGCGTGCTTCGCTTGAGGCGGGGATCGCGGCGGTGAAGATCGATGGGTATGTCGAAGATATTTCTCGTGCCGTCGAAAGTTACATCAAGCCTCATCACTATGGGATCGTTCGTGCGCTTGTAGGCCATGGCGTCGGGCACAAGGTCCACGAATCGCCGCATGTGCCGAACTTTGTTGATCCTCGCTATCCGCGCGTGAAGCTCAAGGAAGGGATGTGTCTTGCGATTGAGCCGATGGTCACACTTGGGGATTGGCACGTGGAAACTGCCGATGACGGGTGGACGGTGGTGACGAAGGACGGGTCGCTCGCGGCGCATTTTGAGATGACGATTGCTCTCACGAAAAACGGCGTAGAAATTCTTACACCATTGCCGGTTTAACTATGCGCATCCTTGGAATTGATTACGGCGACAAGAAGATCGGTCTTGCGTTTGCGGAATCCGAATCGGGAATCGCGGTGCCACTCGAAGTCGTCCCAAACATGGGGGAGCAGACCATCGCGACGTTTGCGAAGAATGCCAGTAAGGAAGACATCGACGTGATCGTTGTCGGAGTTCCTCTCGCTCAAGGCGGACGACACGGATCTGCGCAGCTCGAAAAGACGCGCGTGTTTATTCGGGCCCTCGAAGCGGCGACATCGATTCCTGTCGTCGAAGAGGATGAAAGCTATACGACAGCCGAGAGCCTTCGCCTGCAGCAAGAAGAGGGGGCAGGAGCTGAAGAGGACGCGCTCGCCGCTATGCTCATCCTTCGCGGATATTTGGAACGATTGGGAAGCGAAGATCAGCTCTAGTCATGGCCACATTATTTTCCACCACCGGCATCGTCCTTTCGCAGAGAAACCACCGCGAAGCGGACCGGTGGTATTCGGCGTTTACGCCGGAGCACGGGAAGATCGAGTTTCTTGCGCGTGGTGGGCACAAGCCTTTAGCGAAGCTCACTCCTCACCTTGAAATGCCGGCGGAGGTCGAATTTCTGCTTGTCGACGGTCGCGCGTATCTTACGGTAGCTGGGACTGATCGACGTAGAGCCTTTTCGAACATCTACACCGACTACTCACGTCTCTCGCTTGCGCAGAGCGCACTTTCTCTTACTGATCTCGCAACGCGTCCACAGGAAGCTGACCCTGCGCTTTATGATACGCTCGTGCGCTTTCTTTCTTTTATCGACGCTGCTCCTGATTTTTCTACGGAGCGCGCCGCATTTCTTCTCTCGTCGTTCACGCTCAAGCTTCTTGCACTTACTGGGTATCGTCCAGAGCTTGAACGATGTTTGCACTGTAAGAATTCCATCGCGCAGGGGCAGTACCGATGGCACGCCGTGAAAGGGGGAGTGGTGTGTATGCCGTGCGCGACCGGTTCGTCGGAAGAATGGTTTGCCGCGCGTTCGATTCCGGACGAAGCGCTGAAGCTTTTGCGCTTTGCGTTATTCGAACCATTCGAATCGCAGATTAAGCCGTTTCTTTCTGCCGAAGCGATCTTGCCGTATCACGATCTTGTCGAATCACTCGTTATTTCGCACTTCCCAGCGATCCCGGCGTGTTCGCTTCGTAGTGCGTGTTCGTAGTGCGTTGAGTTCCTTCGTCGTTGAGACTCCTCAGGATGGCAATGAAATTGAGATTTCATTGCCATTTCCTGCCGGTTTGCTACAATCTTGGGGTTATTTTCGCATTATGATCAGCACGTTCGTTAAGGATATTGGGGCTAACGTTGGCCAAGAAATTGAACTCAAAGGTTGGGCCTATAACTTCCGTTCAAGCGGGAAGATTTTTTTTCTCCAATTCCGCGATGGGACCGGGGTAACGCAGATTGTGTACTCCAAGGCCGCCCTCACTGAAGAGCAGTGGAACGCTCTGCAATCTTTGCGCATCGAATCGTCCGTGATCGTAACGGGGAAGGCGAAGCCTGATCGCGCAGGGACGGGTTTCGAACTCGATGGTACTGGCGTCACGATCGTGAGTCTTGCGGCGGAAGATTATCCAATCGGCAAAAAGGAACACGGTCCAGATTTCCTTCACGACATGCGTCACCTCTGGCTCCGGTCACCAACACAGTGGGCGATCCAGCGCGTGCGCGATACGGTGATCCATGCGACGTACGATTATTTCCGCGAAAAGGGTTTTACGAAAATCGATTCTCCGATTCTGACGCCGAACGCCTGTGAAGGGACGACGGAACTTTTTGAGATGGATTACTTCGACATGGGGAAGGCATACCTTTCGCAGTCGGGCCAACTTTACCTCGAAGCGGCTGTCATGAGTTTCGGTAACGTGTTTGACTTCGGGCCGGTGTTTCGTGCCGAGAAGTCCAAGACACGCCGTCACCTTACGGAGTTCTGGATGATGGATGCGGAAATGGCGTTTTGCGATCACGAGGGGAACTTGAAAGTTCAAGAAGAACTCATCTGCCGCATTGTTGCGGACGTTTTGAAACACAATCGTTCCGATCTTGCGATTCTTGAACGCGATGTGACGAAGCTTGAAAAGATCCAAGCGCCATTCGTCCGCATGACGCACGCGGAAGCTGTGGCGAAACTGAAAGAGCTCGGAAGCGACATTGGGCCAATGGATGACTTGGGTGCGGATGATGAGACGAAGCTTACCGAACTTTACGAGCGGCCGATTTTCGTCGAGAAATATCCAACCGTCGTGAAAGCGTTTTACATGAAGCGCGATCCGAATGATCCGACGCATGTGATGAACGCTGATATGCTCGCGCCGGAAGGGTACGGCGAAATCATCGGTGGCTCGCAGCGCGAAGACGATTACGAAACGCTTCTGCAGCGCATCAAGGAACACAATCTCCCTGTCGAGCAATTCAATTGGTACCTCGACCTGCGCAAGTACGGCAGCGTCCCACACAGCGGCTTCGGCTACGGCCTTGAGCGCATCGTCCGCTGGATGTGCGGCATCCACCACATTCGCGAGACGATTCCGTTCCCACGCCTCATTAACCGCCTGACGCCGTAATATGCAAAGGACCTGGACTGTCGAAACTCCAAATAAGATTGGCGAGACCGTGAAAGTAAACGGCTGGGCGCACAATGTACGCGTCATGGGCGACAAGCTCGTGTTCGTCGACCTCCGCGACGGATCTGGCCTCTTGCAGGTCGTGTTCTACAAGCCTGACCTCTCTCCGGAAATGGCGGAGATCGTTTCGGGCGTGAAGCCGGAATTCGTTCTTGAGATCGAAGGGGAAGTGAAGGCTCGTGGGGCGAAGCAACTGAATCCTGATCTTCCAACCGGGACGGTTGAACTTGGAGCGAAGTCGATCAAGATTTTGAACACCTGCGAGACACCTCCGTTTGAAATCAACAAGGATACGAAAGACATCAATGAAGAGTTGCGTCTCAAGTATCGCTATCTCGATTTGCGATCGGAGCGCATGCATCGCAACATTTGGCGCCGCAGTTCGATCGTTCGATTCATTCGTGAGCATCTTTACAGCCATCACTTTACGGAAATTGAAACACCCGTGCTCACTAAGGGTACGCCAGAAGGCGCGCGTGAATTCCTTGTGCCTAGTCGTTTGCACAAAGGGAAGTTTTACGTGCTTCCGCAATCGCCGCAGCAGTTCAAACAGTTGCTCATGGTCGGCGGCATGGAGCGCTACTTCCAGGTGGCCAAGTGTTTCCGAGATGAAGACCAGCGCGGTGACCGCCAGCCGGAGTTTACGCAGATCGACCTTGAAATGAGTTTCGTTGAGCGTGAAGATGTTATGGGGTTGATCGAAGGCATGCTGATCGAACTTGTGAAGACGCACTCACCGGAGAAGCGTATTCAAGCCGTGCCATTCCCGCGCATGAGTTACACAGATGCGATGAAGAACTACGGGAACGATCGCCCTGACATTCGTGAAGACAAGAACGATCCGAATCTTCTCGCGTTTTGCTGGGTCGTCGACTTTCCGTTCTTCGAAAAGACGGAGGACGGTGGCTGGACATTCACACACAACCCATTCTCGCGCGCCGTTCCGGAACATCACGAAGCACTGATGGACAAGAAAGACATCGGAAGCATTCTCACCTCGCAGTACGACATCGTCCTCAATGGATTTGAAATCGGCGGAGGATCGATCCGCAACCATGAACCAATGGCGCTTCAACGCGTGTTCGAGATCATGGGATTCTCGCTTGAGTCGATCAAGGCGCAGTTCGGTCACATGCTCGAAGCCTTCACATTCGGTGCACCACCGCACGGCGGCATCGCGCTCGGGTTCGACCGTCTTATCGCCATCCTTTGTAACGAACCGAATATCCGCGAGGTCATGGCGTTCCCAAAGACTGGCGACGCACGCGATCCAATGATGGATGCGCCAAGCGATATGCCGGAGAAGGCGCTCATGGATGTGCACATCAAGAAAGCGTAGAATACGGCCATGTCGTTTCAGGTAACGCAGGAAAAGTTTTCCGGACCGCTGCACCTCCTTCTTGAACTGGTCGAGAAGGAGGAGCTTCCTATCACGGAGCTTTCCTTGGCTAAGGTTACGGAAGAATACCTTGCTCATGTGAACGCCCAGGAAGTTCCGCCGGAGGAGCTCGCAGATTTTCTTGTGATTGCCACGCGGCTTTTGCTCATCAAGTCCCGCGCGATCCTTCCGGCTCTCGGGGTCGAAGAAGAGGAAGATGCGGGCAAACTCGCACTTCAGCTGCGCATGTACCGCGAGTTTGCGGAGGCGACCAAGGGTGTCGAGGCGCTTTGGAACGGCGGACATGTCATGTTTGCTCGCGAGAAAACCAGCGTGCCGAAGGTCGTCGGGTTTTTGCCGCCGGCTGGTGTGGATACCTCGGCGATGGAAAAGGCGTTCCGAATGCTTCTCAAAAAACTCGAACCGTTTTTCGCCCTGCAGGAACATGCGCTCGAACGTGTCGTGTCCGTGCAGGAGC
Source organism: Candidatus Uhrbacteria bacterium RIFOXYB12_FULL_58_10 (assembly GCA_943354165.1). Classification (GTDB taxonomy): domain Bacteria; phylum Patescibacteriota; class Patescibacteriia; order UBA9934; family GWF2-40-263; genus CALRBH01. Next base: position 30,256 of record CALRBH010000001.1, read on the forward strand.
GCATCAAGCAGATCCGATCGGTCATCTTGGAACGCGCGCGTCTTACCTTCGGCGACATGGTGAAGGGGAGCGCGTCAAAGGTGGAAGTCGTGGTAAGCTTCCTTGCACTCTTGGAGCTCATGAAGCAGCGGGTGGTCGGCGTAGTCCAGGGTGGCGCCTTCGACGAAATTCATATCACGCGCGTCGATTAATATGATTACGACTCAGCTTGAAGCCATTCTGTTCGCGTCCGGGAAACCCGTTACCCGGGCGGCCCTTAAGAAGTCGCTCGACGTTTCCGACGAAATTCTTGCGGAGGGCTTGGCGGACGTAAAACTTCGTTTCAATTCCGAGTCGTCCGGGATCCACCTTGTCGAAACGGAAGCGGGCGAACTGCAGCTTGCGAGCAATCCGTCGTGTGCGGAAGTCATCGCTTCGATGTTCAAGCAAGAGGCGGCTGGTGAGCTTACACGACCGTCGCTTGAAACACTCACGATCATCGCGTACCGCGGGCCCATCACAAAACCGGAGATCGAACAGATCCGCGGCGTGAACTGTTCGCTCATCTTGCGTAACCTGCTTATGCGCGGACTTGTGGATGAACGCGACGACGTTTCGAAACTTCAGCCTGTCTATTCGGTCACGGCAGATTTCCTCCGCCATCTTGGAATTCACACGGCTTCGGAGATGCCTGGATTTGAGGAATTGCACGGGAACGAAAAGATCGGCAAGATGCTTGAAGAACTTGCTGCATCTACTCCAGTAGAGTCCCTGCCATAGGCAGGTAAGCGTATGATCCTGAAGCTGGTCAGCCAACTTGTCCTTGCCGGCACCCTCATCCAGCTGTTCCCAGCGGATGCGGCCACTCTTGAGATTCGGGCGCGGTTTCCAGAAGCGGGAGCCCGCATGTTCGCCCCAGGATCACTGCGCGCGGCGTTTACGGACCGTGCTCCACTGCCCTCCTCCTCGGACCGCAAGCCAGTAAAGATCGTTCCGGAAAGCGTCGGAGTCGTTACAAGTGCCGTGAGTGCCCTTGTGATCGACCGTGCTTCCGGAGCCATCCTCTTTGAAAAGAATCCGGGCGAGCCTCGCTCCATCGGCAGCATTACGAAGATCATGACCGCTTACGTTTTTCTTGATGGGCAGCCTGACCTGAACGCGAAGGTGGAACTGTTGCCGGAAGACGTTCGTGCAGGCGGCATTCAGCATTTGAGCCTTGGGGAAACTTATTCGCTGCACGACGTGTTGCGTGCGTCACTTGTCGGATCCGACAATACGGCGACGGCCGCCCTCGTCCGTCTTTCAAAAATGCCACCAGGTGATTTCGTCGCGCGCATGAATGAGACCGCGGCGGACATGGGACTCGTCGCCACTCATTTCGTGGACGAGACCGGACTTTCTTCGGACAATCGGTCCGTGGTGTCCGACCTCGCGCTCCTGCTCGACAAGGCAATGCGTGTTGAGAACATCCGCGCCGCTACCGAGGAACCCATCGCGCTCATCCGCGGAAGTTCCGGACGTGTTTACACCATCGAAAGTACAAATGAACTTCTTGGAACATTTTTAAACAAGCCACCGTACCGGATCATTGGTGGGAAGACAGGATATCTTCCGGAGGCCGGTTACTGTTTCGGAGCGGTTGTATCGATGAACAACGCGCACGAACTCATTATCGTCGTTCTCGGCTCGGATTCGAAGACGGGACGGTTTGACGACGCGAAGGCGCTTGCCGCCTGGGCCTATAAGGTCTTCAGTTGGGAATAGAGGTCACGAGTAAAATTTTATGCGCATTGCCATCGACGCCACATCGATCTGTACGCCGGATGGTGCGAGGGGCGCGGGGATCGGTCATTACACCTACGAGGCGGTACGCGCGCTGCTTGAAGCGAGCAGTCGCCACACGTACCTGGTGTTTGTGCCGTCTTCGTTTAGACGAGACGATGAAGCGGTGCTATTACGGGGAGTCCGGTGGGCAAAGGTAATTCGATTGCCCGTTTTGCGTGTTCCAGGCCTGGCCCGTCATGTGTGGCTGCCGCTGCTTGCCCGTCTGCGCCGCTGTGAGCTCCTGTGGGCCCCAGCTGGGGAACTTCCGCTTGCCTGGAAGGGAAGGAGCGTTATCACTGTCCACGACGTGGCCGTGTTCACGCACCCGGAATGGTTCCGGGACGAGGATCGGGGTAACCTTTCGCGTCGATGGATATTCCCGCGCTCCGTCGAAAAGGCGACCACCATCGTGACTGTTTCCGCGTTTACACAGAGTGAACTTGAACGTGTCTTTCCCGCAGCCATCGGAAAAACTCTCGTGATTCACGAGGGGGTGGCGTTGTCGCAGGATGTGTCAACTCCCACACCGGAACAGCGTGAACGATGGGGGTTGTCCGAAGACACGGTTTTGATTTTAGGAACCATTGAGCCACGGAAAAATCTTGAACGCGCGCTCCTTGCCTTCGACAACTATTTACAGATGCACACAGACCGGGCGGCGGTCACGCGTTGCATTCTCGCGGGAGGGAAGGGATGGAAGAGCGATGGGGTGTTCGCTGAAATCGAACGCGTGAATGCGGCGTGGCGCACCGAGGTGCCGAACGGTGTTGTAAAATGGATCGGTTACGTTTCGGAAGAAGAAAAATGGGCGGTGCTTGCCCAGGCGTCCGTGCTGCTTTATCCCTCGCTTGAGGAAGGATTCGGGCTGCCGGCTTTGGAGGCGATGGCCTGCGGGACAACCGTGATTGCCTCCGATCGTGGGTCGTTGCCAGAGGTGACGGGGGATGCGGCCATGCAGGTGAACCCGGAAGACGTGGATGTGATTTCCCTTGCGCTTTCGCAGGCGCTTCTCATGTCCGATGCGCTCAAGGAATTGCGTCAGGCGGGATTGAAGCAGGCGGCGAAGTTTACGTGGAGGAAGACAGCGGAGGGGTTGTTGCGAGTATTTGAGGGATAGGCTTTAGGCAGACAAGGCCACAGGCCATAGGAAACATCGATCTTCCTCCGGCCTAATGCCTAACGCCTTCGGCCTAGAGCTTCGTTTGCAAATACGCGATCAAAACAATTTGTGCGAGCAGCGCATAATACAACGGAACATCGCCGCGGCGTTTCAAAAAGAAATCGTGGAAGAAGAAATGGACCCAATTGAACCACTTGAGGAGCGGAGTCTTCGTGATGACGTACACGCCCACCATGAGGTCAGGGAGCACGCCGCCGATGATGCCCCAGGTGAAGGTGCGGAGGCTCTCGATGTCGCGGGTGTTGGCAAGGAAGAGGACGAAGAGAATCGAGAAGATCGCATCTACCGCCACATAGGCCACGGCGCGGCCTTGCTTCTGCTTGTGGATGCGGAAATTGTCCGAGAGGCCGGAGTCCCCGTGAGGGATCATGTCGATAAGCAGGTGGGAGGCGAATCCGCCAAAAAAGGCCCAGAAAGGGCTGCCGGTGGCCTGTCCGATCACCGCTCCTAATACCGCGTGGGTCGTGAGAGTCATAGGGGCTAACGGGCAGGAGAATAGCACGGGAGGGGGCGTTTGGCGAGGGTGGACACAGGGCAGTCTCTCGGCTACGATAACGTCACCTACTAATGCCGGGGTGGCGGAATGGTATACGCGACGGACTCAAAATCCGTTATCCGAAAGGGTGTGAGGGTTCGAGTCCCTCCCTCGGCACCACTGCAGATTTCCTTGAACCTGCATTATCCTAACAATGTCGACCATTTTCGGTCGACATTGTTGTTATTGGTTCGAGCGATTTTAGTTGACTCTGATCAACCTGTGGATAACCGTGCCGCATGCCACCACCGCCAGAGGAGCACACCAACGAAGCGCAGGAGTGGTCGCTGACGATGACGTTCCAGTGGCTCGAGCAGGCTGCGGAGTTTCTGTGGCGCATGGGCGCGCACAAACCGAAGGAGGAGGACCAGATGTGCGCAGAAAAAAGAACCGACGCCACTTGGGCGTCGGAAACCGCGGCTATGCCACGGCAAGGTCTGCAAGGAACTGGCTCGGTGTCTTGACTGTGACCGGTAGCGTTGGCGCTGCCTGCTGGATGTGCACATCGCCGCTGACGATGACATCGGCATTCGCTGTCACGGCGCATTGCACGACCCAGTCGTCGTCGGCGTCGCCCTGAATCCAAGTCGCCTGGGGCTCGACGGAAGGGACGAAGTCCATGAGGAGCTTGAGGTCTTCGAGGATTTCGTCGAGTACCTTCACGCCCGGCCCTCGTCTCGCGAGGAGTCGTTGGATGCTCGGCCGACCCATCACACCGATGAACTCTCCCCACAGATGGTCCGTGGTGCACGCGGTGAAGCGACGGAGCGCGAGCGCGTGCACGACGAGGCCGGGTGGCCCCGAAGGCTTGAGAAGGGCGCTGACGAGGACGTTCGAATCGAGCACCGCAATCACGCGTGACCCCGGACCTCAGCGATCGCTTCGGCGACGGTCTGCTCCACCTCCTCCTCTGAAAGCGAGGGGGCCGTGCGGGTCCACTCCTCCCAACGAGCCCGGAGTCTCTCTCGCGCCGCTTCTCGGTTGTGTGATGTTCGCAACGTATTCGCGAGCATTTCAAGGAACCTGATCTCTTCGGGGGTTAGCCCGTCAACGTTTAGTTGTTGCATCAATACCTCCAACTATTTCGTACTCCATAAATGGGGTTCTGTCAACGCCAAATGATGTCTGTTGATGTGCCATTTGTTGGCCATAGCAGTCATTGTCCTTCGCTCCACGTCCACTTCCGGGACAACTGCATCTTGCCTCGATGAGTCATGGCGTGCCCTCTGGCTCGGCGTCTGCGTCGACCAAGGGACCAACGTCATATCGCTCGACATCGACGTCTGCGCCGCAGAATGCGATGAGGCGCATGCGATCGTCCTCGGTCGCGCTCGATCCGTCCACGCGCGTGACGAAGCCAGCGAAGTCGTCCACGCGACCGCCGCCACCGAAGCACAGGCCGCCAGCTTCGACGACGTCGATGAGCCGATCAGTGAACGCGTCGACGTTGGTCCCATCGCCGAAGCGGACACGTACCTCGAAGCCATATTGGGCCGTGGGAGCCATCGCCGAAGGATACCAAGCGGAGGCCGGGCTGTCCTCGTCGTCGAGAGAAAATTCTTGACTTTTGAGACAAGATCGGAATCGGTTTGCCAGATCCGGTCCGCGAGCAGTAGTATGGGGCATCCCGATCGGAGCCGTATGCAACGCCCATCAATCAGCCGCCGGCCAATCGCTGTTCTCGGATCTATCGCCGCGCTCGTCGTGGTCGTTGTGGTTGGCAAAGGCTGCGGGCCTGAACAGCAGGTTGCCGTTGATCCTGTCATCCCGCCGATGTCGCCGGTACAGCTGCCGCCCAAAATTTCATTGCTTGGCGTCGATCAAGCCGGCGGCCGCTACGAGATGCAAGTCGTTGGAGAGGATCACGACGGGCTGGTCCCCAAACGCCTGACCTACACGACGAGCGGAGGTGAGCGGCAGCTCATTGCCGATGGCGTCCTCCTCGCAGACTTCTCGCCGTCCTCGGCACTCGTGGCGTATTGGACGGCGGACTATCGGCTGACCATCGTGCGCGATCAGGAAGTGGTCGCGACCATTGCAGATGCTGGCTGGCCTCGGGTGTCCCCCACCGGAGGCAAGGTGGTCTTCGTCCGCTACCAGCAGGACGTAAGTTCCAGGCCGGGGTTTGCTGCCGAACATGCGATCGGCCTTCAGCTCCTCGATGTGAGGGACGGCAGCACCATCGCCCTCACCGATAGCTCGCAGGACTTCGCTCCATTTTGGCTTGATGACCGCTGGGTCGCTTTCGGTTCAGGGCGCACGGAGAATCCAGCGAACACCGTTGCCTCGCTTTGGCTGGTGTCAGTTGATCACTCCGTTCCGGTTCGTCTCACAAACAAGAATATCGAATCGGCTTCCGACCCGGCTTTCATCCCGATCCCATCTGAATACCCGGCAGTTTCTGAGAGCGTGGACGGGGTCGTGATTGACTACCCGTCCGACGACACGCACGTCCATCTCGTCGTCGATCTCACCAAGGGCAGTGTCACGGCCGTAAATGTTACTCGGGGCGCACAATGAACTACCGCAGCGTTCTTTTCGTCCTCATCATCGCGACCGCTTTGCAAGGTAGTGTTGCCAATGCCGCGCCGAAATTCCGCCGACCTTTCGGGCAGAGTGTGACCGTCCTCAACTTCATGGATCACGATTCGAGTGCAAGCTGCAAAACGTATGACTGCAGAACAGGTTGTGCAACCGGTGTTGGAAAGAGCTATGGCGACCATGGTGGGACAGACTTCGACTTGGCTGTTGATTCAGCGCTCTACGCCGGAGCGAACGGTGTGTTCGAGAGCCGGTATGACGGCTGTTCGAACACCGGCACATTGATCAGCACGTGTGGCGGTGGATTCGGCAATAATGTGCGCATGAAACATCCGGACATTTATTCGATCTATGGTCACATGAAAAACGGAACGCCAATCAATGTAGCGAATGGCACAATTATCAACTGCAGCCAGGAAATCGGTCGCAGCGCGAGTTCAGGAAGGTCGAACTGGCCGCATGTCCACTTCGAGCTCCGTACGGCCCCGACAAGCGCAACGACCTCGATCGACCCGTACTCGGGAACATGCAGCCAGTCGACCAGCTACTGGGTCTCGGTCACCGGTACGGCGCCGGCGACGACTTGTGCGAGTCCGCCCGCCGAGACCTGCAATGGAGTCGACGACAATCAAAACACCATCATCGACGATCTCGAAAGCTGTTGGACGCCGGTCTACCGTTTTTGGGACACCTCGATGGCGTCGACGGCCCGCTCGCGCTGCTATGGAACGTCGTCAAGCCCTCCGTCGCTGTGCAGCGGATACGCACTTGAGTTCTCCGGGCCGGCCTTCTATGTGTACAGGAATTCTGGCATACCCGGGACCGTCGAGTTGATTGCTTTCGATAAGAACCAGGACCATATCCTTACGCGTGGAGACGAGTCCGGCGATATCGCTGCGCTGACACAAGCTGGATACACCCGCCGCGGGACGCTTGGCTACATCTGGAGCAGCACAAGTACTGCTCCAACAGGCACATTCTTCAAGCCGTCGGGTGCAAACACCTCCAGTGTGCGGAACCTGCGCCGCTTCTCGAAGAACCCACCAGGGATCCATCTCTTCCCGAACAACCCGGCTGAGACTGCACCGTCGGGCTGGTCCAACGAAGGCGTGCGCGGCTTTGTGTTTTCGTCCCGCTGGTGACCTGCGAAATTTGGGTGCCGCCAGGGTGCCGCAAGCCCGCGGCGTTCGGCGGTTTCCAACGGAACAGGACGGGATGGAGCGGACCACGAGATCGTGAACATCGTCGAGGCTGTGCGGGCCAAAGTCGCTCCCCGTTCAGGGTTTTGTGCACAACTCGCAACAGGTTCGATTCCCGCCGCCTCCACCAGAAATGTGACCTAGAAACGGGAGCTTACGGCTCCCGTTTCGCTTTTCTCGCCCTTGGTGCCGCCAGGGTGCCGCTCCGCCGATTTTCCAAACGGGCTCGGCTCGTCGAGCAGGACCACCGCCTCCCGTCGCGCGTCCGGCGAGAGGTGGGCGTAGCGCATGGTCATCTCGACGGTCGAGTGGCCCATGAGTTCCTGCACCGCACGGATCGGCACGCCACGCATCACGAGGTGGCTCGCGAACGTGTGCCGCAGAACGTGCCACCCGATGCGCCGGAGCCCTGCCCGTTTGCAGGTGCTCCACAGCGGGTGCTTGCAGTCCCCGTCGGTGAGCGGCTTGCCGTCCTCGCGGCAGAAGACCCGGTCCCCTCGCAGGTGCCGGTGCTTCTTGAGCGCCTCGACGACGGACTGGGCGAGAGGAACCTCTCGGCTCTTCCCGCTCTTGGGGGTTCCCTCGTGTCCCCGCCAGATGCTCCGGCGGACCATGAGCCTCCCCGCAACCAGATCGACGTCGTCCCACTTGAGCCCGAGCAGCTCGCCTTGACGAAGGCCGGTCTTGAGCGCGACGACGATCATCGTCATCCAGACATCCTTCGCCGCCGCGACGAGCCGGTCGGCTTCGGGGAAGTCGAGGAAGTCGAACTTGCAGGGAGGCGGCCGGAGCCAGTGGAACCTGGGCACCGTCGTGATCTCCCCGACGTCGCCGGCGGTGAGGCTCGGTTCGTCGCGACGCGGAGCACGGCTGAAGGCGACGTCGTGGGCAGGGTTCGACGGGAGGTGCTTCTTGGCGATGAGGAAGCCGAAGAAGCTGCGTAGGACCGTGAGCTTCCGGTTCCGCGTGGTGGGCGCGAGCGTTGAGTTCCCGTTGCCCAGGTATTCGACGAGCAGCTCACGCGTGACGGCTTCGGCGTCGACGATCTGGCGGGCCGCGGTAAACACGCCGAGCAGGCGAAGTTCGGCGCGATAGCTGACGACCGTGGCCGGCGAGAAACGCCGTTCCTCGTCGACGTGGGTCACAAAGAGGCGTGCTGCCTCGTCGATGCGCATGCGCTGTCTCCGGCGGCGGAGTGCCGCCGGCAGGGAGCCTGCCCAAGTTCGCCACATAGATGCAACTGCGCCGTCCGGATCTCCATCGACGTGGCTTGCGGGGCTCGACGGAGCGTCGCTTTTATTGTATGGTGATGCTAAACAGTCGCGGCACGTTCGGTTTCATGCCACCCACATGTCCCGCGGCCACGCGACGAACCGGCCGCGCTAACCTCGCCCGACGGATTTTCCCCGGGGCAACAACCTATGCCGACCCTAAACGACACAACACCAAGAATGGCCATTGGCGTAGCCGCCGCGTGCATCGCGCTGCTCGGTGCGGGGTGCCCGGTCAAACCCGAGCCGCCGCGGTCTGTTCCAGCGGCGAGCAGTAAAGTGCCCTCGATCATTGAAACAATCGTATTGCCGCAGCCAGCTTCAAGCGAGCCATCACCACCTTCTCTTATTGATCCCCGGTTTTCGGACGATGGAACCTCGGTGTTGTTTACAAATGCGCGGGGTCTAAGCACCATTCGAATCGCGCTACCGGAAGCGATCCATGCCTTCCCAGTGACCACACAATCGACCGGACTTTTTCTCGAGCGGAATGGCTCGATACTTGCGCGTTTTCCAAACGAGAGCGATCGGGAGGTTGTTGTTGCCGTCGGAGAGCAATATTGGGGCTCGCAGTTTTCTCCGAATGGAGACTGGATCCTCTTTCAGGAAGACAGAGTAGATGGGGCCCACATCTGGGTCATCAACAAAGACGGCGCTGAACGCCGCGATCTCGGTCTCGGGCAGCAGCCTACATGGCTTCACAATTCCCAGGGTGTTCTCTTCGTAATTGCCGAGATGGGCCAGGACATAGAAAACCAGCATAATATCGTGGCGAGCGACCTGTGGTTTGCCTCGGTCGACGGAACTCACCGAGTTTCCTTGACCACGACCGCGGACCAAGTCGAACTCAATCCGATCGTCGCCAACGATGGCAAACACGTCGTTTCAATCGACGGCTCGACTGGTCAGGTCTTGCTCTCAACTCTTGGCGAGAGGTAGCCCTGATGCAGCAAGCTCGACGATTGAATCATGCGATGGTTGCCGCAGTTCTCCTGACCGCGACGACTGCATCTTACGCACAGACATCACCCTATAAGAAAATCTTCTTGAACCCAAGTGACCAGACATGGAACCTGGTTACGGGCGGAGGGACTGAAGCGGAATACGCTCGATTGATCGCAGCACGAGTGCAGACCCACCTTATTTCGGCGGGACACAGCGTTAAGCTGCACTATTCGCGTCCTGATGCTCCGAAGCGTGCGAGAGAGTGGTCAGCAGATTATTTCGTCTCGATCCACTCAAACGCAGGACGATCACACGGCATTGAAACCCTCTTTGGGGTCACGCCAACGAGCGAAGAATTTGCTCTGACCATCAAGACAGCGCTATTGGATGGTTATGGAAATCAGGAAGGATTTCCTGACCGAAGAGTCATAAATGGGGTTAACATCGCGGATGTCTTGGCATTTACAACCATGCCGGCGGTGCTCGCTGAAACAATGTTCCACGATTGCACAACGGTGCATACGTCAACAAGTGAGTCTGCGTTTTTGCGAAGTGAAGATGGGCAAAAGCGTGTTGCCCTAGCGTTGGCTCACGGCATTTGTTCAGAGTTCGGCGAAGACTGCGGGTGCGCCATTTCAGCCGGTGAAGGATCGAGCGACGCTGAGGTTTTTGCTGACGCATTCGAGCGTTGGGGCGGACGACTTGGCTGCCCAGCGGAGGCGGGCGGAGGACCGAACGTCCACGACGTATTCGGAGTATCCTTGCAGGATTTCTATCAACCTTCTGCGGAATGGCATTTTGATGGGAGTGACGGGAGAACAGCGCTCGCCTATGGAGGCTCGGGTGATAGCGCGTCCGCGTCACTCCTTCGCAGTGGATTCTGGGCCGCATACAAGTGTCTGGTCGCTCCAAGCGGTGGAGGTATGGGTGGGGCGCATTATTTAGGAGCTCCGCTTAGCGAGGAGTATCGACGCGGACAAGGTGGCGAACGCAGTGACCCTCTGGATCATGGGAATCTGCTGTGTCCGAACGGGCATACATGTCAAGATTTCGAGCACGGTCACATGTGGTTCGGTAATGAGACCCCATCACCATCCGTCCATATTCATGTAACAGGTGTAACGGAGCAGGATGGTGACAGATCGACGTGCGTCCAGCCCCCTCCTGGGATCAGGCAGGATTGTCTCGACCCCGGCCTCAATCTACGGTTCTGCGACAACCCCCCTTTTGGGCCGGTCTGTGGTGATGAGAGTTGCGACGCTGACAGCGAGAGCTATTCGTCCTGCGCTGCCGACTGCTTCTACACCTCCGCGCTCCCATCACAGACACCCAACGGCGTCTCCCGGATGTGCCCTGGCGAGACCACGTTCTTCACGCTCGAATACGAGAACACAGGGACGCTTCCGTGGATCGACACAGACGACGGCGTTTCTGGCCCTGCATACGTCGAGCTGCGGTCAGTGAACCCAAGCGGCAGCGACGAGGTCGACTCCCCCCTGTTCCCGGGTTCACCCTGGATCAACCCGCAGCGCGTCGGCCCGCCGCTCGATTCTAATGTCGAGCCCGGCGCCTTCGCGACGTTCAACGTACCGGTGCTCGTTCCGGCCGATGCTGTTCCAGGCGAAGAGATTGCCGCGTATTTCAGGCCGTACTCTGCCGAGATGGATCAGTCCGGCGACGGCTTCTTCGAAGACTGGGGCGAGGCCCACTTCACTGTTCAGGTACGCGATTGCACGCCGGCCGGGACGACCTGCGCCGCCCTGCCTGCTGAGACTTGCAACGGCATCGACGACAACCAGAACACCGTGATCGACGATCTTGAGAGTTGTTGGGTTCCCGTCTATCGGTTTTGGGACACGTCAATGGCCTCAAACATTACGGTGGGCATGTCGATGGAGGATTCCTTGAACGTTCTCGCCTGTATCGCATTGAGGAAGCCGTAAAGGTGTTGTCTATGGCGCTTAAGGGAAATTCGACGATGACCTTGCCTGAAGCAAAGAAGTTTCTTGTCGAAAGTATCTAAAATAGCGAGGTTTCCTTCCGATAACCGCCCTTGCCAATTTAGACATATTGGGCTAGGATTCCGGGGGTTCATGGCTGGGTAGCTCAGTTGGTTAGAGCACGGGACTCATAAGCCTGAGGTCGCGAGTTCGAATCTCGCCCCAGCTACCAGAATCGTTTATCCTCTTCTCGAATCCTCGCAGAGAGGATGCCGGAGGAGGGCTAAGCGATTAGCCTCAGTATCGCGGGGTAGAGCAGCCAGGCAGCTCGCCAGGCTCGAGTGCTCCGATCATTTCTTTCCGAACATGGATACCAAACTCAAGGGAGATATTGCTGAACAGGCATCTGTTTTGCAGGCCCTCCGAAGAGGTTGGGGTGTTCTTCGCCCGTGTGGGGACCGTCATCCGTATGACATGGTCTTCGAGATACGGGGTGTGTTCGTCCGAGTGCAAGTGAAGCACGCATGGCTTGATAAGAAGTCTAGCAACTACGTGATCGATAATCGTCGGACAAAGACGAATCGTCTGGTCATGAAGCGCCAGCCATATCAAGCAAGCGACTTTGACTTCGCGCTCGCGTACGTCCCAGAAGGAGAAAACTTTTATGTGTTCCCACAGAATACATTCTCCAGTTTCGGAAGCGTGATCCACATGGTGGAACATGATAAGCGCCAACGTAAACCGCGATCTGCGGAATACAGAAACGCTTGGGAATTGATCGAGCGATGGGCCGCGCATGGGGAAACTCATGCGGCAACCTCTGTCAAATTCGGGGAAGCCTAACGGTGGTAATCCCGAGCCAAGCCCTGAGACGCCGCAAGGCGGTCGAAGGGAAGGTGTAGAGACTTAACGGCAGACACCCTCGCGCCCCTCCTACGCTCCTCGGAGCTTCGGTGGGCGGTGCAGGGTGAAGAGAAAGTCCAGACTACGAATCCCGCAAGGGAGCGGCGAAAGCCGAAGTAGGTAAGCATAACCTGGAGGTCGTGGGTTCAAATCCCGCCCCCGCTACCAAAATATCCTCTGAGAAATCAGGGGATATTTTTGTTGAAAATGAGCCACGTTTTCCCGCTTCCGTTTTCCCCCCACCTCGATTATACTATCCGCGTACTCACTATGGGCATCGTGGTAACAGTAGCGAACCAAAAGGGCGGGGTTGGGAAGACCACCACGACCGTGAACCTCGCCGCATATCTTGCGGACGCGGGGAAGTTTGTCTTGATCGTGGACTTGGACCCGCAGGCCAATGCCACATCCGCCCTCGGCATCGATCACCGGAGTCTCTCCGGCGGTTCCTATGAGGTGCTCATCGGCGGCGCAAAGGCGCGCGATTTCATTTTGCCGACTACCCACGCCGGTCTTCGCATTCTCCCATCCACGCAGGCACTTGCCGGCGCAGCGGTGGAACTCGTGACGGCAGATTCTCGCGAACATTTTTTGCGCGAGGCGCTTAAGGAAGTGAAGAACGATTACGACTACATCCTCATCGATCTTCCTCCTTCGCTCGGGCTCATCACCATCAACGGGTTCGTCGCATCGGATTCCGTGCTCATTCCTGTGCAGGCGGAATATTTTGCTCTCGAGGGTGTGGGTCAGTTGCTCAATACCATCAACCTCATCCGGGAGAACATCAAGCCGGAGCTTGAGATCATGGGCGCGGTCATCACCATGTACGACTCGCGCACCAAACTTTCTCAGGAAGTTCTCGAAGAGCTCTATCGATATTTCCCAGACAAGATTTTCCGCTCCGTGATTCCTCGAAGCGTCCGGCTTGCAGAAGCACCGTCGTTCGGCAAAACGATTCTCGGCTACGACCCGTCGTCGAAGGCCGCGAAGTCGTACGAACGGTTGGCACGCGAGTTCATCATGCGGGAAGAGGGATTGGTATGATAAACGACAAAAAACAAACGACAAACGACAAAGAAAAATTAAAAACTCCAAACGGGGGAAAAATTTACGGATTTGTCGTTTCCTGTCTTTCTTTGTCGTTTAGGATTTATCGTTTGTCGTTTTAGCCCCATATGCAAAAATCAGTTTTGGGTCGCGGCCTCGGGTCGCTCATCCCGCAAAAGCAAAGCATCACCGAACAGATCATCCCTTCCGCCCGGCGGGAGATCTTGGAAATTTCACCCGATAAGATCCGGGCCAATCCACGACAGCCACGTGCGCATTTTTCTCCGGCTGAGCTTGAGGATCTCATCGCGTCCGTAAAGGAGCATGGTATTCTTTCGCCACTCATCGTGACGCGTACGGCCGACGGGTACGAACTCGTCGCCGGTGAACGTCGTCTGCGCGCGGCCAAGGCCCTTGGGCTCAAGGAAGTTCCCGCCGTCGTTCGTGACGCCACGGAGCAGCAGAAGCTCGAGTGGGCCATCATCGAGAACACCCAGCGCCAGGATTTGAACGCGGTTGAAGAAGCGCTCGGCTATAAGGCGCTCATCGAAGAATTCAACCTTACGCAGGAGGAGGTTGCGAAGAAAGTGGGAAAGAGCCGATCGAACGTGGCGAACATTGTCCGTTTGCTCGATCTTCCGGAAGACATCCTGATTGCGATCCGCGACAATCGCATTACAAAGAGTCACGCACGAACGCTTCTTTCCGAACCTGACGAAGCGAAGCAGCGCGCACTTTTCGAACGCATCCTCCAAGGCGGCGTCACGGTGCGCGAAGTCGAATCGAAAGTTTCGAACATGGGCGGCCGCAAGCGTATCGCGACGGCAGGAATGAAGGATCCAAACATCGCCGCGCACGAGAAGCGCCTGCGCGAAATCCTCAACACGAAAGTTTCCATTCAGGAACAGGCCGGGAAGGGAAAGATTACGATTGAGTTTTACTCCAAGGAAGAACTGCTTTCGTTGCTTGACACGCTGATGACATAATGCAAAACCGCCCTTCGATAAAAACTCAGGGCGGTTTTGCTTTTAGGCTTCCTTCGGTTTCTCTACCTTCTTGCCCGGCCGAATCACGCTTGCGAGCCAGCTCTTCATGGTGTGGCGCGTGGCGTCTTTGATCTTTTCTCGCGCATGACGGGTCTTTGCGAACTTGAGCCAGTCCGGGTTCGGGCCTTTGCGGTTTTTGTCCGTAAGAATTTCTATGATGTCGCCGGAGTTGAGATTGGTGTCTAAGTTTATGACGCGATCATTCACTTTGGCGCCGGTGCAGGTGTTGCCGATGTGGGTGTGGATGGCATAGGCGAAGTCGATGGAAGTGGCGCCGTCCGGAAGATCTATCACGTCACCCTTTGGTGTGAAGACAAAGATCCGGTCCTTGAAGACGTCGATCTTCAGAGATTCGAGCTCAGAAAGAAAATCTTTTTTATCGGCAAGCGTTTTTTGAATGGTTGCAAGCTCTTCCATCCAGTGCAGGTTTTCCACAGGGCGCATCCCCGTTTCCTTGTACCGCCAATGGGCGGCCACACCGAACTCGGAGAGTTCGTGCATTTCACGGGTGCGGATTTGGAATTCCACGATGTCCCCATCGTCCGTAAACACGGAGGTGTGCAGGGATTGGTAGCCGTTTGGTTTCGGCTGGGCAATGTAATCCTTGATGCGGCCCGCGAGCGGGCGCCACTTCTGGTGGAGGATCCCGAGGGTGGCATAGCATTCCTCAACATCGGCTACGATGATGCGCACGGCGATGACGTCGTAAATTTTCGTCAGGTCATCGTTATAGCGCTGGAGTTTTCGGTACAGAGAAAAGTAGCGCTTCACGCGGCCGTTCACTTCGAAATCTTTCAGCTTGGATCCGGAGAGTAGATTCTCCGTAGCGCTGATCACATGGGAAATGGAGGCGCCTTTTTCACGGAGCTTGGCTTCCATGATGCGCTTGATGCGTTCATAGGACTTTGGATCGAGATAGGAAAATGCCATGTCTTCCAGTTCACCCTTAATCTCTCCCATGCCGAGGCGGCCGGCGATGGGGGCGTAGATTTCCATGACTTCGCGCGCGACGCGTTCCTGCTTGTGGGCAGGCTGTGCATAGAGCGTTTGGAGATTGTGGAGGCGGTCGGCGAACTTGATGAAGACCACACGCACGTCGGAGGCCATGGCGAGGAACATCTTGCGGAGGTTCTCGGCGTAGCGCTCTTCGCCGGTGTACTTGATCTTCTTCAGCTTCGTGACGGCGTCCACGAGCCCGGCAACGTCCGCGCCAAACTCCTTCTGGATCTGTTCGATCTCGATGCCGCAGTCTTCCACCACATCATGCAGCAGCCCTGCGATGACCACGTTGAGCGGCATGCGCATCTGGGCCAGGCGGTGGGCGGTGGCGAGCGGATGGGTGATGAACGGGTGACCGGTGGCGCGCACCTCTCCTTCATGGGCGTTGTTTGCAAGATCAAAAGCATGCCGGAGGGAAACAAGGTCCGGCGATTCGTAGTTTTCGCGCACAAGCGCTTCTACGTCTTCGAATGTATGGACGATTTCAGGCATGAAGGCACGCCATGGGCGTGCCTTCAAGCGTAGCGCGGTTTGGGAGGTTTGGGAAGTTCGGGAAGTTTGGGAGGACGGTTATTCAAACGCGCCCGCGCGTTTGAACTTGGGGCGCTTTGGGGCGGCGCGCTTTTTGACGAGCATTTCTGCGGCCATCTCTGGGGTAACGGACATTGGATCGATCTTTTTCGAGATCGTCGCGTTGGTGATGCCGTCGCTGACGTACGGGCCATAGCGACCGTCCTTTACGAGGATTTCATTCTTGGTGACAGGATCGATGCCGAGCTTCGCCATCGGTTCTTGCATGCGGCGTTTGCGCTCAGTGCCTTCGGAAATCGTGCGTCGAGCTTCTTCGAGCGTGACGGTGCGTGGATCGAGGGCAGGGGGGAGGGATGTGTAGGCGGGTCCGACCTTGAGGTATGGACCGAACCGCCCGACGTTTGCCACGATCTCTTCACCAGCTTCGGTCTTGCCGATGACGCGTGGAAGTTCGAGGAGCCGCAGGGCCTCCTCGAGCGTGAGATGTTCGGATGATGCTTCACGCGGGAGGGAAGCGCTGCGTGGCTTGTTGATCTTTGCCTTCTTGTCCTCCTCACTCCACTCGCCGAGCTGGACGTAGGCGCCGTAGCGGCCACTCAACACATACACGGGCAAACCCGTCTCGGGATCGACGCCAAGCTGGCGGTCGTGGACGACGTCCGCGCGGTTTATGGATTTGCCTTTCTCCACAATCGCCGCGTGGAACGGGCCATAAAATTCCTTGAGCATTGGCACCCATTCCTCCTTGCCGTCCGCCACGTCATCGAGTTTCTGCTCCATGCCCGAGGTGAACTCGTAGTCCACGATGTTCGGGAAATGCTCGGCCAACATGTCGATGACGGTGTAAGCGACGTCCGTCGGGAACAGTTTCTTGTTGTCGTCGCGATCGACGTAGCCGCGGTCGATGACCGTCGAAATCGTCGGCGCGTATGTGGAAGGACGGCCAATGCCGTGCTCTTCCATGACCTTCACGATCGTCGCATCGCTATAGCGTGGCGGTGGTTCTGTGAAGTGTTGGGTTGGAACAACGGACACCGTATCTACTGCGTCGCCCTCCTTAAGGAGAGGCAACATGCGTTCCGTAGCACTCTTGTATACCTTCATGAACCCCTCAAACGCAATGGCGTTGCCATTGGCACGGAACATCGCCTTGCCGCCCTCGAGGTCCACGGCGGTGCGTCGAAGGACAGCAGAAGGCATCTGGCTCGCCACCGCGCGGCGCCAAATGAGGTCGTAGAGTTTCTTCTCGCCCGCGTCCATCTTTTCTGGAAGGGTCTCTGGGGTCAGGGTGATCTCTGTTGGACGAATAGCTTCGTGAGCCTCCTGCGCGCCTTTCTTCTTCGTCACGTACGTATTGGCGCCGGTGGCGTATTCCGCACCGAACTGAGCTTTAAGAAATACTTGCGCTTCGTCGAGGAACTTCTGGGCGAGGTTCGTCGAATCAGTACGCATGTAGGTGATGCGTCCTGTTTCATACAGCTTCTGTGCGAGCGTCATGGTCTGCTTACCGCTCATTCCAAGACGCGAGTTGGCTTCGATTTGCAAACTCGACGTAGTGAACGGAGGTGATGGCGCCTTCTTCGCTTCCTTTGTCTCGACACGCGTGACGGCGAATGGGGAAGAGGCCAGACGATCGACGATGGCCTTAGCACTCGCTTCATCCTTTATCTCCATCTTATCCACCTTCTTTCCATCGAGCTCGACGAGCTTGCCGGGGAAGGACTCATTGTTCTTCGAAAATTCTCCGTCGACCGTCCAATACTCTTCGATGTTAAAAGCGGTGCGCTCGCGCTCACGTTCTACGATCAAACGAACGGTTACGGACTGCACGCGTCCGGCCGAAAGCCCCCAGCGGATTTTCTTGCCGATGAGCGGAGAGAGTTCATATCCGACGAGGCGATCGAGGATGCGGCGGGCCTGTTGGGCGTGCACGAGGCGCATGTCGAGCTTGCGCGGCGCGGACATGGCGTGCTCGATGGCCGACTTCGTAATTTCATGAAACGTGATGCGCTTGGCGTCCTCAACGGGCAGCTTCAAGATGGCAGCGATGTGCCAGGCGATCGCTTCTCCTTCGCGGTCTTCGTCGGTCGCCAGGTAGATTTCGTCTACGCCCTTGGCCGCTGCCTTAAGTTCCGCGACATGCTCCTTGGCGCGATCAGGAATTTCGTACGTGGGTTTGAAATCGTGTGCGGTGTCCACGCTGATGTTTTTCGCGGGCAGATCACGCACATGACCGTACGACGAAAGAACCCGGTACCCCGAGCCGAGAAACTTGGCGATGGTCTTCGCCTTGGTGGGGGACTCTACGATAAGAAGTCGAGACATGTGGGGAGGTCGTTACGAACCTACGAACGGCTACGAAACCACGAAAATGGATACAGTGCTGGCGATGATGCCTCGGTTTGAGGTGTGCGTCAAGAAATGATTATTCGTAGACGTCCTTTCTGTGTCCGATGTGCAGGATGGAAAGAATGGAAATTTTGCCGTCGGTTTGCCGTTTAAAAATAGCACGATATGAGCCGATGCGGAAACGAAAAAAGCCGCGGAGCGGTCCTGTAAGTGGTTTGGCAGATGACATTGGATTCTCGTGTTTTTCGTAATCAGTCAATGTTTCGACGATTCGTTCTGCGATAGATGCGTCTAGGCTATCGAGGTCTTTCTGAGCACGTCTCGCTAATTCTATTACGAATCGCATAGTTACTTCGTGCTGTATCGCTTGCGTGCTTGTGCAAGAGAAATAGTACGACCAGCTTTCGCATCGGCAGCACCCTCCTTAACGGCCGCAACAGTGCGAGCGAGAGCACTGACCTTCTTTGCGATATGACGGACTTCAAACACGGGCTGGTCGTTCTCAACTACGACAAGCCGTTGGTTCTTTTTATAGGCCTCGCGGGAAAGTGAGGTCATGTGCTGCTTAAATTGCGTGAGGCCGACGGTGCGGATGGTCATAGAAAGGTTATTGATTGGATGATAGCGATGTTTCACCTTGAAGACAAATCGGCAAGGGGATTTTATGAGCCTCAATACAGCATAATTTGTGTCGAGGATCATTGACAAAACGTCAAAATTGTGCTAATATTCGCCCACGAATAATCGTTCATGATTGTTCGAAACGGTGAGCCTGGGGTTCTGACATTTTGTCAGGATGACGGGTGAACCAAGCAGGAGAAGAACATGGCCAAGAAAAACTTGTCCGAGATCGAGCGCGGCGCCGGATTCTTTGAAGGATTCGTCACCAACCTCATGGCCGTCGTCCGGGAACAAAACGTCCCGTTCGAGGCACTCTATCGCCTCGTGAAGCCCGAGGGGCGCGAGACGCTGAAGGAAATGGTGTATGTGGCTCAGAAGGCATTTCAGCCTCTGAGTGCTGTGCCTCAAGCACAGCAAGACTACTTCACCCAAGTCCTCGACGCCGACGTCCCCGAGTCGCACAAGGCGACCGTGGCCAAGTACCGCAAGCTCGCCAGTGAGCACGGCGTGCCCACGACGACCGTAGTATGTTACCGCGTCCGTGCCGGCTTCACCCTGAAGTCGCACGCCGCCAAGGCCGGCCCTTGCATCCAAGGTTTCCAGTACTTGCAAAACTGGAACTTCCCGGACGAGCCGACCGTCGACTGCCTGGTCTTCTGGGTGCCCTGCATCCTGAAGGACAGCAAGAACAAAACCAAAGACGAGCAGACTGCGCTGCTCGCTGATACGCGCACCAAGCTGGAGTTGCCCGCTCATCACATGAGTAGCTTCGGCAAGGTCGCTCTCGTGGCCGGTCTTATCCTTGCCCATTACAAGGCAACGAAAGGTGAGCACATCCCACTCGGCAACGACTGGGTGCGCACCGACACCTGCAGCGCGGACGGCGATCGCCTCCGCCTCGGCGACTTCGGTGGTGCTGGCCTCGACTGCGGCGACGACCGCTGGGGCGACGGTCGGCGCGCCCGCCTCGGCGCCTTCGCCTTGGGGGTGGAACTCGGATCCTAGGATCCTTGGCCCTCGTCAAATGGTCTTTGGACCCTTGAACCCTCGGTCACTCGGCCTCTTGACCCCCGGACAATTTATTGTCCGGGGGTCATCTAATTTCAACATGTTATACTTGCCGTTGGCTGCGTCGTTGTTGCTCGTGTCTACGGATCCGAGCCGGCAGTACAGGGTATCGTGCAATCAGAATAACGCCGGAGATTTTCTTGCGTTAGCGTATTCCACGATATTGGGATTTCCATTCCCCACCCCGTGTCAGACACTCGTGCGTATATTGCGCAGCATAAAATTCAACCCGGAGTGTATACGACGGGTGGTGATTCGGATGGTGTCTGGCGCATCCTGCAACGCGGACGGCAATCGCCTCAACCTCGGCGACTTCGATGATGCTGGCCTCAACTGCGACGACGACAACTGGAACGACGATCGCAACGACCACATCGGCGCCTTCGCCTTGATGATGGGGAAGGAAACGAGAAAGACATCTCAAACACTGAGGTGTCTTTCGTTTAGGCTCTGCAACCATCTGCCGAGCATACGTCCGATCGTCCCGAGCTTATCTGTTACCTGTGCGTATTTTCCAGTGTCTAATCCCTTCGCTTCCCAGAGGAGTGTTGTAAAAAATTTGAGCTGGTCTAACTTTCGGCTAAGTGTTTCCAGAAAGATTCGCTTGTCCTCTCGCTTGGTATACTGCGCAGTAAGCGCAAGTTCCAAAATATCCGTGAAGATATTGTCGACCTTGGCTCCAATCGTATACCGCGTGAGTCTTGGGAGATGGATCAAGAAATTATGCCACAACAAATAAGCCTGTTTGAGTTCGGAGACGATGGAAAGTTCAGAATTCCGTTGGGGGGGGGTCGCTTATAGGGCGGTTCGTAGCAAGTTGACTCATAAGTTTGAGGAGATTATTTCGATGGAAAATCTATGCCTGGCCTGGGAGGAATTTATTCGTGATAAAAGAGGCAAAAAAGATGTACAGGATTTCGCTCACAATCTTTCCGATGAGATTTTCAAGCTTCACGAAGATCTTTTGATGGGTGTTTATCTGCACGGGCCGTACAAACATTTCCGGATCAATGATCCCAAGCCACGTGATATTCATAAGGCTCTGGTCCGTGATCGTTTGCTGCATCATGCCATCCATCGCCAATTATACCCGTTCTATGCACGCGTGTTTATCGCAGACTCGTTCTCCTGCCAGTCGGGAAAGGGTTTACATCGCGCGATTAACCGTTTTCGGAACATGGGGCAGAAAGAGAGTCTTAATCAGACAAGGACTTGTTGGGTTCTCAAATGCGACATTCGAAAGTATTTCGCAAGCGTAGACCACGCGACACTTCTCGCCATCCTGAAAGATCGTATCGATGATACGCGTATAACTGGACTTCTTCAGTCGATCATCTCGAGTTTTGAATCGGCTCCAGGGAAGGGAATCCCGCTCGGCAATCTCACAAGCCAGCTCTTCGCAAACATCTACCTCCATGAGTTCGATGTATTCGTAAAGCATCGGTTGAAGGTGAAGTGGTTCGTAAGGTACGCCGATGATTTTCTCCTGCTGTCTCATGATCGCGACGCGTTGGTTCAGCTGCTTCCCCTGATGAGCCAGTTTCTTTTAGATCGACTGGCGCTGGTGATACATCCTCATAAAATCGTCCTACAGACTCTTGCTTCCGGGGCGGACTTTCTCGGATGGATTCAATTTCCGCACCAGAGAGTTCTCCGAACAAAAACGAAACAACGGATGTTTAGTCGGGTTAAAAATCATCCCACGCAAGAAACACTCAAGTCTTATTTAGGCCTGCTGAGCCATGGGAATGGATTTTGTTTACAGACACAGATCATTAATGAGCATTGGCTGCGTTCCTGATCTATCCTCGTGCGTACACGTTGCTGCCGAGGTGGCGTATGACGCCGTTCATTTCCATGAGCGTTAGACTGCTTCCGACCTCCGCCGTTGAAAAACCCGTCGATCGAATCAGCTCATCCATGTGCGTCGGCGCGGTGAGAAGTTCCCAGAGTTTTGCCTGCATCGGCTGGGTAGGCGCGGCGCGTTCTGGCTTTGGGACGGGGACGGTGCCGAGGGCCTGGCAGAGGTCGTCTGAGCTTCCAATGAGCGCTGCGCCCATCTTTATAAGGATGTGTGGCCCTTCAGACAGTTCGGATGTTACGGGACCGGGAATCGCGTACACGTCGCGGCCGGATTCCACGGCGGACTTGGCCGTGATGAGCGAGCCAGACTGCGCTTTCGCTTCGACGATGAGGACAGCTCGTGAAAGTCCGGCGATGACGCGGTTGCGCATCGGAAAGTTGGACTTGAACGGGGGAGTGCCGATGGGGAACTCGGAGACGAGCGCGCCGCCGCCCGCGATGATCTCTTCGGCCAAGCGTCGATTGCTCGACGGATACCAGTTTGGCTTATCGAGTCCTGATCCGAGTACCGCGATCGTCGGCGTTCGATTTTCCACAGCGGCGCGATGGGCGAGTGTGTCGACTCCTAGTGCCATGCCGCTCACCACGACGATTCCTGACGGCAATGCAGGGACGAGGATGCGTTCAATCGCCTCGCGCGAGTACGCGCTTGGTTCACGCGTGCCGACGACGGCGAGATGCGGACGATCGGCATTCGGGAGCGTGCCGACCACGAAGAAGATGGCGGGCGGATCGTAAATCGTCGCGAGGGCTTTGGGATAGTCTGCGTCGCGTCGTGTGATCGCTTTCACGCCGTGTCGCTCCAGTGTTTCCAATTCTTTCATCGGATCGATCTTTCCGCGGGCTTCGATGAATGCGTGTGCGAGGGTGCTATCGATCCCGGCACTCACGAGTTCATCCACAGATGCCAAAAACGCTTCCTTCATCGTGGGGAAGCGTTTCATTAATTTGCCCATCCGCACGGCGCCGAACTTGGGGAACCGCAGCAGGGCGAGCCAGTAGGGGAGATCGGATGGCATGGGGTTGGAAGGGCTGTAAGGGTTGTAAGGGCGGTTAGGGCTGTAAGGGCGGTAAGGGGTTGTTGATGGAGATGCGATCTGCGGCGGCTTTGATCAGGGAAGGAAGCTTTGCTTCTTCCTCTGTGGACCACTTGCCGAGCACCCAGGTGTCGAGTTGGATTTGGACCTCGTGTGGGCGGCCGATACCGACGCGCAGGCGGGGGACGAGAGTTCCTTCGGGGAAGATCTGGAGAATCGATTTCATCCCGTTGTGGCCGCCGCTTCCGTTTCCTGTCTGGCGCATTTCGCCGAGCGGGAGATCCGCGTCATCGAAGACGACGAGAAGATCCTGCGGTTCGATGGAATACTTTTTCATGGCGAGCTTCACGGCTTCGCCGGAAAGGTTCATGAACGTGTTCGGCTTGAGGAGAATTGCGCGCGCACTATTCAGGGTGATTTCTGCCACATCGCCCTTGAGATTCTCTGAAGGGCGGAACTTGGCCCGTGTCCGGTTCGCGAGCTCATCGAGCACAAGGAATCCGACGTTATGCCTCGTGCGAGCATACTCTTGTCCAGGATTGCCGAGGCCAATGATGAGGCGCATAGAGTTAGTAGTAAGTAGTTAGTAGTAAGTAGTCGTAGTAAAAATTTACTAACTACTTACTACTAACTACTCTCTTACGTTTTAACGTTTGCGACGGAGCGCGCGGTTTTTACCTTGATGCGAATAGGCGTTCCGGAAATGTCGATCTGTTCGCGGAGGCGGTTTTCGAGGAAGCGGAGATAGCTTGGGTGAAGCACGTCTTCCGTCTTTGCCTTAATCGTAAGGTGATAGGAAGGAGGAGCCACGCCGGTCTGGGTGAAGCCGAGGGCGGTTGGATAGGCGGGGCCCTTGTGGCGGCTTGGGAGATGCTTCTTCACGGCGCTGCGGAGGAAGGTGTCGAGTTCCGCGTCCGTGGCCTGCGCGTACCGGTGCGACTGCACAAGGTCCACAAGTTCGAAAATCTTTTCGATGCGCTGGCTCGTGAGGGCAGAGACGAAGATCACGGGGGCCCAGGACATGTATGGAATGGAATTCACGAGCATGCGTTCAAACGCGTTTATGGTCTCTGGCGTCTTGTTTGGAATGAGATCCCACTTGTTGACGACGATGATGACGCCCGCGCTACTTTCCTGAACGAGTCCGGCAAGCGTGCGTTCCTGGGAGGCGATCGGCGCGGTGGCATCGACGACGAACAATACGACGTCTGCGCGGTGGACGACGTTCTGCGAACGTTCAACGCCGAGCGCTTCGAGTCCGCCTTCTTCGCGTACCTTGTACATCTTGCGGATGCCGGCGGTGTCGATGAGGACGTATTGGCGACCATCGATTTCAAGACGAGCATCGTTTGGTTCACGAGTCGTGTGAGCAATCGGAGAAGTGATGAATCGCTTCTCGCCGAGAATGGCGTTGAGAAGGGAAGACTTGCCGACGTTCGGACGTCCGATGACGGCGATGCGTGTCGCTTCAATACGTGAAAGTTCTGCGGGAGGCTTTCCGAGTTTCGCGAGCGTTTCCCAGACATGATCCAACATGTCGCCGACACCCATGCCGCGAAGGGCAGAGACCGCGTATGGAGTTGGGAGGCCGGCCAGGCGCCATTCCTTGGTGTTGATGCTGAGCGAGTCCGCGATGCGCTCGGCTTTGTTTGCGACAACGATGACAGGAACGCCCCCGTCACGAAGTCGTGCGGCGATCTCAAGATCCTGCGGGAGAGGTCCGGAGCGGACATCGGTCACAAAAATGATCAGGTCCGCCGTCTTCATGGCAATTTCAGACTGGGCGACAACGTTGTGTTCAATATCGCTTACGAGCTCGACGTCGAGTCCGCCCGTGTCTACGATCTTGATGGCCCGTCCACGCCAAAGACACTCACCCTCGGCGCGGTCGCGGGTGGTGCCGGCGACCGGGGAAACAAGCGCCCTGCGGCTTTCCGTAAGGCGGTTAAAAAGGGTGGATTTGCCGACGTTGGTTCGACCAATGAGGGCAATAACCGGGACTTTATTGGAATTCATATCAACACAGCTCAATGTACGCTTTTATTTTCGTACCAGGTTCTCTGCGTTATCCCCCAAAATCACCAAAAAGTCAATGTTCTCTCCGGTGGCCAGATGCTCAAAATCCTCGGGTGTCAGGGCCATGGATTTTGGGATGACGTCTCCGCTCGCGATCCATCCGGTCGCGGAAAGAGTGACGTCCGCTTCAAGAAGTTCCTTGAGGGCCTTCAAATCCGCTGGGCGCTTTCCATCTGTGAGGTCGTAGATGACGGTGTGTTCAAATCCGCGGGACTTTGCGTTCCCGACCTTCACAACCTGGAATCCCTGCTTGTCGATGATTTGTGATGTGCGGAATCCGAGCCCGCTCACTGTGGTTCCGTTTTGAATTTCCACTTTTACGAACTTTGGCTTGATGGGAGCGGTCGCCGTAAGGGAAGGAGACGTTTCGAAAATGGCATCAGCCAGGCGCTGGAGCGATCCCCAGTCATCGTTCTTTGGCAACAGGACGTAGGCGCCGTTCATGGAGGTGGCGTAGAGCGGGGATTCCGGAGACGCATCGAGAACATGGTTCGCGATCTTGGACGCATCGAAATCTTTTAAGAGCGTTGCGAGACGGGCGAGTTCCCAGATCTCGAAGTTGGTGGCGATGTTGTCGCGCACCGTGTCGAGGATGCGGGCAATCTTTGCCGGGTTGAGAACGGTGGAGACGGAGAGTAATTTTTCGCGCATGGCGAGAATGATTTTCTGCTGGCGGCGCGAGCGTGCAAAATCCGACGCCTCGCCGTTGCTTCCGTGGCGCGAGCGAACGAACTTGAGAGCGGTGTCTCCGTCCATGTGCGTCCATCCCTCCTTAAACGAGAGTCGTTCAAAGCGGCAGGAGTAATCGACAGGTGCGGGAGGTATGACGGGAACCGTTTCTGCGGTGGTGGTTTCAGGAACAGCTTCAACAACCGGAGCGGGCGTTCCGCCGCAGTTGGCACTTTCCTTTCCGAGAATCGGATACTCACTATCCACAAACGCTTTATCCACAAACACTTCCACACCGCCGATGTCATCGATCAGCTTGGCGAATCCACTGAAGTCTACGCGGACATAGTACTGAACAGACTCATCGAGGACGCTTCCGACCACTTCGCTTGCGAGGCCTGGGCCAGTTCCCGGTTCCGTATTTTCTCCGAACGCGTTTGCGTGGTTTATTTTGCGCCAGCCGTAGCCTGGGATGGGGACGGACAGGTCACGGGGAATGGAAATCATCCCCACCTCTTTTGTGGAAGGTTTTACGCTTGCAAACAGCATGGTATCAGAGAGCTGTGGACCATCGTGTCCGGCTCCGCCTACGCCCAACAGAAGAATGTTGATCCGATCTTCCGCTTCTCCGTTTAAACGTTTTTCTCCTGCCCCCACAAAAGACCGGATGAGCGCGAGCGGAGAGAAGGAAGGGAATGCCCCAGCGGCTTCCGTGTTGGAATGGATGTTCCAGGACAGGGCAATACCGAGGGCTGCCAGAAAAATTCCCACGGTAAGGAGGACTTTTTTTACACTCAATTTGCGCGGTTTTGGCGCGGGGAGCTCCTCTTCATTCATAGGCAAACAGAATAGAAGCAGTATAGCGCGAATAACACATGTATTCAAGAGGAGAATCTGCTATACTTTCATTCTCTGTCTCTCCATATCCATTCGTATTTCACCAACCGTAGAGCAAGGAATTTTATCAGCATTGCCGCAACCCACGAAGAAATCTTTTATTTCTGGTTTGGGAACGCCTGCGGGTACGGAGCCCCGTTTAAGGTCGTTCCAACGCGCTAGCTTCCCCATAATTCACCGCTTGCTTTTCCCTGTTTCCCGTGCTAATCTCACGCAGCATTCCGCCCCTGCGGACGTTTAGCTCAGCTGGTTAGAGCGCACCGTTCACATCGGTGAGGTCGGAGGTTCGAGTCCTCCAACGTCCACCAGCCTTCGCTGAAGCTTCGGCTGGCGGAGCCATTATCATTTTCATGTTAGAACATCCGCATCACGGTGGAGTGGATACCTTTTGGCATCGGAAGCTCGGGCCTGTTTTGGGTGCCGTTGCCGTCTTCCTCATTGAGGTCATCCAGATCGTCATTATTTCCGCGGCGATCATTATTCCGGTCCGATATTTCCTGATCCAGCCGTTTTACGTGAAGGGCGCAAGCATGGAGCCGAATTTCTACGATAATGAATACCTCATTATCGACGAACTCTCCTACCGTCTGCAGGATCCGGAACGCGGGGAAATCGTCGTGTTCCGCTATCCTCGTGATCCGAGTCAGTTTTTCATCAAACGTGTCATCGGTCTCCCTGGTGAAACTGTGGAAGTGAACGATGGGAAGGTCCTCATCTATACGACAGAGCATCCAAATGGAATCATTCTCGAGGAATCGTATTTAGAAGGAGCGCTGACAGAAGGAAAGAAAAAGACCACTCTTGCCGCTGGAGAGTATTTCCTCTTTGGGGACAATCGTGGAGAAAGCATGGATTCCCGGTCCTTTGGTCCGGTAAAACGTTCCTTGATCATCGGCCGTGTCTGGCTTCGAGGATTGCCGCTTTCCCGCGTAAAACTGTTTGAAACGCCGAAGTATGGGCTGTAGTAAGTAAAAAGTAGTTAGTAGAAAGTAGTCAAAAACTATTTTCTACGCTGAAACTACTAACTACTAACTACTAACTACTATCTACTAACTTACGATCCCACGATATGTTCCCTAAGAAGCGTCCACAACCACCAAAGCCACCGGCTGAACCAAAGCCAGGGGATCCGCCTATAAAGAAGGGAAAGGCCCCTCCAGAACTTTTGCGTGGATTCCGCGATATTCTTGCGGAAGAGCAGCCTCGCTGGCAGTTGGTGCGCGATACCGTGCGTACCATGGCCGAGGCGTACAGTTTTGACCGCATCGATCTTCCCATCCTTGAGCGTTCCGAGGTGTTTTTGCGCCCACTCGGGAAGAATACGGACGTCGTGGAAAAAGAAATGTATTCCTTTGAGGATCCGGGCGGAGACAAGGTATCCCTACGTCCTGAGGCTACGGCCCAGGTTGCCCGCGCCTACGTAAATCACGGCATGCTGAACCTGCCACAGCCGGTAAAGGTTTGGTATGAGGGGCCGATGTTCCGTCATGATCGTCCACAGGCCGGCCGATTCCGCCAGTTCAACCAGTTTGGATTTGAAGTGATCGGCGTTCCGGAAGCGATTGTGGATGCGCAGCTCATCGTGATTGCTACCCAGATCTTCAAGGATCTTGGGCTGGACGTGAGCGTACAGATCAATTCCATTGGGACAGTTGAATCCCGCCAGGCTTACCTTACGGAGCTCGTAAACTATTTCCGCCCACATCGCAGCAAGCTGTCTGAGGACGACAAGCGTCGCCTTCAGAAGAATCCATTGCGCATCCTTGATAGCAAGGACCCGGTTGTTGTGGAGCTTCTTGTTGGAGCGCCACAGATCGTGGACTGGCTGGATGAAGATGCCAAAAATCACTTCATGAAAGTGATCGAGTTCTTGGACGAGATGCACGTGCCGTACGTCCTGAACCCACACTTGGTGCGTGGGCTCGACTACTACACGCACACCGTGTTTGAAATTTTCCTCGCGGGAGACGAGCCGGAGCGCGCGCAGTCCGCCCTCGGCGGCGGCGGACGTTATGACGGTCTCCTGGAGATGATTGGCGGTCGCCCAACGCCTGCTTGCGGATTCGCCGTGGGGATTGAACGCGTGGTCAAAGCGCTTGGAGAGAAGGGAATCCACCCACCTCCACGCCGCCGCCCACAGGTCTTCTTTGCCCAGCTCGGAGATGCGGCGCGGCGCGTCGGTCTCAAATTGTTTGAGGAGTTTCGCAAGGCGGACATTCCGGTGGCGGAAGCCTTCGGGAAAAACGCCCTCAAGGCGCAGCTCGAAGTTGCCAACAAGCTCGCGGTTCCGTTTACCCTTATTCTTGGGCAAAAGGAGGTGCTCGATGGCACCATTATCGTCCGGGACATGGACTCCGGCGCCCAGGAAATCGTGGACGGCGCCAAGGTGGTTGCCCTCGTAAAGCGCAAGTTGGCGCATGCGAGCGACATACTGGTCACTCCTGCCTCTGCCGGAGCCCCCGCAGAAGCCGAGGTACCGGAAATCGATCCAGACCTTGACGCCCAGGACGCGTTTCGGTAATCTCTCGCAAGTAACGGATAATATTCATTGAGTTGAAATCCCTGTGGTAGACGTAAAACGCCGCAAAAGTGAAAGTTTCGAAGCTCTGTTCCGCCGGTTTTCCCGGCGCGTGCAGCAGAGTGGCCGGCTCATCCAAGCTCGGAAGATTCGGTTTTTTGAACCGCTTCCAAGCAAGAACCGCGTACGCGAAGGCGCCCTGCGCCGTCTCGATATCCGGGATGAACGCGAGTACCGCATCAAGACCGGTCAGCTCGTAGAGGAAGAGCGTGGCGCCCGCCGCGGTCCAAAGAAATCATAAGCGAAGGTTTGGGAGGTTTGGGAAGTCCGGAAGGTTTGGTCCTTCCGGATTTTGCTTTTTCGCGTATACTTTTCCCATTAACCTCCCCAACCTTACGAACGTCCCAAACATCCCCAACCTATGAATCTGCAAGAACAAGTCAAAGCCGACGTTGTCCTCGCGATGAAAGCGAAGGAAGCTGCAAAGCTTTCCACACTCCGATTGCTGAAATCCGCTCTCACCAACAAAGAGATCGAATCCGGCGCGCCGCTCACGGATGAGGTGGCACTTGTGGTGGTGAAGGCACAGGTGAAACAGCTCAAGGATTCGCAAGCCTCGTATGAAGCCGCGAATCGCGCGGACGACGTCGCTTCCGTGAAGGCGGAAGTCGCCGTGCTCGAAGCATACTTGCCGGCACAGATGTCTGATGACGCATTGCGCGCGGCCGTTTCGGGCGCATTATCTGCGGCAGGTATTTCTGCAAAAGCGGATATGGGGAAGGCGATGGGGATCGGGATGAAGGCCGCGGCAGGACAGGCTGACGGCGCCCGCGTGAAGGCGATGGTCGAATCGATCCTCGTCGTATTCGTGTTGCTTCTGATTCTTGCGCCGACCGCGGCACTGGCAGCGACGAATACGGGCATCTCTCCGCTCATTCCGCTTGGCATCAAGATTTTCCGCGCGTTTCTTCTCATGCTCGGCATCGTCTGCGTGAACATGATTCTTATGGGCGGATTTGAGGTGATGGTGGCGGGCGGGCGGGACGATGGGCACCATCACGGGATGGAAAAGATGACTACGGGATTCATCGGCAGCATGGTCATTGCCGCGCTTTTCTCCGCCGCTACCGTGGCTATCGATCAGCTTTAAAAGTAGATAGTAGTAAGTAGTTAGTAGTTAGTAGAACAAAAACTACTAACTACTTACTACTATCTACTAACTGCGTTCAGAATAGTGTAGAATATATCCACAACGGAGGACGCTTTGTCCTTACGTCGCTTTCCATGCTCATGCGACGCAACCCCACCACATTCCTGCGCGTTGTCGCGCGCAACAGGCCAGCTAAGCTGGCCATGGCTACGGTTGTTTTCACGATCGGGCTTTTTGCGTTCCTCCTGCATCCGGACTCGGCGTTTGCCCAGACGGCGTTTGAGCAGTTCGGTTCCACCACGCGGTTGGGCCAGGAGAGTCTTCCTATTATCATCGCACGTATTATCCGGGTGGTGCTTGGCACGCTCGGGATCATCACGGTGGTACTTCTCCTGTACTCAGGCTTCCTCTGGATGACGAGCGCGGGGGATCCGAAGAAGATTGAACGCGCCAAGTCCATCATCAAGAACGCCGTCATCGGGCTCCTGATTATTTTTTCCTCCTTCGCGATTACCCAGTTCGTCTTGAACGCCTTGTTGCGTGCAACAGGGCTGGGAGGCATTTCCGGAAGAGATGCGGGCGCCTTCATCGAACCAAACTCCGGTTCCCTTGGGGCTGGGGTGGTGCAGGACCACTATCCGCCGCGCAACGCCGTGGATATTCCGCGCAACGCCAAGATTTTCGTGACGTTCAAGGAACCTGTGGATCCATCTACGGTGATTGCTGGGTTTGTTGAAGGCGCAACACCGCAGAGCAACGCTCTTGATCCGGACGCGGTCGCCATTGTCGCGTCTGAACCTCCAAACAGCCTGCCGCTTCCTGGGAATTTGGTGGCCGTGTCTGTGAGTGAAGATCGCAAGACATTCGTGTTTGATCCTACCGAGCTGCTCGGTTCGGCGACACGGGATACGAACTACACCGTTTCGCTTACCGGCAACATCAAGCTCGCCAACGGACGCGATGCGTTTACGGGTGTATTTTCAAGCGGGTATTCCTGGACCTTCCAAGTCTCCACGGTCGTGGACCTCACGCCGCCGCAAGTGGTTTCCACAACGCCTACTTCCGGGGCCGAGCATTTCCCGAATTCACTTGTCCAGATCACGTTTAACGAACCGATGGACCCGGTGGCCTCAACGGGAACGCAGAATCCTCCTACGAAAAATTTTACCAACATTTCCGTATTTAACGGCCCTGTTGCTACTGGAACGCGCGTGACAGGAACGTTCTCCATCGGCAATGGCTATCGCACGCTCGTATTCGTTCCAGACGTGCTATGCGCCAAGGACCAGTGCGGCAGTGACGTGTTCTGCCTGCCAGTGAGCAGTCCGATCAATGTCGTCGCACGGGCCGCTACGCTTTCTACAGATCCTCCACAGGCCGTGCTGATCGGCGTTTCCTATGACGGCATCGTGGATGCGGCAGGGAACAGTCTCGACGGGGACGAAGACGGAATTGCCGAGGGTCCTGGTGCGGATTCCTATGGGGATCTGCAATTCACGACTGGAGACAAGGTGGACGCCCGCCAGCCGACGATCATCGCCGTGGATCCAAACTTGAATGAAGGGGAGATTGCAACGGATCGTCCCGTGACGGCCACATTCTCCATGCCGCTTATGGCCACGAGCGTGAACGGTTCGAGCGCCCAGATGTGGCCGGACCCTGACCATGAAATGTTCTTCGTGCCGCGCGTAGATGCCGTTACCGGAACTCCTCCGGCCAGATGTGAGGCGGATGGATGCTCGCGAGTTCAAATCCTCCATGGAGCCTTCCTGCCTCTTGATGTCGAAGGCGGGCCGTATTCCTACTATCCGATGCTCACCAAGGACATTAAGGGCAGCAACCAGTTCTGCATGTATCCGGCGAGCGGGCCTGCAGAAACGGGTTCTTGCGTCGCAACGCTTGCACGGCCGTTCTGCTGCAACGGCGTCGCGCAGAGAGACGCCTGTACAACCATCGGCACGAATCGTTCGCTTCCCCCTACGCCATAAAACGTTATGCGCCGATTCCTCACATCAACTCTCCTTATCTCACTCCTCCTTGCGCTCGCAGGGATCGGGATGGTTCAGGTTGGAGCGGTGCATGCGCAGGACCTGGCTACGTTCGGGGAGCAGGCGGGATTTACCACAACTGGCGACCTCACCTCGATCATTGCTCGGTTGATCCGCACCGCCATTAGTTTCCTCGGCATCATCGTAGTAATCTTCATTTTGTACGGAGGTTTCCTGTACATGACGGCCGCAGGGGATGAGACCCGCATCACAAAAGCAAAAAATACATTGAAGAATGCCGTGATCGGTTTAGTGATCGTTCTTTCCTCGTTCTCGATCGTCACGTTTATTCTTTCCAGGCTTTCGGACGCCACGGGAACGGGAAGCATTATTGGATCCGATGGGGGCGGCGGCTTTACTCCGCCGGGCGGGGGAACGCGCGCGAAGATTTTTGCGCTTGAGGGCAGTAATGCCGCGGCGTGCGAAGGGATCATCCAGAACATTCGACCGCAACTCGTATTCACACAGCAGGTGGACCCTGCCACGCTTGTGGGAGGGATTGTGGTGACCAACGGTGCCGTGGCTGTGCCAGGAGCGTTTACTACGTCCGGACGCACGGTGACGTTCACGCCAACGGAGGTTTGCGCGGCAGCTCCGACTGAACGCTGTCTTCCTGCAAACTCCACCATTCAAATCACCCTCAATCCTGCCGTCCTGAAGAGCGCAAGTAAACGGCCGCTCACCTGTACCGCGGATCCAGGCTGTTCCGTGAATTACACCACCGGAAGCGCCGTGGACACGCGTGCACCTTCGGTTTCGATGAAGGCTCCGGAGAGCGGATCATCCTTCCGACTCGGGGATATCGTTTCTTTGCAGGCGGCGGCGATTGATGATGTCGCGCCGGCGATCGTCTCCTTCACGGCGGCTGGGGATAACATCTTTGATTCATCGGATCGCACGCCGGGGACACTTCCTGGCGAGTTCTTGTTCGCGACAGATGCGTCCCAGTGGGATACGGCTGGGTTCGAGGCAGGACGTTCCGTTGCGGTCGCAGCTTCCGTGAACGATTGCGCCGGACATACCGCAAATGCTTCGTCGGTCTCCGTTTTCCTCCGTGCGGATTCCTGTTTCAACGGTCAGCTTGATACTTCACTCGGTGAAACGGATGTTGATTGTGGTGGCACAGGCGCGTTCTCCTGCGGAGCCTGCGAAGGGCAGTCGTGTACCACGAACGCGGATTGTTCCGCGACCGGCGCCTGTGAGAATGGCCGATGCGTCGCCGTTGTCCGCATCGATTCCATTTCGCTTAACGATGGCGCACCTGGGAACTTTGTCTCTATCAACGGCGTCGGGTTCGGAACGACGCCAGGTCCGGTGGCATTTCTTGGAGCCGCGGCGGGCGATGCAACAAACGCTCAGGTCGTTTCATGCGACACGGTGGTTCAGTGGGCACCTACCCAGATCATCGTGCAGGTTCCCGCTGGCGCAAAAGACGGACCGATCCGCATTACGAATGCGGCGGGCCAAATCGACAGTTCAAACGACGATCGCGGAGCTACGTTCCAGCCATTCGACGTGAATGGCGTTGAGCGTCCAGGATTATGTGCACCATCTGTGGTGCTTCCGGGTCTCGGCGCTCCAGGCGACACGGTTCGAATTTCTGCTTCGAAACTTGGATCGGATCGCGGTAGCTCGATGCTGTTTTTCTCGGACGTTCAGGCGAGTGCATATCTCTCCTGGGGTGACACTTTGGTGTCCGCAATTATCCCTAACGTGAACGCACGCGCCCATTCCGTCCAAGCGTTTGTTGGGGATAACCGGTGTACGATTACGACGACGCTTGCCTGTGAACGCGACGCCGATTGCGGTCCGGCCGGCGGCGTTTGTGCGTTCAACCGCCAGGGTTCGAACATCGTGAAGCTCAACGTGGTTTCCTCGAGCACTACAAGCGCACCGCTCCTCTCGACGGTTTCACCAGCAACGGGACCGATCGGGCAAACCATTACGCTCGCTGGGAACGGATTCGGCACCACGCGCGGTACTGTGCGGCTTGTAAGTGCGGCGGACGATTCCAAGGTTGCTCTCGCAAGCATTGATTTTCCTGCGGCTTGCGGCGACGGACTCTGGCGCGATGATCTCGTGACCGTGATTGTTCCGGCCGCCTATCAGGGTGCGGGCGGAGCGGTGCAGCCAGGCGTTCATAAGATGCGCGTCGTGCGCACGCCGGACGGTACGGGATCAAATGAAATCGACTTTACGATCACTGCAGGCGTTCCAGGGCCAAGCATCTGTAAGATCGATCCAGTTTCCGGTCCAATCGGAACTCCTCTCACTATTTCCGGCGCCAAGCTCGGAACCCAGAAGGGAACCGCGACGTTCTTCGGCGTAGCGGCTCCGGTCGCGGCCCCGGCGGAATCAAGCTGGTCTGCGGATGCCATCACGAATTTCCCGGTTCCTGTTGGCGCACAAACGGGTCCGATGAGCGTACAGACCGCAGGGGCAGCGGGGGTTTCGTCAAACACGCTGCCGTTCCAGGTTTCTGATTGTCGTCAGGCCAACAACGTCTGCCCAGTTGGATCCGAATGCTGTGGCAATGGAACGTGTGCCACTTCTTGTGCCCCATCCATCGAGGAAGCGTATTACATGTGGCGCACCTCCACCGGCCCGATTCCAAAGGTCCCGCGGGTGATCGTTCAGTGTAACGATGAGCTGCTTTCGCAGTCCCCGTGGGAAGGATTCAGCACACCTTCGCATGTCTGTCTGGAAGCGGATGTTGTTGCGACCTTCTCCGTCGGCGCAGACATTGCGGCGCCGATCATGGACATCACGACGCTCACCGCGGCAAACATTCAAGTCGAGAAGTGCGCAGCCTCTGGATCGGATCCGTGCGGAGACGGAAAACGCACGCAAGGACCGGTCGGGGTAATTGTTCCTACCGATTCGAGTTTCAAGTTTACGCATGCAGCGCCGTTTGAGCCGAGCACGCGCTATCGCGTGACGCTCAAGGGCGGTTCCGCAGCAGGAGTCATTCGTTCGGCGGCACCAGCATTTGTTCCCATGGAATCGGATTACAGCTGGGAATTCGTCACCGCCGCCGCGGGGACAGCCTGTACTATGGGTTCCGTTTCTGTTTCGCCGCGTGCCTCGCTTATTCTGAATGTGAACGGAAAGACCTCGTTCCTCAGCGCTCCTCGTGATGCGCAGGACAGCTGCATCCAGCTTCCTTGTAAGGTAAGTCAGGGTTGGGTGTGGACTCCTGTTGGTAACCCAATCGCCACGCTTGTTTCCCCCGTTGCTAGCATTCCGCCAAATCCAGACGGTGATGCTTGCCGTGCCGAAGCGACGGCCTTGAAGGAAACCCCCATCGGCGCTCCGCTCAAAATCCGCGCCACTGCGACCGATGCACCAGGCGATCCATTCGGGGAAGCGGACCTTACTATTACGTTCCTGGAACCGAAGGTCATCTCCTTTATTCCTGCCTGCGATACCGCCTGCATCAACGCGCTTCTTGAAGCGGAGTTCAACGTCGCCATGAATCCCGCGACCATTTCGACGGGGACGGTTCGTGTCTTCTCCTGTATCAATGCCCTTTGTCTCGATGGTCTTACGCCGGTTTCGATTCTTGCACCAACATACAACGGCTTTTCTGGGAAAAACCTGCTTTCTATCACCACACAAACCGACCTTGCCCCGAACACCTATCACCGCGTGATCCTTTCCGGGAACATTGAATCGGCGAATAGTATCAAGCTCTCGCGCTCCGGAGGGAACTTCAAAAAGCGCGGGGAAGACGGACCGACCAATGAGGACTACTCGTGGATTTTCCGGACAAAGAGCGACGATTCCGCCACGACCATCAACGAAGCGCTTTGCCGCATCGTTCGCGTTGAGGTGAAGCCGGAATCCGCCACCGTACAGGTGATTGGCGAGCGCGCGGAGTTCGTGGCTTCGCCGTTCAGTGCGCCGGACGAATGTTCCGCGGAAGGGCAGAAGATTAAGGGGACGGGGATTGTCTGGCAGCCGTGGACGAGCGCGGACGTGGCCGACAATGTTCCGGATCCAGTTCGGGCGGCCGCGATGTTGAACTCGCCAGGCATTTCCGGTGGCGTACAGACCATCGCCACCCTTCCTGCCGCGTGTACGTCTTCTTGCGTGCTTGCGGGAAACACCCTGACCGGACTTTCCGCCTGCGGAGACAGCACCACCGATCTGCTCGCAGGCGAAGAATGCGACGACGGAAACCAAACGAACAATGACGGCTGCTCATCGGTTTGTCTGCACGAAGGAAGCCAAGCGACAACCTGCGGTGACCGTTTCTCGAATCCTGGCGAAGAATGTGACGACGGAGGCCGAGTAAACGGTGACGGTTGCTCTTCCGTATGTTTGCGTGAGGGATCCATCGTGGCCAACCAATGCGGAAACGGCTTCCTTGATGGCGATGTAATCATCGGCGGGGAAGAGTGCGATACTCTCCTTTCGCCTACCGGCTGTTCTTCCGAATGTCTCTTCACTGGCAATAGTGTTTCAAACGCGACGGGCCGCTGCGGGAACGGCACGATCGAAGCGTCCGCGGGCGAGCAGTGTGACGGCGGAGCAAAGTGTTCCTCGCGCTGTCTCCTTGTGGGAAATTTGAATAACGATTGCGGTGACGGAAACATCGATGCAGGCGAAGCTTGTGATGATGCGAACCGTTTGAACGAAGATGGTTGTTCATCGATCTGTCTGCGCGAAGGTTCGTCTGCGTTCTATCCGACCGCTTCATTCTGCGGGGATACGCGCGTGGGCATCGGGGAGGATCCGGCTTGTGAATCGCCATCAGGAACGGCGGTCGCGGCGGGTCCTTACAGCGCCATGCAGTCATTGCCGGCCGCCGAACAAGAGATCGAAACAGACACGAAGATCGCCGTCACGCGCCTCACCGCGAGCGTGGGCGGACAGTCGGATACCGCCACGTTCAACATGGAGTGTTCCTGCCAGAGCGATAACGCCTGTGGAAATACG
Source organism: Candidatus Uhrbacteria bacterium RIFOXYB12_FULL_58_10 (assembly GCA_943354165.1). GTDB lineage: Bacteria > Patescibacteriota > Patescibacteriia > UBA9934 > GWF2-40-263 > CALRBH01. The sequence continues at coordinate 67,433 of CALRBH010000001.1, forward strand.
AACGTGAACGGTTGTGGATTGTCTGGTTGCTGTTCCGTACGCCCGACAATTGTTTCCACCGTTCCGACAAATGGTCAGTCAAGCGTGTGTCGCAACACGGAAGTAAAGGTGCATTTCGACAAGCCGATGGATCAGGCTTCGTTTAACGACCACGCCTACCTTGAACTGGTTGGTGCGGGCGCCAACTGTCCATCGACACATACCCGAGTCGCCTCGGCCAACGGCGGATGGTTCGCTGGATTTGTTCAAAGCGTGCGTGATGCCATTACTTGGCTCGTGGGGAGCGAAGCGAATGCGGCACCCGTCCCAGGATCCTGCATTGTTCCAATCACGTTCCGCACCGCGCCGAATGCGGGCGGATCTGACGTATTCCTGCAGCTTAGCCAAGCGCTGATTCCAAACGCTACCTATCGCATCGTGGTTGAACGTGATGGAAATGCTTCTGATGCGATTCGCGACGGCGTATTGAGTACAGCCGGGGTTGGGCTCGTAAAGGGTCCGGCGGACACGCAGATCAACTTCACCTCATCGTTCACTACCGGCGGAACCGTTTGCGGCCTCGATGCGGTTGAGGTGACCGATCTCGGACGCACGGACGCGAGCGACCTCATCAAGAAGAGCCCTGGATTCTTCTCGAAGCAAAATGAAACGCACACGCTGCACGCCACGGACCTTTCCAAACAGAACGGTCAGCTTGAGCCTATTCAGCCGATCGTCGGATCTTACTCGTGGACTCACGCTTGGGTTTCGACGCCGATTGATACGACGCCTGAAAACGTGATTAGCCTCGCCTTGCCAGTGCCCGCACCTGCCGGTCCTGTCGTGCAGGAAATGATCGCAAGGTCCGTCGGGAAAAACGGTGAGGAAACCGTTACGGTAAATGCTGCGATCACGACAGACGTTTTCAATACGCCAACCACTACTGGACGCATCGTGAAGGGGACCACCACCCTTATCGCGTTCGTGTGTGAAAACCCATGGCCGAAGTTTGACGACGGCATTCCGTTCGTGGAGGACGGCGTGCCTGTCGGCGGCGGAAATCCGGTCAATCCGACCAACTTCAGCTTCTTCTTCTGCCGAGACGCCGGCGCTCCCGGGGAGGCTGGAGACTTGCCTGACATGACCGATGTCCGCGTGCTTACGTCTCCAACATCGAACATCCTTAAGGAAATGCTGTTCACGCTCCCATCTACCGGTGACGCGGTCGGGGTGAAAGTGATTGCGAACCCTGATTATCTCCCACCGGAAATCTGGTACCAGAAACAATTGTTCACCGGCAATCCAAGCGCGGCGACTGTGGACGGATACGAGGCCGTGCGCGACGGCGACACGCTTTACACGCTTGCTGCGAACCAGATCGGCGACATCTTCCCGAACATTTACGTGGTTTCGATGAGCAACAACCCGAACCCGGAGTCGCGCAAAGTGTTCGACCAGGTGCTCGCCAACTTCCGGTTCAATGCGAATACGGATGCCGTCACGAACGTGAACGTGTGCGTGAAGGGGAATGGGTTCGTAAAGGTGAACGCCGCCGGTGTCGAGGATCCCGCGGGTCAATTAATCGGCTGTACCTCGGATCTCGATTGTTCCAAGGTGGCCGGTGCCACCTGTGATGCGGACAAGGCAAAATTGCGCCGCGATACGCGCCGTCTCTCGGATGTGATTCGCGTGAGGGAAGCGCTTGTGGCCTATGGCCGCACGCACGGTCACTGCGAGCTTACGAAGTCACAATTCTGTACGACCAGTTTCCAGTGTCCTGTCGCCGCCTCCGGAGCATTCGAACGCTGTCTTCCAGAGGTCCCGGCGCTCGCCGAAGGTTCGTTCATCCGCGCGATGTCCACCAGCGCCTGGCCGTCCTGGACGGATGCGCTCGCGAAGGATCTCGGAAAAGCATTGCCGATCGATCCGCTTAACAAGTTCGCCGGATGTACCGGTGCCGCCGCGGACAAGGAAACCTGTTTCGATTCCGCCGCAGGCACGTTCCAGTGCAGCGTCGGCAGCCACGTGTACGGCTACCAGAGCGTCGCCGGGGAAACCTATACGTTCACCTCCTCGCTCGAGCACAACGGCGCCAAGTGGTTCTTCCCGATTGACGCCAACCCGAGCGACAATGCGCTGCTTCGGGTAGAATATCCACCAGGCACCCCAGGTGTCTCCCCATAAGTATGATTGCTCGCGCGCGATTCCAACCGTTCCGCGTTCTTGTCCTCGTCCTGTTCATCGTGTTCGGGACCGGGCTTATCGATCTTCAACCGGCACTTGCGGTCGCGCCGCGCGTTACAGGCTTCTTTGTTCCATTCCCTGCGGCGGACGGTACATTCACGGTTGGTACTACTGTGGTTATTGGCCTCACGTTCGACCAAGACGTGACTCTGACAGGCACTCCACAGCTGATTTTGAATACCGGTTCTCCGGCGACGACGACCATAAATCTCACCAGGTTCAATTCACCCCGAACGTTCCTGTTTAACTACGCAATAACAGCAGGAAATTCTTCCCCCGACCTGAGTTATGTTAATTCGAGCTCGCTCGTATGTGTTTCCCCTTGTGTAATAAGGAACGCTGGGAACGAGCTCGCCAATCTCCAGCTTCCGGCGCCTGGCACCGCTGGCTCCCTCAGTGCTGTCAGAAACATCGTGATCGACGCGGTTGCTCCAAGTCAGCCTAGTATTGATTTTGACGCTGCGGACGATACTGGTTCATCCACCACGGACAATATCACCAACAAAACATCCGGTTTGACGTTCTCCGGCCGCGCTGAAGCAAATTCCACGGTAAGACTTCTGGAAGGGAGTACGGTCCTGGGCACAACCACCGCTCTCGCGAATAACACCTGGAGCATCGACCCCGTCTCACTAGCGGCGGGTGTTCACCCTGTGCGGGTAACTTCGACGGATGCCGTTGGGAACGTGTCGGTGGCTTCAACTATTATTTCGTTAACGGTAGACACGACTCGCCCCACAGTTACGATCAACAAAACGGCCGCCCAGGCCGATCCGACTGGTACACAGCCGATTGGATTTACGACGACGTTTACCGAAACCGTGACTGGATTCATCGGTACTGACGTGACTACATCAGCGAGTACGGCTCCTGGAACGAAGACGATAAATATTACCGGAGGTCAAGCGACCTATACTGCTTCTGTGTCCGGCGCGACCGGCACGGGAACCATCGTCGCGTCCATCGCTGCAGGCGTGGCAAGCGATACGGCAGGGAACCTGAACCTCGCCTCCACGAGCACGGACAATTCCGTGCAGTTCAACGCACCACCTCCACCACCTCCCCCAGCTCCTGCCCCTCCCACCGTCCTCTCCATCACACGGATCGACCCGTCACCCACCAGCGCCTCGACGGTTTCCTGGTCCGTGAGATTCAGCGAGCCCGTCCTGAATGTAGATGCGACGGATTTTCACCTCTCCCCCATAAGCCTTACGGGATCAGGTAATATTCGGCTTTTGACGCAAGGATCCGGTCTTGCGGTATATACGGTTGCGGCGGATACGGGAACGGTCGCGGCCCCTGGCCCAGGAACGCTCAGGCTCGACCTTTTAGATAACGATTCCATTACGAGCGCAGCTAATTCGATATCACTCGGGGGTCCGGGTGCCGGCAACGCAAGCCTAAAGGGTGAGGAATACACGATCTCCGCCGCCGCTCCCGTACCTCCTGATCTTCTCAACACTATTATCTCAAGCGCGGTCGCCAATACCGAGCCGCCAACCAATGGGGTCTTCATTAACACTTCGGGGACTCCCACAAGCACGACGTTACGCAACGTTCGGGTTACGTTCGATAGCAATAAGGCTGGAAGCGACACGTTTGCCTGTAAGATCGATGCGGAACAGTTCGCGCCATGCACTTCTCAATTCACTCGATCCGGTTTGAGTGTGGGCTCTCATACGTTTTCGGTTCAAGCCTCCCTTGGCGCAGAAACGGATGCGTCACCGGCGAGTTTTTCTTGGACGATCACGGCGGCGGCAACGGACTCGACTCCGGCCGTGCTTACATTTAACACTCCAGGCTCCGGCGCTGTCGTGAATGGGACTGTTTCTGTTTCCATTTCGGCAACAGACGCCTCGATGCCGGTCAGTGTGGCGTTGGCCGTGCCGTGTGGAAGCGTCTCAGGCGCGAACCCGCAATCCGTCGGCGCCGCGGGCGCAGCGACCTTTAGTTGGAATACATTGGGGGGTACGGCATGCGTAAACGGCAACAGAATCCTTTCTGCCATTGGACGTGACTCTGCTTCGCCCGCGAACACCTCCGCGGCAGTTACGCGTACGGTGAACGTAAACAATGTGGCACAGGTCGCACCTCCTCCGATCCCAAACACGACGGATACTGACGGCGACGGCGTTCTCGATGTGAACGATGGGGCGGCGAATGATCCCTGTGTTCCCAATGCAAGTTCTCCTGCATGTCCACCACCTCCAGCTGGAGGGACTATTACGCTTTTCTCAAATCCAGGAAGCGGGGCTGGTACCGCGTCAGTATGTGTACAGACCGGCGCCGGACCGTCTTCCGTCAACATCCCTTCAACCGGCTTCGTTTCCGCTCCGCTCTTCTGCCCGGCGACCGGCTCCAATCCGTTCGGAAGTTCTGCGACGTGCGGAGATGGCGTGAAGGGTCCGTTCGAGGTTTGCGAGATCGGGGAAGTGAAAACGGATACCGCGAGCTGTAACGCTCCCGTGTGTACAAGGGGAGGCATCCGGAATTTCTTCTGCATAAAGGATCTGAACAACGGTGCGTGTCGATTCCAGACGGTGTCAGATTCCAACCTCGCTTCCTGCGTTCCATTTAGCTGCGGAAACGGGGCGGTGGATCCTGGGGAAGCGTGCGATGACGGAATTTTAAACGGCACGCAAGGACATTGCGGCCCTGATTGCAGTTTCGCCAGTGCCTTCTTCTGCGGCGACGGATTCCTCGGTGGAGGCGAACAGTGTGACTGCGGAAACTCTGACGCAAACCGCACGAAACCGAATTCGTTTGCTCTCTTGAGGAGTTGTTCCAAGGTAAATGGCCAGTACACGACAGGGACGGGGATCAGCTGCGACTTTGACTGTACGGCCCCTGGTCCTTCCTGCGGGGACGCAATTGTGAATGGTCCGGAAGCTTGTGATCCGGCCGTACCTGGCGGAGGGTTTGAAGAATACGGTGGAGCGTTCTGTCTCGGTGGAGCCAATAACGGCCAGAAGTGTTCCATTGCAGGGAACTGTCCAGGGGGAAGTTGTGGAGGTAATGCAGCGACCAACGCGTGCGTTCCCTCTAAAATTTGTACCGCTGGAGGGACAAACGAAATAGGGAATTCTTGTTCAACGAACACACAATGCGACGGTATCGTTTCGATATCGGTTTGTGATGAATCAAGCTGCGACGCCCAGCAAGGCATTATATCCGGCATCTGTTCTGTTCAGGCGTTCTCGACGACCAGGTCCCGTACCTGCAATGCAAGAGGATCGACGGATCAATGCACATTCATTAAAGCAAATACGTTCAATGGGTTCGGCGCCTGCAAGGGCGGATCACAACGCTGCGGAAACGGAGCGAAAGAAGGGACGGAGCAGTGTGACGACGGAAATACCAAAGAGGAAGATGCCTGTACGAACAGCTGTCTCACGAACGTCTGCGGAGATGGAAAAGTGAACCGCGATGCTAACTCAACCGAGTCCTGCGATGACGGGGCGAATAATGGTCGACAGCCTGGGTCTGGGGAAATTCCTTACAATGGAACGGCGGTTTTCTGTACCGCGGACTGTAAGTTCCGGACCATCTCCGGCCCGTTCTGCGGGGACAACGTGAAAAATCTACCGCAGGAATCGTGTGACGGGGCGCAGGTGAATAAGACCTATTGTTATAATGCAACGACACGAGAAGGGGGTAAGGTGGCTTGTACCCCACCTAATTCCGCTGCATTTATTGCCGCAGCTACGGCATCTGCACAAGCCGCAGTCACTGCTGCTGCAGCTTCGGCGAATCCAACCCAAGCAAATATTGCGGCAGCCGCTGCGGCTCAATCCGCCCTTACTGCAGCCTCTGTTGGAGTCTTCATGACCGGTTCGTCTCCAACTACATGTGGTTCACCAGCTACTTGTACGACGGTTGGTGTCTGTGACGGAGGTGTTTCTTCAGGGCTGGTTTGTCGAATGGGAACAGCTGCAGATTGTACGGGTGGGACCTGCAAGCCTCCGCAATGTACGGCAGATTGTAACGGCAGCTGTCCATTTGATTTCGATCAAATAAGTTTGAAAGTACAATCGGAGATTCCTGGTTCGCTTCGAAAAGATGACATTTCCCTCTTTAGTTTCCAGAACGCAAATGGGGACGTACCGGATAATGCCACGTTGTTTATCCCAGCATGTGCGGTAGGACGTTCTCTTCAGGTTGATATTGCGCGCCCCAATGTTGTTCTTCCGACCGTGGATGTCATGATCATGATCGATACCTCCGGAAGCATGGTGAGTAGTGTGGGTGGAGGGCTACGCCGAATTGACGTGGTCGTCGATGCCGTGAAGCCGATGATTGAGACGCTCATTTCTACCTATCAACAGCAAGGTGGGACCATGCGTATTGCTGTGGGGAGTTTCGAGCTGAGCAGTGAACACCGAGCTGCACATGGAGCCAATGCGAGTATTGACCAGGAGTTTACTTCTTCTATTCAGCCTTTGCAGGACATGATTGAAACCTATCGCGCGATCGATAACAACGGCGGAACGCCAACCGAAGCAGGCTTGCAGGTGAGTTTGGACGTATTCAAACCCGAGACGTCTACAGCTCAACGAAAGATTCTTGTGTTCATGTCTGATGGAGCGCCGAGCGATGCCGCTGCAATCGCTGGATGTACTACGAACTTATCTGATCTCGCAAAAGTGGGAACGGTCGAACTGGCTCGTGTGACAAACTACAATACTGGATGTGGAGGCTTCATCGTTCTATCAGATGTAGTAGGAATTAAAACCGCCGCTGCGCAAAATATCGAAATCTACACCGCAACCGTTGCGCCCGTTTCGGATGCTCCGTTGATAAATTTTATGCGGCACATTTCTGACGACGGTTGTCCTGCTTCGCATTATGCAAATCCGACCGCGAACTCTTCGCCAGCGTTTAGTGATGTCACCGGTTGTACGGTGAACCCGCAGAACAACATCCAGTATGCGTATAGCGGGATTACCGCCGTGGCTATCGAGGAGATGTTCCTGTCCATCAGTAACTCCATTCTCGGCGTCACGCCGTCGTTCGTCCAGTCCGGGACGGGTGGGGCTGTGGTCAGTTCATTCCCCGTGTTGATCGGTGACGGAACGGTTCTGCCGATACCAGATTTCTTCGTGTGTGGTCCGACGGAACAGAGCATCCCGCTGTCCGTGTCATTCAGCGGAACCGGGAGCCTCGACTTTGAAGACTTCTCCCTTGAATATTGTCCGATTCAGTAAGCTATGACTACTCGCCTGCGTATCGGTTTGATCATCGGCGCGCTCCTTCTCATCGGTGGGATCGGGCTTGTGTTCTGGCTTAGGAGTCGCGGGCTTGAGTCCGCGCGAAACTCGCTTGAACAGGCCCAACAGCAGGTTGAGGCGGTGAAGGAGACATGTAAGGAAGGCGATTCGGCTTGTCTGAACACGGTGGTTACGGATGCCGCAGAAGAATTTAAGAGTTCCGCTGCCTGTAAGGAGCTGGCAGGGGAAGCAGCCGATAATTGCGTATGGACCGTCGCGCGCTCATCGAACGATGAAGCGGTATGTGCGGAGATCGTGAACAGTGAATGGAGCGTCAGGTGTCATGACGGCATCCTGCTTTCAAAGGCCATGAGTTCAAAGGATCCGTCCGTGTGTTCTCGGATCACTTCCGTTCCGCAGAAGGACCAGTGTTTGGCGGCGATTGATCCCATTACCGCGCAGAACTGTTCGTCTCGCGGGAAGAGCGTCGAGGAATGTGCTGAACTTCAGAGCTATGAAACGGCGATCGCGTCTGGAGACTATTCTGCGTGCGCGCAATTCAGCGGAGAACGGAAGGATTCGTGCATTGACGTTACTGCCGAGTCCGATCCTGACGCCGACGGTCTGTCCGGCGCTGATGAAGCTCGATACGGCACTTCAAACCAGAAACCCGACACAGATGGCGATGGGTTTACTGATGGTGATGAAGTCGCAGGTGGCTTTAATCCAAACGGCCCGGGCAAATTGTGATATGATTAGCGAAAGAAGTTAGTAGTAAGTAGTTAGTAGTAAGTAGTCGACAGGACTTTTTCTACTATCTACTAACTACTATCTACTAACTACGCCTATGTTCGACAATGCAAAACCAACTGCAGAGCCTGAGGATATCTTTGAGTCGGCCGATACGGGGGCCTCGCCACCCATGTCTCCGCCGCGCGTCCCATCGATGACGACTCCGCCCATGGCGCGTCCGCAACCTGCAGCGCCCATGATGTCTGCTCCCGTCGCACAAGCTCCTGCTTATGTGCCCTCTGCAGAAGTGAGTGGGGGAGGAGGATTCCCATGGAAGGGGATTCTTGTCGTTATGGTGATTCTTGGTGTCGTTGGGGGTGCGGCGGCGCTTTCATACATGTTGCTTTCAGCGCGAACACCTTCGACCCCCGGGATTCCGAACATTACGGATTCTGTTTTGGAAACTTCGGAACCAATTCCATCTCCCGTGCCTTCCTCCGCTCCTGCTCCGGTTTCGGCGCCAGCGTTTGAACCTCCGCCACCCACTGTGACGGACGAACCTGACCAGGACTCCGACGGCCTGTCCGATTCGCAGGAGGCACAGCTTGGGACCAGTCCTATTTCCGCAGATACGGACGCCGACGGGCTCTTCGATGCGGAAGAGGTGAACGTCTACCAAACCAACCCGCTCAATCCAGATACGGACGGTGACACGTTCATGGATGGTGCGGAAGTTCAGAATGGATACAACCCTGCCGGTCCTGGAAAACTTACGCAGACTCCAGGCGCCTCCTAATCGTTCATGTTCGAGAAATCTCCCACATCTCCTCCAACCCCCGTCGCTCCTCCACCCAAAACCGGGCCGGCCATCTTTGTGATGCCTGAGGGGTATCGCGGCGGGACGGGGAAGTTGGTGCAGCCTAAGGTTCCGGAGCCAGTAAAGCCGGCCGTCGTGGTTATTGCACCACCTCCACCTCCGCCTCCTGTTTCGGCCGGACTCACCAAGCCCGTCGTCAAAAAGAAGAGTCACGCCAAGTTGATCGTCATCATCGGGCTTCTGTTTATTGCGCTCTTGGGGATCGGAGGATATTTCCTTTTGAATTCAGCGACCCTTGCACCTGCCCCTGCTCCAGTACCGATTCCTGAACCCGTTCCAGAACCAATCCCGGCACCTATCCCTGAACCGATTCCAGAACCCGTGGGTCCGACTTCTGGCATTGATACGGATGGGGATGGATTGACAGATGTAGAAGAGAATTCTATTTATCGAAGCGAACTTTCAATTGCGGATACGGATCAGGATGGATATTCGGACGGATTGGAAGTGGTGAATCGTTACAATCCTGCGGCCGTGGCTCCTAAGACACTGCTGGAAGCTGGAATCGTACGGCCGCAAGTCTCGGGAGATATTTCTTTTCTTTATCCCGTAACTTGGATCGTCCAAGAAGCGGAGGACGGGTCTATGATCCTCACGACCGCGACCGGGGAAACGATTACGTTCCGGACCGTGCAGTCAGGTGAAGGACCAACCCCAGATGCCGTGGCGTTTACCACCAAGAACGGCTTGCAGGGTTACCGGCCAGCGCGCATCGGAGACCCATTCTATCTCGGGATCCCAGAAGGCGATTTGGCGGTATTCACCACGTCACTTGGTACACAGACCACCATCGAATATACCTCGACGATTGATCTGATCGTCAACAGCGTAATGTTTAACTAGTGTGGTCACCATCGACGTAAATTACGGCACGCTCGCGGGCGGGGCGCGGATGGGCGACGTCCGGATCAAAAAAGTTCTCAAGGCGTTTGAACGTGAGGCTCCATCGCCTATCAAGCGGGAAGTCTCCCTCGCCTTTATCGGTGATCGCGAGATGCGTCGGCTCAATAAGGTCTGGCGGCTCAAGGACAAGACGACGGACGTTCTGTCGTTCGGTGATGAGAAAGGGAATGGGGAAATTCTCATCTCGTATCCCCAGGCGGTTCGTCAGGCAAAGGCGATGAAACACGGCGTGCAGGATGAACTCGTCTTTCTTCTCGTCCACGGCCTCCTTCACTTGAATGGTCTCGACCACGAACGACCCATCGACGCCAAACACATGTTTCCGCTTCAGGAAAAAATCTTGCGCTCACTCGGTGTTGATCCACGCCTATGATCGACATACGCACTCTCCTCACCAGTTTCAAGCATGCGATCCGCGGCGTCGTTCATGTGTTCAAGACGGAACAGAGTTTCCGGCTTCAATCCATCGCGGCGATGTTTGCTATTGCCATGGCGCTCATCCTGGAAGTCGGGAAGTTGGAGTTTATCCTCATCCTCCTGCTCTCGGTCGCGGTATTGACCCTTGAACTCGTAAATTCGGTGTTCGAGCGCCTGGTGGACGCCTTCAAGCCTCGCATCCATCCCATTGTCCGGGACGTAAAAGACATTATGGCCGGGACGGTTTTCCTCGCCGCCCTGTGTGCGGCCGTCGTCGGAATGATAATATTCATTCCACGCATAAGCGTCCTGTTCTTTAGTGTTCAAGGGGTGTAAACTGCCTGTACGTATGGCTGAGGAAATCTACGCGGGACTAGATATTGGTTCGCGTGCCATCCGCGTGGCGGTAGGGAAACCTGTCCCTGCGGCGGACGGCAAGCGGCAAATGCATATTATCGGCGCCATTGAGGTGTCGTCTTCTGGTATTTCAAAAGGCACGGTTACCAACCTTGAGGACGCCGTTTCCTCAATTTCCAAAGCCCTCGAACAAGCAGAACGCGTCACTGGAATCCCTGTGAACGCCGCATGGGTGGGGATAAGTGGCACGCACGTCATTGCCCAGGAAAGCCGGGGCGTCATCGGTGTCTCCCGCTCTGATGGAGAGATCAAAGAAGAGGATGTAGAGCGCGTGATTGAGGCCGCTCGTACCGTTGCAACTCCCACCAACTACGAAATCATCCACGTCATCCCCAAAAGCTTTATTATCGATGGTCAGCGGGGCATAAAGGATCCTGTTGGCATGAATGGTATTCGTCTGGAGGTGGATGCCCTGATCATCGAAGGGTTATCTTCTCAAATTAAGAATCTTACCAAATGCGTTTACCGTACGGGGTTGGACATTGAGGACTTGGTGTATTCAATCCTCGGCACGTCGGAGGCCGTCGTAACGGATCGTCAGCGTGAGCTTGGTGTTTGCGTGGTGAACATCGGTGCCTCCACCACTTCGCTTGCGGTGTTTGAGGAGGGGGACGTGAAGCATACCGCCGTGTTGCCGGTTGGCGGCGATCACGTCACTTCGGATATCGCCATCGGCCTGCGTACCTCCATCGATATTGCCGAGCAGGTGAAGCTGCGATACGCCACTTGCCGCACGGAAGAGGTTTCCAAAAAAGAAGTGTTTTCGCTTGCGGAGCTGGGTGCTCCGGAGATGGAAGAAGTCTCGCGCCGGTTCGTTGCTGAGATCACCGAGGCGCGCATTCAGGAAATTTTTGAGCTCATCGATCGTGAACTGAAGAAGGTGGATCGTTCCGGCATGCTGCCGTCCGGCGTCGTGCTCACTGGCGGCGGTTCAAAGCTCGCCGGGATGCTTGAATCCGCGCGTGAGACATTGCGCCTGCCCGCTTCCATCGGAACCACCATCGGCGTCAGTTCGGTTATTAGTCGCGCGGCGGATCCGTGCATGACGACGGCAGTCGGGCTCCTGCTGTGGGGCCAGCATATCCGTGGAAATCAGGAGCCAAGTGGATTTGGGAGGATGATGTCTAAAATGAAGGGTGTGGATAAGTTAGGGAGCATGATTAAGAATGTGTTCCGATCTCTCAAACCCTAGCCAAAATGTATCAACACCCTGAGGCTTCGGCCGAAGGGTCTTTTGTTATTGACTTCCCCTCATGCCACGACTAAAGTGACAAAGATTTCGCTCAAGGTAGCGTATTTTGAACACATAACGTGTTCAACCATTCACTACTTGAATCTCTGATCCTATGGCCGAGGTGAAACCTGATATCCAAACAGCAGCGTCCATTAAGGTAGTTGGTATTGGTGGAGGCGGAAGCGCTGCCATCAACCGCATGATTAACGATAAGATTAAGGGCGTGGATTTTGTTGTCATGAATACTGATGTGCAGGCTCTGAGCATGAACGCGGCTCCTAAGAAAATTGCCATTGGAAAAACACTCACGCGTGGGCTTGGTGCCGGAATGAATCCCGAGATCGGGGCGAAGGCTGCGGAAGAAAACATTGCTGACATCCGTGCCGAGCTTGAGGGGGCTGACATGGTATTCCTTACCTGTGGACTTGGAGGTGGTACGGGGACCGGCGCGATTCCTGAAGTGGCAAAAATCGCGAAGGAATTAGGAGCGCTCACGATCGCTGTGGTGACAAAACCTTTTTCGTTTGAAGGGGCGCAGCGTCGTCGTATTGCGGACGATGGGTTTGAAAAACTTATCCAGCACGTGGATGCGATTATTACGATTCCTAACGATCGCGTGCTCCAGATCATCGATAAAAAGACTTCATTGCTTGAGGCGTTTGCCGTGGTGGACGACGTGTTGCGTCAGGGTGTGAAGGGAATTGCCGAGCTCATCACGGTTCCTGGGCTCGTGAACCTGGACTTCGCGGACGTAAAAGCGATCATGGTTTCTTCCGGTTCCGCGCTCATGGGGATCGGGCGCGCCAGCGGAGAAAATCGCGCCATCGATGCCGCTAAACAGGCTATCGCCTCGCCGCTTCTTGAACTTTCCATCGATGGGGCAAAGGGTATTCTTTTTACCGTCACCGGCGGAAAGGACTTGTCCCTACATGAACTCTCCGAGGCCGCGAAGATCATCACGGGTTCCGCTGATGAAGACGCTCGCGTGATTTTCGGCGCCAACATCGACGAGTCCCTTAAGGACGAAATTCGCATCACGGTGGTTGCTACCGGTTTTGACAGTCGCGAGCGCCGCATGGTGACGCCTGGTTCCGTAGAGGTGCAGGCGCAGGGCACTTGGACTCCAGGGGGACTCCGCGTGCGTGACGACGAGTACGCTCGTACCATCAAGCCGCGCATTCCGTATACTCCACCTTCGTCTCCGCCCACCTACACGCCAAAACCGGCAACTCCCGTCATGCAGCCCCAGGAGGAATCCTCTCCGATGCGGATAGAGCCGCGTCAGGCTCCGGCTCCCATCTATTCGCCAAAACCCCTTCCTCCAAAACCGCAGACCGAGGAAGAAGAAATCGAAATTCCTGCCTTCATACGCAAAAAGATGATGTAACCACGGACGGCCGCCCAAAAGGTGGCCGTTTTTGGTATACTGTTTCCACTATGTTAAGGAGGAGTACAGACAAGCGCACCAAAATCGTGTGCACGGTTGGGCCTACCTCGGCGGATCCGCGCATTCTTACGCGCATGGTCATGGCCGGGATGAACGTGGCGCGCCTCAACTTTTCTCATGGCACACATGCAAGCCATCAAGCCGTCTTGAAGACCGTGCGGAGCGTGGAGCGCAAAACGAAACAAGTGATCGCCGTCCTTGCAGACTTGCAGGGTCCGAAGATTCGGTTGGGTGAACTTCCGGCGGACGGGGTGGATATTCATACGGGGAGGGAAGTTGTATTTTCAACCGCCTCAAGTGTCTACAAGTCCGGACTCCTTCCGGTAACTTACGCTGGGCTTCATAAAGACGTTAAGGTGGGAGATCGGATTCTCATCGATGACGGGCTGCTCGAAGTGAAGGTGCTGGCCGTACATGGAACGTCCATACGCGCCAAGGTGATAAACGGCGGGCACGTCTCGTCTCACAAGGGGATGAACTTTCCGGACTCCACACTGCGGGTTCCTGCGCTCACGGCGAAGGATCGCGCGGACGCAAAGTTTGCCGTGAAGGCGGGCGTGGAATACATCGCGCTTTCGTTTGTCACCAGCGCAAAGGACATTCGCACCTTGCGCGGGATCATTCAGGCGGCCGCATCGAGAGGAACGGTGCTTCCTCGCATCATCGTGAAGATCGAAAAGCACGAGGCGATCACGCGGTTCCTTGAAATCCTTGCGGAGACGGATGCCGTGATGATTGCACGCGGAGACCTTGGTGTAGAAATTCCCGCCGCGGAAGTTCCGGTGAAGCAGAAGGAAATGATTATGCTGTGCCGGCTCGCGGGCAAACCCGTTGTCGTGGCTACGCAGATGCTCGACTCCATGATCCGCAATCCTCGCCCCACGCGCGCGGAAGTTTCGGACGTCGCGAACGCGGTGTTCGATCATACAGATGCCGTGATGCTTTCTGGCGAAACTGCGTCTGGAAAATATCCCGTTGAGGCGGTCACGGCGATGGCGAACATTATTCGTGAAGCCGAACAGTCATCGTTCGATGATATCCATTTACCAACCCTCATCTCCGGACGCCCCGAAGCCGCCATCGCCCAAGCGATTAAACTTCTTGCGGATGCGGGGGAGATTCAAGCGGTGGCTGCGCATGGAGACCTGACCCCTTGGGCGGAAACACTCCTCAGCGATCGTCCAGAAATTCCATTTGTCTTTGCCTCAAGCGATACGTGCCACTTGCGACAGTCCCATCTGCGATGGGGTGTGCATCCAGTGCTGCTTGCCTCCTCCGCATCCAGTACACTTGGACGACATCTTCTTGAGCGTCTGCATGCCAATACCAGCCTTCCTAAGGGCGCGCGCGTCGCCCTGATCCTTGGCGGGGTGCACGGCTCCGGATTCGACGTAGTTTCGTTGTAGATCCTAGGTCTTGCAGAGCCCTTTGGCTCATGTTAAGGTGCTGGCGCTTAGAGAGCGATCACCCCTTTGGACTGGTGGTGTAGCCCGGTTAACACGTCTCCCTGTCACGGAGAAGATCGCGGGTTCGAATCCCGTCCGGTCCGCCAGAAAAATCCCAGACCCGTTCTGGGGTTTTTCTTTTGGGGAAAAAAATGAACAGTTGCCGAGGGGCAACTGTTCGTCGTGTCGCAGAAAGGACTAGTCGATGGTCGGGTCGTTGTAGTCGCCATCAGGCATGGGTTCTTCCACGAAAGGTTTGATCTGTGTGGTCACGAGCTTGCCGCCAACGAGCTGCAGCGTACCGGCCTGTATGAGCTTGCCGCCGCAGTCGTAGATCAGCTGTCCGTTTTCATGGTGCGGCTTGCCGCGCTCCAGGTGCAACGTGCATGGTGTCGCCGTCGCCTTCACGCGTTTTTGGGCGATCTCGATGGGTTGCGCGTTCGCGGAGGAGAGGCCGAACCCGCCGATGAGCATGGCCGCAAGGACGGGGCCAACGGCCTTCTTCATCCAGCTGAAGGACCAACCTGACCAGATCGAAGGCTCTTCGTAGACCAAATCCTCGACGAAGTCCATGGGCGGCGGAGCGGTCACAACTGCGGGCGCTGCCTTCGGAACCGTGATGGGTTTGGGCTTCTCATTTTTCTTTGCGTTCTCGGCACGAACCTTTGCCTTCACGGACTTGGGCTGGTAGAGCCACATCACTGACATGTCGATCAGCGTGCCTTTATCGGTGAAGACGTCGGTGTTTCTTGGATGCGGTGCGTTCGCTTCTTTGTACCATCCTTCAAATGTCTGCATGATTGCCGTCCTTTCATGTAGTGCTTCCCGGGATGGGAGAGCCTGAAAACATACACGAAAAAATGCGTTTTGTCAATGGGTGATTGTGTGTTTTCAATAAAAAAGCGGCGACAAGGAGTATTCCTTGTCGCCGCCCTAGGTTGGGAGTTCCCGTCCTAGTTCTGACTCACCACGATCTTCACGATGCGCATGCCCTCACACAAGGGCTTGCCGTCTGCGTTCACCTTCGCGATCACGGTATTCTCGGTCTCCGAGGGGCAGGAGAAGAACACTCCACCACTCGTGAGCCGTCGGCCGCGCTGTTCCTTGCCGTACAACGCGTACGTGCACCCTTCGATGACCTCGGGTGTCGACGCGATGACTGGAGCCACAGGTGCCACCACCGGAGTGGGGACAGGAGCGACTGGTGGCGTGACCACAGGGACGACCGGCGTCACCACTGGGGTTACGACAGGCTGTACCACTGGCGTCACGACGGCCACTTGTGTCGCCGGTTGCCGGAAGTGATTGACAAAGAGCCCAATCCCCACCAACAATAGGACCAGCACGGCCGCGATGGCCCCGAGCACCGGCCACGGCGAACCTTCATTTTTCTTCTCGTCTTTCTTCGGTCCGTCCGTTCCGGAGGTGCCCTTGTTGAGCGGCGACTTCGGAGCGGCGGTCGTAGGGACGTTGAACAGCTTCGGTGCCGGTTGCGGCTTCGGAGGTTGGGGAAGGTCTGCTTCCTTTTCCTCTGGCACCGGCGGAGGCACCGGAGCTTGCGTCGGCGCCACCGCCTCGGCAACGAAGGCTGCAGTTTGCGCGCTGACCGTCTCTTCTTCCATGAGCTCAGCCAGTGCCTGTTTGGTCAGGGCTTCGTCCTCGAGACGTTTGTTTTCCGTCGCGATCCGAACTTCCTCGGCCCCTTCGGCCATCAGATGAGCCACTTCCTGCGGAGGAAGCGCCTCCTCCTGCTTGCGTGCGGCCTCGGCGGATTCCTTCTCCCACTTCTTGTGCAGCTCCGCCTCGATGCGCTGCTTCTCCTCCGTCACCTTCAGGCGTTCGTCTTTGAGACGCTGTGCTTCGGCTTCATCCAATGCGGCTTGCAGCCGATTGGCCTCCGCCAGATCAGATGCGGCCTTGTTGGCTTGCACCTGCGCCTTGATCTGTGCGATCTCAGCTTCGGCCCTTGCGGGCTTCTCCTTGGTGGCTTCGGTGGCAGTGATACCCCCTATCTCGTCCTCGTCCGTCACTGGCGCTTTCGTCGTCGGCGGGGGCATTGGAGCCCCTCCGGCGCCTTTCATTGTGGCCTCGGGCTTCTGTTTTCTCGGCAGGAGATCCGTTGGAATGTCCTTTTGAGGATCCAGATGCCTTAGCGGCGGCACCTCCGTCGGCAACGGCCTGTCCATGGGCTGCTTGGCCATATTCACATTCCCGTTCGAGAACACGTCGCCGTCGCTCGTGGGTTCTCCTGTGAGCCCCTCCGGCTGCGGCGTGTCCACCGCGGTGTTCGGCGGCAACCGCGGAATCTGCCAGAGTTTCTTCATGAAGCGTTTCGTATCCGCCGGCTTGATCTCGATGTGTGTCACTTCTGGATCATAGATCGGAATGCGGACCATAACGCTGCCGTCCTTCTGCTTGATTCCGGTGTATTGATTGGTGTCGTGCTCGAGCAGTTCATCGTCGAACATCGTACTTCCGACAATAACCTCGATCTCTTCCATGTCCGTTGGAGTTCCTCCGAAGGAGAACCTGACGACGCGGATGAACTGCTTGTCATTTCCCCTGAGGCCGTCCACGTGCTCGTGGGTGATCTCGGGGGCGTTGGGCAGGGTGACGGGGAACTCTTGCTTCTCACTATTCATGTTTCCTCCATATTTGAGTTTCGGGAACGGTTTGTTTTCTTTGACCACCACCGCTTTACTATTAAATTTAATTGTGAAGGCGCCTCATAGCCCTTCAATATTTATGGCATGAGCGAACGTGCGAGTATTGCATGTTTTTGACAAAATGTCAATGTCTTGCCCTAACATAGCCAAAAACGCCCTTGCGGGCGTTTTTGAAGGAGGTTTAAGCTTTTACGCTCTTTACCACCGCTTCGAATACAGAGGCGTGGTCCTTCGCGATGAAGGAGAGCACCTTGCGGTCCAAAGACACGTTGTGTGCCTTGAGGGCGCCGATAAAGCGGGAGTAGGACATGCCGAGTGGACGCAGGGCGGCGTTGAGCCGAACCGTGAACAGGGCACGCATATCACGCTTTACGAGACGGCGGTCGCGGTAAGCGTACTTACCAGCCTTGAGCTCCGCGGTCTTTGCGAGCTTGATCTTTGATTTTCGGCCCCACATCATGCCTTTCGTCTTTGCAAGGAGATTCTTGCGACGCTTGGCATGCATGACACCGCGTTTAACGCGTGGCATAGAAGTTTTTTATGTACCTGCGTAAGGAAGAAGGGTCTGGAAGGCCTCCGCGTGCGCATTGTTCAGGGTCTGATCGCGGCGCTTTTTGCGGGTGATTTTTCCAGAATCTCGGCTGTTAAAATGGCCCTGTCCAGCATGACGCTTAAGGACTTTGCCGTTCTTGGTCACCTTTACGCGCTTTGCGAGCGCTTTGTGCGTCTTGAGCTTCGGCATAACGGGTTCGGTAAGAAGTGCGGGGAGTGTAAGGAATCGGCTGATATCCGTCAAGATACTTAGATGCGGCCTACGATGGCGGTCATTCGGCCGGCCATATAGGTGATTTCCTGCTCGGTACGGATGGGGAAGTCGGTTTTCAGGAGTTCCATGAACTTGATGGCGACTTCGCGGGCGATCTCCTGGTGGCCCTTTTCACGGCCACGGAGCACGAGCTCGATCTTGACCTTATCCCCACGCTCGAGGAATTTCTTGGCCTGTTGATGGCGGACTTCAAGGTCGTGATCTCCGATGCGGAGGGAAAGGCGGATCCCCTTGACCTCGACTTCATGCGATTGGGCCTTTTGTTTGCGGGCTTCCTTTTCCTTCTGGTATTTGAACTGGCCGAAGTTGAGGAGCTTGCAGACCGGCGGGTTTCCCTTAGGAGAGACTTCCACCAGGTCCGATTCTTTGCTGAGCGCAAGCGCGATGGCGTCCGCGGTCGTCATGACTCCAAGTGGTTCACCTTCAAGCCCAATAACGCGAACCTCAGGGACGAGGATCATTTCATTGGCCTTGTAGCTCGGAACCTCAAATTTGGGTTTCCGAACCCGGTGTCGATGAATACGCATAACGTGGCCGATTGTAGCAGAGGAATGGAAAAAAACAAGAGAACGGGCTACCATCCGGTGGCTATGGCAGATCTAGCGTTCAACAAGCGGGCCGCATTCGATTACGACCTTCTTGAAAAACTTGAGGGCGGGTTAAAGCTGACCGGGCCGGAAGTGAAGTCGGCGAAGGCTGGGCACGTGCAATTTAAGGGGGCGTTTCTACATGTGCAGAAGGGAGAGCTGTGGCTTAAGAATCTCCACATCTCCAAATACGTTCCGGCGGGGGAGCAGCTGCTCTATAATCCAACGCGTGATCGGAAGGTGCTTGTCCACAAGCGGGATATTGCTCGGCTCACCGGAAAAACGCATGCGGACGGATTGACATTGGTGCCAATTTCGGTGTATCTTCGCAGGAATCTCGTGAAGCTTTCCTTCGCCCTCGCGCGCGGAAAAAAGCTGTTCGAAAAGAAGGACGCGATCAAGAAACGCGATCTCGACAGGGAAGTCCGCCGCGGCGAGGCGTAGTTAGTAGTTAGTAGATAGTAGTTAGTAGAGTTGGTTGGAAAATTTTCCTACTTACTACTAACTACTTACTACTAACTGCTAACGCAGTTAGTCATATGGGGCTGATCGGCTTCGCCGGCAGCCTGTTTCCGTCTAAGCAAGCCGAGGGTGTACTGAACCTCGTAAATCCTCTGTGCAAAGAAGTCATTTGCCAACCTCTTCTCACAAGTGAAGAGCGCGATCGCTTCGGCGTTCCGCGTTCCGACACTTGCCATGGTTACCGCCTAAGGGCTTGTAACCCATCCGTCCTGCTGGTTCGTAAGCGGGGTCGCGGGTGTTATATCTACGGACTCTCCTTGATGGACTACCGGTCTTCAGCAAGGGAATTGGCGGCCGGTCCGTCTGCAGGTATTTCGTTCTGTTTGACCCTGCAGCCGCGTAAATCTAACAGAACTTCGCTTGGAGAAAGGATTGGGGACAGTTGACCAGACGGGGGTTCGATTCCCCCCAGCTCCACCAAAATATCCGATAGGCCTGTCCTCTCGGATATTTTGTTTGGGGAATGGTATACTCCTAGACGTATGCCATTACCGAAATCTCCTCTTCCGCAAACCATCACGCTTTCCACCGCCACGTTCATTAAGGCAGCGCTCGTGGTTGGCGGTATTGTCCTTGTCTGGTTCTTGCGTGACGTGCTCGCGATCATTTTTGTCGCCCTCTTGCTCGCCGCGCTCATCGATCCGTTTGCGGACCATCTTCATTCGAAGGGGATGCCTCGCGGGCTCGGGGTCATCATCATCTATTTATGTCTTGGAACGGTTTCGGTTCTTGGTCTGATTGTTCTTGTCCCAGTTGTCATTGAACAGTTCCTCCAGCTCGTCTCAAACCTTTCAGGAACCTATTCGGATTTTGCGAGTTCCTTCGGTCAGCTCAAGACGCTCTCGGTGAAGTACGGGTTTGAAACGAATCTTCTTTCAAGTCTTCAGTCGCTTCAGGAAGCGATCACTGGATCATTTGCTTCCATCTTCTCCACGGTACGCGGATTCTTCGGGGGGATTGCTGCTCTGTTTATCGTGCTCGTCCTCGCCTTTTACATGGTGGCGGAAGAAGACACGGCACGGAAATATTTTCAGAACATCGCTCCTCTGGAATATCAGCCGTTTCTTTCGCAGCTGTTTGCGAAGATGCAGAAGCGGATCGGTTCCTGGTTGCGCGGACAGCTCGTCCTTGGGTTGATCGTAGGGACGGCGGTGTATATCGGGTTGAGCTTGCTCGATGTAAAGTACGCGCTCCTTCTGGGTATTGTCGCCGCGATTTTCGAAGTGATCCCATATGTCGGTCCCGTCCTTTCGCTTATCCCGGCGGCGATCATTGGGTTCGCGCAGGGTCCGGTCACGGGCCTCTTGGTGGTAGGCCTCTACGTGATCATCCAACAGGTTGAGAATAACGTTCTGGTCCCGAAGATCATGCAAAAGGCGACGGGGCTGAATCCGGTCGTCAGCATCATTGCCCTTATGATCGGCATCCAGTTCGGCGGGCTGATCGGGGCCATTCTTTCCATTCCGGTCGCGACCATGATTTCCGTCGTGTTGGAAGATTTGTTTACACCAACCGCCTGAGGGTATGCACAAGCATCTCCGTTCTGGATTTCTTGGTGTCATCATCGTTCTTTCCTTTGCCCTCGCGGTTTTTGTCCTGAAGGCAGGGAAGAGCGCGCCGACGGCAACCACCCCTTACCCCTCCTTGGCGAAGGAGGGGAGTCTGGCTCCGACGGATGGAGAATATCGTGCGGCCACTCATTCTATTATTGCGGAAGTGCGCGTGGCGTATCCAGCGGCTAAAACCGCCTATGATCGCGAGCAGGCTCTCACGGTCGCGTTGAACAATCTGCTCGATGTCCGCGTTC
Source organism: Candidatus Uhrbacteria bacterium RIFOXYB12_FULL_58_10 (assembly GCA_943354165.1). GTDB lineage: Bacteria > Patescibacteriota > Patescibacteriia > UBA9934 > GWF2-40-263 > CALRBH01. The sequence goes on from CALRBH010000001.1 coordinate 88,743, forward strand.
CAAGAGAGGAAAAGGATTTTCACCTGGAACTCGCGGTATCCCTTGAGCTTACGCGCTCCGGTTCTCCAGATGGCTGGAAGCGTTTTCTGGCGACGGTTGAAAAAACGGACTGGTTGAAGTAAGTAGAAGGAAACACGTTCCGTTATGTCACGAGTTGAAAAAAACGCTCCCGTACAAGATGAGCTGCGCGCCATGCGCGGAGAGATGCTTGAAACTGTGAAAGTGAGTGGACGCGGGGTGGGGAAGAAGACGGGTTGCGCGATCATTCTCCTTCTTGTGCTGATGGCGTTTGGTCTTTGGATCCTGGTTCTTTTCGCTCGCACAGGACTCATAACGATTCCAGGTATTTCTCCAATCGTATTTACGGCTCCGGCTCCTGACCATCAGGTTGCCCCGGGGATCCTGATGGAAGAGAGCATTTCGCAGCAGTTGTCACAGGCCTCCACTTCGACAGCTATCGCGCTGCGCATGTCCGAGGAGTCACTTACCGCCTCCGTACGCCGAGTGCTGGCGGGATCGAACGTGAATTTCATCGATGCCGAAAAGACGCAGGTCATTGTGGAGACAGACGGTATCGAGATCTTCATTCCCGTTGAAGGGAAGGATACGGCGGTCATGGTGCGTTTGCTTCCAGAGATCGAGAACGGTGCGTTTACGCTTTCGATCCGGGGCGTCGATGTCGGGACGCTTGCTCTGCCGGGGGTGATTGTGGACTCCATGCTGCGTCCGGCCTTCGATGCGTCGGTGGACGAATTCAATCGAGAACTTGCCAAGCACGTTCTTCTTGAACAGATCCGTCTCGAGTCAGGCTCCCTTAGTATTTCAGGAACGCGATTCATTCCGCAGTAATACATGGTCATCATCCACCGAGCCACTCCGTTTGCGATAGGGCTTGTGACCGCGCTGCTTTTTACCGCGGTGCTGTTGGGTTGGCTTCCGGTGGCTATCGGATTTCCATTGCTTCTTCTTCTGCCGTTCTTGCTGTTCTCGCGTTTATGCCAGTGGAGCGGGCGTACGTTTCAATTTTGGTATTTCGTGGGGACGCCCGTCGTGTTCCTCCTCTCCTCCATCGGATTCCTCCTGCTGCTTGAAGACTCCGTGAGCCGGTGGGCGCTTGCTGGGCTTGCGGCCTCGCTTCTATTTGTCTTTGGTGAATTGGTTTTCGTTTACTTACACCTGCCAGCTTCCTATCAGCCGTATTCCATCGAACATCTTTCCCTGCCGATGAACATCCTCTCGGTTTTTTTTCTTTCTGCGACGTTTTTCGGGACGAACCTGTTTTTGCAGCTCCCGCTCCCGCTCCTCTCCATCGCCTTCGCATTAGTGGTAATGTTCCTGGTGTTCGGGACGCTGTGGGTAAGTAAGGTGTCATTCACACAGGCGATGCCCTATGCGCTTGCCGGCACCTTGCTCGCCACTCAGCTGTTCGCCGTGCTTACGTACCTGCCGACAGGGTATTATACGAATGCGGCGCTTCTCGCCTTATACTTTTACCTCTTTTTAGGATGCACACGCGCCCAATCGCTCGCCCGGCTTTCCAAAGATGTGGTTAAGAGATATGTCATCTTCGGGGCGCTGCTCGGAGCGGTGATCTTAGGGAGCGCGCGCTGGATTTAACCTTCATATGTCTACATCGTTTCGACCTCCCATCTCCTGGTTGCTGCTCTGTCTGTTCATTGGGGCCGCAAGTGGAATCACCGGCGTTTCCATCGCGGTGTATTCTTTTTCCAAGTATGCGCAAACCTTGGAGGAACTTTCTCTTCCGTTGCGGTTAGGGGATGAACGCCCGGCTCCCGTGACGGTGTCGAAAACGATCGACGCGCTCATGAGTTCGGTCTCCGGATCCGTTGTGCCGCTTTTTGTCTCTGATCGTGCGATGGACCGCGCGGATTCGGCGGTGGCTTCAGGTGTCGCCCTCACAAGTGATGGGTGGGTGCTGACGTCCGGGAGCGTGGAGGTGAGCCGCGGAAGGGCGTTCATAAAAAATACCTCCTATGCCGTGGACCGCGTGGTGCGCGACCCGGCAACCGGATCGGCTTTTATTCATATTGCCGCCGATGGACTTCCGGTGGCGACATTCGGATCCGGCACTTCGCTGTCTCCTGGATCAGACGTCTATCTCGTTCCCGTGAGCGATCATCTTGTTCGCCGCACCTTGGTGGCCGTGGATCCTGGGGAGGCTTACGATCACTCGTGGGACGTCTCCCAGAAACGATTAGTGTTAGATGCCGCCGCAAATGTTCCGCCTGGGACTCCCGTGTTTGATGCGGCAGGGAAGCTGGTCGGCATCATGGCGGATGCTGTTCGCGCGGTTCCGATCGACACGATTCTTCCCGCCCTCTCTTCCTTGCTTAAAGACGGATCAATTCACCGCATCGTTCTTGGGGTAAGTGGCACGGATCTTTCTCGGGCGGCGCCTGCAAGCGGATCTTCCGCACGTGCTGGCCTCAAGGTGAGCGCCGTACGGCCAGGTTCAGTCGCGGCTATCGCTGGCGTGCGGGCAGGGGACATTATTCTTGAGGTCGATGGGGAGGCGGTTGGACGCCGTACGCTCGACGAGCTCATTCTAGGATTCGCCCCAGGGGCACGCGTGCCCGTTTCCGTTGAACGCCCAGACGGTTCCGTCGCGGATCTCGAGATGATCCTCACGGACAAATAAGGTATACTGCCCCCATATGTCACAGCCTTCGTACGGAGTCGTGCTTGCGAACCGATGGAAATCGCTCGCGGCGTTTACTCTCCTCGGTCTCGTTCTCTCCTTGCTGGTTTCGTTTATCCAGCCGCTCAAGTATTCCTCGACCGTTCGGCTTCTGGTACGTCAGGACATCGGTTCCTCAGATGCCTACACAGCCAGTCGGAGTGAGGAACGCATCGCGGAAAACCTTACGAACATTCTTTATACCACCACGTTTTTTGACGATGTCTTGAACGCCGGGTTCACCATCGATGAACGGACGTTTCCGGCCGAGGATTACAAGCGACGCAAGGAATGGGGAAGGACGGTTTCCGCCACGGTGGCGCGCGGATCCGGCCTCATGACCGTCGTGGCCTATCATCCGGATGTGAAGCAGGCCGAGCAGATTGCCCGCGCCGTGGCGTTTGTCTTCACTCAGAAGGCCAAGGACTACACCAGTGCGGCCGGGGTGGACGTGCGGTTGATCGATGCGCCGTTGAATTCCAATTGGCCGGTGAAGCCTAATTTGCTCGCAAATGGTTTGTCCGGTCTGGTCCTGGGCGGTCTGTTTGGGGTGGCCTACCTGCTATTGCAGGCAGAGCGGATTCGCCGCCGCCATCAATTGGTTCACGAGGAATTTTAAAAACCCTATTCCGTTAGAGAACGGTCTGATATCATAGCGCGCGTCCCATCCCGGGACGCGCGTTTTTGGAGGAATCATGCAGCTGATCAATGTGTATCTAGCGATGCTGCTCGCGGCGGCTCCGGTCGCAGCGCAGTACACAGAACTCGCTCCGTTTCTTGGAGTGGGGACAAGTTTCGTCAGCGTCCCGTTTGAGACTCAGATTGGTGCGCCGGAATGGCAGACAGGTGAAAGGAGCTTTACCGGAGGTGTTACTTTTTCTACCGGAATTGATCACACCTTTGGACGACTCGGAGTTCATCTTGATTTCGGACCGCGCGCTACGTTCTTTCCAGAAGAAGGGATGATGATGGGGGTTTTGGTCACCGGCTGCGTGGACGCGCTTTTCCGTCCGACCCACCATCTGCTGATCGGTCCATCCTTCTGTGTCGAAACCCACGAACCGCTTTGGTACGGTGGGGAAGCGCAACGTACGATTTATGGAATGGGCGGGGTTGGGCTGGTCGTTCCGTTCCTGTTGGGCGATGAGACCGAACTGGCTCCTCACGTCTTTCTCGGTATTGCGCCCGTCTCAGGCGAAGATTCGATGCGTCTTGTTCCGTCCGTTCTGTTAGGGATAGATCTGGAGGTCTTGTTTTCACCGGCATTCCATCCGTAAGGCAAAGGCAACCGTTGGAGGTCGTAGACCGCTCTTGGGGCGGTTTTATTCTATCTATAAGCAAAAAATCCACTGGGGCGGCTTGGCCTGGCAAGTCAGAGCGAGGAGGAGACGCCATGACCGCTGTACCAAGCCGACTCAACGGACTTTTGATGTGCGAACCCTATCAACCTGGCTGTGCGGGGTCAAGAAATTCGTGGCTGTCATGGGGGATTGACAAAACGGCCAGTTTCTGTTATATTGCCGGGTCGATCGATCACTCAAATAGCCAATACATCACGCCAAACCGCGCGATTTCAGGCGGTTCGGCAGAGCACATAGCATCTCCTCCTTGCTATGGGCGCTGTCGGACCACTCGAGTTCACGCGGCCAGCGCGCAGACGCCCTTATCCACAGGGACCCTGCGCGCTGGTCACGTTGGACCCAATGGTCCTTACAAACGTGTCCTTACAGAGTACCAGCCGTAGGAAGAACGAGCCCAAGGCATTCCGCCAAAAAGCTCACCCTCTTCCGCGCGCTGTGCCGGAAGGAGAACAAATGCAACAGGAGAGTCCCATGAAAACGAGCATCGTTTCCGTGTTCATCATCACTATGATCGGCTTCGCCTTCCCGGCCTTTGCGGACGTCTCGTCCACGGATGCCGGCGTCGCCGCGGCACCGGTCCTGTTCGATGAGATCCCCGACATGTGCCTCGCTGACTGCACGCAGGCCTATCAAACGGCCAACGACGCGTGCCTCAAGCAGTTCAACAACTGCGTGACCGAAGAGCAGGTCCGCGTGGACCCGCCCAAGGTCACTCCCGAGAAGTCCAAGAAGCCCAAGGCTCCGGAGGCCCCCAAGGCCTCGAAGCAAAAGGTGGAGAACTTCCGGGAGGCGCTCAAGGAACTCGAAAAGCGCACGGAGGACGGGTTCACCTCCAATGACGAGAAGCTCAAGAAGGTCAAAGAGACCATCAAGCTTCTCGACGATCGCGTCGGCAAGGTCGAAGACCGTGTCGGCAAGGTCGAAGAGGTCATCAAGAATCTTGTAGGTCGAGCCGACAAGGTCGGCGTCATGGGAATTATTGGGTTCGAAGCCTGCCTGGGCTCCACCCGCCAGGTGGACCTCACCGATCTGCGGCAGATCGATCAGAATGGGAATAACGTCGGCAACGACGGCACGCTCAAACTGCAAGATCCGGGCGCGGCATGCGTTCGTCCTGTGCTCGGGTTCGGTCTCCAAAACAAATACATGGTGCTGAAGATCTCGGGCAGCCCGTTTGGCGTCACCTTTGGCTCCGCGCAGGCGTCCAATGGAGATCCCTCGCAGGTCATCGGCTACGCTCCCAGCGTCGCCGGCGAGTTCCTGGGCTTCGTGACTCCCGACCTCGCGCTTGGAGTGTACGGCCAGTACATGTTCAACAAGGTTGGTGCACTGCCCAGTGGGAAAGCCTCGCTGGACGCGCAGACCTTCACAGGCGGCCTCGCGGCGGACTGGACCTTCCTGCGATTCGGATCGACGGCGCTCGCGCTCTCGGCTCGCGTCGGCGGCGGGTACGGTCATCTGTCGACTCGGCTCCCGACCGGCAAGGACAAGTGGTGGCCCGCGCTCGCGCTCGACGGCCAAGCCGGTGTGACCATGCGGTTCAACCCCTTCCAGGCCGCGGAATGAAGTAGGACACGACTACGGTGTGGGGAGGGAGCAGGATTTAATCCTGTCTCTCTCCCCACATTCTCTCTCTAAAGCCAGATACGTATGCGGACGAATTTTTCGCCCGCAGACGACCCCGGCTTTCCCGCCTCGTAGGAGGCAAGCCATCCGCCTCTCAAGAGGCTTGTCAGCAACCCCAGCAGGAGACAGACATGAACAACGTCAGCAAGTTCCTTTTCATCGCGGCCCTCGTGGCCATCACCTTCAACACGGTCGGCTGCGAGCCGGCCCAGGCGTCTGGCGCAAACGTCGTCGTGGACGGCGCCGCTGAATGCGAGAACAACGTCGATTGCACTGGCGATGAGGTCTGCACCGACGCAACGTGCGTCGATCCCGACACCATCGAGTGCCGTCTCAACAGCGACTGCAACGACGACGACAAGGTCTGCACCGACGCGAAGTGCGTCGACAAGGACCCCCCGTCCAACGTCGGCTGCACGAACAACGACGGCTGCGAGTTCGACGAGGTGTGCACCAACGGCACCTGCGAAGAGCTCGATTGTGAAGTTGACGAGTGCGCGGCGGACCACGAGTGCGTGGACCTCCCGCCGGTCAGCGACTGCACGCTCAACAGCGCGTGCGGCGACGCCCAGCAGTGCACCAACGGCCAGTGCGTCAACACGTCTTGTCCCTCGGGTCAGCACGCGGTGAACCACAATGAGTGCGTGAACGACACGCCCTCCGGCCAATGCACGCTGAACTCGCAATGCAGCAACGGCCAGGTGTGCACGAACGGTCAGTGCGTCGGCGGCAACCCGGTCAATCCCGGACCCACGCGCACGGAGCGGTTGTGCCAGAACGCCCCCTCGGGCAAGACGGTGAACGGTGACCTTACGGGTCGTTCGTTCGCCACCGACGGTGTCACGCTCTTGCAGAGCTCGTTCGCGAACGTCGCAGTGAATGCGGCGCGAACGCAGATCTGCGGTGACATCACGGTCCAGACCGGCGGGTTCCTTGAACACAACGTCACGTTCATCCCCACCGGCTTCACGGGATACGTGGCGTTCAACCAGAACTCGCAGAGCTGCCAGATCACGGCGGGTGCGTCATCGGCTCTCGGTGCGCGCTCCTTGTCCCCGGTCGCGATCCCGTGGCACTGTTCCGGACTGGGCTCGTGCAGCAACGCTGTGCCCGCAAGCAACGAAGGTTGCGATGCGCGCAGCAGCGTCCCGGCTCCTTAGCTGGAAGTACGATACTAACCCCCATCACATCTGTGAGTGGGGGTTTCGTCTTTTCTGGAGCCGCATGTTCGATTGACAAAAGTCCTTTTTCTTGGTAGAAAAGAACGTTAGTATTTCACTAAGGATCGCGCGCTGATGTGGGTAGGGAATCCACACCAGGTCACGATCTTTAAACCCATACTTGTATCCTGCCGATCTGGGGCAGGGTACGGAGGTGATCCATGCCGCGTTGGTTAAAAGCCTTGTTGCTGTCGTGTGTTCCGTTTGCCAAGTCCTGCAGCCTGCTCCTGCCCGCGACCGGATGCTCGCTCTGTGCCGTAGCATCCCAATGCTATGACGACGTCGATTGCTCTCCGGGATCTGTGTGCGAGGAGGGGGCCTGTATTTCGAGCGGGACTACCATCGACGAGCCCGATGCCGGACCTGATCCTGGTGAAGGTGAAGGCGAGGGAGAGGGCGAAGGCGAGGGTGAAGGAGAGGGAGAAGGAGAAGGTGAGGGTGAAGGAGAACCTGATGAGGATGGGGATGGAAATCCCAATTCTACGGACCCTGCGGTGTTGCGTGATACGAATGCCAACACCAGACCAGATACTCTGTGTATCCTTTCGAGCCAGGTGATGCCGGAGCCGTGGGCAAATGATGACGTGTTCCTTCAAATCCAGGGAGGCAGCTTCAATGATTTCGACACCATGACGCTTGGTGCAGAGATCCAAATTGAGCAGTTTGGCCCTGGACTTGGTTGGTGTCCGGACCTGAGTGGGTTCCCAGATGGAGATTATTTTATCCGGTTCGTGGCTGTTGAGGGGATCGATCAGACTTCTCTGCAGAGCGGATATGTGTGTTCCAGGGCTGTCATCAGCGACTTTGATGCGGCCTGTACTGGGGCAAATCCCGACCTTCTTTGCGGGTTCCTCTCGCGACAGGATAACTGCGGTGGATTCGTGGGAAATCTTATTCACGTAACCGTCACTGCAGCCTTTGGGGTGGAACCTGGCTAGACAGCACGTTTCTCTAAGCGAGCCTTGACAATATCGGTAAAATCCGGTAGAAATCAAGGTCCGTATTTTTCTTTATACCGTCCAATTTCGTGCTTTGTCTTCGGCATAGGAGGGTCGTGGACTGGGACATGAAACTTTCACAAGCGTGCTCGTACACGCATCCCCGTCCGCTACCAGTAGCGAGGAGACCAACCATGAAGCAGAGAAAGAGGAGGAGACCATGAGAAGTTTGTTTTTGCTGGTTTTGTTTGCCATGATGCCCGCCTGCGTCGGCTGCGACGACGGGGATGGCATTCCCACCGAGGACGACTGCGATCCGGAGACGTCGGGTGACAATCAGGTCATCTCACTCTGCGGATGTCCGGACAACCCTGCCAGCCCTCCGGGCTGTGCGGATAATTCGGGCGAAGGCGAAGGTGAGGGCGACGGTGAAGAAGGCGAAGGCGAAGGTGAGCCGCTGCAGGAGTGTGTGCTCAACACCGAATGCGACGACGGCGAAGAGTGCACCGATGGAGAGTGCATCCAGATTCCTGTGGAGCCAGTGTGTACGCCCGGCGAACGCCGGGTATGCAATACGGGTCTCGACGGCGTCTGCATCTTCGGCAGCCAGCGATGCAAGGAGGATGGATCGGACTTCGACACATGCGAAGTCGAGACGTCTCCTGGCGAGCTCGATGAAGTCTGTTTTGATGGCATCGACCAGGACTGCGACGGTCGCATCGACAATGGATGCGCCTGTCCGGCTGGAGAAGAAGCTGACTGTGTCCTCCCTGCGCTCGACGGCGAATGTCGCCGCGGACGTATGGTGTGCCTACCGGACGGCTCCGAGTTCGGCGAGTGCGAGCAGGTCACCTTCTTTCAAGAAGAGATCTGCTTAAACGGGTTTGATGAGACGTGCGATGGCACAGCCGACGAAAACTGCGTGTGCTTCCCTGGGCAAACCCAGCCGTGCAATTCAGGGTTTGAAGGCGTGTGTGCCGCGGGCGTCCAAACGTGTTTGCCGGATGGTCTGGGGTTTGACTCCTGCCAACCGCTGATCGCGCCGTTTACGGAACCTGAGACTTGCGAGAACGGGGTCGATGAGGACTGCGACGGTCGTCCGGATTCCGGATGTACCTGTTCGCCTGATGAACGGGCCCTCTGTGTCGTAGTGAGCGAGGTCGGACCGTGTTCTGTTGGAGAGGCAGTATGTCTTCCCGACGGAAACGGCTTCGGCGCCTGCGTCCAGACGGTACTGCCCGCCGCAACGGATTCCTGCTTCAACCTGCGGGATGACGACTGCGACGGCACGGTGAACAACGGCTGCGCGTGTGAGGCAGGAACCAGCATCGTCTGCGACACAGCCCTCGAAGGGATCTGTGCCTCGGGCCTGCAAACCTGTCTTGCGGACGGCTCCGGGTTCGACATCTGTCGTCCCGTGATCCTTCCGTTCGCACAAGCTGATACCTGTGGCAACGGCGTCGACGAGGACTGCGACGGGCTCCCGGACAACGGGTGCACCTGCGATCCCGGTGATCAAGTCGACTGCGTTGTGACGGGGCTCGAGGGCGCATGCAAGATCGGGAAGGCGACCTGTCCTTCTGACGGCAACGCGTTCGGTGCCTGTACACAGACGGTCTTCCCGGCGGCGCAGGATACCTGCATCAATGGGATCGACGACGACTGCGATGCGGCGACGGATGAAACGTGCGTCTGCCAGCCGTTCACGTCCCGTCCTTGCGCCACTGGCTTGCCAGGGGTCTGCAATGGCGGAAGCGAAACGTGCCGCGCCGACGGAACTGGATTCAACGTGTGTCAGGTGCTCATCATTCCCGGAACCCAGGCGGAAACCTGTGGCAACGGGCTGGATGATAACTGCAACACGGCGGTTGATGACGGGTGCGTAGTGGGTGCGGGCGTCCCTGGGACGCTGGCCTTTGATGACGATGGTGACTGCGAGTGTGAGATCGTCGCAGGCATCTGCTCGGGGTCTATCAACCCCGTGTGCACGGCGGTTACGGCAGATGACTGCGATGACGCTGCGAGAGTCAAAAGCTCGCTCGCCAACGAAGTCTGCGGTGGTACGGAGGACTTCGACTGCGATGGCTCGATCGGTGCCGCCGATCCGGACAGCGTGGCGCAGTGTGTAGGAACAATCAGCGTGAGTTTCGCGGCAGGGAACTTCACAGCCGTGATGAACGGCAATGTGACGGGAACAACCTTGAGCGAGATGACGACAGGCGCGGCTACGCTTCTTGGAAACGTTCTGTTCCTTGAAGTCGGTGCCAACTCCGCCGGCTGCAGCTTTGATGCGACGAGTTCGTGTGGGCAAGTGGCCTTCGATCCCCTCACGGATAACTTCGTCAACAAGGCTCTGGTGTTCGCTGGAGCGATCGGTATTCCGACAGACTTCACTCCGCGGGTGCAGACGAACCAGACGGTGGTGACTCCAGGTACAGGAGTCGTGGTGCCTGAAGGAGCGTTCATTGATCTCGCCCGTTGGGGGGTGATCAATGGAGCAGGAGGCAAAACCTGTGCCGTATTGCCCGGTGGTCCACTGGGTGCGGCTCTGACCACACACTGCACGCCGTAGTGGTGCAGTTGGGATGATGTCCTAGTTACTTCTGCCGGCGGCCGCGATCTCCTCTCTGAGGAATCGCGACCGTCGGTCTTTTATTTGGTACACTATGAGCGTTATGTTGGACCTGCAGGCGATGTATGGCCTTACGGAGGAGCGGTCAAAGGGATTGATGGTGGTGCTCGCCATCTCGTTTGTTGTTCTCATCGGCTCCATGTCGTTTCTTTCGCCGGTAGCGGTGGTGGCCGGGGTGATTGGCGTTCTGCTGCTCGCTCTCACGATTGTGCGACCGCTCTGGACGCTGAGCCTACTCGCCCTCTACCTTCCGTTCGAGCCGTTTCTGCTCAAGTTTGCGCCGGACGAAGTGTATACGTTTGCCCGGTTCGGTTCCGAAGGACTCATCTATATTCTTGGGGGGCTCGTGATCGCGCGTATCCTCATGGGGCGTACGTCGAACGTTCAGACGCCTATCAGTCTTCCGTTCGTCCTGTTCTGCGTTGTTCTCGGCGCGTCCGCGCTTATCAATGCCGTGCCTCCGAGCATCGCCGTACTCGGCATCAGACAGATCATCAGGTTCATCCTGGTATTCTTTATCGTCGTACAGCTCGCGCCGTCCAAGTCTTACATTTCAAAACTGACGATCGCACTGTTTGGGATTGCGGCGTTCGAAAGTTTGCTGGCGTTCGCCCAGCTCGTCATTGGTGCGCCGCTCGACACATTCCTCCTGCCGTCGGACACGCGCGCGATCGGCGACGTTGCCGTTACGGCCGGGACGACCCAGTTCTGGGACCCGGGCTCGCGCACGTTCGGGACGCTCGGTCGGTATGATCGGCTCGGAAACTTTCTGTTCATGATGCTGTTGTTCGGCGTCGGCTTCCTCACGCAGCAGGGGAAGCGCGCGATCTCTTTGTCCCGTAATCAACTTCTTTGGCTGTTCGCCCTCGGGTTACCTGCGCTCCTCATGACGTTCTCGCGCGCATCTTGGTTCGCCTTTCTCTTCGGCTTCCTTTTCATCATGGTGGTGCTGCTGCGCGATAAACGCGTGATGGCGGCGTTCGGGATTTGTGGGGTCCTTGCGGGAGCGTACGTGGGATTGTCCGGGCTTAATGTACGGTTCATTACGGAAGCGCCGGGGCAGACCCTCATCGAGCGGTTTTACGAAACGTTCAGCTATGCGCGATGGCGCGGGGAATATTACGGACTCGGCCGCGTGTTTTGGTTCGTGCAAACCGTGTCAGTTGTCGTCCCCGCTGCGCCGATCTTTGGCTGGGGGCCTGGGCAGTACGGGGCAGGGGCCGCGACCACGCTCGTGAATACGCGCGTGTATGACGCGCTCGGCTTGCCGTTCGGGGTCTATGGAACCGATGGGTATATCGATAACAACTGGTTCTCCTTATGGGGGGAAGCCGGAACGCTCGGACTCGCGTTTTTCCTCTGGATGTACATCGGACTATTTGTGTACGTATGGCGAGGATATCGCCGGAGTTCCGATGGGTTCACACGCGGGTTGTGCGCGGGGTATCTCGCCCTGCAAATCGGCGTCGCGTTCGCGGCGTTCCTTGCGACATCGTTCGAGACAAGAACGGTCGGGTACTACTTGTGGATGTATGCCGGGTTCCTCGTGGTGCTGCTTGAGCGTGAACGTCGTACGCCCGTATGACCGTCCTTCAAGCGCATAAATTTTATTTTCCACGCGGCGGGGCGGAGACGTATCTCTTCGCGCTGTCCGAATATTTAGCGTCGCGCGGGTCAACGGTCGTTCCGTTCGCGATGCAACATCCGGGGAATCGGCAAACTCCATATTCGCACTATTTCCCTCGGTTCGTTCCTACGGAAAAAGTGAAGATGTCGCCGGCGGGATTGCGTACCGTAGGCCGGATGTTTTATAGCTTCGAATCTAAGCGCCAGATGGAGCGATTGTTACGGGACGTCCCCATCGACGTCGCCCATATCCATAATCTGTACACGCAGCTGTCCCCATCGATCCTTACTCCGCTCCGGAAGAGAAAGATTCCGACGGTGATGACGGTGCATGATTATCACCTGGTGACTCCGCACTATGCACTTCCGCTTGCCGGGCAGGCCGTGGACGTTTCTCGTGTGGGAGCATTGCGCGCGGCGCAGACGAAGTTTCATAAGGACTCAATGGCCGCAAGTTTTCTGCAAGCCGCATCTTATCGATTCACCCGCCGCTGGAGATTTTATGATCGTGCCATTTCGCTCTTCATCGCTCCGAGTGAATTCATGGCGGCAAAACTGCGCGCGTCCGGATATGACAAGGATCGCATTCGCGTAATCCATTACGGCATCGACACGCGGACGATCGAACCTCGGTTCGGACACGATGGATATTTTCTGTTCGTCGGAAGGCTCTCGGAAGAGAAGGGGGTCGATACGGTGCTTGAGCTTGCGCATCGACTTCCGGATCTAAAGTTTAAGATTGTCGGGACCGGGCCAGATGAGGCGTTATTGCACTCCGTTGGCGATCGACTTCCGAACGTCGAGTTCATGGGATACCAGCAAGGCCAGCGGTTGCGGGATCTGTACCTTGGTGCCCGGGCGGTATTAGTGCCTTCCAGGTGGGAGGAGCCTTCCGGTCTGGTTTTGCTTGAGGCCCAGGCCTGTGGAAAACCTGTGATTGCGAGCCATGCCGGTGGCATCCCGGAGGCCATGGAAGACCGCAGGAGCGGGTTTCTGGTCCCACCGCTTGATATCCACGCCTGGACCGAGGCCGTGCTGCGCCTCGCCTATGACGACCGGTCACGCGAAAAGATGGGCAGGGACGCCAGAACCCTTATGGAAGACCGGTTTTCGCTCAGGGCCCATTACGAGGCTGTGGAGCATGTTTATGCTGAGGCAATACGATTAGGGGGTAGTGCGTAGTGTGTAGGGGGTAGGAAAAAAGGGCTCTATTTAGCTAAATAACTGTTGAAATGGCTTGACAAAAAGCCATTTTTTTGCTATTCTGCGCAGTTATGAAAATCGCCATGATCGGATCAAAGGGGATTCCCGCCGCCTCCGGAGGAGTGGAGCGGCACGTGGAAGAGCTCTCAACGGAGCTCGTAAAGCTGGGACATGATGTCCTGGTGTATTCTCGTGCTTGGTATACGGGCGTAAACAAGCCTCGTTTTTCGCATCGCGGGGTGACCTGCGTTTCCGTTCCGTCATTGCGTACGAAGCACTTCGATTCCATTACTCATACGTTTGCCTCCATTGTGGCAGCGGCTCGTGAAGGGGTGGACGTGTTCCATATCCACGGCGTCGGTCCCGCTTTGCTTTCTTGGCTTCCTAAGCTGTTGCTTCCGTCCGCCAAGGTGGTTGTGACCTTCCATTGCATTGATCGCCATCATGAGAAATGGGGATGGATTGCCCGCTTCATGCTCCGCACCGGCGAATGGGCCGCAGTCCGTTTTCCGGACGCGACCATCGCGGTTGCAAAGTCTCTTCAGGATTACTTGCGCCTCACCTATGCCACCCACACCATGCATGTGCCTAACGGTACCCGCATGCCGGAGGGGGAAGGGGACGCGACCAAGCTCTCAAAGTTTGGACTTGAAAAGGGAAAGTATCTGATGTTCTGCGCCCGCCTCGTCCGTCACAAGGGGGCCCATGTTCTCGTGGAAGCCTGGAAGCTTCTTTGTAAGGAGCGTCCGGACCTCACGGACGGAATGAAGCTTGCGATTGTCGGAGGCTCGGCGTTTACGGACGGGTATGTCCGCGAACTCACGGAGCTTGCGAAGGGCGATGAGTCCATCGTTCTCACTGGTGCCCAGCATGGCGAGGACCTGCATGCGCTCTTCAGCCATGCGTACGCCTTCGCCCATCCATCGTCTTCTGAAGGGTTGCCGATCTCGGTCCTCGAAGCGATGTCCTACGGCAAGTGCGTGGTCGCCGCAGACATTCCGGAATCGCGCGAAGTCGTGGAAGGCCACGGTCTCACCTTCAAGGTGGGGAACGTGGAAGACCTTGCCCGCAAACTCGCGATGGTGATTGAAAGCCCGGACCTCGCCGCCTCCGTCGGGTATGACGCCCGCGACTTCGTGGCGCGACAGTACGACTGGGACAACATTGCCGAGACCACCAGCTACCTGTATGAGGCGCTCCAGTTCGAGCCTCGCGTACAGGTCCGGCCAGTTGCCGGGCGATAGCCGAAAACACCCCCGCAGTTGCGGGGGTGTTTTACGTGGTATTATGTCGGCTGCATCCCCGTATCAGGAGGAGGTTCGATGTTGATGGATTTGGGGTTTGGGGAGAACAGTTTGTTCTTGATCTTCCATTGATCTACGTACTGACCGATGCCACCTTTGTCCCGCTTATTGCGCACCGTGGTGGTGTGCTGGGACCACTTGAGAAGTGACTCGAAATTGATCTTGTAGCGCCCCTGGACCACCACATAGCTCACCGCCCCATCGGTAATGGCCCGGCGTACCGTGCGCTGGGAAATCCCAAACAAACGGGCGGCTTCGGACACGGAAAGGCGGATGAGGGGGTTGAGAGACATAGGGTCTTTGTGGGGCTGTAAAGGCAGTAAGGGCTGTAAAGGCGGTAAGGGGATGAGGTTGTTTGGATACACCAGTGTAGCCAAACAGAAGGACTTTCGTCAATCAAGGCTTGATAAAAATCACGATTTCGGCTAAGGTTAGCCATCGCTAAATATACATGTAAGACTTTGTCTTTTTCTGCATCATGTGTCGAAGCAACTAGATCAATTCCTTATTTCTCGGATCCGGGCGTTCCGCGACGAAAGCGCGTTCGAACGGATCATGGCAGATCATCATAAAGCTTTGCTTCGATTCCTTGAGTTTCGTCTGCCCTCTAAAGCCGATGCAGATGATGCCCTTTCCATCACCATGTTACGGACGTGGAACTATCTCACATCCGGGACGCATGTAGAGCACTTGCCAGGACTCATTTATACCATTGCGCGTTCTGTGGTTGCAGAGTTCTACCGCTCGCGTCGATCAACGGTGTCTACTGATCTCTTGGAAGAAAGCGGAGTGATCATTCCGGATACGCAGCACACAAAGGGTGCCATGGAGGCACGAGTGGATGTTCAGTTCCTCGAAGAGAAGCTCAAAGAGCTTTCCGAAGAAGATCGAGATCTGATCGTGATGAAACACTTCGAACAATTGAGCACTCAAGAAATTGCGGACCGACTAGAAAAATCTGTAACAGCCACAAGCGTTGCCCTCCACCGCGCGTTAAAGAAACTCAGGGGGCTTATCGAATAGAGATATGACGGAGCGCGAACTCATTAAACTTTTGAACAAAGCAAAAGACCTCCCCCAATTTGGCGGAGGGTTTGATGCATCTGTTGAGACACCAAAAATGTGGGCGCGGATTGCCGGAGAACTCGGTTTTGATCCTGTCATGAAACACCGCGTCTACACCTGGCAGGAGTGGGCGCAATTTTACGTTCATAAATTCGGCGGCATGTTCCGCCACTCGTTCGCTTACGGACTTTCCGTATTCGCCCTCATGTTCGGCGGATGGGTTGCCACTGTTAACGCTTCGTTTGATTCCGTGCCAGGCGACACGCTTTATCCGGTGAAGCTCGCTACGGAGAAAATGCAGATCACGCTCGCAACGTCCACGGAGCGCCGCGCTAAGCTCCACACGGAGTTTGCTGGACGGCGCCTGCAGGAAGTGAACGAGATTTCCGTGTCCGATCGCGGCGACAAGGACGCACGCATTAAGGAAGCCGTCGCCTCCTTTAAGACGGAGCTCGCCTCCGCTGGAGACCAGCTCGCGGTTCTCACGGATGGAAATTCAACAGAGGTGGCTGCTGTTGCCGCCGCCATTGAACAGAAAACAAACGAGTACGCTTCCACGCTCACCCAGGCTGAACTCGGAGATAACTCCAAGGATGATGTGGACTCTGCAAAGGAAGATGTAGAACGTACGGATGCCCAGGCCATCGATGCTCTCGTCGTCGTTCATGAGTCGGATACAGCTGAACCTTCGCGCGAGGCGCTTGAACGCTCCTTCCGTCAGGACTTCCAGAGTGTAAAGGACCGCTTGTCCCTCTCGCTCGGCCGGCTCTCCACGGTAGAACGCGTGCTTACCAACCTCGGTCGGATCGAAGCCTCGGAATACCGCGGACGCATCAACAAGGCCAGGGAAGTGATTGTGGGTCACGATCGCACTCTGGGCGGGTCTCAAGACTACGCTGCCGCCGGCGGATATCGCCGCGCGTTTGACCTCCTGCGGATCGTCTCAACGGACGTGAAAGTTTCCGAAGAAATTATTGCCGCGTTGGAAATCGAGATTACGACGTCGGTTGCGACGCAGGAGGAAGTAGCTGATGCCACGGACGGCAACCCCACCTCACCTCCCCTTGGCGAAGGGGAGGAACGAGTTCAACCCGCATCGTTTTAAAAACTGCATCGGGCCCCGTGCTTATCTCCTCACGTGAGTAGGGAGATGAGCTCGGGGAAATCACCCGATAGCCCCGCAGCTAGTTGATGCAACGCAAGGTCGACCACGTGTAAAAAACGTGGATGCATCAGCCTCCCGAGATCCGGGTTACCGGATCCGGCACTACAAAGGTTCACCTGGCTTACGCCAGGTATCTACTAAGCTATGACTGATTCTTTGCGAATCGGAAAGCGCGCTCTCACTGTGGCCGTTGCCGCCGTGACCATTCTTTGGTCCGTTGGCTTCTCCGCATTTGTGGCTCCGATGACTGCTTCGGCAGCATCGTCTGGTGACGTTATTCGCGGCACCACGCTTTCCACCCTTTACTACCTCGCTTCAAACGGACAGCGCTACGCATTCCCTAACGAAAAGACTTACAAGTCTTGGTACGCAGACTTCTCGGGCGTTCAGACTCTTTCTGATTCCGCTCTTGCTGCGATCCCACTCGCTGGGAACATTGTGTACCGCCCAGGAGCTCGCTGGATTAAAATCCAGTCTGATCCTAAGACCTACGCCGTGACTCCACAGGGTCAGATCCGCTGGATCGAAACTGAGGCAGTTGCTGTCGGTCTTGCCGGTGCTAACTGGAACACATTCATCGATGACGTTTCGGATGTGTTCTTCGTTGACTACTCGGTAGGCGCTTCTCTCGCTTCGGCTGCCAACGGTTATTCTGGCATGCTCGTTGAAGAGGCTGGCAAGAACTGGCTTCTTTCGAGCAACCAGAAGCGTGAGGTTACCTCCGCTGGTTTCTCGGGCAACCGTTTCCAGACGCGCCATGTCCTCTCCGGTGACGGTGTAAACCTCGCTGGGATGACTGTGGGTGCTATGGTCACGGGTGCAGAAGCAGGTCTTACGGACACCGCACAGCTCGGTGCAGCAGTGACAGGTGGTCTTTCCATCTCGCTCGCTTCTGACACCCCAGCTTCGACGACGGTTCCAGGCGGCGCTGACTCCGTTGAGTTCACCAAGTTCAAGCTTGTTGCAAACTCCGGTTCAGCAACCATCAACCAGATCGTTGTGAGCCTCGGCGGCGTTGGGGCGACCAGCAACATCGACAACGTGTACCTCTACAAGGGGAGCACACGTCTTACCGATGGTCGCTCGGTCAACTCGACTACGCGCAAGGCGACCTTCACAGGTCTCAACATCGCTCTCGCTGCCGGTGACATCGTGTACCTCTCGGTACGCGCTGATACCAACGCAGCCGCAGGCGGTGGCGACACAGCTAACTTCTCCATCGCTGCTTCCGGCGATGTGACTGGCACTGCTACGGTCTCTGGGAACTTCCCAATTTCTGGGAACACCATGAGTTTCTCCGATCAGAACGCCGGTACCATCACGGTAAGCAAGAACGCCACCATCACCGACCCAACGGTTGGCCAGGAGAATGCCGTGATTGGTAAGTTTAAAGTTGAAGCCGCTACGGAAGACGCTTCGCTTAAGCAGATTACCCTCAACATCGATGATGCTGGCGACCACTCCAACTTCAAACTTTGGAAGGGTTCCACGCAGCTCGCTACGGGGACATCTGACGGCGAACTCGTCACCTTCGTGCTCACTAACCCACTGCTCGTAGCAGAGGGCGACTCCGAAAACCTTCAGGTTTCGGCTGACATCGGTGGCGAGAAGGACGACGACATCAAAGTCGCGATTGAAGCTGAAGCAGACGTCGTTGCCATCGGTGGCGATTTCGGCTTCAACATGTCCACTGTCATCACTCTTTACGATGACGAAGGCGGCGCTTGTGTGGACGGAACAACAACTGGCTGTTCGTTCTCAGAAGTCCTTGGTGGTGAACTTACGTTCGCTTTCAACGGTCCAGCTGCAGACGACATTCAGATCGACGGCGATGACGTTGTGCTCTTGAAGTTCTCCATCACTTCGGAAGAAGCGGTTGAGATCAAGACGCTGAAGGTCACCGTCGCATGTTCCACTGGTGCGGAATGTGATAACGACAACAACGACGAAGGCGGTCTCATTAACGACGTAACTGGCGCAGACAGCCCAGATACGCTCAATCTTGAGAACATCACTATTCGTAAGTCCGACGGTTCCGCTTGGATGGGTCCTGAGGAGCTCTCAGCCGCTGGCTCTGACGCAACTCAGACTCTTTCCTTCACGGACAACCAGAACATGACGGCCGGGCAGACGCTCGACCTTATGGTCACTGCAGACGTCGACAACGTTGATGGTCTCAGCGATGACAAGTACCGCGCTACATTGGAGCTTGGTACCGCTGGTGATGTTGAGGCAGAGGATGCAAATGGCGACGATCTCGCCCTCGGCGACATCGTTCCAGGTACTGATCTCGTAGGAAACGAGATGACTGCAACCAACTCCTCCCTCTCGGTGCAGGTTTCGACTCCACCATCCTCTGGTACCTTCGTTAAGGGCCTCCAGAACGTGGCTGTGCTCGGCCTTGCCTTTGAGGCTGGGGATGCATCTGACGTAAAGGTCACCGACCTTGTGCTCAATGCTGATCTCGACACCACTGTCGGCGGCGGCGTTACCAGCACGGACTTGGTCCGCGATTCTGTGAACTCCTGCTCGCTTTACGACAGCCAGTCTGGAGCCCTTATTGCTGGCCCAGAGTCCTTCGACGCCGCTAATGAAGAAGCTTCGTTCGACAACTTCTCCTGGACCGTATCGGCCGGAGAAACCGAAAAGATGATCGTGAAGTGTAACTTCGCGAACGTTGATTCCAACGATGCTGACGATGATGAATACAACTTCTTCATCGACACCATTGGTACTGACATCACCGCAGAAGATACAGACGGCGATGACGTTGATCCAACAGCAGGTGCTGCTGGCCTCAACGAAGCCGTAGAAACAGTGGTCATCACGATCACGAACGCAGGCACCTTGATCATTAGTCTCGACGGTTCCACCGCTGCTTCGAACATCATCCTTGGTGCTTCGACCGGTGTGGCCATGTCGAAGTTTAAGTTCGAGGCAGGGGACGAGTCCTTCCTCGTGAAGGAACTTACCCTGGACAACTGTGTCACGCTCGTTGCAGACGCCGATGGCGACTGTGCAGACGGCGGTGAAGCCCTTGGTGCTGATGACATCGCATCTGCGGTGAAACTCAGCTACCAGAACGAGGCAGGCGCTACGGTCACCAAGACCGGCTTCCTCTCGGGTAACACCATGAACGTCTCCGGCCTGGACTTCTTTATCCCATCCGGTACGACTCGTGTGCTCACCGTCACGATTGATACCAACGCGGTATCTTCCGTCGGTGCAGACTCCGGTACTCTTATTCAGCTCAACTTCAATGCCGAGGCCTCGGGTACGGCAACCTTCGAAGCTGTTGGATCTGGTTCCGGTGAAACGCTTACTGAAGTTGAGATTGATGCCGCCAACTCTGGCGAATACATCGTTACGAACGACATGGTCGTTCGTAAGACAAAGCCAACGATCTCGCTCGCTTCGGGAAGCCCAAGCGGTGCAAGCATTCCTGGTCTCTCAGAAGTCCTTCGCTTCAACGTCGCTGCGGATTCCCGTGGCTTCGTGACCCTCGACGCAGTGACCTTCAAGGTAACCACGACCGATGGCGCTGCAAGCGGTTGGGCAGACTGTGATGACGCCTCGTTCGCAGTTGCAACGGGTTGGGAACTCTTCGACAACGACGATTCATCGGATAAACTCGATGACGCCGCTGATTGGACCTTCCGAGATGGCGCAGGCGCTAACGTCTGTGGCGCCGGTGTTCCTCTCAAGTTCGTTGAACTTGACTTCGAAGGCGCTGCAACTCACCCAGCTGAAGAAATCGGTGCAGGTACAACGAAGACGTACGTTCTCCGCGTTGACACCACTGGTGCCGACTCAGCTGACGACGATTCGATCCGCATCGACATTCCAGATGAGGCAGAAATCGATGCCGTTGTTGGCATGACTGCTATCCCATCTGCGATTCGTTGGGATGACGACGTGGAAGGCGACGACATCAACGGTGATCTTGTCAAGAACCTTTCCGTCACTGGCGGCACACTCGTTTACTAAGCCTCGGCTTAGCGAACAGTACGCCGCGCTCAGCGCGGTGGCTGCTAGAAGCAAACTCCCCGCCCGCAAGGGTGGGGAGTTTGTGTTTGGGGGACAACTAGTTCCAAACTGGAACCAGTTCACAATACACAGGAATATGGATAGCAATATGCCAAATATGCCTATTACAATTTTGATTTGAACTGTTACAAAATATGTAACAGTTCAACGGATTGACGCGTTTCTCCCTCATTAGTATGATTCATCTGTATGGTAAAGCAAAAACTTTCAGCCAAAGTGGATCGTAAAACGATTATCCACGCCGTTGACCAACTCTCTCCAGATCGTGCGAGGATCGCGGTGGATTTTTTGGAGTTTCTCCATCAGAAAGATGCTGAATGGGATGCAACTACAGAACTCCTTTCGGATAAAAAGTTGATGAGCGATATCGCCACCGCAAGAAGGGATGTGGCAAAAGGAATCGGACTCTCGTCTTGGCGCAAAACATCTGCGTAATATGTTCGAGGTCCAGCTTCATATAAAAGCCAGGAAATCATATGAACGGCTTCCAAAACAGGCCGTTCTTCTTGTTGATCGCGGATTTGCTCTTCTTGAGTCGGATCCGTTTTCCGGGCCACAGATTAAACGTCTGCACGGTCCACTTGCCGGGCTATATCGTTTACGGGCTGGAAGATATCGTATTGTTTATCAGATCATAAATGATCATCAAATAGTCGTAGTTCTTGTCATTGGCTCAAGAGAGAGTGTGTATTAATAAGGTTTGCCATTTCGCCCACATTTCGCTAAGATTCCGCAACGAATGTAATGATTGATCGATATCCCTGTATGTCTAAGCAGATCCGGCCGAAAACGCTTCTAACTGCCCTTGCCGCCGTCATTGTGATTGTGGTTGGCGGGATGTGGTACGACCGCTCCACAAATCTTTCTCAGGATACGACTTCTAAGCAGATTATCGTTGATACCGTGGATCGCGGGATGTCGCCGGAACAGCGCGATACGTTTTATAAAAAAATTGCGGAACTTCAGGTACAGATCGCAGACGATGCCAATGAAGGCAAACGCGATATCAGCAAAATCCTCCAGCTCGGAAACATGTTTTACACCGCCGGGGAACTCGCTCAGGCGAACGAGCAATACAAGGATATTTTGCGCACCAACCCTACGGACACTCCGGCTATGGAGAATATGGGACAGTCTCTCATGGAAATGGGGGACTATGAGGGAGCGGCCGCTCTTTGGGTGAGGTCGCTTAATATTTCTGCCAATGAGCAGATCTACATTAAACTTGTGGACCTCATTACGGAGCGTCTTCCCGCCAAGAATGCGCGCATTCAGGAGATCCTTGAATCCGCCATTGCCAACATCGGCCAGACCCCAACGCTTCTCAAACGTCTCGCGCAGTGGTACGGGGAAAATGGAAAATACGAGGAGGCCATTTCTCATTACGAGGTCGCCCAGAAGCTGAACCTCAAGGACACCAGCATTAAGGAAGAGATAGACGCTCTGCGTCTGAAGCAGGCTCAAGCACTGCGATTACAGGAACGGTAATAATTCTCAAACTCCCCTCCAGCAGGGGAGTTTGAGTTTGCTTCATGTTATAATAGCAAAATTATGCGTCGCCTTCTTACCCTTACCGCCCTTACAGCCATTACCGCCCTTACCACCCAACCCGCACTCGCAGCCATCCCGAACGATCCTCTCATTGAACAGCAATGGTACCTGGCCAAGGTTCAGGCATTCAACGCATGGGACCACGGGACGGGAACGGATGACGTCGTCGTTGCGGTGCTTGATACGGGTATTGATCTTGATCATCCGGATATAAAAGAGAATCTTTGGCGTAACGAAGGAGAGGTGAAAGGCGATGGGATCGATAATGATCAGAATGGTTTTGTTGACGATACGAACGGTTGGGATTTCATTGATGGGGACAACAGTCCGACTCCTTCCGCCGTGAACGCGCCGAGCGATGACGCGGTCGTGCATGGAACCGTCATTGCCGGAGTTATCGCCGCTGTTGGAAACAACGGGGAAGGGATCGCCGGGCTCAACTGGAAGGCGAAGATCATGCCGGTCCGCATCCTGGACCAATTCGGTTCCGGGACGAGCGAGGGAGCGCGTAAGGCCATCGAATACGCCGTGGCCAATCATGCCGACGTCATTAATTTGAGTTTTACCGGATTCGAAGTCGACGAGGTCTTTAAGGACGTGGTTCACCGCGCGTACCAGGCAGGGGTGATTGTTGTTGCGGCTGTGGGGAATAAAAGCGGCGGGGGAGTGAACCTGGACGAGACACCCGTGTATCCGGCCTGCTTCATGGGACTCGATGGGGACTGGGTGCTCGGTGTCGCCGCGACCACTCGTCAGGACACCAAGGCTGGATTTTCAAACTACGGTTCGACCTGTACGGACATCAGTGCACCTGGGATCGAAGTGTTTGGCACGTCTTTTCAGGATCCGACGGTAAACGGGTTTGGCCAGGCTTATCTTGGCGGATGGGCAGGTACATCGATTGCGTCTCCGATGGTGGCTGGCGCGGCTGCGCTGCTTAAGGCCAAGTATCCGTTCATCACGCCAACGCAGGTAAAAACTGCATTGCAGCTTTCCGTGGATCCGCTTGCGGAAGTTGGGACGCCTGCCGCGGGGAAACTCGGTGCGGGTCGGCTGAACGTTGCTCGGGCGTTTGAGGTCGCGGGACAGTTTACGTTTGGGACGTCTTTGCCGATTCCTTCAGGACCCGCACCGGCAGTTCTCCCACCCCCTCCAACTCCCCCTCCGGGAGGGGGAGGGTTCGAGTCTGTTCGGATCGTCCTTGCGGCTGGGCCGGGTGCTGCGCCTCGAGTTCAGGTTTTTGATGAAGGCGGGCATGCGTCTGCATCGTTCTTGGCGTATGCCGAGGCGTTTAAGGGCGGCGTGCGCGTTGCGGCTGGCGATGTGGATGGGGACGGCGTCATGGAAATCATCACGGTGCCCGGGCCAGGTGGCGGTCCGCACGTGCGTATCTTCACTCTTTCTGGCACGGTGAAAGGACAGTTTTTTGCCGGGGACAAGGCTGACCGGCGCGGATTAAACGTGTCGGTTGCGGATGTGGACGGCGATTTGAAATGGGAGATTATCACCAGCACGGAAGTGGGCGGGCTTGGGGAGGTGAACGTCTTTACCATGGACGGAACTCGGCTTTCGAGCTTCAAACCGTTTCCAGGATCCAAGGAAGCGATTCGTGCGACGGGCGTGGACGCGGATGGAGATCGGCGAGATGAGATTGCCGTAGCGCTCGGCGCCGGGGCGAAACCGGAAGTGCGATTGTTTAGTTCCACCGGTTCGCTGAAGAAGAGTTTTCTTGCATATGGGGCAGGGTTCCTTGGCGGGATCTATTTGACTGCCGCGGATCTCGATGCAGACGGCAGCGAGGAAATCGTTGCGGGAACCGGGACTGGAGGAGGACCGCAGGTGCGGACGTTCACCGGCAAGGGTGCCGTCGTGGATTCTTTCTTCGCCTTTGACGCCACGCACCGCAAAGGGGTGATGGTCGCGGGGGCGGGCACGTTCCTTGTGGCCCTTGAAGGAAGCAGCGGAGCTGTGAAGCTCCTGAATCGCAAGGGACAGACCATGGGCGGATTCGATGTCCTCCCGGGCAATTATTCATTAGCTGTCCTTGAATAAGGTACAATGT
This sequence comes from Candidatus Uhrbacteria bacterium RIFOXYB12_FULL_58_10, assembly GCA_943354165.1. GTDB lineage: Bacteria > Patescibacteriota > Patescibacteriia > UBA9934 > GWF2-40-263 > CALRBH01. Next base: position 113,241 of record CALRBH010000001.1, read on the forward strand.
CCCCACTATGCCAACCCAACCATTTGAAAAGAAAAACGTGCTTGTCACCGGCGGGGCCGGGTTCATCGGATCCCATCTCTGCGAACGGCTGCTCATGGATGGCCATCGCGTGATCTGCTTGGATAACTTTTCCACCAGTCACGTCCGTAATATCAACGACCTGCTTTCGAATCCAAACTTTCAGTTCCTCCGCCTCGACATCAACGAGCCGATGAACCTCGAGCAGTACACCGAGCTGTCCGGATTCAAGCTTCCGTTCCAGGGGATCCAGGAGATCTATCACTTGGCGTGTCCGACATCGATTAAACAGTTCGACCAGTTCCGTGCGCAGACGCTGCTCGCCAGTTCCGTGGGCACGTACAATGTACTTGAGCTCGCCCGGAAATATCGCGCGAAGATTTTGCTGTCGTCGAGTTCGGTCGTCTACGGATCGCGACGCAAGGAACATCCAGTTGTCGTGGAAACGGATTTGGGAACGGTTGACCAGCTCTCCCCCCGCGCCTGTTACGATGAAGGCCGCCGGTTTTCGGAAACCATGTTTGCCACCTACCAGCAGGTGCACGGGCTTGAGACGCGCATCGCGCGCATCTTCCGCACGTATGGTCCTCGCATGCCGCTTTTTGACGGCCATCTCATTCCGGATTTCGTCCTCAACGCCCTCGAAGGGAAAGATCTGGTGGTATACGACCATGGAGGATTCCACTCGTCGTTCGTCTTCGTGACGGACGTCGTGGACGCGCTCGTCCGCCTTATGGGCACGCCGACCGATCCGGGTCCCGCCAACGTGGGAAGCGACGTCGACATGCTTGTGGACGATGTCGCGGCGATGATCGTCAAGCTGACGGAATCGACTTCGCCGGTAAAGCAAGGCGAGGACCTTCTGTTCCTCTCGGAGCTTCCGATTCCAAACATTGACCGCATGCGCGAGATTGGATGGTTTCCGATCGTGCGGCTGGAGGACGGGCTTGAGAAGACGGTCGAATACATGAAGGCGAATCGGCTGCTCTTGAGCGTGTAGGGCGTAGTGTGTAAGGTATAGGAATCTATGCGAGTTATCGCGGTTATTCCTTGTTATAACGAGGCAAGCGAGGTGGGACGGGTCGTGCAAACGGTCCGTTCCTTTGTCGCACAAGTGATCGTGGTAGACGACGGCTCTAACGACGCGAGTGCAGAAGAAGCGCGCAAGGCCGGAGCGGTGGTGGTGCAACATGTCATCAACCGCGGATTGGGCGCTTCGCTCGGCACTGGGTTTGCCGCCGCTCTCATGAACGGCGCGGATGCCGTGGTCACGTTGGATGCCGATGGTCAGCACGACCCGTCGGAAATCCCGTCGCTCGTCGCGGCGCTTGAAGCTGGGGCAGATGCGGCGCTCGGATCGCGCATGCTTACGCGCACGGGGATGCCGGCGCGCCGCCAGTTCGCGAACACGCTTGGAAACGTCCTTACGTTTCTCTTGTTCGGCTCATGGGTCACGGACAGCCAGTCCGGATACCGCGCGATCAACGCATCGACGCTTGCGAAGATGGATCTCAAGACCAACCGGATGGAAGTGTCCTCGGAAATCATCGCCGAGCTTTGCCGTGTAGGCGCGTGCGTCGTCGAGGTTCCCATCAAGGCGATCTACACGGAGTATTCGCTTTCCAAGGGGCAGAACTGGTTTGTCGGAATTAAAACCGCGATCAAGCTTCTTCTTCGCCGCCTCTCCTCGTAACTATGTCGTTCACCCTCATCCAAATCATTCTCATCGGCGTTGCCTTGCTCGGAGCGTTCCGTACTGTGCGACAGTTTAGGGCCGGCCGCGTGCCACCCGCCTGGCTCGCCTTTTGGGGAGCGTGCTGGACGGCACTCGCGGTCGTCGCCTTCATTCCGCAGACGACCGACATCGCGGCGAACATTTTCGGCGTCGGCCGCGGAGTTGATCTTGCGGTGTACGTTTCCATCGTTCTTCTGTTCGCCCTCTCCTTCAAGCTCCTCATGAAGATCGAGGATCTTGAGCGCGACATTACCAGGCTCGTCCGCGCGCTCGCCCTTAAGGATTCCGATAAGACTGATCATGTCGCCTAAGGTTTCCATCGTCTACCTTTCGTACAACTCCGTCCCGTATCTCCCGGACGTCGTGGACGCATGGGTAAAGATCGACTATCCGCGCGAGTCTCTTGAAATCGTGATCGTCGATAATGCGTCGGCCGACGGGAGCGTGGCGTGGATTCAGGAACATGTTCTTCCTCGGTCCGGTGCAGGTCTTCCCTCAATCATCTTTTTTTCACAGAAGGAGAACCTCGGATTTGCGGGTGGGTGCAATATTGGGATGGAGTACGCCATAGCGAACGGCGCTTCGTACGTCTATTTGCACAACAACGACTTGAAGCTCGATTCGGCTTCCATGAAGGAAGCGGTTTCACTCGCGGAATCAGATGCGTCCATCGGGTCCGTGCAGTCGCTCATGTGCCTGTGGCAGGATCCCTTGCGGGTTAATTCGACGGGAGGCATGGTGCACTTTCTTGGATTCGGGTTTGTGCGCGACAACGGACGGCTGCTTGCTGACTGTTCCGTTACGGATGGCGGGGAGATCGCGTACGGAAGTGGGGCAGCGACGCTCTACCGCTCTTCGTGTTTGAAAGAAGTTGGCCTGCTCGATTCGTTCTTGTGGCTCTATCACGAAGATTTGGAACTTGGCTGGCGCTTGCGGTTGGCCGGATTCAAGAACGTGCTTTCGACGAAATCGATCGCGTACCACAAGTACGAATTTCGTCGATCGACTTCGAAGATTTTTTGGATGGAGCGCAACCGACTGCTCGTTCATCTTTCGCTATTGAAGCCTGGAACGATTATTTTGCTTGCGCCGTTTCTTTTGGCGCTTGAACCGGCTCTCATTCTGTTTTCCATCAAGGGCGGATGGTGGAAAGAAAAGTTCCGCGCGCTCGCGGCATTTTTCTCGCCGAAGCTCTGGACGTACCTGTACGAAAAACGAAAAGAAGCCCGGATGCTGCGTCGGGTGTCCGACCGAGAGATTGTAAGGATGTGGACGGGGAAGATCGTTCATCAGGAAACCTCGAATCCGCTAGTGGACCGGTTCGCGAATCCGGTGCTTGGTGGCGTCTGGGAGGTTTTGAAGAACCTGATAGTATGGTGAGATTGTAGATGTTTAGAGTGGGCAGGGTTTGCAGGGTGGGCAAGGGTGTAGGAAATTTTTATAAAAAGCCATTCCATCACCCCGCCCATCCTTGCCCACCCCACAAACCCCTCGATTCCTATGAAAATCGCCCAGGTCGTCTCAACATATCCTCCCTATCATGGCGGCATGGGCCGTGTGGCGTTTGAATATACGGAACGTTTGCGGGCACACGGGAACAATGTCCACGTGTTCACGCCGCAGTATCGGAATGGTGGAGACCCCACTTCGCCAAGGCTTCGAGGGGCAGGAGATCCGGAGTATGTTCATCGCGTGCCGTCCCCGCTTACGGCGGGGAATGCGGGCGTAGTGCCGTCGCTTTTCAACCGCATGAAAGGGTTCGATGTCGTGCATCTCCATTATCCTTTTTTTGGCGGGGCCGAACCCGTTATTATTCGGAAAGCAATACGGGACGATCAGGCGCTCGTGATGACCTATCACATGGACGCCGTGGCAGATGGCGTGCGCGGCGCCATATTTGAAGCGCATCGCCGACTGTTGTTTCCGTGGATCGTCGGACGCTGCGATCGCATCCTCGTAAGTTCCAAGGAGTATGCGCAGTCCTCTTCGCTCTCTCGCGTGCACGGAGCGCTTGAGAAGGTGGAGATCCATCCGTTCGGGATCGACCTGCAGCGATTCTCTCCCGGGAGCGAACCGGAGTTGCGCGCGCAGCTCGGGATCACGGAAGCGGTTCCTCTGATTATTTTTGTCGGCGGGTTGGATACGGCACATCACTTTAAAGGATTACCCGTGCTGCTTAAGGCTCTTGAAACTCTTTCTGCGACGAAGTGGCATCTTCTTGTGATCGGTGACGGGGACATGCAGCCTACGTTTCAGGCGAACGTGTCTGCTGGCGCCATCAAGGATCGCGTGACGTTTCTTGGAAACGTGACGGACGAGGAGCTTCCGCGCTGGTACCGTGCGGCGGACCTTCACGTGTTTCCGTCCACGGAGCGCGCAGAGGCGTTCGGGCTCGTGGCGCTCGAGGCCGCCGCGTCCGGCATTCCGTCCATCGCGTCCGCGCTTCCCGGCGTTGCTTCCGTCGTACTCGATGGAGAGACGGGGATGCTTGTCCCCCCAAACGATGCGACCGCGCTCGCGAAGGCGATCGAACTTCTGTTGCTTCGGGCCGACGTGCGCGAACGTTTCGGCATGGCCGCGCGCAAACGCGCGGAAGCGGATTTCGCGTGGGGGCCGATCATTTCGAAGCTTGAAGGGACCTACCGCTCGCTGCTCGCTACACGAACCATGCGCGTATGAAGATTCTCATCCTCTCAAATCTCTACCCACCGTATGCGCGCGGGGGAGCGGAACAGGTGGCCGCACGCAGCGCCGCCGAACTGTTCGTGCGCGGACACAAGGTCAGTGTCCTCTCTACTCGTCCGTACGAGGGAAGGGATTCGCTGACTGCACGCGTCATGGAACGCGATCTCGAGCCCGTGTATAGGTTTTTTCCGCTCAACCTCTATCACTCACTTAATGATCATAAACACAGTTTTCCGATACGCTGGGCCTGGCATTCGTGGGACATCGTAAATCCTCATGCGCGGTATGAGATGTTTCGCGTGCTCACGCATGTGGAACCGGACGTGGTGCTTTCGCATAACCTGAAAGGCCTTGGACTGTCCGTCATTCCGGAAATTCGCCGATTCGGGATCAGACACGTGCATGTGGTCCATGACGTGCAACTTTCCATTCCAAGCGGTCTGCTCATCAAGGGATCAGAGCATGCCTGGCCGAATCTTCCTCCGCTTCGTACGGCGTATGAGCTCGCCGTAAAGGCGACCGTCGGTTCGCCCGATGTCATTGTTTCGCCGTCCAAGTTCCTTGCGGATTTTTACAAAGCTCGCGGATTTTTTCCGAAGAGCCAAGTCGAGATTCTTCCGAATCCAGCGCCGGATTCGGGGATTCCGCTGCGCGGTCCGCGTCATCCGGGTCCGGTTCGATTACTTTTCGCGGGACAGCTTGAAGACCACAAGGGCATTCGGTTTCTTTTGCGCGCTCTCGAGAAATGGGGACAGCCGTTCGAGCTTCATGTTGCCGGCGAGGGCGTTCTTTCGCCGATGGTGAAGTCATGGGCCATGCGTGACAAGCGCGTGAAGTACCACGGATACGTTTCCTTCGGGCACCTCGTGAAGTTGTTCGCGATCTGCGATGCGGTGACGGTGCCGTCGCTCTGCTACGAAAATTCTCCCACGGTGATCTATGAGAGTCAGCGCGCCGGACTTCCGGTGATCGGGGCGAATATCGGTGGAATCGGTGAGCTGGTGGAGCATGGACGTAACGGACTGCTTTTTGAAGCCGGGAATGAGAAGCAACTGCTTGCGACGCTCGATCTGTTCGTGAAGGAGCAGACCGTGTGGCGCGGACGAGACGCAAACATCCGTGATGGGGTTGAACCGTATGCGCTCGGACACTATGTGGATAAGCTTGAACAGTTGATGAAACCTGTATGAAGTCTTTCAAGGCATGGCTGTGGGCTTGGCCAGACGGTGTTGTGTGGAAAGCGACGCGCAAGGCGTCGATCGCTTCCCGCAAGAGGAAGTTCGAGCTGTTCATGGAACACATGAAGCCCGGCGCCGAAACGACCGTGCTCGACGTTGGCGTGTCCGGCGCGGCCACGGACAATCGCGGGGAGAATTTTTTGGAGGAATGGTATGCCTTCCCGAGGCGCATCACCGCGCTTGGGGTCGATGACCTGTCTAAGTTTCAGGAGCGATATCCGTGCGTCCAGGTCGTCTCCGGAGACGGGAAGTCGCTTCCGTTTTCCGACAAGTCGTTTGACATCGTCTTTTCAAATGCCGTCATTGAGCATGTGGGCGATGCGGAGAACCAGAAAAAATTCGTCGCGGAATGCCTTCGTGCAGGGAAGCGCGTGTTTCTTACTACTCCCGCGCGAACGTTTCCGCTCGAAGCGCATACGATGATCCCGTTCGTCCACTGGCTTCCGCGATCGCTTCGCAATTCCATCTATCGAAAACTCGGCCGCGTTCATGAAGGAACCGGCGACAACCTCGTCCTCTTAAGCGGCCGCTCGCTGCGCGCCGTTTTTCCGCGTGACGCCAAGGTGAAGATCGTCCGCCAGCGGATGCTTGGGATGACGACCGTGCTTATTGCGATCGCGGAGTAGTCATATCAAACCTGAACACGGTGATCGCCCCGTTATCGATCGCGAACCAGTCGTCGGCGATGTTCTTTGAGGTCTCCACGATGCGGTTGCTCTGCCACCAGTACTCGTTTACGGCAGAGAAGACGAATTCTACGGGAGACTGTACGCACGTCGGGGAGGCGTCGCATTGTGCGTTCAGAAGTTTTGCTGCTTCCTCAGCGATCTCGCGGGACGGGGCGTCGTTCATCTTGAGGAAGAGGGAATAGAGCTCGCCACCGGTTGGGATCGGATAGAAGAATGCGTCGCCATAGTAGCGGGTGAAGCCGAGGGTACGGACCGCCGCCGCGGAAACCGTCTGGTTGGCGAGGACCGCATAGGGCCTGCCGCCCGCCGCGCGGTCGATCTCGTAGACCGCGTTCACATCGCTCTGCGAGGTGTTGAAGGCGCGGCCACGTTCGTGGGCGTCGTTCCGTGGATAGGCCATGTACAGGAGGGAGGTCGCGGCTCCGGCTATGAGCACGATGCTCCCGATGCGCATGAGGAGACCGCGGTGTTGCGCGCGCACAAGAAGCGTTCCGAGGATGGCGAGGAACCCCGGGGCCGCAAAGAAAACAGCGAGCGGGATCAGACGCTGCGCGTAGTTTTGGCGTTCGTAATCTATCAGGAACGAGAAGTCCACGGCGGTCGAAAGCAGTAAATAGTTCACAAGAAGGATTCCTGCGACGGCGATGCCGGGGAAGAGCGCGCGGCGCCACGGTTTCTTAACGACAAACGTCACGAAGGCCGCACACAGGATGAGCGGAACCATGTTCTTGCCCACCAGATATGCGGCGTCGAGAAGCGGGCGGAATCCGTTTTTCAGGAACAGGCCGAGGTTGAGCGAAGCGATGAGGGTCGTTGGATTGAGGCGCGAAAGGTCGAGCCCGGTGCCTGTGTGGGCGAGGAGGGCGTTCGCGATAAACGACGCCGGCAACAGCATCGCTCCTGTGACGATGATGACGATACGGAAGGCTTGCGCGAGTCTGGGTGTGCGCGAACGCGTTGGATCGCTCAAGAGGATGCAGACGTAGAGCAGGGTGGGAATCCCGGCGATCGGATGAATGGCACAGGCGGCCACGGCGGGAATAAGAAGCATGAACGGCCGCGGGCGTTCCTTGCCCGCAAGAGCGGGGAGTGAGGCGAGAACGGTAGCGAGCGCGAGGAGGTTGGCGATCCCTTGGGGTGTGGTTGGAATCAGTGTGACGAATGGGAGCAGAAGCAATCCCGCCGTTCCAGCCATGGCCGCTCGTCGATCAGGGAGGATATGCGAGAGTCCTAGATACGCAAGCGCCGGCAAAAGGAGAGCGGCAAGAATTGGGAGCAGCCACGGATCAAGTACGTCGACGGGAACACGAAAGGCCATCGAGATGATTGTTTCGAAGGCGTAGGCTCCCGCATAATACAGCGGCTTTGGAGAAATGGTTCCGTGATCGATGATGTGTGTGACGGTCGCACGATGAAGAAACGGATCGAATCCGTAGCCGATGGGAAATAGGATGATGCCCGCGCCAAGCACGGTGACGATGAGTCCCGAAAGCAGCATCAACGACATCCATTTTTCGCGTCCACGGACGAGGAGGGTCACGACTCCTATCGATGCAAGAAAGAATGCGGCGAGCGCGCCTGCCGTCCCGGCGGTCCAGGCGGTACGTACGCTTTCCGCGGTGGCAAGCGCGGCGAGGGTGTGGAACGTAAAGGCAAGTGCCGCCATCACTCCGGCACTTACGAGCAGAACTGGTCCCGGAACCCGGTGCGCGGACGCAGGCATTCGATCATGCCGTCGCGCGATGAATCCGCGAGGCACGTTTCTCGCGAGGAGGGCCGTGAGCGGAACGCTGAGCGCGACGAATCCAATCGCCATGTCTTTGGTGAAGGGAAACAGATAATACCAGGCGGCTCCTATGATAAGGATTCCGCCAAGGGTGATCAACATGCCGGCCCCTGTGCGCAACAGAGGGGATTCTTCAGGGGCAACACGGGTTCCAAGGAGCCACCCCATGGCGAGGAGCCATACGCACGCAAGGACAGCTCCAAGCGCCAGCGGGCCTCCATAAAATGCGTTTATGAGGAAAACCCCTAGAAAAACAACAGAAATTATGGTACGTTCTACATGAGGGAACCGCATATGGTCAGAGTGTACCGTGTGCACGTCTCCTAGTCACTCATGCGCAATCCATTAACCCCTTATCCGCACGACCGGCTCATGGCGGCTCTCGTGCTGCCGTTTATCCCCAAGTGGGTGACGCCAAACATGGTCACCATTTTTCGGTTCCTGCTTATCCCGTTCGTCGTCTGGCGGATCTATCTCGGGGATTACGCCACAGGACTTCCCTTGTTCGTATTCGCGGCTTTTACAGACGTCATTGACGGTTCCGTCGCAAGGTTGCGCAATCAAGTCACGACTTGGGGAACGTTCTACGATCCACTCGCGGACAAGCTTCTCATCGCCCCCGTCGCCCTACTCGTGGTGACACGTCACGCGTCATTCGACCTCGCGCTCGTGATGGCCCTTTTTGAAATATTGATCGGGATCGGTGCCGTAGTATGGAGGCGTCGCGGCCAGCAGGTGAGTGCGAATAATTACGGAAAAACAAAAATGGTGTTGCAGGTCGTGGGCGTTTCCCTGCTGATCATCTCCGTTCTGTTCTCCGTTCCCCTTGCCGCCAATCTAGGAGTGCTGCTTCTGTTCGCCTCCATTGGGTGTGCCGTGGTAAGCCTGTTCACGTATGGGATTTAGCAAGCCGGCCGCAACGGCTCTTGTCGTTTGCGTGGCCATCGTCGCGCTGCTCGGTTCTTTTTCGCTGTTTACGAACGAGCGCACGTTCGTCTCTCCGGATGAAAATGCCAATTATTTTTTTACACACACCTTTTTTCAGACGGGGAGGCTTTCCGCTCATGAGTCGCTGGGCGCGGACTTGGACGATGCCTTGCATCCACGTTCCATGGTTTCGCGTGAAGGGTCCCTCATGCCCGTAAGTTTTCTTGGATTGCTCGTCACGTATGGTGCGGTCGCCAAGCTTTTTGGAATGGGGATCGTGCCTTTTCTTACACCCTTTCTGTTTGTGTGCTCCATTTTTGCGTTCCGTGCGCTCATGAACCGCCTGTTCGACCGGGATACGGCGCTCGTGGCCACTGTGTTGTATGCGTTCCATCCAGCCATGTGGTATTACGCCGCCCGCGCGATGATGCATAACGTGCCATTTACCGTGCTCCTCGTGTTCGCGGCGTACGTGCTCGTGTGCAAGCCGTTCGCCCATAAGTTTTCCAAGGATCGTTTCGCGGCCTTTGCGGACGCTGGACTTTCTGGCCTGCTGGTGGGAACGGCGCTTTTTTTCCGTACGTCCGAGATCATCTGGATGTTTCTCGCGGTCGTCGTCGCGCTTGTCGCGTCACGCGTGCGGTTTACGTCGCGTCGCGTAGTGGTATTTGTCTTCGGCGTTGTTCTCGGCCTCGTTCCCATGCTGTTCTTCAACGCCTCCACCTACGGATCCCCGTTTACGTTCGGGTATACCGTGACTCCGCTTTCCGGCAGCTCGAACCCCCTCCAACTCCCCCTCCGAGAGGGGGAGGGTTCGATGGCGATGCCTGAGGTGGATCCGCCGGAACGGATCGGGGCGTTTCCGTTTGGCCTCCACCCGCGTGCAACGCTTGTGCATCTTTCGGAATATGGATTCGGGCTGTTTTGGTGGCTCACGATCCTCGCGGCCGGCGGGATGATCATCTTGCTGCAGTCGCGTGACGCATCGCCTGAGCAGAATCAGCTGCGCAAGGCGTACGGCGCGTTCTTTATCGTCTCGGCCGGCTATCTCGCGCTCATGTATGGGAGTTGGACCATCCGGGACAATCCGGACCCCACGGCCATCACCATCGGCAATTCCTACGTGCGCTACTGGCTGCCGGCGTACGTGTTGTCCGTTCCGCTCGCGGCCGTCTGCATCATGTGGATTTCCCGGCGACTGCTCACTCCTGCGCGCCGAGCGCTTGTGGCGAGCGCTCTTACGCTCATGTGCGTAGCCCTCAGTGTCGCTACGGTGTTTTACACGAAAGGCGATGGGCTGATCGACGCGCGGAAGACGCTCGCGGAAACCGCTTCCATCCGTGGGCAGCTGCTCAACCTCACGGAATCCGATTCGGTGATCATCGCGGACCGGGCGGACAAGTTCCTGTTTCCGTACCGACGGGTCGTGACGCCGTTGCGCGATGAGCACACATACTCGCTCATGCCGCGCATCGTCCTGCGCGTTCCGCTCTACTATTACGGCGTGACGTTCCCGGAGAAGGACTTGGAATACTTGAACACCGAAAAGCTTCCGCCCCTCGGGCTGCAGATTGAGGAGCTTCGATCGTTCAAGGCGGAAACGCTTTACCGCATTTATCGCTTGCCTTCATGAAGTCCATCCGTGCGATTCAGGCTTTGATCATTCTTGTCCCCGTCATCCTGTTCGGCTGGCTGCTTTGGCAGGAGCTCGTCCCGACGGGCACGTTTATCATGGAGCGAGTCGCAGGAACGGCCTCGCCGTTTATTGATCGATTGCTTCCGGACGGACGCGTGCAGCTCGCTGATCCTCATTCCGCTCGTCCTACGGATACCATCACGGGCGACCCTGCGTTCTTTTTCGTCCATCCGCACCGCGGATTTGAATCCGGCGAGGTGGAAATTCGTTTTCAGAATACGGGCGTGCCCATCGTTGAGTTTGGTGGACTGGCGCGCGAAGAAGGACAGGTCTATGACCTCACGCCCATTCAGAACCGGCTGATCGACACCTCCACATGGACGCGTCATGAAGAACAAGGAATCACTCTTCTTGAGCGCGAGCCGAAGTTCGCGACGATCGCTGATTTTCTTGCGAACCCTCCGCCGCGCCATGAGATTTCCACCTATCACTATCGACTCGCCCGCGCGTACCGGATGCCCGGGTATGTCGCACAAGGAGGCACCAGGAACATCGACGTTTCTTTGCGCGGATTTCATGAATTCGAAACGTACCTGAAGAACGAGCCGCTTTCGTTCACGTTTTCTTATACGGATGAGAACCGCGGGGAAGGGCCGGACCCGTTTGAGGTGATCGTCTTCAATGAGAACAACGAAGCCGTGACGGACGTCCATGTGGCGGATGACGGAAATACAGGCGATGATGCGCGGCCTTCCAGAATACGCACCGCGACCGTTTCGCTCGCATTGGTTCCGGAAGGGACGTACAAACTTGAGATACGGGTTGGCACGGACATTTTTTTGAGATCGATTCAGACAAGCGCGAACAAGCTCGTCGCGATGAACACCATCATTCTCGGAGATGAGGTTGGCTACAAGCCCGTGCCGTCGAGCGTGCGGATGTGGACGGAGTCGAAGACGCTCGCGTTTGAGACGACGCACGCGGAAGGGGTGCAGTCGGTGGAGGTTGGGGCGAACGCCGTTGCTCTCGCGACGCCATTTACGCGCGTGGAATACGACGTGAAGGAATCCGGCGTCGTGCGCATTACGGTTCCGAAGGGCGATGCGCGCGTGTTCGGCGACGGACATTATGCGTTTGCCCCGGACCAGTTTTTCAATCCGGATCCTGTACGTCTGAACGCCACCACGAATCTTGATCGGCTCGGGGTAAACTATGTCATCGCCGCCTATACTCCGCCTGTGAAGGACCCTTCGACAAGCTCAGGGCAGGGAGGGGAATGGCTCGTGGCGCGCGTTCCGTTTAACACAGAAGGACTCGTTCAACTGAACGGCACCTGGAAATTTGCGTTCTCGCTTCCGGGAATCGAGCGGACAGGCGGCGCGGTGAACGTCCGATCCGTCTCGTTCACCATGCACCGGGCTCCTCTCACCATCTCTGTATTGATGACCCTGATCCGTTCGCGCTTATGAAACCGTTCACGCTTCGTCTCATCGCTACGTTGTTCCGCGTAAGTGCCCTCTCGTACGTTTTATTCTGGGCGGCAGATGCGATGAGGCCAGGGTTTGTGTCACGATACGTCTCCGTCCACTTGTTCGGGTTGCTTGCGCTTGTGTTCGGAACCCTTTTTGCGGTATATGGAGAGGACGTTGGGGGTCGTAGTAAGTAGTTAGTAGATAGTAGTTAGTAGGTATGGATGATGATTTGCGCAGGGATAAACGTTCATATAAAGATTTGACGGTTTGGCAGAAGTCCATGGATTTGGTTGTGCTTATCTACGAACTGACAAAAGATTTTCCTGCCGATCAGAAATTTAGTCTTGTGAATCAGATGCAGCGTGCGGCTGTCTCTGTGCCGTTGAATATCGCGGAAGGTTCACGTAGACGAAGTGAAGCAGATAATATTCGTTTTCTCCGCATCGCGTTTGGATCAGCGTCTGAACTCGAAACCCAGATCCTTATCTCTCAACGTCTCCGGTTCGGTCATTCTGAGAAATATTCAGGCATAAAAAGCTTGCTTATAGAGGTTCTCAAGATGCTAAACAAAATGTCAGAATGACCGTAACCCTACTTTCTACTTACTACTATCTTCTAACTACACCCATATGTCTGACTGTATTTTCTGTAAAATCATTGCGGGGGACATTCCTGCCATAAAGATTCATGAGGACGAGCAGTGCATTGCATTTCTCGATATCCATCCAGTGAACCCTGGGCACACGCTGATCGTTCCGAAGGAACACCATGCAAATTTTCTTGAGACGCCTAAGGAACTCGTGGCGGTGATCATGGCGCTCGGACAGAAGCTTTCGCCGGCCATCCTTAAAGCCGTCGGTTCCGATTCGTTTAATTTTTCTACGAACAACGGCCGCGCAGCAGGACAGTTGATTGCTCATACGCATTTTCACCTGATCCCGCGCTTTCCGGCAGACGGCCATAAGATGTGGCATGGGTCTGACGAGCATCAGGATTTTGCGGCGATGGCCACGAAGATTCGAGAGGCAGTAGGCAGTGGGGAGTAGGAAGTAGATATGAAAATACTTGTTACTGGCGGAGCGGGATTCATTGGATCCGCGTTCGTGCGCTACATCATCCGGGAACATGCGAACGACGAGGTGATCACCCTCGATGCGTTGACGTACGCGGGGAATCTCGAAAATCTTTTGGACGTGAAGGACAATCCGCGTCACGTGTTCGTGAAAGGGGACATCTGCGACCGGAAACTCGTAAGCGATTTCGTGAAGAAATGTGACGCGGTGGTGCACTTCGCCGCGGAGACGCATGTTGACCGATCGATTGTCGGAGCGAGCGAGTTTGTCCGGACGAACGTCGTCGGCACCCTTTCGATTCTTGATGCCGTGAAGGAACATGGAAAGCGACTGCATCATATTTCAACCGATGAGGTGTTCGGTGCCCTCGGACCCAAAGATCCGCCGTTCAACGAGAACACGCCGTACGCTCCGCGCAATCCGTACAGCGCTTCGAAGGCCGCGGCCGATCATCTTATTCGTTCGTACGTCATTACCCATGGCGTGAAGGCGACGATTTCGAACTGTTCGAATAATTACGGCCCCTATCATTTTCCAGAGAAGATGATTCCGCTGTTCATTTCAAATCTGCTTTCCGGAAAGAAGGTGCCGGTGTATGGCAAGGGCGATCAGATGCGTGACTGGATTTACGTGGAAGATCACGTTCGCGGCGTGGACCTTGCGCTGCGCAACGGCAAGATCGGCGAAACGTATCTCTTCGGCGGTGACGGAGAAATTACGAACCTCGAGCTCACGAAGAAGCTTCTCACATTGTGTGGACGCGATGAGGATGCGATTGAATTCGTCGCGGACCGTCCTGGCCACGATCGACGCTATGCGGTCGATTATTCGAAGGCGAAACGAGAACTCGGTTGGGAACCGAAGATCAGCTTGGATGAAGGATTGAAGCGGACCGTGAAGTGGTTTAAGGCGAAGCTATGAAGATCCTGATTTTCGGAAAGGGATTTGTGGGCAATCGCTGCGCGTCCGCCTGGCCGGATGCGGTGCTTTCGGACGTACGCGTCTCGAATAAAGAGGAAGCGCTCGCGGAAATCAAGCGCGTACAGCCTGATGCGGTGTTGAATGCCGCTGGTGTGAAAGGGAAACCGAACGTGGACTGGTGCGATACGCATCAGATGGAAACCATTCTCGGCAACACGCTCGAACCGATCGTTCTCGCGCAGGCGTGTCAGGAAGTGGGCGTCTATCTTCTGCACATCGGATCCGGTTGCATCTTTTACGGTGACTCTCCGCATCCGGACAAGACGTGGCGTGAAGACGATTTCGGGAATCCGCGCCCTACATATAGTCGCGCTAAGTGGGCGGCGGATCTTGTGCTGTCGACATTGCCGAATGTGGCCATCGCGCGCATTCGCATGCCCATCGATCATGTTCGGAATTCCGGAAACCTTTTGCAAAAGCTCGCGGCGTACCCGAAGGTCATCGACGTCGAAAATTCGATTACGGTTGTAGATGACATGGTGTCCGTTTTCCGTCAGCTCATGGAAAAGAAGGCGCCGGGGATTTTTCATGTCACGAATCCAGGCACAGCTCGCCACCGCGAGATTCTTGGATTGTATAAAGACCTTGTTGACCCGAATCATTCCTGTGAATGGATTTCTGAAGAGGATCTCGTGGTCCAGGGTCTGGCAACAAAGAAGCGTTCAAATAATTTTCTCGCTTCAACGCGCCTTGCCGAGGTTGGCATCGCGATGCGACCCGTGAAAGAGGCGTTGCGGGATACGGTTGAAAAATACGCGCGGGCCAAGTAAGGTTTGCCCGTTATGAAAGCCCTGATTGCGGCGGGAGGCCGGGCCACGCGCCTGCGTCCCATCACCTGGACCATCAACAAGCACCTGATCCCGATGACCAACCGGCCCATGTTGGCGCACGCGATCGACAAGATCGTGGAGGCGGGGATCACGGACATCATCGTGAGCGTGAATCCCGGCGAGACGGATTCCATGAGAGCGGCGCTCGGCGACGGGTCCGCATGGGGAGCCCGACTTACGTATCTCGAGCAGCGGGGCGGAGCGCTCGGTGTCGCGCACGTGGTCGCAAACGCGGAGGATCTTCTGCGAGGAGAGAAGTTTTTGTTTTATCTCGGCGACAACATTATTCTCGGCAGCCTCAAGAAGTTCGTCGACCGTTTTCTCGACGAAGAGCTCGACTGCATGCTCGCGTTCTCTCGCGTGAAAGATCCGCAGCGATTTGGTGTTCCAGAATTTGCTGAAGACGGAAAAACGTTGCTTCGCGTGATTGAAAAGCCGGCGCATCCGCCTTCGGACTTTGCCGTTACCGGCATTTATCTTTACAACGACCGCTACTTTGACGGGTTCTTTTCCATCAAGCCGTCCTCACGAGGAGAATACGAAATTTCCGATGTGAACTCCTGGTTCGTGGAGAACGGAAAGGTGGGTTATGAGGAAATTACCGGATGGTGGAAGGATACCGGCACGCCGGACGCGCTTCTCGAAGGGAACGCGCTCATGATGGACGACATGCCGCGCGAGCAGTTCCGTGTGGACGTGGACGTTCCGGATTCCGCCCAGGTTCAAGGACTCGTGAAGATCGGCAAGGGAACCGTTATTGGCGAGAAGGTGCTTATTCGCGGGCCGGTCGTCATTGGCGAGCATTGTCAGATCGACAACGCCTACATTGGTCCTCATACTTCCATTGGTGATGGCGCCTCCGTAAAAAATGCGGAAGTGGAACACTCGATCATTTTTCCAGGCGCCTCGATTGATACCAAACGTCGCATCGTAAGCAGCCTTATCGGAAAAAACGCTATCGTACACGATGCCGTTCAGACCCTTCCGCGTTCAGGATCCAGACTGGTGATTGGGGACAGTAGTTCCGTTGAGCTGTAATTATTGCAGGGCGCGCCGATAGACTCCCTGATCCCCATTTGTGCGGAAGAACCAGAGTTCACGGGCACGACGGTCAAAACCGAGGGCGGTGGCCGATCCCTCGAATAATTTGAATGTCGCTCTTCCTTCCTGTGAGACGGTTTCAATGGCGGTCACAGCATGGTCATCTGCGTAAATGATAGCGGCCCCTGAAGGGAGCCAGAGAATTTCGCGGAGCTCGCTTGAAACCCTCGTGAGGGTTTCAGAACTATTTTTCTCAAGCGAATAGACGTTCAGCTCATGTCCATCTCCGTTGGTGGCGAGGAACTTGGCGTCCGGCGACCAGCTTGTGAGGGAGGTTTGGGAAGAAAAAAGAATGGGGCGATCGGATCCGCGCGCATCCAGGAGAATGACGCGTCTCGTGCCGGTCTCCTTCAGCAGGGCATAGCCGGACGGAGCCCACTCAAACGACCAGGTGCCGCGTGGGATCACGGCAAGTGGAGTGATGGTGGTTCCTTCGAGCCTTGATACAGCTTCTCCGGACGGGGAGGATTCCAAAATAAGAAAGCCGGATCCGGATCCCATGGCAGCTTTTACGCCGACGGGGAACGTTCGGCGCGTTTCCGATTCAAGATCCACGAGAACGAGCGTCTTTGGCTCATGGACGAATATGCGGGATTCTGAAGTCGGATCAAATTCCGCCGCAAGACTGGTGTGGAAAGAGGCGGTAAGTCCCGTGTCGATCCGCACGAATGTTGTTTCCGTTTTTGTATGGATGCGCAATAGGTGTCCTTCTGGATGAAAGGAAAGCGCAAGATCACTGGCGCTCAACGCCGGAATGCGCGACAGGAGCGTTTTGTTTTCACCAAATTCATTGAGCGTCCAGAGCTCGACCCATCCGGCCTCCGTGCGCGCTACGATGAATGTTCCGATCGTTGCGGCTCCTGCATGGATGAATCCTGATTCGATTTTGGTGGCGGGAGCGGTAAGGAACAGAGGAATACCTTCAAGAAAAACGGTTTGTCGCGCCACGACAGAAAGCGTTCTCTCCCAGGGGAAATAGCCGGATTTTTTCAGGAGCACCTCATGCGCTCCGGCGGGAATCGCATCAATCACAGACGGAGTGCGGGAGCCGATGAGCCTTCCGTCAATGGAAATCTCCGCGGAACGGGGGAGGGTAGATACGGAGATAAGGCCGGTCTGGACGATCCGCGCTGTTTTCCAATTTATGCGGAAACCAGCGGTATAGAGGACGACTGCGGGTGCCACCATGAAAAAACCCAACACAAAGAGGGTATACAGCACGCGCCGGGTCCAACGATTCATAATGGCTCCAGCATACGGAAAATATGCCATTCTGCAAATCCTCCTTCGCTCTGCGGAGCTTCGGAGGACAGGCCGGCCTGCCAGCCGAAGCCTTAGCGAAGGCTGGTTGTCCGTTTCGTACAATCCCGATATGATGCCATGCATATGTTGTCACCTCTTGAAAAGCATGCGCGTAGCTCTTCGCGTTCGCTTGTCACGCTCAGTCTTCTTCTTGCGGTCGCCTTTTCTTTTTCTGTCGGCGTGCTGCTTGGGCATGAACAGGGGGCGCGTGCGTCCGTGCCGGACGGAGAAGGCCGTGTGATTCATATTGGGGATGCGGCGCCTTCGCTTGGGGAAGACGTCGATTTCCGCCAGTTCTGGAACATCTGGAATCTGGTGAAGGAGTCCTACGTGCACCAGCCCGTTTCGGACAAGGAATTGTTTTACGGCGCGCTGAAGGGCATGGTGGCAGGAACCGGTGATCCGTACACTGTGTATTTTGACCCTGAGGAGGCGGGGGATTTCGCGGCGAACCTCGACGGCAAGTTCGAAGGTATCGGCGCGGAGATTGGCATCAAGGAAAACCAGCTTCAGATCGTGGCCCCCCTTCCGAAGACTCCGTCGGAAAAGGCCGGTATCAGGAGTGGAGACCGCATTTACAAGATCGATGAGTCCGAGACCACTGGCATGTCCGTGGAAAAGGCAGTCACGCTTATCCGCGGGGAAAAAGGGACGCCTGTCACGCTTACCATCGGCCGAGAAGGAGTTGACGAGCTTCTTGTCATCAAGATCATACGAGACACCATCAAGATCGACAGCGTGAAGTATGAGAAGGACGGGACTATCGCGATCATCTCCGTGTATACGTTCAATGACGACACGAACTCGCTGTTCGTCGATGCGGTGAACAAGGCACTGGCAGATGGTGCGACCGGCGTCATCCTCGATCTCCGCGGGGATCCGGGTGGCCTGCTTTCCTCCGCCATCAACCTCGCCTCCGTCTGGGTCGGCTACGATCCTGTACTCATTGAACGCACGCAAGACAAGTCGCAGACGTTCCGGGGCATCTCCGCCCCAAGGCTGAACACCGTTCCTACCGTCGTGCTCGTAAACGGTGGGAGCGCATCCGCCTCCGAAATTCTCGCCGGAGCCCTGCAGGATTACGGTCTTGCCACCCTCGTAGGGGAACAGACGTTCGGGAAGGGGTCCGTACAGGACTATCAGCAGCTGCCAGACGGTTCCGCGGTAAAGATTACCGTGGCCGAGTGGTTCACCCCTAAGGGCCGCGGGATCAATAAGACCGGGATCACCCCGGATGTCGTCGTTCCGTTCACTCAAGAAGACTTCCATGCCAAACGCGATCCACAAAAGGCCAAGGCCCTCGAGATCCTCCGGACGAAGCGATAAGCGTCTGCCTAAGGGGAGCGAGCGTGTAGACCGCGAGGTGTCCTCGGGCGGGTTGGTATTCAGGCGTTCGCCAAAGGGTGTGCAGTTTGCGCTCATGCTGGATTCTTACGGGAAGTGGGCGTTCCCAAAGGGGCACGTGGAACCCGGAGAATCGCGCGAGGAAGCCGCGGCGCGTGAGACGCTGGAGGAGCTTGGGCTGGAGCAGGTCCGGCTGCTTGAGTACCTCGGGAAAATCGACATCTGGTTCCGTGACCGTTTTGAGAAGAAAGGAACCCTCATTCATAAGGACATCCATTACTTCCTCTTCGAGACCACGCCGGAGGCGGAGTTGAAGCCTGATCCGGGGGAGCATGTGTACGATGCCCGATGGGTTCCGGCCGGCAAGATCACCAAGACCTCCAACTATCCGGACATGCTTCCCATTATCCGCCGAGCCCTTGGGTTTGTTCGGCAAGAGACCGATGCGGCCGCCCAGGACAACGTATGAAACGTTTTATCGCCTTTGCCCGCATCTTCACCGGGGACATTAGGGGGTTCCGTGAGGGATTCGCGTATCTGTTTCGCGGGGCGCATCGCCTGTTTAGGGATCGCACGCTGTATCCGTATCTCGTCGCTCCCGTCCTGTTAAACATTTTGCTGTTTCTTGCGTTTCTGTGGGTGGCGGCTCAGGTGTTTGTCGCTGTGTTCGGTCGCGGGGTTCCGGAGAGCTGGTGGGGGATCGCTCTGTTTGTCGGCGTCATCATCGCGAGTCTCATTACACTGCTTTTCGTTGGTTCGGCGCTGTTTGTCTTTCTCGGGTCCATCATCTGCGCGCCGTTTTATGAAGCTATCGCCGTCCGGATCGCGCGCGAGCAGGGCAGGATCGTGGTTGACCGGCCTTGGTGGAGTCAGATGGGATCCATCATGGCGCGCTCTGCCAAGAAGTGGTGGTGGTACCTGCTGATCCAGCTCGGGCTTTTGGTGCTGTTTTTCATGCCGATCGCGGTCGGGCCGGTGGCGTACTCCGTGTGCGGGTTTCTCGTCACGACGTTTTTCCTTGCGTGGGAATATCTCGACATGTCATTTGACTTTCGCGGGCTTTCGTTCGAACAGCGGTGGAAATGGTGCCTCCTGCACCGGGGAATCCTGTTCGGATTCGGTACAGCGATATTCCTGGGATTCGCGATCCCCATCTTAAACCTTTTCATTCCGGCCTGCGCAGTCGTCGGATCTATTTTGCTCTTCGAACACAAGGACAATCCTCGATAAATGCAGTATACTGCCCTGGATATGCTAGTCTCGGGGGAGCAACAGACCGTGTGGATACTTGTCGCGATTGTTTGTGTTCTCCTGCTGTGTATTGCGCAGCTCCTTATACACTTGCGTCGCGTCGTGAGGAGGCATCGCCGATACCTAAGACCCATGGAAGAAGCTATGTGGGACCAGACGTTGCTGGTGAAGGGACTGACCAAGCGGATCGACGCCATTAAAGAAACGGAAGACACGGTCGTGTACCGCCTGTGTACAGGACTCAAGTCGCCGCTTAAGCGCTTGCAGTGGAACATCGATAACCTCTTTCTCTCCACACGCATGGCACTGCCGCCCGCGGATGTCCGCGCACTCCGTGAAATCCAGGAGGCCGGTCATTCCATCACGCACTCCGTCACAAAACTAGTCACGCTCCTCGACATTCAGGAAGGGCGGGGGAAAATCCGGCTCGAGACCGTCGATCCCGCGGCCCTCGTGCGGGCGGTCTATGCCGCGAGTCGTCAGACGATGGACCACCTAGGACTCGCGTTCGATCTTTCGCTTCCAAAGCGTGCCATTAAGGACGTTCCGATGGACCGGGGGAGAATTCGCGAATGCCTCGAGTTTTTTCTTGAAAACGCCCGGTCGTACACCCCGCAGGGCGGGAATGTAACCATCGCGCTTGCCGAGACGAAAACAGGGATCCGCATCTCCGTTACTGATACAGGTATGGGGATTCCCATGAACGAGCAGAATAAGGTCTGGGAGAAGTTTTTCCGTTCCCCGTCTGCGGCGGAGCAGAAGCCGGACGGAACCGGAGCCGGCCTCGCCATCGTCAAATATTACGTGAAAGCGCACGGGGGCCACGTCGGGTTTACCAGCCGGCACGGGAAGGGGAGTATGTTTTGGATGGAACTCCCCTCAGTCCCTTTCATGGCGAACCCTTGACGCCGCGAGGGTGACGTATCGGAAAACGCATGTTACCATGGCTTTTGTACGAAATTAACTTATCCACACCCGTATGGCAAAGATGACCAAGAGTCAGACGATGGCCGCTCTCGCGGACGCAACCGGCATGTCTAAGAAGGACGTCGGCATGTTCCTCGACAAGATGGCTGAGCTCGCTTACAAAGAGGTTAAGGTCAGCGGTGAGTTCGTCGTTCCAGGTCTCGGTAAGCTCGTGAAGGTTCACCGCGCAGAGCGCATGGGCCGCAACCCAGCGACCGGCGAGTCTATCAAGATCAAGGCAAAGACCGTCGTAAAGTTCCGCGTGGCCAAGGCGGCAAAGGACGCCGTTCTCTAAGCATTGATGATAAAACGCCCTCCCTTTACGGGAGGGTGTTTTTGTTCTACGCGCCACTCTTTTCTTTTTCTCCAGCTATGGGAAGCTGCCTGCATGGAATCCAAGAGAAAAGTAAAAGCGATCCTCGTAGACATCATTCACCCCCGAATGCTGCCCGAACATGCCCTTGAGCGTATGGGAGAGCTTGAAGAGCTCGTCCGTACGTATGGCGGGATCGTCATCGTGAAAACTTACCAGCGCCGGTTCGAGCCACACCCGCGTACGTTCATTGGTCCGGGGAAGGTGGCGGACATGATGGAAGAGGGGAAGAAGTTTGGCGTCGAGCTTATTATCGTCAATGACCAGCTCAAGCCTCGGCAGATGTATAACGTAATGGAGATTCTAAAGGGGAACCCTTCGACAGGCTCAGGGCCTAGCGGGATTCAGTGCTGGGATCGGCTTGATTTAATCCTCAAGATTTTCGGGAAGCATGCGAAGACGACGGAAGCCCGCCTCGAAATCGAACTTGCGAGCATTCGGCACATGGGGCCGCGCATTTATGGGATGGGCATGGAGCTTTCGCGGCAGGGAGGCGGTATCGGCACGTCCGGGATTGGGGAAACCAACACGGAGCGCATGAAGCGGCACTTGCAGGAACAGGAGCTGAAGATCAAGGAACGGATCGAACGGTACGAGCGAGTGCGGGGTCAGCATCGACAGAATCGGACTCGCAATGGATTCAAGACAGCGGCAATCGTCGGGTATACCAATGCGGGTAAGACGACGCTTTTGAACGCCCTCACTGGCAGAAAGGAATACGCGGCGAACGAGTTGTTCGCGACGCTGGATACGCGGGTGGGGGAGTGGTACCTGCCGACGATCGGAAAAAGCGTGCTTCTTTCGGATACGATCGGGTTCATCAAGAACCTTCCGCCGGAGCTCATCAAGGCGTTCGCCTCCACGCTTTCCGAAGCGGTGGAAGCCAATATTCTTCTTCATGCCGTAGACGCCTCCGATGAACATGCCGCGGCGCATATCCGGGTGGTGGAGGAGATTCTTGGCCGTTTAGGGATCATGGGGAGCCCTCGGATCATCGTATTTACCAAGTCCGAGGATGTGACGAAGGCTGCGAGAAAACGCTTAAAATCGCTTGTGGGCGAACTTCCGTGCGTGTTCGTTTCCTCGATAACCCGTGAGGGTTTGGAGGCCCTTGGGGAGGAACTCATCCACACCCTCCAGCAGGCCCCCCC
Organism: Candidatus Uhrbacteria bacterium RIFOXYB12_FULL_58_10; assembly: GCA_943354165.1. Taxonomy (GTDB): domain Bacteria; phylum Patescibacteriota; class Patescibacteriia; order UBA9934; family GWF2-40-263; genus CALRBH01. The sequence goes on from CALRBH010000001.1 coordinate 135,799, forward strand.
GAAGCCGTAGCGAAGGAGGGCTTGCCTGTTCCCAGGCCTTTTGCTATTATCCCGCCGAACTAGACGACCTATGAAGACCTGCATTGTCACGGGCAAAAAGCCCATCTCCGGCTTTCTCGTAAGCCACTCCAACCGCCATGTGAAGCGCTGGTTGTTTCCAGCCGTCACCAAGCGCACACTTTTGAACCCAGCAACGGGTCGCAAGGTCACGGTGATGATCTCTAACCGAGGTCTCCGCACCCTGAAGAAGTGGCAGCGTGAAGGGAAGGTGTACAACCTTTCGACCATGGGATCAGAGCTTTGCTAAACATCATCTCCGCCCCTCGGGCGGAGTTTTGTTTTGTGGTAAAATGAATCACCGATAATTTTCATTTTTCGCTATGGCTGACCTGAACCGTCTCCAAGAAATTCACAACGAGATGCACGGGAAGAAGCATCGCCGGAAAGAGCTTGCCCAGACGTTCAAGGATGAACTCGCCCAGCATGCTCGCTATCAGGAGCTTCTGGAGGAAATGGAGACCTTAAAGATTGAAAAGAGTTCCATCGAAAATCTCGTTCGCGAAACCGCCCCTAAGGATGCCGCTGAGCTCGAAGATCTCAAGGTGGAGATCAAGGCCGATGAAGAACTGCTCTCCGACCTCGCCATGACGCTCATCATGCAAAACGAAATTGTTGAACTCGTGGATGAGCAGTTGAACCGATATGTCGCCCACATGCTCGTGAAGTTTAAGAAGGATGGCATGGTGGATACGGACAAGCAAAAAAAATCTACCGAAGCGTGATATACTCATTGAAGTATGGCCAAAGGGGGAAAGAACAAGAAACAACCATTCGACATGCACGGTCGTGTTTGTCGTATTCCGCTTCCCCCTGACGAAGCAGTACAGACGGCGGTCCCTGCGCAGATGAACGAGATCACTTGGCGCATTTTCCGCATCATGGCGGAGTTTGTGGAAGGATTTCAGTTCCTTTCCCAGTTTAACCGCGAAGTCAGCATCTTCGGTTCTGCGCGGTTGAAAGAGGATCACAAGTGGTACCAGGAAGCGCGTAGGCTCGGGCAGCTGCTTGCCGAATGCGGATTCACTACCATTACTGGTGGCGGCCCTGGGATCATGGAAGCGGCCAATCGCGGCGCGATGGAGCGCGAGGGCATTTCCGTTGGCATCAACATCCAGCTTCCTCTTGAGCAGCGCATCAACCCCTATGTGAACAAGGGGAGGGGTTTCCATTATTTTTTTACGCGTAAAATCATGCTTGCGGCTTCCGCCCAGGCGTATGTCTTTTTCCCGGGCGGGTTCGGGACGCTCGATGAAATGTTTGAAATGATCACGCTCATCCAGACGGGGAAGTCCATCAGGATTCCCATCGTGCTTGTCGGGAAATCCTTTTGGCGGCCCTTGTTCGACTGGGTGGACGCCCAGATGATTCCGCACAAGCTCATCGCACCGGAAGACCGCGCCATCTACCGCATCGTCGATACGGCGGAGGAGGCGTTCGACATCATTCAGGACGAATCCAGGGAACGGAGTTTCTTTTGATATGGCCAAGCATCATCACAACAGCAGCATACCCGAAGCGTGGGTCATTGACGTTGATATGGGCTACGGCCACAGCCGTGCGGCGTTTGCGCTGCGCGACCTGTGCGGGGGATCGGTGATCACCGCCAACGCCTATAAGGGAATCCCCGACCTCGACCGCCGCCTCTGGAAGCTCACCCGCCAGGCATATGAGTTCGTGTCCAGGCTCAAGCCTATTCCGCTCATCGGAGATGCGGCGTTCGAGATCATGGACCGCATGCAGAGGATCCCAAACTTCTACCCAAGGCGCGACCTGTCGAAGCCGAGTCTTCAAGTACGTCAAACCTATACGTTACTCAAGCGCGGGCTGTGCAAGCACCTGATCGCCGCACTCGGCAAAAAACCCCTCGGCCGTAGCTCGTATAAGCCTATTGGCGAGGCGCTTCCACTCGTTTCCACCTTTCCCATTCCTGCGCTCGCCGCCGAATATTTCAACTATCCAGGCGAGATCTACTGCGTGACCACGGATACGGACGTGAACCGGGCCTGGGTCCCGCTTGATCCCAAGCGGAGCCGCATCAAGTACTTCGCCTCGTCCGGGCGCGTGGTGGAGCGGCTGAAATTATACGGCGTAAAGGAGAGCCACATCTTCCTTACGGGGTTTCCTATGCCCAAGGAACTCATTGGCGGGCCGAACGCCAAGCCTCTCAAGGAACTTCTTGCCGCCCGGTTGTGCAACCTCGATCCAAAGGGGATTTTTCATGAGCGTTACTCAAAAGCGCTCCATCAGGAGCTTGGAACGGAGCTTTGCCGGATGACCAAGGCGGCACACCCCCTCACCCTCACGTATTCCGTGGGCGGGGCCGGGGCGCAGCGCCAGCTCGGGGTGGACATCATGAAAAGCCTTCGTACGCACATCACACGGCGCAACATCCGTGTGAACTTAGTGGCCGGTGTGCGACATGACGTAGCGAAGTTTTATCAGGAGGCGGCCATAGATCTTGGGCTGCGCAAGCACCTTGGTAAAGGGCTCGTGATCCCCACGTTCGAATCGCGCCTCGGGTATTTCGAAGGGTTCACGAAGATCTTGGAGACGACGGACATCCTCTGGACGAAGCCGAGCGAGCTCTCGTTCTATACCGGTCTCGGACTTCCCATCATTATGGCACCTACCATCGGCAGCCAGGAGGATTTTAATAGGCTCTGGCTGCAGTACGTGGGAGGAGGGGCCATGCAGTTTGAGACCCCGCACGTGAACGAATGGCTGTTCGACTGGATCGATTCCGGCTCCCTCGCACGCCTCGCCTGGAACGGCTATGTGCAGGCGCCCACGCATGGCACGTACCGAATTGAGGATACGGTCCTCGGCCGGCCGAGTGAGCTGGAGGAATTGCCGCTCATCGTATGAAGCGATCCCCGTTGAGTGTCATTGTCTTTATTCTCATTGCCCTTGGCGTCGGTGTCTGGTGGGTGTATTTGCAGTTCCTCGTCGTTCACACCCTCCCCATCAATTTCCTCTTTAATGCGGCGTATGCCGTCCCGTTCTTTGTGGCTGGGGGCATCATGTTGCGTTCCGTCTGGGGCTGGCGGCACAAACATGTTCCTGAATCCCCTATCATCCTCCTCATTCTTCTTTCCCTGGTGTTTTATGGCTTTGCGCAGCTTGCGTGGACCTATAATAATTTTACCTTTGGGGTTGAGGTCCCGGAATTTTCCCTCGCCGATGTTTTCTATATCTCTTCTGTCCTGCTGCAATTGATGGGTGCCGGGAGTCTTCTTGTCCATCAGGTTCGTAAGCAGCCAAGTAAACTCGCTGCGACAGGCTTCTACATATTTATCGCCGTCCTTGCGAGTTTTGCAAGCGCCTATGGCCTGTTTTCTGTCCTGAAAGGCCTTCAGAACAGCCGTGTCATAACGCTTGAGTCGTTTTACACCACCGTATCTTTTTTCACGATCTTTGCCACCATTTTCGCCATCAATCGTGACAAGCACGGGGAAATGCGCCCGTTCCTTTACCTGTTTTTCGTCTCAGCGGTGGCTCATGCAGGAGCGGATTTCTTTTTCGCTTTGCGTGCGAGATCTGAGCTGTACTGGAATGGAGATTTCGTAGACGGCATGTATGCGATGTCCGCTCTTTTTGTGTATTATGCGGCGCTTTGCCTCCCAGCATCACTCGACCATAGTGCCAAGGAGGAATACACCAAAGACCGATGGGGAAGTTTTCTCCTTCCGATTGCGATCCTGCTCGTAGGCTTGCTTGCCGCCGTACAGGTTGGAGATTTCTTGTTTGTGGATAGACAACATCAACTCCAAAATGATGCGGACATGGCTGTGGAGCGCTATGTGGAAATCGTGCAGAAAAACATGCAAGTTCATATCGCATCGGTTCTTGCGGTAGCAGGATTTATTGAGGGAGATGAACAGATTACGGAAGAAGAATTCAAGAAAATTATTCAGGTACTGCATATCGATGAAACGCTTCCGGATCTCCGTCTTTATTTTGTCGGCCTTGATCATCGTGTGGTATTTTCCGAAAAGCCATCGATCATAGGTTTGGACGTTTTCTCAGATCCGCAGTGGCAACTGATTCTGGAGGAAACGATCGCTTCCACCAAACTCGTCATCTCCAAGCCGGTACCTCTCGTCTCAAGGGTTCCCGGCATTCTGCTCATGAAATCCGTCTATAAAGACGGGGTGTACGTAGGAACAGTCGTGGGGACCGTGAGATTGTCAGAGCTCATGACGGCGCTTCATGCTTTTTCTGAGCAAGAACAGCTCGATATTCAACTACTGCTTTCGGAGTCCATTGTGTCTTCGGACGGACTTGCGGTGTTCAATCTCGCATTTGACCCGATTTTTTTGGATCCATCTCTCATTGAGAAGAGGGTGTTCGTTCCGTTTCATCCACAAGCCATCATGGGCCGTGCCGTGTTCCTGGTAGGTACGGATGAATGGCAGTTGGATGTCGGTATCCGTCAGGATCGGCAAAATTCTGCTTATACAATAGCGATCTCTGTGTTTCTTGGGGTGTTCACGTTGATATTTGCGCTCGCGATGGTGGTGTATTTACTCACCTCTCAGCGTGTGCGCCTGCGCGAGCAGTTGGAGATGAAAACGCGCTCCCTAAAGAAATCCATTTCCGACCTTTCTGAAAAGAAGTCTTACCTCGATAGCGTAAGCGATGCGGTCGTTGTGCGTGCTGGATCCGCAGTTCTCTATAAAAACGCCGCCGCCGTGCGCCTGTTCGGAACGGAGAACGGACACAAGGAATGGCCTTACAACACGATAAATATCGACAGAGATGAGGTGCACGAATCTTTGGTGCAGAAGCATGTGTTCGAAGGGGAGGGTCAGACGGGCAAGAAGGACCTTTCACGTGATGTCCTTGTGTCCGTTCGGATGCTTGCGGAAGATGGGCGTCGTGGAACGGAACTTTTGTTGGCGCGAGACATTACGGATCGAAAAAACATCGAGCGGGCAAAGACGCAGTTCGTTTCGCTTGTCGCCCATCAGTTGCGCACTCCGATGACCCAGCTGCGATGGATGGTGGAAACCATGGAAGGATCGAAACGCCTGTCGGCGCACACACGTGAGACCCTTGAGGATATGCACGCAATTATCCTAAAAGAGAATCAATTCGTGGGCGACCTATTGAATGTTTCGCGTATTGAACGCGGAGTACTCAAGCTTAATACGGGAAACGTTGGCGTCGAAGACCTCCTCAAAAAGACGGTGTCCCCGCTCCTTCCCCTAGTTAAGGAGCGGAAGATTTATATAATCATTGAGGATATTCCACGCACAGCTCGCATTCATGTCGATGAAGAGAAGACGATCGAGGCGCTCAGGAATCTGGTGGATAATGCTGTGAAGTATGCGCCGGTCGGTTCCACGGTTACGTTGGATGCCGTACGGAACAGGGATGCCTGGGAAGTGCGCGTCACGGATCAGGGTGCAGGCATTCCGGATGAATTGCAGTCGCGGCTCTTCGATATTAAAACCAGCATCTCCGTCTCATCGAATCAAAATGCGTCCAGTACCGGCCTTGGGCTGTACCTTACGAAAAAGTTTATTGAAGGCATGGGAGGCACCATCAGGTTTGAGACCTCTTCCAAAGGGACAACGTTCTTCGTGCAGCTTCCATCCGCCTCTAAAGAATCCGCCGCCTAGGCTTGTCCTTCCGGCTCCCGCGCGTTATCCTCCTAGACGTTATGGAAGATCAAAATACGGCCTATTGTCCCTCTTGTCGTGAAGACCGCGTACTGCTTGACGCGGAGCCTGTGCGCATCCCTTCCGGAAGTGGCACGCAGGAAGCTCTGAAGGGAACCTGTGCCGTCTGCGGCGTAGCCATCATCTCTATTACTTCGAAGGAAACGCGTTGATATGGCTACATCCATTAAAGTGTTGCTGGAAGCCGTGGAGCACGAGCGCGCCCTGCACGGGGCCGCCACCTCTGGAGAGGTGATCATGGTGAGCGACACCGTATCCGCTGCGGCAAGCGTGTACGAATCGCTGCGGAATACCCTTGAATACGATGAAGAACATTTACTCAGGCGCAATGCGATCCGACGCATCCTCAAGCGCCGTATCGGCGAGGAGTCGGCAGAGGCGTTTTCCATCGATCTGTTGCGCGAGCTCATTTGGGCGCGGTATCTCCCAAATGGGAAGGTTCCTGAAATGATGGTGGCCACGGTCGCCGGCATCCTTGCAAAATACCGCGTGCTGTTTGATACAGCCGAAGGAGCCGGCAACGACATGGAAGAGTGGCTGCTCGACGTAGTTTCCGCCGAGGTTGAATATGCGCTCTCTCCACCCTATGGAGACGAAGCACTTGCAAACCTCGCCTATGAGGAACTGCGCAGCCGCATCCAGTGGGCGTCTACGGTAGTTGCTGAACAGGACCGCGACCTGCAGCTATATATCGCCGTTCACCGAGCGGCCCTGAAGTCGAACCTCGCGACGTTGCGTTTCCGCACGCTCTGCCTATTTTTCCCAGACTGGTCGAAAGCGCACAAGGACAGTTCTGTGGTTTCGGAACTCTCCGCGGCCCTTCCGGACGTCATCCAGACCATCGAGCGACACATGCAGCATCCGGCCTCGGACCAAATGTTCCGGCTGGTGCGCAAGTATATTTTCGCCTTCCAACTTCTGCATGATGTCGCCCGGGACCACCCGGAAGATCTGTCAGCTGCGTTGAACGGTGATACGGCGGGGCTCGACGCTTCGCTCAAGAAGGCGGCGTCTTCCCGTTACCGCAAATTTCATGCCCGATTGCGCCGCGGCGTGGTGCGTGCAGTGCTGTTCCTGTTGTGCACCAAATCCATCCTCGCGCTCCTGATCGAGCTTCCGTATGAACGATTTGTGCTCGGTGAGTCCGCGTGGACTCCGCTTCTCGTCAACATTACGTTCCATCCGTTCCTTCTCGGATTCATCGGTCTCACGGTGACGATTCCGGAAAAGAAAAATACGGCACGTGTTCTTGAACTTGCTCACGCGCTCCTCGGCCAGGGCAATGATTTCACCGTCACGTTCAAAGCCAAGCGCACCTGGGGCCGCGGCACCCTCGCGCTCGTGTTCCGCCTGCTGTACGCCGCGTTCTTCCTGTTTACCATCGGCGTCATCGCGACGTTCCTCACGGCGTTGCACTTCAATCCGCTTTCCATCGCGTTCTTCATCTTTTTCCTCGCGCTCGTGACCTTCTTCGGGTTGAAAATCCGGAGTAGTCGTAAGGAGCTCCTGGTCATTGAGACAGGTGGCGGGTTCTTCGGAACCATCTCCGACGTCCTATTTCTTCCGCTCATCCGCGCCGGACGCTGGATTGCCATGCGCGCGCCACGCGTGAACATCTTCCTGTTCTTCCTCGACTACATCATTGAGGCGCCGTTCAAGAGCGCGATCCGTCTGATCGAAGGCTGGCTCTCTTATCTACGCGAAAAGCGTGAAGAAATATAACTATGAAGCTCTCGCCTATTGCGATCTTGGTTGCAATTTGCGTGAGCCTCGCCGCTCTTGCGGTTTGGGCCATGCCTCAAGTGGAGCCGCGCTGGGGCGTGACGTTTTCCACCAAGTATTCTCGCGAGCTCGGGTTGAATCCGGAAACCGTGTTTTGGGAGGTGGTGAACGACCTGAACGTCCGTGCAATCCGGTTGCCCGTGTATTGGGATGAGGTGAATCCACAATTCGACGTTTGGAATTGGCAGCCGTACGACCATCTGGTTGAAATGGCCGATGAGAAGGGGGTCGCCCTCACGCTTGCGGTGGGAATGAAGACGCCGCGCTGGCCGGAATGCCATGTTCCAGAATGGGCCGCCTCCATTTCCTCCATCGATTCATTCGACAAGCAGCGATCCGCCTACATCGATGCGGTTATTAAACGATACGACGGACACGTCTCCGTGGAGCGGTATCAGATCGAGAATGAGCCGTTGTTTCCGTTTGGTGAGTGTCCGGGTTCCAGCATCGAGCGGCTGGAAGAAGAAGTGCATCGTGCGAGGCTTGTGACGACGAAGCCAATACAAATCACGGCGAGCGGAGAATTCGAGCTCTGGAGCCGTGTGGCCCCTCTTGTCGATGTCCTTGGCGTTTCCCTTTATCGCATTTCCTGGAACGATGCATACGGTTTTTTTCGCTATCCCATTCCCGCCGCGTATTACCGATTACGGGCTATGGGTATCCAGCGTCCGGTTATTATTTCCGAGCTTCAGGCCGAGCCGTGGTTTCCCGTCTCCATTGAGAGTCACCCCGCCTCTTATTGGGCGCAGCTGTTCACGTCCAATGATTTCCGCGACCAGGTCCGCTTTGCCCGCCGGACCGGATTGTCCGAAGCGTATCTTTGGGGGGTGGAGTGGTGGTACTATTTGCGTGCTCACGGATATCCAGAGCTTTGGGACGCTGCGCGTCCTCTTTGGCGGTAAGGGCGGTTAGGGTTGTAAGGGGAGTAAGGGATTTTCCTTTCGCTCTATTCGTTCTGTCGCCCTTACCGTCCATTACCACCCTTACAACCCTTACCACCCAACGATCCCACGAATCTATGCCCAACAAAGAAATCGTTTTAGATATCGAAACCGCTAACACCTTTCAAGAGGTCGGCTCTTATGATCATACCAAGCTTGTCATGTCCGTTTGCGGCGTCTATTTCTACGAAACAGACGAATACCGGGCGTATGAGCTCCATGAGATGAAGGATCTTTGGCCCCGGCTTGAAAGCTGTGATCGCATCATCGGCTACAACACCATCGGGTTCGATATGCCCGTCATGAATAACTATTATCCGGGGGATCTTCTTAAGCTCAATCAACTTGATATTCTGGCCGAGATCCAAAAAGCCCTTGGGTTCCGTTTGAAACTCGATGACGTTGCCGCGGCTTCGCTTGGTCACGGAAAAACGGGCCATGGGCTCCAGGCGGTTGAGTGGTGGAAGCAGGGGGAGAAGGAAAAGGTGAAGACCTACTGCCTCGATGACGTCCGGGTGACCAAGGAACTGTACGAATACGGCCTGAAATACAACGCGGTCGCCTACCAGGATCGGACGGGGACGCGCAAGGGGATCCCCGTCGACTTTGCCTTCAAAAAACCCGTCGCGACCAAGATGAATTTCTCGCTGCCGTTCTAAACGTGAGCGCGTGTTATCCACAGCCCAAAAAACCGCCGTACACACGGCGGTTTTTGATGCTTGAAGCTCCACTGGACTCCACATACAATAGCTCTACGTCTCGGTGCGTGTGCACTAGCGACCACAGTCTCGTCGATGCGCCCTTGGGACAACAACCCATAGCGTTGAGGTTGTTTTTTGTCTCTCGAACCTCTCACTAATATGCCTCCTGCTTCGAAAAATTCTCCCCACGCCGGACGTTTCTACTTCACCACGGTGAAGGAGATTTTGAGCCAAGACGGCCGTGCGGAAGCGTTTGACCCCATGCGCCTGGAGAACTCCGTGCGCGATGCGTTTATCGCCGCCGGTATTACAGGGGACCAGAACGAGCAGATGGTGCTGCATGTGACGGACGAGGCCGTGGCCAAGCTCACCTACGCGTACGGCGAGCAGGCTCCAGACAGGTATGAGGTGCGCCAGCTTGTCCACTCCGTGCTTGTGGACAACAACCTGCCCCTCGTCGCCTCCGCGTACCTCATGCGTACGGAAGGCCCACAGCTCATGCTGGGCGAGGATCCGCATCCACCATCGGGGAAGAAGGGTCCGCCGCTCGCTTCACGGCGCCGCCTTCCTAATGAGCGCGCCAGCATTACGCATAAGTTTCAGATCGGCTCGCATCGCGGCTTCATTACGGTTGGGCTGTATGAGGACGGTTCGCCGGGCGAAATCTTCATCCGGATGAGCAAGGAGGGAAGTACGATGGCCGGGCTGCTCGATGGCCTCGCGACTTCAGTTTCGATCGCGCTCCAGCACGGCGTCCCGCTGCGCCTTCTTGTGGATAAATTTTCGCACGTGCACTTTGAACCGTCCGGGTTCACGGAACATCCGAACATCCGTTACGCAAAATCGGTCGTCGACTACATCTTCCGCTGGCTTGGGACCAAGTTCCCGGAGGTCATGGCCCGACAGAAGGTGAAGGATGCAGATGCAACCGAAGAAGACGTGCCTGAAGTGGAGGGGGGCGGGATCGCCCGTGATCTCCTCGGTACTTGTCCGATTCTTACTCCGCGTAAGGTGTACAAGCCGTTCGAATATCCGCACTACTTCGAATATTTCCAAAAGCAGAACCAGGCGCATTGGATGCCGATCGAGGTCAACATGGAATCCGATATCACGGATTACAAAACCAAGATCACTCCGGAGGAACGCAACCTGGTCACCAACATTCTCCGCTTCTTCACCCAAGGCGACCTCGAGGTCAGCAACAACTACAACAGCCACCTCATCCCGTTCTTCCCAAAGCCAGAAATCAAAATGATGCTCGCGGCTTTCGCCCAGATGGAAGGGATCCACGTGTGGGCCTACTCCTACCTCAACGATTCGCTCGGGCTCCCAGACGCGGAGTACAGCGCCTTCCTCGACATCAAGTCGATGCGCGCCAAGTACGATTACATCCAGAACTTCGACGTCCGCACGGTGGAAGATCTCGCGGTAAACCTCGCGGTGTTCGGCGGCTTCATGGAAGGGGTCTCGCTGTTCTCTTCCTTCGCCATCCTCATGCACTTCCCGCGCATGGGAAAACTGAAGAGCGTAGGACAGATCGTCACCTGGTCCATCCGTGATGAATCGATGCACTCGCAGGGAGTCTGCCGACTGTTCCGCGATCTCATCTCCGAGAACCGCAACATCTGGACGCCGGAGCTGCAGAAGACGCTCTACAGCGCGTGTCAGGACATGGTCGCACTCGAGGACGTCTTCATCGATACGTGTTTCCAGATGGGAGACATCCCGGGCCTCAAGGCCGATGAGATCAAGCAGTACATCCGCTTCATCGCGGATCGCCGCCTGAACGACCTTGGACTCGACGCCGTCTACAATCTCAGCAAGAATCCGCTCCCATGGCTCGATACGATGATCAACGCCAAGGAACACACCAACTTCTTCGAGAACCGCGCGACGGAATATACGAAAGGCGGAGTGATAAATGATTGGACGTAGAAACGTAGGGTCGTAAGGGTTGTAAGGGCGGTAATGGCGGTTAGGGATTATGTCCTAATGCTCACTGCTTCTTACGAACTATCGTCACTTACACCCCTTACTACCCTTACACCCCTTACCGCCCTTACCACCCCATACTATGTCCCAGTACTCGAGCGTCGTAGACGCTCTCTCTCACAACGATCTTTTCGCCGCGCGCGACCTGCTCCTTACGCAGTTGCTTAAGGATACGGAAGGTCGCAACAGCTGGGATGCCCCGTGGTATACCGCGGACAAGGACATTCAGAAGGGAATCAAGATCGACATGGAGCGCAATAAGCTCTTCTCCTATTTCGGCTTGGAGAACTTAGCTGATCGATATCTCATGCGCGATGCGGAAGGGAAGCTCGTCGAGAATCCGCAGACGTTCTACGCCCGTGTGGCTACGGGGATTGCGCGCGGGGACGCCGCCTTCGCTCAGGAGCTGTACGACATCATGAGCAAGCACTGGTTCCTGCCAGCCACGCCGGTGCTCATGAATATCGGGACCAGTAAGGGGCTTCCGATCTCGTGTTTCTTGAATACGGTTCCAGATACCCTGGAAGGGATTTTCGATCTCTATCGCGAGAATGCCTTTCTTGCGAAGAACGGTGGCGGCATCGGCATGGACTGGTCGCGCTTGCGCGGCAATGGTTCGCCGCTCAAGAAGAGTGGGCTGAAGTCGTCCGGCGTCATTCCGTTCTTGAAAGTGATGGACTCTGAGACACTTGCGATCTCTCGTAATTCGATTCGACGCGGAGCTGCGGCTGCGTATCTTCGCATCGACCACCCGGACATCGAAGAGTTTTTGGAAATTCGCAAGCCAACGGGTGGCGACATCGATCGCAAATGTTTGAACATCCACCACGCCGTAGTGATCACGGATACGTTCATGCAGGCGGTGGAGAAGGGAGAGAAGTACAGCCTTATCGATCCGCACTACAAGACGGTCGTGAAGGAGCTCGATGCCGTGGAGATGTGGCGCAAGCTTCTTACGGTCCGTGCAGAAACCGGCGAGCCATACTTCATGTTCCTCGACACGGTGAATCGTGCGATTCCTGATCACCATCGTGAGAAGGGATTGTTTGTGAACCAGAGTAACCTTTGCTCGGAAATTGTGTTGCCAACGAACGATGAGCGCACCGCTGTATGCTGCCTCTCCTCGCTCAACTTGGAACGCTACGACGAATGGAAAGACCAGTTCGAACATATCGCCTACCTTGCGGTGAAGGCACTCGACAACAACCTCGATACCTTCATCGAAATGGCAGATCCGGTCGAATTCAAAAAGGCAATTTTCTCCGCCCGTGCAGAACGCGCTATTGGCCTTGGGGTCATGGGCTACCACGGATACCTCATGGGCAAGAACCTTCCGTTCGAGAGCGTGGGAGCGCGCCTCTTCAATAAGGAATACTTCGCCACGATGCAGAAGCACGCCAACGCGGCGTCCGTAAAGCTCGCCGAGGAACGCGGGTTGCCGCCAGATGGCGGCGTCCGCCGCAACAGCTATCTCCTTTCGCTTCAGCCAACGGCTTCTACGGCTTTCCTCTGCGGGGAAGCTTCACCGTGTGTTGAGCCGATTACGGGGAATGCCTACCTCCAGAAGACGCTTTCCGGCAGCTTCCTTGTAAAGAACAAGTATCTGGACCGATTGTTTGCCGCAAAGGGTATCATCGCCGACGAAATCTGGAAGTCCGTCATCGCCGCCCGCGGAAGCGTGCAGCACCTCGACATGCTGACCGAGGAAGAGAAAGCGGTGTTCCGCACGGCAGAGGAAATGAACATGCGCGAGATTGTCACCCAGGCTGCAGATCGTCAGCCGTTCATCTGTCAGGCGCAGTCCATCAACCTGTTCTTCCGCGCTCCAATCTCCGGCAAGTACTTGCACGAATCCCACTTCCTTGCGTGGAAGCTCGGCGTGAAGACGCTGTACTACCTCCGTTCCTCCGCCCCGATTGAAGCCGACAAGATCGACGTGAAGGGCTTCAAGCGCGATCTGGCGAATGAGGAGTGCGCGGTCTGCCAATAGTCCAACTAATTAAAGGTTCAAACCCCACCCTATGACATCCCACCCCCAAAGGGACGCCAAGGTCAGCGAACGGCTCGAGCAGGCGAAAGCTTTGTTCGAAGCGGCGAAGAAACAGTCCGTGTCGCAAGCCGAGGTTATACGGCTTCTGATGAAGCATGGCTTGCAGAAGAAGGTGAATGCGTAGACGTCGGCTCGCGTCATTTGCTATAATGTCTACGTATGGAATTGGAGAATAAAATCATTGAAAAATTGGTTGAGCATGATAATCAGCTTGAGTTGATCAGTGCTAAGCTTTTGGAGCATGATCAAAAGTTTGATCGGATTATGGATGTACTTGAGGGGATTGCTGGCACCTGCAAAAGACTGGACGAAGATCGTGTGTTTAGCGGGTCTCGGATGAACCGGATCGAGGACCGACTTCAGAACCAGGAAGAAGATTTGGGTAAGATCAAATTTCAATTAAAGACGGCGTAACAAGAATATAACACCACTCAAAGCCGGGTGGTGTTATTTCGTATCCAGCGGTACTATCGAGCCTGAAATCACTATCGATCTATGCCCGGCGAAGGAATCAGCAATATTCATATAGACGGCGAGAAACTCCTCGTATTGCAGGATGTGTTGGGTATGGAAAAGGCGCGGGAGATGGCGGCGGCGCATAAGACCAAAGCCTTTGGGATGCTCTCCAGCCTGTTGAGCCGGCCGTTCGTATGCGAAAGACGTGTGCGTGGTGCTTGTGAAGATTTTTCATGCCGAAGAATCGTTCATGCTCGATATCTTTGCGGCGCGCGTGTGGGCGAATGCGATCGTGCATCGTGTCGCGCGGACGTATGAGGCGGAGATTCAGGAGGCGAACGGGGTGATCGCGATTTCGGCGATTTCGGATCCTGCGGTGGCGGTGCGTTTTGTAAACGAGATCATGGCGGAATTGAGAACAAGCGGGTTCGTCGCAAATGTCGGTGTGTGTAAGGGCGAGGTCTTGCTGTTCCGATTCGAAAACAGCGTGAAGAATTTGGCGGGGAGTCCTGTGAATATTTCTTCTAAGCCCGCAGAAGATACTACGGAGCTAGGCAAAATGTTCTTCGAAGCGTCTGTGGCCGAAGCGGCCAAGACACAGGGGGCGTTGACACCGTTTGAACGGATCGCTTCCGGGGTATCGATATCTGGACTTGAAATTTAGCGCAACAAAAATACCCTCCGTTCTGGAGGATATTTTGGTCGGGCCGGCGGGATTTGAACCCACGGCCTCTTCGTCCCGAACGAAGCGCGCTACCATCTGCGCCACGGCCCGATGCGGCTGCATCATAGCCATGTGGTATCCTTTTGTCACTATGCATCCTTGGTTGTTCTACGCCATCGAAATCATCGCCATTCTGGTTGTCGGTTCCATCGCCTATGCGGCCGCGAAGGGTGCCCCCTGGGTGCCGACCTGGAAACGGGACATTGATCGGCTCACAAAGCTCATCGATCTGAAACCCGGCGAAACGTTTTACGAACTCGGATGCGGAGACGGGCGTGTATGCACGAACGTGTCCGATGCGTTTCCGGAAGCGCGTGTGATTGGCGTCGAGCTTGGGATTCCGCAGTGGCTCGTTGCGCAGGCACGACGCATCCGGCGCGGGACCGCACGACTTCTTTCTTTCAAGCTCGCCGACCTTCACAAGCTTCCGCTTCACGACGCGGACGTCGTGTACATGTTTCTCATGCCGGAACCTTATGCTCGCCTAAAACCGAAGCTCGAAGCGGAACTGAAACCTGGCGCGCGCGTCGTCTCGTACGTATGGCCGGTGGAAGGATGGATTCCCGAGAAAATTGATACGGAAGGGAAGAGTATTCTGTATTTTTATCGTCGATAAAAAAAGAGGCCGGTCAGCGCGAGGGCGCCGACCGGCAAGTAGCTTCGGACATGTTCAGACGTTGTCTCCGAGGACCATCAGCATGTGGATGATGGTGTTCATGTCCGCATCCTTTGGGGTCCGCTTGATTCCCTTGGCGACCAGGACCACCATACGGCCTTTGCCTTTCTGGATGGTCCATCCGTTCGGGTCTCGCTTCTGCAACTCGAGGCCCGCCTTTTCCACCAAGGTGACGGCCGCCGCATCGCTCGTGTTCGCCATGATGGCGAAGCTCGGGATCTTCTCACGCTGATCGCGCGTGATGAGGATGCCTTCCTTCGTGTCGTTGAACACGTTGTTGGCGTCGTGGTCGCTTTCGATGTCGACGACGGCGCAGCGGATCTGTAGGGAGGGAATCGTGAAGGGCTTGAAGCGTTCCGGCGCCATCACGTACAGGGCGTGTTTGGTCCGGTCCACCTGTTCACGGATCTCATAGAACGTCGGGGTGAAGAACCAATCTTCGTCCTGAACGTTCTTTCCTTGCAGGAACAGCACGGTCAGGTAGCCGGCGAGCGTGAACGGGAGAGGAAGCCCCTGGTGTTTTCTTCCCGTCGCCTTGCGGAACCCCTGGCTGAAGGGGAACTGCTTCGCGAGCTGCACGGCCTGCGTGGCGACGCTGCGCCCCACATCCTCGTAGGCCATGATGTCCGTTTCCGTGACCCCGCGTTCCATGGTGACGTACCTGGAGTATGCATCGATGGTCCCGAGCGCCTGCTCCGCGCCTTGCAGAGCCGCGGCCGTTTCCGGATGCGCAAGCGCTTCGGTGAAGGTGTCGATCACCCGCAGGAAGCGGTTTACGATCCTCAGTCGGATGTCGTGCGCAGCCTTGCCCGACTTCGGCTTGTCTCGATAGACCGTCAAACCAAGGTAGACGAACGAGTTCAAGTAAGGCTTCTTCACCAACCGCTTGTGCGTCTTGTGCTCCCGAAAGAGCTTCACGTAGAGCGCGTCGGGAACGAACCTGTGTCTCGTCGCCTCGTATTCGAGGTGAGTGAGCTCCTCAGGGCAAGGCTCGATGCCGAAGCTGAGGTCGATGTCGGTTCGGTCGTCGATGCCGTCGAACAGAAGCTCGGCGTCTCCTGGGAGCAGTTTTTGTGCTCGCAGGTAGTAGTTCAGGCACGTGAGGACTTCGCAGCTCGGGTTTCCGGTGAGCAAGATGCGCTTTCTTGGCATGGGACTCCTTCGTGTTGGACCCCGTAGGGTGTGAAATGTGCAATGGCTTCATCCGTCGGCATGTGCAGACGGAGAGCGGAATGTACCCTATTTCCAGCCTTTTGTCAATGTATTCTTGAGAGATCCGGCCATCCGGACAAAGGCTCTTGGATAGTGCACGTTTTCTACACCAAACTGCGATTTAAACCGAGAAAATCCTTTCCAGGACGGGGGGTCGCCAGGGGTCCAAAATACGCCAAAATCGAGGAGATCGACGCCAATCCGCTGGGCATGGGTAAACCAGTAGTCCATAAGCCCGTACCCCACCTCCGTGTCCTTTGCGCGGGGGAGGATGAAAGAGATTACGTGGTACATCTGCTTGGCCTCCGGAATGTGCAGGTAGACGAACCCGGCCACGATGGGGCCGCCTGGGGTTTGTCTGGCTCCGAGGATATGGAGAAGACCGCCATGCGAGCGGATCTTTTGCTTGAGCAATCCCACGAAGGCCATTTTCAAAATGGCATCGATCTTTGCGCCCTTGTAGGCGAGGACGAATTCTTCCACGGAGACGGGTTCAAGAATCCATCCGTCGCGTTCCTTTCGCCATTTCTTGGTATGGCGTTTTGCGTGCGTGGACCAGGGACTCATGTAGTCGCCTTCGGGTGGGACGTGTGCATGGCCGGTGGTATTTTTTCTGTCCACAAGCCGGCTCTCCTTCCATCCTGTGGGCGCGGTGAGGCGACGGATCGGTTGCCAGACCACGAGCCGGAGCGGGCCGCCAGTTTCAACGGTCGGTTCTGCGTCTCCCAAATATTTATCGAAGATGAGCGGACCCAACGTTGCCCGCATCCCCCAGACCCCGCCACCGCCAATGAACTCGGCACGATTTGCCCCAATGGTTTCGCGAGCCTGAAAACCAGGATCCTCCAAATAGGACTTGTATCCCTCCGGAGCAACCTCGTTCGGCTGCGGTCGGAAGGGGATGAGGAAGATGGACAGTTCGTCCCACATAGCGAGTTGCGGAAAGCGTTTGTTGATTCTTGATGGAGAGTGTATACCACCAGGGCACTTGTTTACCAAGAACATCATCGCTATAATCGCGAATGAACGAATTTTGATTATCGATATGACGATTAAAGATCTTTTGCACGCAATCCAACCCGGCGCCGAGTTCACCGTATTCAACGAACCGTTTTCCTACATGGGGAAAGCCGAGATTAGGCTCGACGGTGGAGAATCGCGTTTCTGGCTGTATGAGCGCGATGGCGGTCTCCTTGCCGTGAGCGCAGATGAGGAAGAGGTCATCTGCTTTACTCATGTGGAGGAAGAGCTTGAGCCACAGGGCAATACCATCCTGTATAGCGGGAAGGAATATGAGTTCAGTTACGAAGACGCTGGAACCGTTGGCGAGGACGCTGGTGATGTTCCACTGAATGCCGACGACCGTCTCACATTCTCTGATTATGAATCCGAGGACGGAGAAGTGCTTCGCATGGTGAGCAGTGAGAATACGGGAGAGACGCTTGCCTATCTTGGCAACGTCGTGGTGGAAGACGATATTCTTCCCATTGAATAATCATGAATAAGGGCCTAGTCCTGATTGTCGTAGGATGTGCCACGGTCCTCTCGCTTACAGCGGCCGCGTATGTTGAATTGACGAAATTTCATCCGGAGGCGGAGATGAAACGCATGCTTGCCGCGATGGCAAAGGTGAACGGCGTGCACGTTGAGACCGGCGTGAACTGGAGCGAGGGATCCGATGAACGCATGACGACTACCGTGTTTACGGACGGACAAGGACGCATGAGTGACGCGCAAGGTTTCGAACATGGAACACGATTCCGTGTCGTGCGATACAGTCGCACCGGATCCTCATCGGATCTTTCCGGGGAGATGCGCGGGCTCGGCGGAAAAACGTATCTCTCCTATGAATCTCCCGGACCTCAGGTTCCGGGCGTTTCGTTTGACGGAATCACCTGGCTCAAGTTTGAGCCGGGGGAGCTGGCCGCCTGGGGAGAGATCTTGCCTGGCATCGCCGTTCCGATCGTCAGTGAGCCGTTTGGGTCGGATACGTGGAGTCCGGAGGCCATAGGCCGGCTCCGGGCGTTTCTTCCGCGTGCCGATGTCTTGCATGTGACGTATAATGGACTTGAGGAGAAGATCCATGGGGTGAATGCCCGTGTCATCGACGCCTGGTTTGACCGTGATGCCTTACGCGCGCTCCTGCGTGAGCTTGTGCGCCTGCAGGACGAACGCGAACCCACGAGTGAAGAGCGTGTCGTCATGGAAACGCAAGCGGCCGCCCTCGAACGCCTTCCGATGCGGCTGTGGATCGGGAAGGACGACCATCGTCTTCATCGACTTCAGTTCGCCGGAGCCATTCCAAGCGGGGAAGCGGCGCGGTTGGTTCCGATGGATGGATTCATCGACTTCACCAAGTTCGACGAACTGTTTTCCGTAGCGGTTCCGTCTCCCACGCTTGCGTTCCGTTCTTTGGTCGGATCTGCGCTCGCGACCTTTTTTGCTGGCGACGCAACACATCTCCCGACGGCACAGAAACCATTTGTCACCGGGACGACGGCCCGACTCCCATCGATCCAAGATTTCGGTACGGAGGATACGGATGGCGACGGCCTCTCCGCCGTGCTCGAGGCGTTCTATGGAACGGATCAGCAAAAGACGGATACGGACGAAGACGGCATGGGTGACGGAGATGAAGTCGCGCACGGACGCAATCCGCGCGGATCAGGAACATTGTTCGGATTTGGATTGGATCGGAAGTAGTTAGTAGATCGTAGTAAGTAGTTAGTAGTGCGTAGGAAAATCTACTTACTACTATCTACTTACTACTAACTCGTATGTCCGGACGCCCCCATCGAAAACACTCTTATGGACAGGGAGCTGACGATCGTCGGCTTCGTGTGTTTAGGGTTGTGTGCATGCTGGTCGTCGGTATCCTGATAGTACGGTTGTTCGGATTGATGGTGGTCGATCATGGAACCTATGCAGCGCTCGCGAGCGGACAGCACGGTATTTTTCAGCGTCTGTTTCCTACGCGGGGAAACATCCTCATTCATGACATGAAGGACGGTTCCGTACTTCCGCTTGCCACCAACCAGCCTCTTTACCTTGTCTACGCCGATCCTCGCGCCGTAAAGGATCCCATCGAGACCGCAAAAGGACTTGCCGGCGTGTTTGGGTACGATGATACAAAGACGTTGGCACTGTCCGAGCGCCTCTCCCAAAAGAAAGACCCTTACGAACCTATTGAGCGACGGGTTTCGGAATCTATGCTCGCACGCGTATCAGCCCTCAATTTCGCCGGGATTCAGTCTACGCGCGAGGAAACACGCCTGTATCCGGAAAAGGGACTTGGCGGACATGTGGCCGGCTTTCTCGGGTCCAACGCTGATGGGTCTCTTTCTGGTAAATATGGGGTCGAAGGGTATTTTGACGCGGTTCTTGCAGGGAAGATCGGATCGCTGAAATCAGAGCGCGACATTAGTGGACGGTGGATCGCGGTCGGTTCCCAGAATCTCGTTCCCGCCGAGGACGGTGCAGACGTGCTCCTTACCATAGACCGCACCATCCAGTATTTTGCCTGCGATGCGCTGAGACGCGCCGTTACAGCCCATCAGGCCGATAGTGGATCGGTCGTGATTGTGGAACCGAATTCCGGACGCATCCTTGCGATGTGCGGCTATCCGGACTTCGATCCGAATCATTATGGGAACGTGGAAACCATCCGGGTCTTCAACAATCCCGTCCTGTTCGACGCATGGGAGCCGGGGTCGATTTTCAAGCCGCTCACCATGGCCGCCGCCATCGATGCGCGAGCCGTCAGTCCGAACACTCTGTACGAGGACACCGGGACCGTACACATCGACAAGTTCGACATCATGAACTCGGACAAGAAAGCGCATGGGATCCGTTCCATGACGCAGGTGCTTGAGCAGTCCCTGAATACGGGCGTGATCTTTGCCATGCGTAAGACAGGAAAAGAATTGTTTAAGGAGTACGTGACCCGTTTTGGATTCGGTGAGCGGACGGGCATTGAGCTTGATACGGAATCGCCAGGGAACGTTTCTTCCCTCGAGCGCAACAGCGAGATTTATCCAGCGACCGCTTCCTTCGGACAAGGGATCACCACGACGCCAATTCAAATTGCGATGGCGTTTTCCGCGATCGCGAATGGTGGCATCCTGAAAAAACCGCAAATCGTCGACGAGATCCGCTATCCGGACGGCCGGGTGGAAACACGGGAGTCAGACGACGTTCGCCGGGCCATCGAATCAAAGACCGCACGACTCGTGGGGGCCATGATGATCTCCGTAGTGGAGAACGGTCACGGAAAAAAGGCGGGCGTGCCTGGTTACTACGTGGCCGGGAAGACCGGAACCGCCCAAATCCCGAATCCGAACGGCCCCGGGTATCTCGAAGGCGTTTCCAGCGGTTCGTTCGCCGGATTCGCCCCGGCCGAGGATCCGAAGTTTGTGATGCTCACGCGCATCGACCGGCCAAAGGACGCGCCGTATGCCGAGGTGACCGCCGCCCCGCTCTTTGGTGAGATTGCCGCCTTCTTGCTACAATATCTGGAAGTTCCTCCGACTCGAAATATTCGATAGTTAGTAGGTAGTAGTAAGTAGTTAGTAGGTTTTAAACGAATTAACTACTACTAACTACTATCTACTTACTACTAACTCCTCCTATGAAATCCCTGGTCCACAAGCTCCTGGTCTGGAAGACGAAGAAGATTCTGGCGAAGTATAAGCCGACCATCGTTGCGATTACCGGATCCGTTGGGAAGACCTCCACAAAGAACGCGGTGACCGCGGTTCTCATGAAGCGGTTCCGGGTTCGTACCGCGGAAGGGAATTACAATAACGAATGGGGCGTACCGCTCACCATCATCGGCGCGACTTCTCCAGGGAAATCCGTGTGGGGTTGGCTCAAGGTGTTCGCGAAGGCGGATCGCTTGCTGTTTGGGCACGATGACCATTACCCAAATCTGCTTGTGCTCGAATTCGGAGCAGATCGTCCAGGCGACATGACAGCGCTGTGCGACCTCGCGCCACCTGATGCGGCCGTGTTCACTGCCATCTCCCCAGTACACCTCATGAATTATCCGTCGATGGAGGCGTTGGTCGAAGAGGAAGCGGCAAATGTCTTGCGCGTAAAGCGTTCCGGAATCGCTGTGTTGAATGCGGACGATGCAACCGTGCTTGAATTCCGTCATCGCGCTTCGGCACCGGTGCTTACGTATGGATTTTCTGCGGGAGCTGACATTCGCGCGGAGAACATGGCGGTGGCCACACGCGAAGATTTCTCGTTCGATCCTGGGGAGAAATTTGCGGAAACGCAATTCGACCTCGTTACGCACAGCCGCCGATTACAGGCCGTCATGCCAAACTTCATCGGCGCACCTTCCGTGAGCACGGCCTTAGCTGCCGCAGCCGTCGGCTTACATTTCGGATTGTCCCTGGATGAAATCATTGAACAGTTCTTGCACATCATGCCAGCTCCCGGCCGCATGCGACCGATTCCTGGAATCAAGGGTTGCCTGCTTCTGGATGACACCTACAATGCTGCTCCCGCATCCATGTCCGCGGCGCTTAAAGTGCTTTCGCAATTTACTCCGGTCGAAGGGGCGCGTCGGATCGCGGCACTCGGACACATGGCCGAGCTCGGCCCTCGCACGGATGAAGAGCATCGCAAGATCGGGTTTGAAGTCGCCAGTGACGGCATTGATCTCCTCGTGACCGCTGGAGAAAAGTCCCTCGGGATCCGCCAGGCCGCGCTTGAGGCCGGGTTTGATCCGGCGAACGCGGAGCATTTTCCTACACCAGAGGAAGCCGGACGCTATCTCGATCGCGTCGTGAAGAAAGGGGACATCGTTCTCATTAAAGGTTCGCAGAGCGCCCGTATGGAGAAGGTAACGAAGGATCTCATGGCCGAGCCGCTTTTTGCCGAACAGCTTCTGGTGAGGCAGACCGCCGCCTGGGTGACGAAGACTTGATCGGACAGGGCCCTCATGCTAATCTTCCGCCCGTTAGGCCCTATCGTCTAACGGTTAGGACACGGCCTTCTCAAGGCTGTAATCCGGGTTCGATTCCCGGTAGGGTCACCACAAACATCTCGCGTAAGCGGGGTGTTTGTTTTTGTGCTTGACACCCACTCCCGGTGTGATCAAATGGCTGAAATCCTCTATATGCCTATCATTATCCCAACCCACGACCATGCAGGCCATACGCATGAATCTGCTGCCGAACAGGGTCCTGATACGGCCCGAAGCCTCAAAATTATCTTGGCCGCTGGGCTTATCTTGATTGCAGGGGTTGCCCTTCTTATTCGGTCTTCCCAGTCCGTGAAGGCGGAACTCGTTCGCATGGACGGACCCGTGAAGATCTATAACGATAAGGGAGAATGGGCGGAGGCGAAGCTCGATGCGACCCTCAAGCCGGGCGCTCGCTTCAAGACCACGGACGGATATGCTGTCGTAGCCATCAAGGATTCCTTCATGCGTCTGGCGACCAACACGGAAGTGGAGCTGGAAGCGGTCGGAACTAAGGCCGTTCGCATTCGCGTGTTCAACGGTCGCGTGTACAGCCGTGTGCATGCGGGGGATACGCATGTGTGGCAGGTCTTGAATGAGCGTGCCACCGTTACGGCCCTCGGGACAGCCTTTGCGGTTTCGGGAAACCCCGACAAGCATTGGATGGGACTGGATGTGATCGATGGAACCGTGACGCTTGCCGTGACCAATGACGATGCGGACGTGGAATCCATCATTCCCGCCGGAACGTACGTGGCCGTCAATTTTAACAAGCCGGCCCTCGAGTCCATTGCCCGTGCCGTCATGAATCCCGCAGACGCGCATAAGGACACGTTCCTCGGATGGAACCTGAAGGAAGACGCGGATCGGGATGAAGCGCTCGGCGCGTTTGCTCCGACTGATCTGATTGCGGTCGCCGCTGAGGTTCCTCTAGTCACAGCTCCAGGACCTACCCCCGCACCGGCACCAACGCCAGTTCCGGCTCCTCAGCCAGCTGCCCCGAAGCCCGTCGTAAAACCAGCGCCGAAGCCTGCCCCACAACCCGCGACGCTTTCTCTCTCCGCCACCCGCACGGAGTTCGGGATAAACCTGCGATGGACCACCAGTTCCTCCGCCGGGTTCCAGGGATACAAGGTCGTCCGCTCGACCGAAGATCCGAACCTCTCGTACCCGAAGAACGGCTACGTCGCCTTCTTCCCGGACCGCAGCGCGAACGGCTTTCTCGACACAGGAGTCCCGCAGTTCCAGACGGTGTATTACCGCATCTGTGCGCTTGAAAAGGACCGCGCGCCGGTCTGTGGAAACGTCGTGAAGATTCAGTAAAAAAAGATGACCCGTCCAGGCGTTCCTGGGCGGGTCGTTGGTGTGCGGTGATTTCATGGCGCGGAGTCCTCCTCGTCCTGCTCGTTCATGCACTTGATGGCGTTGAGGATTTCCGCTCCTCGTTCGCTGATCGCCCGCATGGATTCCCTGGCGGCCTGCAGCGGACCATCGTCATTGCCCGCCGTGTTTTGCGCCTTGGAATAGTTCGCGCCCATCGTGTCGAACGAGGAAAGGCACTCGGTGATCACGACGTCGATCATGTCACGACGCGTGATGGCCGCTTCGACCGCCTCCCGTACCACTTTTCCAGGCATGTCGTCCGGCTTGTCCTTGTAGATCTTCCATTTTTCCGACTGGAGCTCGCGGTCACGTTCCGCCTTCCTCCAGGGCCGCAGCAATTGCGGCAGTTGGGCGGGGATGAGGCAAAGCTCGTTGTAGATTTCCTTCCATCCGGAATTGGATTCCATGATGGAAAGGGTTTCCACCCCCTTCTTCGCATAGCCGATAATGTCTTCGTCGTGCTTGTCACGCCAGGTGAGCGGCGTGTCCGGATCCGCCTTCGTGAAGAACTTTGAGCGAAGCAGGTGCTTCGTCGTCTTCCACATAAGACGGCCTCCCGTGAGCAGGAGGATCGACCCGGTGAACTCTGGGAAGGGCAGGGTCACTCCCGACCATCTCGCAATCCCGTAGGCCGCCGCTCCCGTGAGGATAGTTCCGCCGAAGTACATGAGTTCCCGTTTGCGACGTTCCGGCTCACGGTACTTTTCAATCGGCACGTCGTTCGACAGTGTCATGGGTGTCACGATCACCTTTGAGACTGCCGTCTGTTTAGCTACGCCATTTTTCTTGTCTGCCTCCTCGGCAGACTTGGCATCCAGAAAGGTTCTGGATGCCTTTTCATCGCCGTTTTTGTTTGACATGGTTGCCTCCTATAGGTCTGGCAATGTCCATGAAAGCATTTTGCGGGACCATCCGTCAATGAGGCTGCCTGTCACTTGACAAGACCGGTTTCTCCTGTCATCCTAGCCCCATAGCCAAGGAGGGAACATGAGAACCGAGACTAAAGTCGCAGAAGTCATTTCACTTCTGTCGGCCGCAAGCATCAATCCGCAGGGATTCATGCAACGTCTGCTTACAGGAGTTACGGGCTACATGGACAAGTCGATCGATCCGACCGCCGACGCGTTGCGCGTGACGGTCTGCACCAACCTCGGTCCCGAGTGGTTCAACGCCATCAAGGAGCATCTGGCTATTGGATGGGTCAAGAACGCCACTGATTCCATGCAGTACGCGCCGCTCTCGAAAGCGACGTCGACAGGTACGGACGGCGAGGTCGAGCTTATCGGGCTCACACAGGTTCCGGACGACACTCTGGTTCACGTGAATCAACGCAAGTACGGACTGTATCTCATCGAGTTGCGCGGAGGCGAGCACGCCGTACCTCACCACATCCCGCCTGTCCCTTTCGAGCCATCGCCAACCAAGCGCACCGCCCCCCGCTCATCGTAGGGGGTCTTTTTTATCTACACCTTCCGTCTGCTATACTAGGGCTATTATGCCAGGCGAGCGAGAAAGTACATTCGATCCATTCAGTGTTCCGCCTCGCGTGGCGCTTTCGCGTTCGGACTCTCAGAAGATTAAGGAACAGGTGGAGATCGAAAAGGGTCGTGAAACTCCGTGGGTGTGCGAAGGGGAACCTCCGCGTGGGGCCATTAGACGGATCGAGAACGGGAAGGAAGTCCGGAAAGATCCGTGCGAAGACCAGAAGATCAAGGATTCCGCCCGGGGGATTTTTGCGATTTACGACGGCGTCTCAACCGCGGAAGGCTACCGGGCAAGTTCGCTCGCTGCCCGCGAGAGTCATGCGATTCTTTCAAGTTCACCGTTCATGAAGAGCTTGGAAAATTTCCGTACGGGGGAGTACTTCACAGACGCTGAACTTACAGAGCATGTTCACGCCACATTGGCCTATGCTGTGCGTGTGGCCGAGGAAAAGCTCGCTCTCGATAACTTTCGCAAAAAGAAGGATGCTAGCACTACGCTATCTCTCGCCCTTGTCGTCCCCATGAGGGATGGTACCTCGAGGTTGTTTTATGCGAATATTGGGGACAGTCGTGTCGCCCTTATTCGTGACGGAAAGTTTGACGCCCTCTCCAAGGAGGAGAACATCGCCACGCGTCATCTGGAAAATCTCACCAAGGCCGTAGACGCCATGGGGAAGCCTGATTACACGCGGCGCATTTCCATGGAAGAGGCGAAGATGTTAGAGCAGGCGCCATCCCTCGCCGACGTACCGAGTCTGATCGCTGCGCTTCGTCCCCCATCGGCCCGTCCGGAAAACGTCATGAAGGCCGCGGAGCTTTTGTTTACGCCAGGTGGACGGACCATGAGAAATACCATTACCGATTTCGTCGGGAGGGAACAGAGGGGCACACGCGATGTAGAGGTGAAAGATCGGGAGCTTAAACCTGGGGACGTACTTGTCATCACAAGCGACGGGGTTCACGACAACCTGCTTGATGCTGAGTTGGCAGACATCGTGAACGCCAATCCAAATGAAGCCCAGGCGGAACGCCTTGTTTCGGATGCGGCAGAGCGGGAGGCGCTGAAAGCCCAAAAGCTCCCTAGAAGCGAGGTTTACCTTCAGCGCACAAAGGGATTTGACGATGTTTCAATAGTGGTTCGGCGGATCGGCGTGGTGGAGGCGCCTCGGCCTGCATTGAAGGCCGTTCCGGAACCGGCACCGAAACGTTCATTCATGGACATGAAGGCGATATCGTCCGCGCGTGCGCAAGCGAAGCGCCGCGCCATTCCGCTTTCCGAAGCCATCCAGACTCCCGCGCAACTTGAGTCGTTCCGCGCGGAGAAGGAACGCGAGGAAAAGATTGAGGCCCTGCAAAATTCGCTTGAACACGTAGAGGCGGAAAAGATGGCGATCGGCGAAAAGATTCCGCCGCGGTTCGCGGCGGGCATGAAGGTGCGTCTTCCTGTGTCGGGCGAGTTGGCTACGATCGCGTCGTTTGACGCGGCACAAGACGTGTACGTGTTTGAAACGCAACAGGAACCTCGTCCCGATCTCCCGAAAGACGTTGCAAACATTCTTCAACGCTCACGTCGCACCATCGATCGGTTTGTCCTTGAAAGCGCCCAGTCTCCTGAAGCCATCCCCGTGTTTGAAAGCGACCGTATGACGGTGCACGCCCATGAGGACATCCATCAGGCGGTGATAGCTGCGATTCATGCCGGGAAGGAACACACCCTTCGTAGCGAGCGGATACGTGCTAAGCTCGAAGCACTAAAGAATCAAGAATAGATGTATGGGGATTGATAAACCAGGACCGGAGGATGAAAGGGCTCCCGCGGTCGTTATGACAACGGAGCAGTCCAAGGCATTTCAGGAGAAGCACGGGCTGGTGAAGAAAGAACACGTAGCGGGAGGGGAGGATAAGGCCGGCGTGTTTGGTGAAGCCGATCTGAAGGCGGCGAAGGAATACGCGGCACGTATGAAGGAGAAGCCCGTCCTTCCAGGCTTTTCTCCTGAAGCGGCGAAGCTGATGCAGGCCGAGGCCGCACGGCAAATCGTGGAACAGAAGGCTCGTATTGACCAGATGACCGAACCGGAAGAGCCGTCAGATACTATTGCTCAACCTTCGGAGCGCGATATCCCAACCCAGGTCATCAAGCGTCCAGAAGCCCTGAAGTCCGCCCCAAAGAAAAGTCTTTGGAGCCGGATCTTCGGCAAATAGCAGGGGTTGACCGCATCTGATTAGCACTCTATAATAGCGAGTGCTAATTTGTTTTAGGCCGTATGGACGCACGCCGAGAACACATCTTGAAGACCATTGTCGACGAGTACATCCGCACGGCCGAGCCGGTGGGGTCGAAGACCCTAGTGGAACGGTACGGGCTGGATGTTTCTTCGGCCACGGTGCGGAACGAGATGGTGGAGCTGGAACGGACAGGATATATCGCCGCGCCACATACGTCAGCTGGACGTGTCCCGACAGAAAAAGCGTTCGTGTATTACTTGCGGAATTTCGTGGAGGGCTCAGAGGGCGCAAACGGCTCGGAGGGCGCAAAGGAGATGAAGAAGGCGGTACGTGATGCTGATAACGAACAAGGTGCGATGAGGGCGGTGGCAAACACGTTGTCCGAACTTACTGGTGAGATGACGTTCGTTACCATCGATAGTCATTCAAGTCATTATGCGGGCGTCGGCAAACTTCTTTTAAAGCCTGAGTTTTTCGGAGACAGGGAAGTGACCAAGGCCCTCGCGATGATGGTCGACCGTTTTGAAGCCATTGTGCGCGACATTTTTGACGACATTCCGCAAGTAATACA
>CALRBH010000002.1 GCA_943354165.1 Candidatus Uhrbacteria bacterium RIFOXYB12_FULL_58_10
CATCAATCGAAAGCGCGGTGGCACCGGTCGTGGTCAAGGTCCCTGCGCCGCTGAAGGTCAGCGTCGCGTCGTCAACCGTCAGCGTTCCGCTGGAATTGATCGTGAGCGCGTCGCCGCCGTCGCCAATGATAGTTGCCGCGCCGAAATTGACATTCCCCCCATTCACCGCGAGGTCGCCCAGCATGGTCGCCGTACCAGCACTGCTGCCGACCGACATGGAAGTGGCCGCGCCACCAAAGTTGATGGTGGTAGCGGTGGTATTTAAAAGGTTGAAGGTCGTCTGCGACGTAGTGAGGTCCCCGCCGTTAAGGGCGATGTCCTCTGCTGTCGTGATCAGGCCGGCGGTTGAAATGCTCCAGTTATCATCAGTGATGGAAACGGAGGTATCCGTCGCGTCTCCGATCGTGATGGTATCCGCATCCGCGTTGCTGCCGATGAGGATCGTATCGCAGGCCGCGCTATTGCAGATCGAAACGGAGGTGGCGTTGGTATTACCGACGTTCACGGCCGCCGCACCGCCGGCATCAATCGAAAGCGCGGTGGCACCGGTCGTGGTCAAGGTCCCTGCGCCGCTGAAGGTCAGCGTCGCGTCGTCAACCGTCAGCGTTCCGCTGGAATTGATCGTGAGCGCGTCGCCGCCGTCGCCAATCACGGTCGCCTGGCTGAATGTAAGGTCACCGCCAGGTAACGTCAGGTCGAGGTCGGCGGACGCGGTAATCACGTTGCTGCCATACGTGGTGGAGCTGTCGCCCGCGACGAAGCCATCAGCGAACACCAGATCCTGCGCGGCTATGCTGCCGGTTGTGAAAAAGTCGTCGCCATCTGGAATAAATGTTGCGTGCACCCCCGATACAGATGTCGCCCCCTGAAGGATGTCTCCATCGTTCTCAATGATGAAAGGCGAGGTGTCACTTCCCGCATCGTTCACGCGGAACGATAATCCCGTACCTGTGTTCTCCACGAACAAGGCGCCGCCGTTTCCTGAATTCGTTACTTCCAATGCCTCATCGGCAGCATTTGAACCGCTCACCACCACAGCCCCGCTGTCAGCAGTGATGGTACGGCCGGCACCTGCCCCTCCCCCATCATAGGCGGTATCGAGCGTGATCGACGCCCCAGAAAGGTCTGAAAGGTATGCCACGGTCCCGCTCGCATTCTGGAAGGTGACAGTGCGGCTCGCGGTTGGATCCGTGATCGCAAACGTTGTATCGAACGCATCAATGGTCGATCCTTCAAAGACAAGCGGGCTTGCCCCGGCGAATGTCACGCCGGTAAAATTGTATGTTCCTGTTGCAATGTCTCCCGTGTTGAACAGGTAGGAATCCGCGACATCAAACGTCACTGTGTCCGTCCCGGCCGTTCCAGTGATAGTCAGGTTCGCTGACCCGGCCGTAAACGTGAGCGTATCCGTGGTGGAGTCAGCCACCGGGCTTGTTCCGGCTGGAACAGCGATGGTTTCAAAACTATTGCTTGATGACGTTATGTCAGAAAGAAACGCGACGGTCCCGCTCGCATTCTGGAAGGTGACAGTGCGACTCGCGGTTGGATCCGTAATGGCAAACGTCGTCTCAAACGCATCGGGAGTTGCCCCTTCGAAGACGAACGGACTTCCCCCGGCAAGCACGGCACCAGTGAAATCATATATACCCGTTGCGGTCCCGCCAGTATTCCCGAGGAAGCTCAAGGAATCCAATCCATCGAGCGTATCCGCATTCAACGCATACCCCGCCGAGGCAATCTGCTTACGAGGAGTAAGGATTTCACCGGCAATCTCGACTTCGAGGAAGACGGTTGCGTTGTTTGCGAACACAGTGTCAGCGATGGCGGCATACGCCGGTGCGGCTCCCGTGTCCCCGAGCTGTTCCGAAAAGAGCCCGTCATTCAACGTCACGGTCCTCGGAGTCGTCGAAGCAGCAACGTCTCCGTCGCACGTCGCGCTTGAGTTGGACCACAGACATCCCGTCCCTCCCGCAAGCGAATTGAACAGGCGGAACTCCATGCTAAGTGAGGCATCGGACACGGGAACGCTGTTGCTGTTAAGGATTCGGCCCTGATACGGAAGGATGTTTGGTGCGGAGGCGGCGAGGGAGAATGGAACGTTTGCTCGCGTCAAAAAATAGGTTGAGACCACTTCCAATCCCAATACCAACCCAAGCACCAACACAAAATGGGTCACCTTGAACATGGTCCGGGAAAAATGCCTCAACATACCTTCATGCGATAGACGCATGCATACGTTCACAAGCCGTGGGGGGACATGTGAACGCGGCATACGGCCGAACGACATACCAACATACCATTTATGATCCGGTAGTTCGTTCAGCTTTTGCGATGTGGGGAAAGAACGGGGCTCCCTCGGGTTGAGGGGAAGTGGAGACACGTGAGGTTCACCTGTATCCGATTCCCCAGCCCTCCGACGCGTGGGAAGGAGGGCTAAGAGTAGAAGTTTTCTGTATGATCTCTCGACGTTTCGGTAGAGACATCACGCAGAAGCTGCTTGCGGCATCACGATCTTGATGCCGAATTCGGTCGGTTCGCGTTTGCCGGTAAGGTCTATCGGACGGACTTCAACGTTCTTATAGCCCGGCTTTTGGAAGACGGCATAATAGGCGTTTGGACCCAGTACAAAGCTGTACCGGCCCTGGGAATCCGTGACGACCGTTTCAAGGAGCTTGTTGTACGTAGGTTCAAAAATGCGCGCGATAGCATTGGCGAGCGGTTTCCCAGTTGCCTGGTCATACACGATTCCCCAATTTTTCGGCTTCTTGACCCTCGTCAGACGCCGCACGGCTGCATAGATGACCACCTGTAGCACCGCCATCGCGACCGTAAGCCACGAGGGGAACAGGAGAGCAAATGTGAGGGAAATGACCACGCCTCCCACCGAAATGACTTGTTGAAGAACCCGCAACCGGATCTTCCAGATCACGCGAGCTGGAGTCTGTTCGGTCTGGATTGGATCAACAGGAATATTTGCGGCAATGGTGGCGTCCGCAGCGGTGACTTCAATCGGTTCCGCATGATAGATGTCGAGATAGTCCAGATCTGTACGCTTGTCCTTCAAAATTCCCGAGGGGAATGTGAACCCCTGCTTGCTTGCGGTTATGTGGTACCGGCCGGGTTGTACTGAGAAGTAGTACCTCCCTTCGCGGTCCGTGACGCGGCTTTGGACGAAGCGCGGAACCGCGCCCGCCTGCGCCTCAAGCCGGAAGAGGCGAACCGTAGCAAGATCGATCGGTAATTTTGAAATCGCGTTGTACACCACTCCGTATCCGCGGCGCTTGCGGCGCCCGAAAAAGAGGATGGGGGCGGTAAACAGATACTGAAGGAACGGCAGAAGATTGAACGAGATCGCGAGAGAAATCCCGCTCACGGCCGCAAGCGTTGCAAGGGTTGGAATCGAGAACGCGGCTGCGGTTTCCACGGCGGAATTTTCTTGGATCGTTTGAAGTCCCTCAAGCACAGTGTCCACGGTGTTCTGAATGGCCGTGGGGAGCTCTGGGATCGGAGAAACAATCGGCAGCGGTTCCTCTTGTATGATCGTCAACGTCGTATTCACGATGTTATTCGTCACCGAGAGGCTTCGCGACGCGTTTGTAAAACCTGACTTCGAAGCAACAGTGGTATACGCCCCGTTGGGCACATACCAGACATAACTTCCGTCAGACCCCGTGGTCTGAGGATTTAGCTGACCGTAAGAAGCGGCATCCCAAGCGGATGGCCCGTTTCCGAGGAACAGCGTCACTGTGGCGGCTTGCGACGGCACGATGCCGTCGACGGTAGACTCAGAAACCACTCCATATCCCCGGACGTTGAAATTCAGGGCGATAGACTGCGCAGACCCGTCTTTATAGGTGATGGTCACGCTTGCAGGGTAGAACAAGGACGTCTCCGGCGCCTCGAAGTCCGCAACGTACGCATCGTCCCCAATGGACGCTGCCTGCAATCCCTGCGAACGGGCGTCCGAAAAATTCGGCGCCATCAAGAATGACTGACCAGCAAATGAAAGGACGATCCTTTCAACCGGCTTAGTCAGATTCCACGCAAGGAGCTGAGCCCTTACCGGGCTTCCCTTTACCAGTGACACCTGATCACCAGTAACCGTAAGCCGGATGTTTCCTCCCGCCGCGTAGAATTCGAGATCTTCCCGAAGAAGATCAGTGAGCGGAAGGGAAAGCGGACAGTCTGCTGTGCACGACAGACTGGTCTCTCCCTCCTCGCACACGTTGTTGCCGCACACCGGGCCCGGTGGCGGAACAGGAGCTGGCGGCACAATAGGGGCAGGACAGTCTACTGGGCAGTTCCCAGACGATTCTCCTACCTCGCATACGCCGTTTCCGCAGAATTCCCCTCCACCCGCTGGTGGCGGTGGGGTTGGTCCAGGCGGCGTCACCGGCGGAGGTTCCGGCGGTGGCGGTTCCGCTGGAGGCGGCTCTTCTTCTGGCGCACTTGGGGTACCCTGCCCGAGCGCACCAGAAGCAAACTGCCCAGCGGCATCACGTGCGAACACACCGTAAAATACGGTCACGCCGTTCGTGAGACCTGAATGGAGAAACGCCGTGGCGAGCGACTCAAACACAACGGAACACCCGGTCACATCGGTTGGACCCGATGGGAAGGTGTCCGTGCACGCCACAATCCTGATCGCGACCAAATCCGGATCCGCCGGATTTGACCAGGAAAGTTGATTCTGTCCGTTCCCAGGTGTCACAACCAGATTGGACACGTTGCCTGGAAGAGGATCCGCAATGGTCGTGAACGTCTGGTCGCCAGAGATCGCCGTATGCGCAAATCCATCCGTCGATTGCACGCGGAAGTGGACCAATGATCCTGATGGAAGTCCTGTGATCACAACCGAATGGGAGGTAACAAGCGCTGGATCCGTAAGCGTAGTTCCGTAGGCGGCGGTTGGTCCGTGATTCACCACGCCATTTGATGCCTCGTTCGTATTCCAAGTGATCGTCGCAGAGGTGGTGGTGTTATTTACCGCCTGAATGTTTGAAATAACGGGCGGCTGCGTATCAACGGTCGTAAATGTCGCATCGCTCGAAATCGATTCAAGCGAAGCGTTGTTCGTCGAATGCACGCGGAAGTGATAGACGGTGCCATCGAGAAGGCTGGAAAGATGGACAGAATGATTCGTTACCTGACCGAGATCTGTGATCGTGCCAATCTCGTAAGAATTCGTCAGTCCGTAATCAACGACGCTTGTCGCCGCTTCATCCGTATTCCAAGTAATATCCACCTCCGTTGAAGTGATATTTTGCGCTTGGACATTCGAAATGATCGGAGGAGTAACATCGCCGCCGCCTCCGCCCCCGCCTCCTCCACCGCCGCCTCCTCCACCTCCGCCGACGACCAACGCCGCGACACCGATCGAATCATCCCCACCTATCGGAAGGGGGACAGAACCGGAATCACCGAACGTCCCATGGAGATTCACATAATAGGTTCCGACGCTTGAAGGATTAACGATCTGATTCACGCCAGTTCCGTCTGACGTCGCATTCGTTCCGATTTTCACGCGCACGACGCTTCCTGCTAGAATCGCCCCACTCCCTCCTACACAAATGGTCATAGTGAGAACGTCGCCTGCCATCACCACACTTGCGTTCACTCCTCCGCACGCGGCGGCGGTCGTAAGGTCAGCCTCGTCATCCGAAAGGTCGACGTCATCTTCAGTGATGGACGCCGTGTTGAAATCTGATTCAAAAGACAGCACGATCGTCGACCCTTCCGCGGCACCTGCAGGAGTCGTAAAAGTGAATAGATGATTTGATGCGGCAGACGATTGCAGGCTCGTCGTGGAATCCGTAAGCGTGGTGACCGTCGCTGCAAACGCCGCGAAAAACGGAAAGACGAGCGCTCCAAGGGCGCCCACGGCGAATATTCGACGGGTGAAGTTCTGCCAGATTTTCATAACGCATTACGCGTTTTTTCGGAGAGCTCGCAACCGCAGAAGCAAGCCGAGAACTAAGACGACGCAAAGCGTCGCCGCAATTCCCGCAAGTTCCTTCGGCCACACCGAGTACCGGTATTCCCGGCGCTCGACTTCCCCTCCGTTCGCACTGACCTCGGCCACAACCGAGATCGGCCCAAACGCAAGGGACGTCAATTCGACATTGCCTTCATATTTTTCCGTCTGTCCGGGGAGCACCCGGTGGTCTACATCGGTGAAATCCTTCGACCATACCTCCTTCCCGAACATGTTTTGCGCCACAACGTTCACCTGTGGAATGACATATGCGCTCCCCTGGTTTTGCACGTTTAAACTGAAGTGATCATTATCCGCCGCAAACGCTATGCCGAGTTTCTTGATGTTTTCTCCTGCCACATTGAGAAAAACCAAGCTCGCGACGCTCGTCGAAATTCCTCCAGATGAAGCAACGTTGCGTGGAGCGTCTGATACGACGATTGCTGCGTATTGCGCACCCGCTTCAGCGTCCAGCGGAATAGCGACGCTAAACGGAACCGTTTTACGTTCTCCGGCCCTTAGCTGTATCGAAGCATTTGGAAGGGAGATCCATTCAGGGAACCCGGAATGATCTTGCGTATATGGAATGAACTCCGGGGAGGAAGACTGTTCTCTCGCCGCAAATTTTAGCGTTGAGATGAAATAGGTGCGTGATCGGTTCGTATCATTCGACACCGCGATCTCAGACTCGATCACTTCCCCACGGCGCCCGGCAAGATCAATGATTGCCGGAGACACTCCCATCGCAAACGCCCGCATCGGGATGAGCGTGGCAAGTGCGACGATGATGGGAAGTAATCGGCGAATCATATTAGTAGTTTGCGGACATGATAAAGGAGAGCGTATGTGCATATGCTGCCCCAGTTGTTGCTCCTGAAACCGATGCTTTCAACGTAACAAAGTCCCGGCTCTCAAATGAGGTGAAGGAACGACTGGTCACTTCTTGGAATCCAGTCGTGAATCCTGTGTCTGATGTATCAAACGTAGAACCTGAAAGCGTCGTGTCCGACGAACGGCCTCCGTACTCTTCTGAGCCAGTGGTTACTGCACCATCGCCGACATCATTAATGTCATTCACACCGTTGCGCAGGTTCCCGTCATCAAAAACTTGAATGGTGTAGCCGTTATCGACTTCCGCATTCACGTCCATCCCAATGAGGGCTGTGCTTAATATCAGAGAATCCAATGTGCCAAAATCAACGGATGATCCAATAAGCACATAAAGAAAATCATTCGTGCCATTGATCGTTGGTGCAACTCCGCCATCCTTCAATTCATCCACAGTAATCGTTCCTACTCCAATGGAAATTATTTTTCCTACAGCAGAGACCTGACTAGCGCCCTTATCCTGAACCAATGCAACAAAATCCCCAACCGCTAATCCAGCGATTGAGGTGGTTATGGTCGTCCCGGCGCTGGCAGTAGCTGCTTGCTCTGTGGCGTTTGATTGTGCAGCGACGACAAAGTTGATAACGCTATCAAAGATTCCGGCGCGGTACCCAGAAGAGAGTTGGAAGGTGGTACCGACTGAATCGCCTGGACCATTGGCTTCAGTGGAATCGCGTAACTGGAAGCTGGCAGAAGAACTCGTATCTAGCCCACTAGAACCCACGTTATCGAAGCGAACCTCAAAATTCGAAGATGACATCTCCGCAGAGACAACACCCACGATCAAAAACACCCCCACAATTGCAACGGCGACCGATGCAATACGCATAATCGTTGCTTTCGGGAAGTATTATACCTTGAATACAAGTTTGAGTCAATCATTTATTTAGCTGGGTTGAGTTATATAATCCAGTAAAAATGATCAAATTTCCTTTATTTTAGTAAAAATAGCTATAAAAATCGAATATTTTACACCGATTCCTTATTTATTCAAATTTGGCTACACTGTTGTAGACAAACGTTGATTAAATACAGAATTTGCTTCGTGTGAAACACTGTTTCTCACAATTAACTTCTTTCTATAATAGATAATATGTAATAGTGCGATATTCCGAGTATTGTTTTGAGTAATTATGTATTGTTATAAACAAAAAACTCTCTGAATATCTTAGAGAGTTTTTTGGTGGACTTGAGGAGAGTCGAATTCCTGACCTCTGTAATGCGAATGCAGCGATCTATCAACTGAGCTACAAGCCCGAAATGGGCCGCTTCGCTCCCTCAGGCACGAGTCTGGCCAAAATCAATTGTCGATGACCGAGCTCACGCAGGCAGAAGCAAATTTTTTTGACAGCCATACCATCCGTAAAAGACATGAGCGGCGAATGAGGTCTTGCAAACTTAGTTACAAGCCCATCGAATCGCCTCAAAAATTCTTATCGAATTACATTGTAATGAACTTCGTTGAACTGCATCCTAACCATTCCTTACAAATTCCTTCCTCTGATCCACATGAAACAAACTTATGAGGATAGAGTTTTGCACAGGGGTTAACAACCTGTGTATAACTTCCGTTACAAAACGAACTTTTTTGAAATGTGTGGTGCCCCCAGAGGGAATTGAACCCCCATCTTGTCCTTAGGACGGACCTGCTCTATCCGTTGAGCTACGGGAGCGTGATGCTTTCAATAGTCTTGAATTATTGAAACTACTCGATGACCTATGCGTCGTAAAACGAATAGATATTTTCAATAGTGCTATACTGTTCGCGCTGGTAGTTTACGAAATTTGGAACTCATCGTCAAAGCATTCATATGGAATCTGCTTATCTCATTGCAATCATTGTCATTGGAGTTGTCCTTGCAGCAATTCTCCTATTGCGATCGCGCTCCTCTTCTATAGGGTCAACGCAGGACTCCGCGCAGATCGTCAAAATCGTGAATGATATCCGTCGCGAACTTGGCGAAATTACCAACAAATCCCGCACCGAGGTTCAGGAACGACTCGATCGCATGGATGATCGGTTGAGTG
This sequence comes from Candidatus Uhrbacteria bacterium RIFOXYB12_FULL_58_10, assembly GCA_943354165.1. Classification (GTDB taxonomy): domain Bacteria; phylum Patescibacteriota; class Patescibacteriia; order UBA9934; family GWF2-40-263; genus CALRBH01. The sequence goes on from CALRBH010000002.1 coordinate 8,891, forward strand.
TGAACCTCAACAAGTCCGTTGAGATGCTGCAGAAGCACACAACCCAGACATCAACGATCGTTCGCGACGTTACCGAAAAACTTACGAAGCTTGATGAGACAAATAAGCAGGTCCTTGGGTTTTCCGAACAGCTTCAGAGCCTGGAAAACATCTTGAAAAACCCAAAGCAGCGCGGAATCCTTGGTGAATATTGGTTAGAAACGCTTCTCGGCCAAGTATTGCAGCCAACCCAGTATCAGATGCAGTACGACCTGGGTGTCGACGAGGACACGAAGGCAAAGCTGATTCCTGACGCCGTTCTTTTCGTAAAAGAAATGTTGATACCTATTGACGCAAAGTTTTCTTTGGAGAATTACAATAGGATTTCCGTAGAAAATGACCCTTCGAAACGCGAGCTGTTGGAGCGTGAGTTCAAAAGCGACGTCAAAAAGCGTATCGATGAGACCTCAAAGTACATTCATCCAGAACGCGGGACCACAAACTTCGCCTTCATGTTCGTCCCAGCCGAAGGGGTCTATCACAACCTTATCGGCTCCAATGTCGGCGCCGTACAGGTAAACTCCAGAAATCTCATCGAATATGCCTTCGAAAAAGGCGTCATGATCGTCTCTCCTACTTCCTTCTTCGCCTACCTCCAAACCGTATTGCTTGGCCTACGCGCCCTGCAGATCGAAGACTCGGTAAAAGAGATCCAGCAACAGGCCGAACACCTCATGCGCCACCTCAAAGCTTATGAGGATTATCACAACAAGGTAGGGAAACACTTGGAAACAACGGTAAGGGCCTTTGGAGATGCATCAGGGGAGCTTAAGAAGATTGATAAGGATATCTTCAAGATTACGGAGGGAAAGGCAGGAAAGGAGCTGAGTCCGGTTGAAATCCCACGAATCGACCTCGCATAACCTTGGCTTTATTGACAAATCAGGCCATTCCGCTACACTCTGCCCACGCACCGTAATATCGATCATGCTCTCAACTGATCGATAGAACAAAAATTTGTTCCGTAATTCCGTAATTTAGTACGTTCCGTACTTCTGCAACATCCGCTATGCCAAACATGGAAAACGCCAAGAAGGCGCACCGCCAGTCCCTGAAGCGTGCCCAGCGCAACCAGATTGCAAAGGACACCATTCACTCCCTGCGCGTCGCCTTCCGCAAGGCCATCGCCGCCAAGAAGACAGATGAGGCAGCAACGCTTGCTCGCTCCATCGGAAAGTCTCTCGATAAAGCCGTCGCGAAGGGAATCATGAAGCTCAACACGGTGTCTCGCACCAAGAGCCGCATGATGAAGAACCTCAACGCCTCAGTGAAGACGAAGTAAACAACAAACTCCAAACGACAAAGAAAGACAGAAAACGACAAAAGATAAAATCATTTGTCGTTTTTTGTTTTCCCTTTTCTTTGTCGTTTGCCCCTGCCGGAGCCAGCAGGCGAGGAAAATCAGTTTGTTGTTTATCGAATGAGTCCTGTCACCAACAACTCTACCGCCGCATCAGGTTCCATTCCTCCACGTTTTGTTTCTCGATCAAAGTGAAATGCATCTTCGTGCAATCGTTTTAATTCTGCGGTCGAATATTTTTTTGCGTGCGCTAAAAGTTTTTGCGCAACGAACGGATGCACACCGAGAGCTTCGGCAACATCTGCCTTCGACGCTCCGGGCTGCTCGTCGAAAAGACTGCACACGGAAAGAAGTAAACGAATCTGTCGCGTGAGCATCGTGAGAAGATAATACGCATTTGATCCGGCATCGCGCTCCTGCATGAGCGCCTCAACCGCTTCACCTTTCCTGTTCGATGCGAGCGCATCCATGAACGCAAACGTGTCGCTTGTCGCCGACGGACGCACGAGTAACTCGACCGAAGCACGATCGATCGGTGCGTCGTTCGCATACGCAACGAGCTTATCGATTTCATTCGTGAGCCGCACAATGTCGTCTCCGGCGCGCGTGCAAAGTTCACGCGTCGCATCCGGTTTGATCGATGCGTTTAATTTTTGTATTCGCTCTTTCACCCATGTTTCAAGGGCGATTCCTTCAGGAACGCGGAACGGATAGAAATGAATGTCGGTCCAAGTTTTTAGTTCCTTGCACGCGGGCTTTTTTTCAAACGCGTCTACATCGGCATCTTCCCATACGATCGCAATCGTACTTTCTGGCGTGCGACGAAGTGCTTCAAGAATTTTTTCTGCTGCATCTTTTTTTGCATCGCCGAATGCGTTCTTCAGAATCACCATTCGACGTGGAGACAGGAAGGGAAGTGAGGTGATCGCGGTGAGCGCCTCCGACATTTTAAACTTCTCCCCACCTGCGCGAGGGAACCGGTCGACGTTAAGGCCGGTTGGATCGAACTTTTTTTTGAACGCCAATTCAAGCTCGGAGACCTTCTCCTGGGCGCGGATGGCATCAGATCCGTAGACGACGAGAACCATATTGCGGGCATCGTACAGGCAGGGGAATGAGTTGACAAACAAAGATATTCCCGATACATTTCTTCGTCATCAACAAGCGGAGGTGCCCGATGACGCAGGAAAAGAGTCGTGGTCTTTACACCAGTGTCGAAGGCGGCCGTCCGGTCGGATCCGACGAGTTCAAGAAGCTCCTGACGAGCTTCATTTTGGACACGTCCACGTCCATGCGGGAGTTCGCTGACATCCCGCGCGGCGAGGTGAACCATTTCATCCGGAACCTCAAAAACTCCGGGTTCTCAAAGTACTTCTCTGTCGGTGTCATTGGGTTCGACGGCGAGATGCGGGCCCTGATGCCAACCAGCGACGTCAAGTCGTGTCCGCTGCTGGCATCCTACGACTTCCGTCGAGGATCGCATCTGTACGACACCGTCCTCCACACGATCGAGGACCTGCTGCCGCGGGTAGACGCGGAAGGCGAACGCGGCTGCGAGTTGCTGATCGACTTGCTTGTCATCACCGACGGAGAAGACTCCGGTTCCGCACACAAGGTGCGAGAGTCACTCAACATCGCGAGCGCGCGGGCCAAGAACGCAGGGTTCCAGCTCGTACTCGGCGGCATCGGCGTCAACGCAGCAGAAATCGCCGAGGAGATGGGGTTCCCGCCTTCCAAGGCCTATTCCATCAATCGTTCGGGATCAGGCGTCCATAAGGTGATGCGCAGCGTCACGGAGCGAAGTCGTTCCACAGTGGACCCCATTCAGCCTCCCAACCGACCCGACCTCACGAGGCGCAAGCCATGAACGATACGCAAAACCCCGCCATAACAGGCGGGGTTTTTTCTTATTTCATGATTCTAGTCGTAAACATTGTGGTCTCCGACCGCGAGCAAATATGCTTCCTGTGGTTTGGTCGATAAATACCTAAAAACGATTCGTATCTTGTAATTGACTGAGAAGCTGAGCCGATCCTTTATGCTCCCTGAGAGTTTATGTACCTTCAATGAACGATGATTGCCTACATCCTTAAATGACTCGACTTTCTCAACAATCTCATCTTGAAGATCGGCTGGAAGATAATTATACGCCCGCACAAAGCTCGGTGAGAATGATACGAGCATACGAAATATGCTAACGAATCTTCTTTGCAAGTTCTCGCAAGTCTCCACGCAGGATTTTCCCTTCTCGCAACTCTTGCTCGGATCGTAAAACCGCCTCCACCGCCTGGTCCTCCGCATATCGTTGAAGCGCCTGTCGAACAACCGTAGCTTTATTCGGCGCAATCCCTCGACGAATCATGTCGCGGATAAATGTCTCGAGGCTAGCTGGGATAGGGACGGAGATGGTGGACATATGATGATTAAGTATGAAGATATCATACGATTGTATTCACATTGATGTCAATACATTGACAATCTACGGAATTTTTGCTAGATTCGGTTTAGGAGGAACACATGGATTTATACTACAAGCCGTTCTTTGTGGAGCTTCAAAAAGCAGAGATCTCATACGTGCTGTGCGGAGGTCTGGCGATTATCCTGCATGGATACAGGAGATTTACTTCAGACATCGATGTTGCTGTATCTTTCAAGACAGAGAATATACAGTCGTTCGTCGAAGTCATGGAAAAGCTGGGATACAAGCCCCGTGCTCCAGTTCCAGCCATGGAACTCATTGATCCGGAAAAACGAAGGGAATGGAGAGAGGAGAAGAACGCACGTGTGTTCACGTTCTTTGACCCCTCGCATCCTTATCGGCAGATCGACACATTTATCGAGGAGGTCATCCCATTTGAAGATCTGCTCGCCGCAAGCATCCTGAAAGAGGACAGTGATCTAAAAATTCGTATCGCTTCAATTGAGCATCTTTTGAAAATGAAGCGAAACATTCAACCACCACGGCCGCATGATGAGCTTGATATCATCATGCTGGAAAAGATGCTGCAAGAAAGGAAGTGACAATGAACAAGTTGGATCAACCACAAGAAGAGGAATGGACATTGTCGATGACCTTTCAATGGCTGGAAGAAGCCGCAGAGTTTCTTTGTGGAATGGGGGCGCTGAAGACGAAGGAAGACAAGTCGTCTGAGCTGAACTCCGAACCACAAGTGAACTAGAAAGCAGCGACGCGTCGATCAACGCCAAACCCCGCCTTAACCAGCGGGGCTTTTTTTATTTCGTTATCAGTTTTCTGAACCTCATGGGATCCTTCGTCGCCAAGGGAGACGTGAGCTCCTCAGGATGACGCCGTGAGCGGCGTCATCTCCCCCCAATTCTCCCCCACCTCCACCTCCACCGTCAACGGCACCTCGTAACTCGCCGCCCCCTCCATCAACTCCTTCATCCCTTTCGCAACTGCCGCCACCACATTCGCATCACACTCGACGACGAGTTCGTCGTGCACAGACAGGATCAGTTTTGCGTCCCAGCCGCTGCGCTTGAGCCAGCCGTCTACAGCGATCATCGCAAGCTTGATTACGTCCGCCTGTGTCCCTTGCACCGGCATGTTGATCGCCATACGTTCGGCCTGCGCGACGAGCATCGGGACGCCAGACGAAATCTCGGGGAAGTGTCGGCGGCGCCCGTAAAGTGTCGTGACGAATCCTTCCGCATGCGCCTTTGCGATCGTTTCATCCATGTAGAGCCGCATCGCGTGGTGGATCTGGAAGTATTTTTCGATGAACACCTTCGCTTCATCGACACTCATCTTCGTTGATCGCGCGAGTGCACGCGGACCCATCCCATACATGATGCCGAAGTTGATCGCCTTCGCGGCACGGCGCTGATCTGGCGTCACTTCAGATTCCGTTGTGCCGAACATTTCTGCGGCGGTACGCGTATGAATATCCACCCCATCTTTGAACGCGCGGAGAAAAGGTTCATCTTTCGCAATGACCGCCCCTAATCGAAGTTCGATCTGCGAATAGTCTGCGGCGACGAAGCGCTTTCCTTTGCTTGCGACGAACGCTTTGCGAATTTCATTTCCAAGATCCGTTTTAATAGGAATGTTCTGCAAATTTGGATCGATCGACGATAAGCGTCCCGTCGCCGCAACCGTCTGCGCGTACGTCGTATGAATACGTCCATCCTTTGCGATCAGCTTCGGCAGTGCGTCCGCGTACGTCGACTTCAGCTTCGACAGTTCGCGATACTCCCCGATCTTTTCGATGATGGGATGCGCACCCTCGAGCTTCTCAAGTTCTGGCGCGGCCGTGGAATATCCCGTCTGCGTTTTTTTGATTCCTTTCGTCGGCAGGGCGAGCTTCTCAAAAAGAATCGTCGCAAGCTGCGAAGGCGAGTTCACGTTGAACATCTCACCGGATACGCCCTGGATTTCACGATCGAGTTCCTCAACACGCGTCCCAAGTTTCTTCGCGAACGCGTCGAGCGCTTTCCCGTCGACTTCGACGCCAGTCTTTTCCATGCCATAGAGCACGGGAATGAGCGGCATCTCAATCGTGCGATAGACCGACTCTGTTCCCGTCGCGACCAATTCCTTATTCGCCGCTTCAAGCAATGAAGGGAAGAGAGCGCACGCCGTTCCAAGTTCACGCAACTCCAGTTCGGTCACGAATGACTTAGGGAGAGGAGTCTCGAGTTCATGTGAGCGTTTCTCGGCATGTAGGATGTAGTCGATCAACATGAGGTCATCGACTTTCTCTCCAAACTCCCAGCCCGTAATGTGCATCAGAGCCTTTAAATCGTGGGCAATAACGCGTGATGCGCGGGTCAGACGTTCAAAGATGAGTTTCCGAACCGCTTCCGTCGGCTGAACGATCACGCCGGTACGCGTCCCATCGGAAAGAGCGATCGCACCAACCGTTGTTCCGAATAAATCCGGGGCCTGCATGCCGAGAAGAACACCGATGTCTCCGTCCAGTTCACGAAGAAACTTTGAGACGGCCGCTTCGTCTTTCAACATCGACATGGCCGTAGCCTTCGACGTTCCCTTCGAGACGATCGGCGGGGCAGGGACGCCAGGATTCTTGTCCGCATGCTTTTTCAAGAGCGAGCGAAACTCATAGTTCCGCCAGAGCATGAAAAGTTTTTCCCAATCCGGTTCCGGGAGCTTCGTTGTTTTGAAATCAAACTCGAGCGGAACGTCGAGACGCACCGTAACGAGTTCGCGCATGAGCTCTGCGGTCGCTTCGTGACCCGTGAGCTTCTTTGCATACTTCGCTGGAATGTCGCCGCGCTTTAACGCGGCGAAAATCTCTGGAAGCGTTCCAAATTGTTGAAGAAGTTCCGTCGCCGTCTTTTCCCCAATGCCCGGAATGCCCGGCAAATTATCTGACGGATCGCCGCGCATGGTTTTGAAATCGATGAGCTGAACCGGATCGAGCCCATAGCGTTCCTTCACCGCCGCGATGTCATAGGTCTTGGTTTCACTCATGCCTTTTACGAAAGACACGACCTTCACATCCTCGTTTACAAGCTGCAAGGCATCCATATCACCCGTCACAATCAACGTTTCCATCCCCGCTTTCGTAGCCTCGTGCGCCATCGTTCCAATAATGTCATCCGCCTCAAACCCAACGGCTTCGATCGAGGGGATTCCGTAAAGCTTCAACATGTCCTGAATGAGAGGAATCTGATCGTAAAGCTCCTGCGCCTTCTTTTCGCGGTGTGCCTTGTATGCCTCGTACTTTTCGTGACGGAACGTGTCCCCCGGAAGGTCCCAGGCAACGGCCATGGAATCGGGTTTCAGCTGGGGAATCATCTTTTCAAGCACGTTTGCAAAGCCGTAAACGGCGTTCACAACCAGCCCTTCCGCAGTGGCGAGCGGGGGAATAGCGTGCCAGGCGCGATGGAGGAGTGCATTGCCATCCAGGACGACGAAGGTTTTTTTGGAGGGGTTCATGTAGCAGAAATGTAGCGTAATTGAGCGAAAAAGAAAACGCCCAGGCTTGAGGCCTGGGCAATAAACGAGCGTCGATCCGCGACAAACCCTCAGAGGGTGTGTTTATGGATATCCTTGTAAAGAACCTGCATCTCGGGAGGGAGGGCGCTCGGCAACAAATGCCGGTAGCCGTCCCCGTCCACGATCGTAACGCCAGAGGGACCAATCGCACTCGGAACCCACGGGGCCGTCACCTTCACCTTTTTGCCGTGTGCACACAGGGAAGCTCGATGCCCCTTGCGATACAGACGGTGTGCCTGAAGGGAGAAGGACGACACAGCCGCGTTGATCGGAGACCTGGTCCCGATGAGAAACGTCCCATCTCGCCAAGGTTCGCTCACGAGGAACATGGTGGACTTCAGATCCGTCAGCTTCTGCCATCCCATGGGCGAGTTTTCCAGCGTGTGATTGCGCACATGCTGGATAGAGGTTCCGTAGATGAGCTGCGTGTCGCGCTGAAACACGATCACGGTCTCATTCACGATCACGACCATTGGCGCAGACCACTCGTTCTCCGTCATGTGCGTGAGCTGCGGGTTGGGCAGGTCGATCCATCGATGTTTGTTCCCACAGAGGGCGAACAGACCTTTGCGCGCTTCGGACCCGGCGAACTGACGGGTCGAACGTCCGAACTCGTCACCTTTCAACCGGCCGTCAGGATCGAGCAGACCGTCGCAAAGGGCGGCGGCCACCTTATGAAACGCACACCGAGACTCGGCGAACGCCATGTCCGCGATGAGCACATGCAGATCAGGCGCAGACAGGTCCGTGCTCACCTGCGTCACGGCAAGCGCGTTCTGCAGCAACTCCGTTGAGACCTTGTCGTTCCACGCCCGGTGCCAGGCTTCAGAAACCTTATGGGGTTCAAAGCCGAGCCTAAACGCATAGCGGTCCTTAGGCACAATACTGAACGCCGCAAGCGCGCTCGCAGCGCCGTGTGAATTGAGCATGGCTGGAACATGTTCCAGACTTGTATTGGTAACCTGCTTGAGATTCACGATAGCTCCCGTACTTGGAAAGAGAACGCTCTGGTTTTACCCAGACCTGCCAACGGCAAGTGCGCCGAAGGATACTCGAGAATGAGTGATGGGTCAAGGGTCACGGAAAATAAAACACGCAGTCCCGAGAGGGACTGCGTGAGGAAGCGACGGGCGTGTCCCGAATGCTTCAGGCGGTGTTCTGCGAGTAGGTCTCGACGAACGGCTTCATGTCAGCCGCTATGCTGTCGAACGAGTGCAGGCCAACGTTGCCATCCTTGATCGCAAGCACGGTCTGGGCGACCGGGTTCACGCGGGCGATGGCACCGATCTTCGAGGGGATCGAGGAGGCCTCGATCTTGAAGGTCGGGGTCGCGATGTCCTTGGTGGTCTTCACGATCACCGAGAACGGCACGAGCTGCATCTTCTTGTTCTTGTCCACGTAGGACACGTAGCTCTTCTCGCCCTGCAGGGAAGTCTCGAGGAGGTTAATGTCCGCGATGGTCCCGGGGATCTCCGCCGACTTCTCCCAGGACAACGCGAGGCCGCCGGGGGTGAGGAAGGAGTTAATCTGCTTGGGCGTGATGCCGTACAGGTGGGTGCCGCCCACCTTGGCCTGGATGAAGACGCCGTTGACGATGGTCTGGCGGGTCTCCTCGTCGGTCGTCTCGGTGAGATGACCAAATCGTTGCTCGTTGTTCCACACGAAGATGTTGCGCTTGCCCGAGGGTGTAAGCAGCAGCATCGTGCGCGTCTGGTCTTGAATGACGCCGGAGACGTAGCCGTCGCCATTGAACACCGAGCTGAAGAAGCTGCGAGCGATCACGTTCATCTTCTCGTCGATCACCTTGGCACCGGTGTAGGTGATGACCTTCACTGTGCCGTCGATGGACGTCGCGAGGTTGAACCAGTTGAACTTCTGGTTCAGCGCCATGGACTGGGCCGCGGCGTAAATGTTCTCGAACGTCTCGCCCTCAAGGCTCATCGCCTCGAGGTTTTCGAAGCCCTTCAAGAAGGCCACGGCGGCGCGGGTGTTCTTTGTCGACGGCGTGAAGCCGTAGGCCGCGATCGTGCCCTTGCTTGCGATGTTCTTCCGGATGAAAGCGTCGACTGCCTTCTTGTCGCCGACGTAGAGCTGGAGCTCTTTGCCGCTCAACTGGTCGATGATGGTCTCGTGCTGCGGCTGGCTCGCGAGCATCTTGCTCGGCGAGATCGTCGCAGCACTCGATCGCGTCGGGTTGCTGGATACAGTCTTGGTCTGGAACTGGCCGGACTTGGCCATCTTCTTCAACTGCTCCGGCAGTGCTCCGTAGAAGACCGGGATCAAGGTGTTGGCAGTGACGGTCATGCCAACGATAATCTTCTGCGTGGTCTTGCTCTGCTGCAGCTTGGTGGACAACTGTCCCCACGGGACCATGACCTGCAAATTGCGGGAGAGCGTGCTGGAGGGATTGCGATTGTGACGCGACATGTTGCTTCTGCCTTTGCCCATTGCTGGGCGTTCAAGTTTCACTCAGGACAAAGTATCTCTTGAGAAAATTTCTTTTGAGTTGTCCAAAGTGCGGAATCGCCTCCTCCAGTCACCATGACTTTTGAGACGGTAGCGCGGATACTATATGAGTTTTGAAAACACGTCAAGCAATCTGTTTTGAAAAATAGAAAACCCGCTAAGAATAGCGGGTTTTCTTCCTAATCATCTTATGGCTGTAGTGCCTCATCGACACTTCCATTCACGGAAATTTCGATATCGGACACGGTCGGGAACTGTGCGAGCGTGTGCTCGATCTGTGCTCGTGCCGACCCCACGCGGCAGGAACCAGCGATGGTGGCGATACTGCCGGTGAAGTCTACTCGAGCCACTCCCTCATTAATGGAAAGCGAGATAATTTCCGTATAAGGAGGAATGGACGAGAAGTATCCGAGTTTTTTCTCCTCCGGAGTGGGCTCATCGAGCAACTTCATGATTGCGGCGCGACCAACCGCGGAGGTCTTTGCGATCGTGCGTGTAACAGGGAACACCGCCGTACAATCCTTCAGCGATCCCTTCTTGCTGTTTGGATAGTAAGCCTGCACGGTAGTGGTCTCCACCGTAAGCATCTGAAGTGGAATGGAAACAAGGTTTTCTTCCTTGCCGTCCTTGGCAGAATAGTTGAACACCTCAAGGGAGATGCCTGGATCCGTTACTGCAGGAAGGACGATTTCAATCCGGAACGGTCCGAAATGCCCGGAATCCGTCGCATGGGTAAATGCATGTCCACTCGCCACTTTCAAACCAGCCGCATCTTTAATCCTCCAGGCAAACTGCTGCTCAAACACGCGCCCAAAGCCGAATACGACAAGCGGGCTAGTCACAATGGAACCAGGAAGCGGGGAAGTGACCTGCAAGGCCGGCCCCTCGACAGAGACGATCGTCACAGGAGTTACCTCGCGCGTAGAGAACTCACGAACTCCGTCTATACGCACCAAGGATCCAATCGCTGGCACGGAAATGTCTCCAGAAAAACGGAGGGACTCGATGGATCCGTCAGGCAATCCGAGCTCGGCCGTATGCGCGGAAGGATCTATGGAATCAATAACCCCAAACAAGCCTGAAACCAATGCGGAAGTAGGAATCACCTCTTCCTTGCCTGGAGTACGATAAAAACAGCCCATTCCTATGAGGGCAAGCGACGCGAGAATAATAGCGAGTTCTTTCTTCATACAGTCTGGCGGTAGAGTAACAGAGCGTGGAATGATGTAAAGTGTGCATACTATGACCCTATTTTTCCTTGCCATCGCCGCTGGCGCCCTCACCATCCTCGCCCCCTGCATTCTCCCGATCCTCCCCATCGTCCTCTCCGTCGGTTCAGGATCGTCAAAATGGCGTCCGCTGTTCGTCGTCATCGGCTTCATCCTCTCCTTTTCCATCCTTGGGGCGTTCTTCACGACCGCCGGGAACTTCCTTGGTGTGAGTAATGCGACATTTCGATGGATCGCTGTCGTTCTACTCATCCTGTTCGGCCTCGCCCTATTGTTCGAAGGCGTGTATCAGCGTCTCATATCGAAGTTCTCGGGCTTGATGTCTTCGGCAGGTACGGTCGTTGCTTCAAGCGGGAGCGGAAAGAGCCAAATCGTATCCGGGCTCCTTGTCGGTCTTTCCCTCGGCCTCGTCTGGACTCCATGCGCCGGCCCAATTCTTGGAACGATTATTACACTCGCCGTAACGAACGGAGATACGATCACAACAGGACTCCTCTTCGCCGCCTATGCCCTCGGCGCCGGTATCCCCATGCTCGGCATCGCCTACGGTGGCTCATGGGTCTTCACGAAATTAAAAATCGTCGGGACTCGTGCCATCCTCCTCGATAAAATTTTCGGAGTACTTGTGATCCTCACGGCACTTGCCATCGCGACAGGTATCGATCTCCAAATCCAAGCGTATCTTATCCAGTGGTATCCATCCGGTATCCTGATGCTGTAATTAATTTTATGACACGCACACGCGCAACAATTACTGGCGTTATCTTCGGCGCTCTTCTCCTGATCGGTGCATTCATTGTCCAGCAGCGTCTTGGAGCTCAGATGGAGATCCCGAGTGCAAAACAACTTCTCAAATCTCAGCCCATGATACCGACAACCGACCTCCCGAAGCTCGGATCCATGCCGTCATTCGACGCCAACGGTCTGTGGATCAACGGATCTCCACGCACGGAAGCAGATCTTAGGGGAAAAGTCATTTTGGTGGATTTCTGGACCTATTCCTGTATTAATTGCATACGGACGTTTCCATACCTGAAGGACTGGTGGAACAAATACAAGCAGTACGACTATGTACAGATTGGCGTACACACCCCGGAGTTCGAATTTGAAAAAGAAGAAAAAAATGTTCGCCGCGCCGTGAGTGACTTTGGTCTTACCTACCCAATCATCACAGACAACGAATTCGTCACCTGGAAGAACTACACAAATCGGTTCTGGCCAGCTACGTACATCTTCGATAAAGAAGGCCAGCTCCGCTACACACATTTTGGAGAAGGAAATTACGACCACACGGAAAAAGTGATTCAGGAACTGCTCGGGGTAACCGCACCACTCTCAACCGGTGAACAGCAGGACTTCGCGCAGATCAAAACCCCAGAGACCTACTTCGGCTACGGCCGTGCCGATCGTCTCGCAAGTCCAGAGACGATTCTTCGAAACGCATCGAGAGCCTACTCGTTCCCCGTAGAGCTCCCCCTCAACCTATGGGCCCTGGAAGGGGACTGGATGATTGAAAAAGAATCGGTGCAATTTATGGGAGGAACAGGAAAATTCCGTTTCCATTACAGTGCAGGGGACGTCTTGCTTGTCATGGACACCGCTGATCGACACCAGTCATTCCCAACCGTTACGGTCGATGGAAAACCTGTCCCGGCAGATTCCTTGGGAAAGGATGTTCAAACCGCGGAAGATGGCCACACCTACTTTGAAATCGAATATCCAAAAGGTGTCTCACTGGTAAGCGGGCCTGCAGGGGATCATATCCTCGAACTCACCGTCAATCGACCAGGCGTAAAGATTTTCGCCATTACGTTCGGCGCAAAAAAATAACGGCAGAAAAACAAAAACACCCTCCACACTGGAGGGTGTTTTTGATGGGGTGCGCTGTGCGAAATTGTTAGAACCGTCATTCTTATCACGTCAAAGAAATTCATTGACACGCGTTCATAAAGAAGATATATTGTTAATAACATTTCATATTTATGTCTTCCACAACCACCATCATGTCCGTGTCGCTCCCGACCGCCCTCACCAAGGCAATCAATGCGCTTGCGGTGAGCACGCATCAGAATCGCAGCGAACTGGTCCGGTCGGCACTACGTGAATACATTATCGACGCCACTGAGGAACGAGAACGATTTGTGAAAGCCTATAAGACGGCGCGAAAAATGCCACTTGTAGAACTTAAGGGGCACGAGGTTAGGAGGGAGGTTGCGGCACAAGCAAAAAAGGCAAAACATACGAAAAAGTCTGAACTGGTGAATTTGCGTTAGGCTATGCCACCTGTTCACCAGATTTTAGAACAAAAAGAAATCCCGTCCTATCTGGAAGATCGCGGCCTCCTCAACCAGTACCTAAAGGCTAAACGATATTTGCTGGCTGGAAATACCCTGCAGGTAAAGTTTAAAGAACGAAATCCACAGGGAAGCGGAATATGGTATTTCCGCATAAACAGACAATTTCGTGCGCTCGGCGTTTTTAACGCAGATGGAGATCTTATTATTTTCAAGATCGACAACCATCAATCAAAATAAGTGAATAGCAAAAACACCTTCCGAAACGGAGGGTGTTTTTGATAGTCCCACTTCGTCTGAGAACTTCGTCAGGGATCCATCCCCAACGTAGCCAGCAGGCGAAGTGGGATGGGGTGCCTAAAGGGAATCGAACCCTCGTAGCCGGGACCACAACCCGGTGCACTAACCACTGTGCTATAGGCACCATGGGCGGGAATGTATCACGCGATGACGGGTAAATCAAGGGTAAGAAGAGAGCCGACCCACAGAGGGTCGGCTTAGGGAGTAGCTTTGCGAACTTCAATCTTAAGGGGAAGTTGATACTCAGAAGCAATCAGATGTAGTTCAGTAAAGCTACGTTCGAGATGAGCACGACTCACGGAAATTTCTGTCTGCGTTTCTCTTACCACTTCCACACACTTGTCACGGATACCCGTTAACCTAGGTTCGGCGGCCGTCCCTCCTGGCAAATCAACAGAAGGATCTTCTTCGTTTAATAAAACGGCCAGATCCTCGAGTCGAATCGCTTCTTGCACCATCTCGTCGCGCACCGACTTAAGACGGGCTTGAGCGGCTAGCGTCACCTCCACGGACAACGGACGATCAGACTGATTGCGCAGATTGAACGCTTCCGTCATGTTTTTTTCGACTTCGATGGCAAGACGACGGACATCCCTTCCTGCTTGGGTATAGGCCTTTACCTGTGTATCACGCACACGAGCGAGATCACGCGGGGACGCTACACCCTGACAGGGACCGGAGTCTTTATACAGAATGGGATTAGTACGGGCGCAGGCCGTACACGAAAGGAACACAAAGAAATACCGCATGGAGACCTCTTGAACGGCCACTTCAAACGAAAAACACCATACCGTCAAGGCATGATGTCTTTATGGTGTCCCGGGAGGGACTCGAACCCCCAACCTAGAGATTAGAACTCTCCCGCTCTATCCAGTTGAGCTACCGGGACACAACGAAGCTACAATAGGGAAAAATATCCGTCTCGTCCATCGATGGAAATAAAAGACGCGTCGAGGTGGACGCGTAATTTCGCAGGAGGCGAGACGGGCAGCAGGACTCAAGTGGTGACGGGATCAGACATCGGCGTGACCTTGTCAAACACGGGTCTGAACGGACGGCACAGGTCGATGTTGAACACTTCGACCATCTTTCCGAGGAACGCATCAGGGTCTGCTGCGCGAATGACAGGATGGATCTTGTCTTTCGGGTCTGGCGGGGAACGGGAGGAAGGAGCGGACTTGGCACGAAGCTCTTCGTGCCACTCATCGAGGTGCATGTTTTCTCCAGGTGAACGAGGTGCGCCAATACTACCCGTCCCGATGAAGCATGTCAATCCTACTGCCTATGTATTCTCTCCCGACTTTCCATGAAACTTCTTATGCACATCGTGCAGCGTCTTGTTAGTAATGTGTGTATAAACCTGTGTCGTAGTGATCGACGCATGTCCAAGCATCGATTGCACGGAACGAATGTCGGCTCCCGATAGCAGGAGGTCAGTCGCAAACGTGTGTCGAAGCGTATGCGGAGTCACTTTCTTCGGAATCCCCGCGGCCTTCGCATAATAAATGACCAGTCGCTCAACGGATCGTGGTGTGAGCGCCCCGACTTCGCCCCGTCCAGCCTTCGCACGGTCATGCGAAACGAACATGTAGGGCGCCGCATCTTTTCGCGCCGCAAGATATTTCTTAAGCGCCACTTTCGACGCATCCGACAGAAATACCACACGCGGCTTGTCGCCTTTTCCGCGCACGGTAAACTCATCGCGATTCAAATTCACCTGCTCAATCTTCAGCGAACAGAGTTCCGACACGCGCATCCCGCTCGCAAACAACGTCTCGAGAATCGCTTTGTCGCGCAGGCCGACGAGCCCCTCCGCATGCGTGTCCGGTGCCTTCAGAATCCGCTCCAATTCCTCGATCTCCAAAAACTCCACCGTGCGGTTGCTCTGTTTCGCAAGTTCGATCTGTTCAGAGGCGAGGGAAACGACGTCACGCTTGGCGAGAAATTTCAAAAAAGATCGCAACGCGATGAGGTGATAGTTCTGTGTGTTCTTTTTTATGGTCTCTTCCTCACGCCCAGGAACTTCACGATTGAGAAAAAGCCGATACTTTCGGACGAGGTCTTTCGAAATCTTTCCAGGAGCGACGTTTCCGGCCCATCGCGAAAATCGTCGGAGATAAAAGTCGTAATTCTTGATCGTCCGGTTCGCCCGCCCTCGCTCGACCTCAAGATATTCAAGGAAATCCGTGATGTGTTTATCGAGGGGAGACATAGTTAGTAGATAGTAGATAGTAGATAGTAGAAAAATAGTCATAGATCAGGTTTTTTGCCCTGACTACTAACTACTTACTACTGACTACTAACTTTCAAACGATATCCACATTATACGACACTATCTCAGAGAACGCTTGTGCTATCATGGGCGGGTTATGCGAAAGCTGGTGGGGATCTTCTTGATCGCATCTTTTTTAACCCTGGTGAGTTCCACTAAGGGGATGCCTGGCTGTGCGGCCAGCTCTTTTGTTCCAGCCTGTGCGGCTGAATCGGTCGGTATCGCAACGATCACTGCACCGGATCTCATTGCAGCGGAACCCATCGCCTTCCTTACAAGAACATCGATCATTAACAAAGCGATCGCGTTCCCACGTCTCCTGCGCGCCCCAAAGCCTTCGACCGACGGCGCCCCCGGCACCTGGCTCAAATCCCTCGACAAGTTCCCATCAAATCTCCTCCCCATGCACGACGCCTGATGTATTCCTCCAGATTTAATCATTTTAAAACCATTTGGGTTTGCAGAGTGGGCAAGGGTGGGCAGGGTGATGGAATATTTTTTTATAGAAAGATTTCCTACACCCTTGCAAACCCCGCCCACCCTTGCCCACCCCCTAACTTCCTTTATGGACTCTCCAACATCCTCCAAAAACCTCTTCGAAATGATCGCTCCAAAGCAGGCCTTCCTGCTTGGCCTCGTCGCCGCCGTTCTCGTGCTCGGCACCGCCGGATTCATCATCCTTGGCGGCTGCATGCTCTCAGGAAAGTGTGAGCTTGGCGCAGGAAGCGGGAAAGGCTATGCCATCGCTCCAGACGTAGCCGCCCCGACCGGTGAACCTGTTCCAACCGGTGCCATCCCAGAAGTAACGTCTGATGACTGGATTCGCGGAGACAAGAACGCCCCCGTCACCATGATCGAATACTCAGATTTCGAGTGTCCGTTCTGCGGCCGGTTCGCTCCAACAGTTGATCAGATCATGAAGGAATACAGTGGAAAAGTCCGCTTGGTATTTCGCCACTTCCCCCTCTCCTTCCACCCAGAAGCTGAACCAGCCGCCGAAGCCGCAGAGTGCGCGGGGGAACAGGGAAAGTTCTTCGAGTATCATGACGTGCTCTTTGCAGACCAAACGAAACTCTCGGCCGCTTACTATCCGCAGGTGGCCGCCCAGCTCGGGCTCAATGCGAGCAAGTTCAAGGCCTGTATCGATTCAGACCGTGCCCTTGAAAAGATCCGCGCCCAGGCCGCCGCTGGCGGATCGGCAGGGGTAACGGGCACTCCAGGCTCCTTCATCATCGATGCTGAAGGAAATGCCACCCCAATCAAGGGAGCCCTTCCATACGCTTCCGTGAAGGCCGCCATCGACGCCGCCCTCGCAAACTAGTAAGTACCGAATAAAAAACTCACCCGTTACTGGGTGAGTTTTTTATTCTTCCGTTAAGCAACGCGCTTATTCGGAGCGGAAACCTGTGTGGAACTGTTCGGACTCTTCAGCTTTGCCCGTAACGCCTCGATACGATTTTGCATGAGACGGCGTTCCTGCGGTGGAATAATAGCTGGAAGAAGTTTCTGTTTGTCCGCAATACGCTCGAGACTCTGAAGACTGTCCTCAAGAAGCGCATCGCGGGTGGCCTTTTCACTGATCGCAGAAATATCCGAGCTCACTAGTTTCTCCAAACTCCGAAGGTCCATGTCCATGTCATCGACCTCCTGAAGCGACAGTTCTGGTTGATATTTTTCGTTCGTGAAAACGGATTCGCCTTCCGGTTCTTCGGCGGCTACTTGTGCACTTTCCTCTTCAGGAAGAATGTCTTGTTCTTGATAGGCAAAACTGTCGAGGTCTTTCTGGGCGCGGACCAGCACCTGCTGGATCTTCGCTTCGGCATTCTGCACGGCCTTTTTTACTTCTGGATGGACGATGTTCTCGCCGATGACTGCCCCCTCTTCCGCAGAAATGACGTCGACGGCAAGTTTATGGAGCTCGTTACCTCGAGCGATAATAGCCTCCAATACGGCCGCTCGCTCATGCATCTCCGCTTCCGTAAGAGACTGTTCGCTTAGCCGACGAACGGCGCCGTCTTTTACAATGACGTTCTCGCTATTCTCGAATCCAAAAGCCTTTCCTGCAACGTCCCAATGTTTCATTTCACGATCAAGCGCAACTGGAGAAGAAAATTCTACGCCATCTTTTGCGTCATCAGGAGCCGCTTCTTGAGATCCGACGAGCTTCTCCACAGGAATCCTGCCGGCACGCATCTCCGTAACCCCAAGCTCCATGTCACCGTATTTCTTTTGGAACGCCTGAAACTCTTTCGCAATGCCATCAGCAAGCGTGTCGACCTGTGCCACTTTTTCCAGGTCCTCAGCCCGGTCTTGTCGATATTCCTTGTCAGCCAATACAGGTTCACCAGGTGGTGAAGCCCCAACGACTTCCGTATTCGGTCCGGTAGGTTTTGGTAATTCCTCCTCTTTGGAAAACGAATCTTCGTCATTATTATTCATGGCTTCCTGAAGGGACCCCGCCTTTGATTGATACTCATTGATGGTTTTTTCCAATTGCTTCTTCATCAGAGCTTGAATCTCCGGAAATTTCGCGAACCTTCCGCCTTGGTCGGCAAGATTTTTCAAATCTTCCGTGTGTTTCGCCTCGGCGACTTTTATGCGTTCAACCGCCGCCTTCTGAAGCTCTTTCGGATTCTTAAATCCAGCCAGTGTGACCTCCTCATCCGAAACGCGTTCCTTACCGACCTCCGGTGTGGCCGGCGCCGTTTCTACGCTTGGAGCTCCTCCCTTAAGATCAGCAAAATCATCCTCATCTTCAGAGGAGGATAATGGCGGTTTCATCTCTGGATTTGTGCGGGATTGTTCAGACATACATGGCGTTAGTGAGAACACTGTACACCGGGAGTAACACTCTGAAAACAAAAAAGCCGTGGCCCACACTTTAGCGAGTGAGGAACCACGGTTACTTGCGCTGAGAGATCCGTTCACTGAATGAATCGCGTTTTGGATAGGGAAAGGTCACGGAACCTCCCCGCTCGCTGCTGATCTTGAGGGTCACTCCCAGGGGATCGACAGGGAAGCTTATGAGTCGATCAGTGAGCTCGAGAACGAAATGCGATCTCACCCCGTCTCTGCCAACCACTCGTTGGACGCTGGAGCTTTCTCCCGTGCCCTCATACGGAACCCAGGCAATCTCGAGGCCCATGAGCCAGTGATCCTCGATCCCTTCCGAGCTCATCACAATCTCAACGAGAGGCGATGATAGATGAAAGACTGCGGCTTTGAATACGGAAAGGGGCAATAGGCTTTTAAGTATGGGAGAACGGGGACGATAGGCCTTTTGAATGCGGTGAAGGAGCAGATCGGTAGGTTCCGGACTTCGACTCATATACCCTCCTCTCGAAAGTGTTGGAACTCATGAGACTAAGCGAAAAACGGGCTTTTGTCAATACTTCCCACAATTAAGTCACATTTCCATTGACATTTGGCTTATTTTCCCCTATATTAGGGCGTTCCCCCATAACACCAGGAGGAAGGGAATGATGGATACGACCGTACAAACAAAGACGCAGGAAGTCCTTCAACGATTTGTGATCGAGAATCCGGATATCCATGAGGGGTGCGGGATACGAAGGCTCTCGGCTCAGACCCAATTGCTCCTCGGCGGATGTCTCGAGATCATCGATCTCCCGCAGCGGATTCCGACCATCATCGCGGCGCGGGCCTGGATGGACCAGGATCACCTGCCGCCGGAAGAGGAATGGAACACTATACGATACCGTGACAGGAAAGATATTGAGGCCTTTATCGCCTTGTGCGATGTCGAGACGGAAAAGCTTCGCCTCACGGACATTGTCCTGCGCCTGCTGCGAATCGCCCGATATGCAAGGAAGGCAACATGAGCGACAAAGTGTTCACGCCAATCCAACGAGAAACGCTGCAGTGGGGGATGAAGATGCTCGAACTCCCTGCGGACGCGAAACCGACCGCATACATGGAGCAGTGCGTCGCCCACATGACGGGCGACCAGGCGGATGAAGTGTTTCTCGTCCTCGGCGCGGCGGAAAAGTCGGGGATCATCGGCCAGGTGTTCTTCGACCTGATCAGTGAACCGCAAGGAGCGGCGGAAGCAGTCGTGCGCGAGCTCGCCGCCATCTTCCTCTCCAAATGAACAGACAACATCAACCTAAGAAAGGTACGTAAAATCCGGCTGGTTCACAGCCGGATTTACTATTTTCCTGGGATTATACGGCACGTTTCGCATCGATAATCCCCAACTCTTGCTTGACCATTTGGAATGCCTTTGTTTTCATGATCTTCTCGGCTTCCATATTCAAGGTGGTTGCATCCTTCCCGGCTTCCAATCCTTTTCGTACAGAAGACACTGCCATATCCACGAACCTTCTAATGGCCGCCTTGGCTTCAGGAGTGTTCGCAATCTCCGGAGGAAGCGCCTCGGCGAGGTACTTTTCAACCGCCCGATCCTTATCCTCGGCGGTTTCCATGGAGGAAAAGTGATCAACGTCAGCACCGAAGGATTTTTCCGTTCCTCCAATGTCTGCTGCAGAAAACTCGCGTGGCTGTTCACGCGGATACTTCTTTTCCGGAATTTTTGCCGCCTCAGCCTTCTTTGCGGCCATTGAAGCCTCATACGAGGCCTGCATGGCACCTTCATGCGCTCCGCTCATTGATCCTTCTGGCATAGGGTGAATTGATTCCTCCCTAGTTTACTGCTTCGTTGACATGCGTCCACCCAGATGCTAATCTTTTTGCGTAATTAAGAGGCGGTACCTGGGCCTGGGATTGAGCCCCTTTGCTCGGATATACGCGTAAATCTCTACGGATATGCTCGACATCAAGGCTAAGCAGAAAATCATTGAAAAGTTCCGCACGCATGCGTCAGACACTGGGTCTCCGCAGGTGCAGATCGCTATCCTTTCTGAGGAGGTTGCTGAGCTTACCAAGCACTTGAAGGATCACAAGAAGGACTTCTCGAGCCGCCGCGGCCTTATCAAAAAGGTCAACGAGCGCCGACGCCTTCTGAAGTATCTTGAACGCGAGGACGCGAAAGCCGCGACCGCACTCAAGAATGCTCTTGAACTGAATTAATACCCGTGACCCCGCCTCGCGCGGGGTTACGTATTTCTCGGGGGAACGTATGTCCACGAAGCACACAGACCAGCGCGTCGGCATTTTCATCGACACGCAGAACCTTTACTACAGCGCCCGTTTTCTCTTCGGTCGCAAAGTAAACTTCAAGGCGATCGTAGACACGGCTGCCTCCGGACGCAAACTCATCCGTGCGATTGCCTATGTGATCGGCACGAAGACCCAGGAAGAGAAGCCATTCTTTGAAGCGCTGCAGAAAAGCGGCATCGAAATTCGCCAGAAGGAGTTGATCGAATACATGTCCGGCCAGAAGAAAGGCGATTGGGACGTGGGTCTCACCGTGGACGCCATCCGCATGCTCGATATGCTTGATGTGGTGGTAATCGTTTCCGGTGACGGAGACTACGAACCGCTCGTCGACTTCGCGCGCAGCCGCGGACGCATCGTGGAAGTGATGAGCTTCCGAGAAACGACATCGGGCAGACTCGTCGAGGCGGTCGACGGGTACATCAACCTGTCGGAAGACAAAAAGCAGTACCTCATCGGCGGGCCGAAACGCTCGTCTAAGCCTGCACAGGAAGACGACCGCAAGCGGCTTGAACGCATGAGCGAGGATCCAACCGGGATTCCGAAAGCGGAAGACGATGCGGAGGAACGCCGGAGCCGCCGATTATCTTTCTAAGAATATGTCAGAAATCAAAAAGTTTTCGACGCAGTGGGCAGGAAAGACACTGACCATCACCACGGGGAAATACGCCACACAAGCGAACGGTTCCTGTCTCGTGCAGTACGGTGACACCGTACTTCTTGCGACCGCTGTCATGAGCGACAGTGTGCGCGAAGGGGGATTCGACTACTTTCCATTGATGGTGGAATACGAGGAAAAAATGTACGCCGCCGGCCGCATCAAGGGCAGCCGTTTCATCAAGAAAGAAGGTCGTCCAACGGACGAAGCCGTGCTTGTTGGCCGCTACATCGACCGCGCATTGCGCCCACTCTTTGACGACCGTATCCGTAATGATCTCCAGGTGATCGTCACCTGTCTCGCCTTCGACGGTGAGAACGATCCAGACGTCCCAGCGCTCGTTGCCGCATCCTGTGCAATTCACATGAGCGACATTCCATGGGACGGCCCAATCGCTGACGTCCGCGTTGGCCAGATCGGCGGGGAATGGGTGTTGAACCCAAGTTATGAAGCCCGCGCCAAGTCCGCGCTCGACCTTTCCTTCGCCGGAACGAACGAAAAAATCGTCATGGTCGAAGCAGGATGTAACGAAGTTTCAGAAGACATCGTGCTCGGCGCATTTCAGTTCGGCATGAAGCACATGAAGGAAGCGATCGATCTCATCGAAGAGGTCCGTTCTGCCGTCGGAAAACCAAAGCGCGACATCTCATCACCAGTAAATGTCCGCAAGGATGAAGTCCAAACAATCGCGCGTCCGTTCATCACCGGCGCCGTCCGCGAACTGTTCTTCGGCACTCCTCAGGCAAGCAAAGTTGAGCGTGCCAAGCAGAAAAAGGAAGTGAAGAAGCGCACCGAAGCGTTCCTTCTTGAGCAAGGCGTTCTTCCAGAAGAAATAAAATTTGGAACGTCGATCGTTGAATCTGAAATCGAAGCCGAAGTCATGCGCGCCATTCTCGTGGATGGAAAACGCGTCGACGGCCGCGGCATCACCGACATCCGCCAACTCATCTCCGAAGTCGCCATGCTTCCTCGCGTGCATGGCAGCGGACACTTCAAGCGTGGAGACACACAGGTGCTCTCCATCGTCACCCTCGGTGCCCCAGGCGACTGCCAGACGCTCGATGGCATGGAACATGTAGGCGAAAAGCGCTACTTCCATCACTATAACTTTCCTCCATTCTCCGTCGGCGAAGTGAAGCCGATGCGCGGCCCAGGACGCCGTGAAACAGGCCATGGAGCCCTCGCCGAAAAGGCACTCGCTCCGATGATGCCTGAGAAGGAAGCGTTCCCTTACACGATCCGGGTGGTTTCCGAAGTGCTCGGTTCCAACGGTTCCAGCTCCATGGCTTCTACCTGTGGTTCCACCATTGCCCTTATGGACGCCGGCGTACCAATCAAGGCTCCGGTTGCTGGCATTGCAATGGGACTTGCTACGGACGGAAAGGGAAAATGGAAGGTTATTACTGATCTTCAGGACCTCGAAGACGGAAAAGGCGGCATGGACTTCAAGATTGCGGGTTCTTCCACGGGAATCACTGCGATTCAGATGGATACCAAAACCCAGGGTCTAACGATGGACATCATCGAAACTACCCTTAAGCAGGCATTCGAAGCTCGCATACAGATCCTGAAAGTCATGTTGGCGGCGATTCCAACGGTTCGCCCTGAACTTTCCAAGTACGCACCACGCATCATCTCGCTGCGCATCAATCCAGAACGCATCGGCGACGTGATCGGTCCAGGTGGAAAGATTATCAACGAAATCATCGATACGACAGGTGTCACTGCCATCGACATTGATGATGACGGTCTCGTCATGATCACTTCACTTAGCGCAGAGGGAGCCGAAAAAGCTCTCAGCTGGGTAAAGAACCTCACCCGCGACGTCGTCGCAGGGGAAACCTTCACCGGAAAAGTGACCCGTCTGATGACCTTCGGTGCCTTCGTGGAAATTCTGCCGAAGAAGGAAGGGCTCGTACACGTGTCGGAAATGGCTCCTTATCGCGTTGAGCAGCCAGGAGACCTCGTAAAACCAGGTCAGAGCGTACAGGTAAAGGTCATTGAGATCGATTCGATGGGCCGCATCAATCTCTCCATGAAACAGGCGCCTGGAAATGTGTATCCAGAGAATCCACCTGTTTCTACTGGATCCTCTCGCCCACCAGCTCGTCGATAATCAACTTGACGATAAGAGAAGCCGCTGAAACACTACTGCTAACGCAGAAATTTCAGCGGTTTTTCATTTGCATGGAGCGATTATCGATCCCAATGGGAAGCAGAAACAATCCTCAGAACCGCACCCGAGTTGTTTGGGTATGGGGAATAGGACTTCTTATTGTGATTGGCTGGGCGGCAGGTCACAAAATCAATACCAGCGACCATGTAACGAATACCGTTCCTGAAGATACCGCGATAGTGGCGCAATTTTCCGTAAAACGTACAGGATGGGATCAAATCAGTAAGGCACTCGATGGAGTGACGCTGATTAGCAATCGTCCGCTTTCCATTCATGAACTTCCATGGTTCGTAGAGGGTGAATTCGCCATATTCATAAGTTCGCGCGGACACCGGACCATCTCTGTTCATTCAAGCGACAAGCGATTACCGAAATCTCTGCTTGAAAGCCGAGGTATTGTCGTTCAAAAGACAGGGGACTCCTCCTATCTACTCTCCGATCGTCGCGAAGGCACGACGGGATATTCCATGCCTAATACTAGCCTAATTTCCGCACTTCACTGGCCGCCAACACGCCTCGGAACCATTGCAATAGATGGCGTGAGCCGCGCGGGAATTATTCGTATGCTTCCAACAGGGAACATGGAATGGCGGTTTCCCCATGGATCGTCGTTCAAAAAGACGACATTACCTCCTCCACCAAAGGGAACGCTTATTTTTTTGTCCACGCCGGTGTGGACGCAGGCTCCGGCCCCACTTTTTTCCTCAACAGAGAGCATTCTTTCTTCCCTAGCCACATGGGACGAGCTCACGACAGAAACCAAACAGGCGGAATATGCTGTGTCACGTTCGGATGAAATGGACATTTTTCTATTCAAGACAAAGGCAAATATTGAACACCCAGAAGAACGAATTAAACTTTTACGACTCGCTTCTGCTGTCCGATCCCCTAAGACACGAGCCTTTCAGCTTCCAGATGGAGAAACTGTCCGAGAACTTCTTACGGACCCTTCGGCTGTGACCGTAGAATCCGTAAGCATCGCCGGCGCCCAAGCGGAACGTGTCACCTCTGGAGATCGGGATGGGGAACTCCTCTCCTTAGAGCGGGAAGGGAACTGGTACTACACCAACAGCCGAGCTTGGCTTGAAGCCGCGGTTTCCGAAACGCACCCGACCGACGGGTTATGCAAAGGCTCACTCATGGGGATGGACACGGCGGTCCTTTCTTCTGCGACCGGCTCTCCACATTCCTACTGGCCCTACCCAATCACGGATCTTACAAGCACCTACTCCGCCATCGGACTCCATCAGTCCTTCACCGCCACGATTTTCACCTTTTGCAGGTAACACCTGCCCTGAGCGGAGATCGCAACCGGAGTCGAAGGGTTATGTGGATAACATGTGTGGAAAAGACACAATGTGTGGATAAGTTGTGGGTCACAACAAGAGTTCGTCAGAGGAAATATTGTATCCACAGTGTAAATGCGCTCAATACAAAGCTATAACGACCGTTTGACACATTCATTTATTCAAGGTATTATATTGAGGTACCTGCAACGTTCTTTCCAACACCTCCCAGACTGTGGGAGATTTCCCGAACGACCCAACCACTAAGAGCGTCCCCACTGCTCATAGTGCTCGTCCGGGAGACATCCCACTTCTCTACTGTTCTCTCTCGGTCAGTCCCACCATCAGCGGTTCTCAATTTCGAGAAGCAACCGGGCACGACCAAAGACTGGTAGAGAAGTACGAGTCACTTCTGAAACGGTTACCGTGAACGTTGATATATGGACGTCGAGTCGCGTGGCGCTTTACCCTGCGCCTTGAGACCCGACGTCTGTCCACCAATCTCACACCAACCCACTCAGAGGCTCATCTTACGAAAGGCCTCACCCATCTAAAACACTTTTAGGGGTCCGAGGCCTTTTTCTATTTCAAAATACCTAATGGCTCCATATTCACTCCTTCAGGTAAGGGTGGAGAAATCGATCGTCGATGGATTGCCCGAAATCGATCAGGATGATATCGTGTATCTATTGATATATTCCGCTATGGATCAAGCATTTTCTGACAAGATGAAGTCCCTTTTGGTTGAAGAAAAGGGCCGACTGGAGCACGAACTCTCCCAATTTGCGCACCGGAACACTCGGGCAACCTCCACCACGTACGATACGGATTTCCCAAACATTGGTGATAAAGAGGATGAAAACGCCTCTGAGGTTGCACAATTTTCTGACAATTTGTCGTTAGAAGATGAGCTGGTAAAGCAATTGAGGGATGTGGAATCCGCCATGCGCCAGTTTGAAAAAGGCGTCTATGGCATCTGCAAGTACTGCAAATTGCCGATTGATGAACGCCGTCTTATCGCCCGACCAACTTCCAGCTCCTGTATCCAGTGCAAAAAGACGCTTACTCAAGAAATGTAGCCATGTGAAGCGAAATAAGGTCGTCCTTATTGGGATCGTCGGTACCATCGTGGTCGCTGGCGATCTTTTTGTTAAGCGTTTGGCCGTCACAGGATTTCCGTCAGAGGCTTCTGTTCCGGCTGGATCTGTTTTTGCCCTGGCGCTTCATAAAAACTTCGGAATTGCCTTCGATATTCCATTCAAATTTCCTTTAGTGGTTATCGCAACAGCGATTATTGGCTCGGTTCTCATCCATCTTGCCTATAAGAATCGCCTAGATCGTCCCGATCGCACTGCAGCCGCCTTACTGATCCTCCTCGGTGGGCTCGGAAACTTCATTGACCGTGTTTTTTATGGTTTTACCGTCGATTATCTCCTAATTCTCAATCGACTGGCAATCAATCTGAGTGATCTGCTCATCCTTGGAGGTGTTGTCTGGATGCTGTTTGGAGACGAAAAACACAAACAAGTTGACACATCGGAAAAAATCGCGTAATATACCATTATTATCAATGACCTCTCGCATATCTGCGGGAGGTCTTTTGTTTTTATCCTATGTCCATACGTTCAGCGGCGATCATCGGTATCGAAGCGCATCCCGTAGACATTGAAACGGATATTTCCTTTGGAATTCATGCATTTACGCTCGTTGGACTGCCTGACGTATCCGTCCGAGAATCTAAAGAACGCATTCGAGCAGCCCTTCGACGAGTAAACCTGCCATTTCCACGCACGCGGATCACGGTAAACCTCGCTCCAGCCAACGTGAAGAAGCAGGGACCGGTGTTTGACCTTCCAATTGCCATATCGCTCTTATGTGCCAGCGGAGAACTCCCTCAAGAAGCATTCGCCGACACCATCATTATCGGGGAATTGTCGCTTGATGGAACCATTAGACGGGTTCCAGGAGTCCTTGCCGTCGCCCTTCTTGCCCGTAAGGCAGGAATCACATCGATCCTTGTTCCAGAAGGGAATGCTTCGGAGGCCGCGGCCGTACGCGGAATCACGGTATTTCCTGCACGCCACCTTGCAGACGTAATCGATCATGCACGAGGGATAAGACCCATCATTCCAAGAGAAATGAGCGCGGAGGCACGTCTGATCGGTGCGGGAGTCGATCTAAACTGCGTACGCGGGCAGGAAGCGGCCAAACGCGGTCTGGAGATTGCGGCGGCTGGATCACACAATCTCCTCCTCAAAGGCCCACCAGGGACTGGAAAAACGCTCCTGGCGCGCACCTTACCGACGATTCTTCCACCACTTAGCGAAGATGAGTCTGTCGAAGCTACGGCCATCGCCTCCGTGGCCGGAGTTTTGCCGGAAGGCGCAGGTTTACTGACAGAACGTCCTTTCCGCAGCCCACACCACAGCGCTTCGGCCGCAGCCCTCGTCGGTGGTGGAAATCCACCGCGACCAGGCGAAGTAACCTTGGCCCATCGTGGTGTCCTATTTCTTGATGAGCTGCCTGAATTCTCAAAACATTGTCTCGATCACCTACGCCAACCACTAGAAGATGGCTCAATTACGATTTCACGAGCTTCTTCGAGTATTCGCTTCCCATCGCGCTGCATGCTAGTCGCCGCCATGAACCCATGCCCGTGCGGGTTTGCCGATGATCCAGGAAACCGCTGCACCTGTGCCGAACGATCTCGCGCCCAATATGCCCGAAAACTTTCAGGTCCGCTCTTGGATCGCTTCGACCTCGTCATCTCCGTTCCAGCCATTGAAAGCGATAAGCTCCTCGGGACCGATCTGCCAGAAGGGTCAGAATTTGTGCGCGCCCGCGTTCTTGCAGCGCGCATGATTCAATCAGAACGCTACAAAGGAACTCCATACCCAGCAAACGCAGATCTTCCAGCCTCCGTCCTCGAACAATTCTGCCCACTCGATCCGGAATCGAAAAATCTCCTGCGTTCCGCCCTCGACGCCGGACATCTCTCCGCCAGAGGCCTCTCCCGTATACGAAAAGTGGCCCGCACGGTTGCGGACCTCTCGGGAGAATCAATTTTACAAGTACACCATGTTGCCGAAGCGCTGCGATTCCGTGGAACGGTTATTCGTTAATCATTTCGAGAGGAAAAATGATCATAAGCATGCCAATATTCAAAAACGCCCCACAGATGCGGAGCGTTTATGATTATCGGACGTAGACGAGTGGATTTTGGAATTTGCCGTTCTTAATGACTTCAAAGTGTAAGTGTGTTCCTGTGGAGCGGCCTGTTGATCCGGTTTGAGCAAGCTTCTGTCCAACCGTCACAATATCCCCAACGTTCACGAACAGTTTAGAATGGTGAGCATATCGGGTCACGATCCCATTTCCGTGGTCAATTTCAACGGTATTTCCATACCCATTTCGCCAGCCACTATAAATAATGACACCGTCTGATGCAGCAAAACTAAAGGTCGTATAGTCACCATCAATATCTATTCCAGTGTGCTTCCATCCATAATACTGGGTAATCACATGCCAGTCCGTCGGCCATACCCATGTCCCAGAACCGGACGTAAATCCGGAAAGAGGAGCGGTATTGGTCGTTGGTTTCCCAGTAAGAGTCTGGCTGGAAGATGGGGTCTTCACGGCAAGAGGTCGTACGACGGGAGCCGGAACGAAAGGTGGCTCACCATCAGGCAACATGAGTGTTTCACCGATCTTTAAGTCATTCGCACTTGCCAGCTTATTAAAGGCAATGATCTTATCTGATTCTGAACCGTAATTCTTAGTGATCTTTGAAATTGTATCGCCTTTTTTCACGGTATAAAGAACGCCGTTCACTGGGACGATCTTCATATCCTGGCCTGGTTTGATCAAGCTACGAACCGTGAGATTGTTCGCCCATAAAAGTGAAGTAAGATTTAACCCAAATTTTTGAGCGATTCCATAAAGGGTATCTCCCTCGGAAACCACATAGGTTTCGATGGAAGTCCGGTCCGCTTCAGGGGTATGTCCTTCACTGATGGAAGGAGCAGACACGGCGGTTCCTCCAACGGTAGTCGTGGCATATCCGTCTCCTTCTGAAAGCGTATCGAGATGAGCTAATGGATCGATAGCACCATCATCATATCCATAAGAAGAAGGGCTGATAGCGACAAACTGACCGGCAGAAACCACATCAATGCTCGCGGACGGATCAGTGGCAACGAGCGCATACAACATACTATGCGTTCCAAACGTTTCCGCACGAACATCACTGCCACCAATATTTGTTGATCCGGTCATGGTAGCGATCGCAACCACAGCCACGTGAATAGCATAACGGTTGGAGATAAAATACGTTACGCGATTCTTTGCTGGCATGAGGATGCGCCCAAGCTGTCGCTTCAAAAAGAAAACAAGACGATACAAAGGTACGCCAATGATACGAAGCAAAATCCGTCCTACAGCCTTGGCAGGAGCGATGACGGGCTTCATGAGCCGCGGAGCATTGCGCTTAACTGCCACCAGGCCGTACAAGACGGAAAGGAGGAAACGAATGAAAAATTGTTTGAGGGTGAGGCGTATATTGATTCTGGATATACCGCATTATCCTCTACCTGGAAAAACCTGCTTTCTCATACCTTGGTGAGCGACACCCTATCACAAAAGACCCTATTGGTCAATGTAAAAAGGCATATATATGCCTCTATTAAGCCAATTCTTGATGGAAGGTTTTGTAGCCCATTCTGTGGAGAGAACAAGGGCCGTATTTCTTTATCGCCTCTCGATGCGCGAGCGTTGCATACCCTTTATGAACCTCAAATCCATACCTCGGATGGTCGATGGCGAGCTCCTGCATGAGCTGATCCCGCTCTACTTTGGCAATAATGGATGCGGCCGCGATCGATTTCACATATCGATCACCTCGAATGATTCCGTTTTGAGGAATAAGAATCCCAGGAATAGTCCAGGCGTCTACCAAAACGTAATCGGCCAACATGATATCTTCGACGGCTCGACGCATCGCAAGAAGAGTTGCACCGCGAATCCCAAGTTCCGTAATTTCATCAACCGTCGCCCCGGCAACGGCCCAGGCAATGCTGCGCTTCTTAATAAGAGGCGCTAATTCCTCACGGGCCCCAGCTTGAAGGAGCTTTGAGTCCTGAATACGCCCAAGTCTGGAATCAAGCGGAAGCACGACGGCACCTGCATAAACCGGCCCGGCCAGGGCTCCAGACCCCACCTCATCGACACCAACAATCATGCGGTATCCTTGCGCGAGAAGCTCGCGTTCCCGATGGAAGGTCGGAGGAGACATATCCATAATCTAGCATACGATTATGGACGACTCCATCTAAGGCCCGTATATCGTTGACGTAGAGCGGCTTTTCCCGTACGCTGCGCGGGATTCTGTAAGTATTATCGACCTAAGCCTATGGCAACCGCCACCGTTGAACAGCTTCCAAAGGCCGCCATTAAACTCACTATCACCATCCCGCATGATGAGCTTTTGCCTCACCTCGAGGAAGCCGCAAAGCGCATTTCGGAAAAGGTGAAAATCGATGGCTTCCGCCCAGGACACGCCTCGCTTGAGGTCGTGAAGGAAAAAGTCGGCGAGATGGCTCTTTACGAAGAGTCCCTCGAAACCGCTATTCGTACTACTTACACGCAGGCGATTCTCCAACACAATCTCAACACCGTCGGCTCGCCAAAAATCGACCTGGTAAAACTCGCGCCAGGAAACGATGTGATCTACACCGCAGAGGTTTCGCGCCTTCCGGAAGTGAAAACGCTCGGAGATTTCCACAAACTTTCCATCAAGCCACAGGCAAAGGAAGTTCCGGAACACGACATCGACATGGCCGTGAAAGATCTTCAGCGCATGCGCACGGTTGAGAATCGAAAAGAGGCTGGAGCCGTTGCCGAAGGCACGGACAAGGTCGTCCTCTCGGTGAACATGAAGAAAGGCGGCGTCGGGGTGGAAGGCGGACAGTCGCCCAACCACGGCGTTTACTTGGCCGAGGAATACTACATCCCAGGCTTCAAGGAACAGCTGACCGGCATGAAGGAAGGTGACCAGAAAACCTTCACACTCGCGTTCCCTAAGGAACACGCGCTTGCTTCACTCGCAGGTCACGATGTCGATTTCGAAGTGACCATGAAGGAGATTTTCAAACTTGAAACTCCGCCGATCGATGACGCGTTCGCTTCAAAACTCGGCATGCCAGACGTTGCTTCGCTGCGAAACCGTATCAAGGAAAACATGACGGCAGAGCACGTACAGGAAGAAGCGGCACGTCAGGAACGCGAAGCTCTTGAAGCCGTCGCAAAGGTTTCCACCTTTGAAGACATCCCAGATCTTCTCATTAATGAGGAGATCAATAAGATGATCGGCGAACTCCAGGCACGCGTTGAAGAGCAGGGTGCCGACTTCATGGGGTACCTCAAGTCCATCAACAAGACCCTCGCTCAGTTGAAAATCGAATTCACCCAGCAAGCCCTCATGCGCATCAAAGTTGCCCTCGTCCTGCGCGCGATCGGCACGCAGGAGAAGATCGAGGTAACGGATGATGAACTTGATGGAGAACTCGATAAGCTCGCCGAGCAGTATGGCAAAGATCCGGAGACAAAGAAGCGCATCTACGCCCCGGACTACCGGGAGTACATGGAAAGTGTCCTCAGCAACCGAAAAGTGGTCGCGTTGCTCTTGAAAGAGATGGTAAAAGCGTAATAGTTAGTAGATAGTAGTAAGTAGTTAGTAGATTTTCGTCGTCAGTCGACCCTACTAACTACTATCTACTTACTACTATCTACGTATGCGATTCGGTGCCCATGTTTCAGCTGCCGGCGGCCTATGGAACGGCCCTATCAATGCCGGCGAGATCGGCTGCGAAGTGTTCCAATTCTTCAGCCGCCCTCCGCAAGGAGGCAATCCAGCCCCGATTACTCCTGAGGTCGTGACGAAGTTCAAGGCGGCCATGAAGGAACATGGCCAGAAGGATTGCTATATCCACGCGCCCTATTTCATCAACCTCGCTTCAGGAACCGATCGTATTCGCAAAGGTTCCCATGCCGTTCTTCGCGAAGAGTTGGAGCGTGGATCATTGTTAGGCGTACGTGGAATGATGTTTCACCCGGGTTCAGCAAAGGATGTCGGGCAAGAAAAAGGAATCGAAATGGTGATCGAAGGACTAAACAAAATCATGGACGGATACAAAGGCTCCTGCCAGCTCCTCGTCGAAATTTCGGCGGGCGCAGGTGAGGTTATGGGCGATACGTTCGAAGAAATCGCCGCATTTTTAAAGGGTGCCGAACGCGGAAAGGAAATCGGCGTGTGTTTCGACACTCAGCACGCCTTTGCATCGGGTTACGATCTGCGCGATGTGAAAGCCGTGACCAAAACCTTCAAGGATTTCGATAAAATCGTCGGCCTTGATCGCCTTGTCGCAAGCCATTTGAACGATTCGAAGATAGAACTCGGCGGCCATAAGGACCGACACGAGAGCATTGGGAAAGGACTGCTCGGAAAGGAAGGGATTAAGGCCGTAACGCAGCACAAACCTCTTAAACACATCGACCTTCTCCTCGAAACCCCGGTCGACGAAGAACGCGCTGGCGAACTTAATCTTCTCAAGAGCTGGAGGAAGGTATGATCGTTACCGTTCACGCGAAGCCCGGCGCGCGAGAAACGAAAGTTGGCCCATGGCTCGATGATTCGACGGTTAAAATTAGCGTGACGGCCAGGGCGGAAGGAGGGAAGGCGAATGAGGCGGTCATCAAAGCCCTCGCGGAACACCTCAACCTCGCCCCTTCGACGCTTCGACTGGTTCGCGGGGCGACGACGAGGATGAAGCAGATTGAAGTCCCTTCGAAATAGATGCAACGAACAATCTTTCAGAACGATATATAGGTGTAACTCACTAATACAAAGGGGAGTGTCCTATGAACGAAGTCTGTCCTGTTTGTAAGAAAGATCCTTGTCAGTGTCCGTAGTGAAGAAAAACGCGCCTCCAATGGGCGCGTTTTTACTTTTCTGGAACCGGATCGTAGCCGCCGTCTGACCAAGGATGACACCGCATGATGCGCCGGAACGCCATCCAGGACCCTTTTATTGCCCCAAACCGCTCGATGCTGCCGTATCCGTACGTCGAACACGTCGGATGAAACTGGCAGTAGCCGTACGGATAGAACACCTTAAGCGGGCCGTGGTCTGGTGAGACGGTAACTTGATACGCCCGTATACAAATGAGAAGAATACAACGCATGTGTCAATCTACTTCAACAGCTTAGCTTTCCTCAATAATCCCTCGGTTTGTTTAGAAACGACCTCAAACGTAGCACGTCCAATGATCAGCTTCGGTAAGAACACGGCATCAAACCCAGGCTTAAAATGAGGCGAAAGTTTTTCAAGAACGGCACGGACCCGGCGCTTAATGCGATTACGCTCCACAGCAGACTTGGACACCTTGGTTCCCACGACCACCGTCACCCGACTCTCCGGAAGGCTGGTGAGCCGGTACTTCATGCCGATATGAGCATCAAAGACGCTCTTGCCTTTCGCAAAGAGCGTCTTAATATCCTTATCGTTTTTGAGCCTGGATGGGGTTGGAAGCATACCGGGATCCTTCGCTCCGACATCACGTCGGGGCTCAGGATAACTCCACCTGTCGGTGGAGTTACTTAAGCTTCTTTTTCTGTACGCTTACACGAGCGCGGCCACCTGCGCGGCGGCTGGCAAGCACTTTGCGTCCAGACTTCGTGCGGGAACGTACGCGAAATCCGTGTACCTTGGCCGCTCGGGCTTTCTTTGGTTGAAATGTTCGTTTCATAGATAGATTAATCGAAGTCAGAGAAGGCTACCATGTTATCCACAGATTATCAACTGTCTTATCCTCCCTGTGCACACTTGCGGGGTTGTGGATATCTCATCTACACTGCCTGTTGTTAAGCCTCGTCGCTGATGAATTCCGACCATAAAATGGTCGGTGTACTCGTTATGACTACTCACGAGTTGTGGCAAGCCGTGTTGGGAGAACTTGAATTGTCTTTAAGCAAGGCAAATTTCACAACTTGGTTTAAGAGTACCTTCGTGGCAGAGATCGGAGCAAGTGATGCGTGCATTGGCGTCCCAAACCTTTTCACCAAAGCCTGGCTTGAGAAGAAATATCACAAGGAAATCCTGCAGAGCCTGCAAAACCTTACAGACGAACGCGTTCGGACCGTTTCCTATCGCGTAGAAGCGCGACCGACAGGTGTACAGATCATAGATTCCATTGATCCCGCTCCACTCACAAGCACGATCACCACTCATCAGGAAGCAAACGAGATTCCACCGTTCGCTACGGAGTCCGTGCGTATACCTTCCTTTGAGAGCGGAGAATTCACTTTGAATGGCAAGTACACATTCTCCAGCTTTATCGTTGGAAAGCAGAATGAACTCGCCCACGCCGCGGCTCAGGCCGTTTCTGGGAACCCAGGTGGCGTCTACAACCCGCTCTTCCTCTATGGTGGGGTAGGACTCGGAAAAACCCACCTACTTCAGGCCGTTGGAAACGAACTCCTTCGAAAGAATCCGACGATCAAAGTGCTTTATGTTACCAGTGAACGTTTCACTAACGATTATATTCAAGCTGTACGCAGCGGAAAAACTCAGGATTTCAAGAACCGTTACCGCAACATCGATCTCCTTCTTGTAGACGACATTCAATTCATCGCAGGGAAGGAAAGCACCCAAGAAGAGTTCTTCCACACCTTCAACCACTTATATCAAAGCAATAAACAGATTGTTCTCACCTCCGATCGCCCTCCAAAAGCGATCCAGCAAGTGGAACATCGCCTCGTTTCCCGTTTCGAATGCGGAATGCTCGCCGACGTAGGAAATCCAGATTACGAAACGCGCGTCGCTATCCTTGAGTCCAAGTGTCGCGACAAAAACTATCCGCTCGACCGCGACGTCATGCACCACCTCGCCACCATCGTGCAAAGCAACGTTCGAGAACTGGAAGGAGCCCTCAATAAAATCATTGCCTTCCACCAATTCAAAAATACGCTTCCTTCGCTCGAGAGTGTGAAGCCGATTCTCTCCAGCTTCAATACGCAGTCACAGAAAAAATCCGTCACCCCAAAAATTCTCATCAGTACAGTAGCTGTCTATTTCGACGTAGCGATCGAAGACCTGCTTGGAAAGAGTCGCGAGAAGCGTCTCGCTTTTCCGCGACAGATTGTGATGTATCTCATGCGAGAGGAACTGAAGTCGAGCTATCCTTCAATCGGGAATGAACTCGGCGGACGTGATCACACCACAGCCATGCACGCGTACGAAAAGATTTGTAACTGTCTTTCCCAAGATGAGAAGCTTCAGCACGATATGGAACTCATCAAGCAACGCTTATACACAGCGGCATAGAAACATCACACAGGATATTCACAGTTGTGCGTTGATTGAGCACAATTTGTCCACATGTTATTCCTTGTCTAAAAGGTGTGGAGAAGTGGAATATATCTGGGTATAAGACTCCTCAAATCATGTGGATAGAAATAGGGAATAATTCATCCAACCATTCCATCCCCAGTCCACACACCTTTCCCCCACGGGTCTTTCCACATGAACACAAGAATTTTTCCCGTGAATTCATTCACTGAAATCGACTTGTCCACGCCATCCACACCCCTTATTGTTACTACTAGTATATCTACATATAAACTCTTACTAATAAGCCACCTATGAAACTGTCGTGTACGAGAGAAAATCTGTTCCAAGGGTTGGCGATCGCAAGTCACCTCACTTCCAAGAACGTAAACCTTCCTGTTCTTCAGAACATCCTCATCCAAGCGGAGGGAGGTACAATTCGTTTCACGACAACGAATCTTGAAATTGCCGTTCGCTGCATCGTCCGAGGAAAAGTCGATGAGCCGGGTGAAGTGACGGTTCCATCCAAATTGTTTTACGACTATGTTTCTCTCCTTCCGAACGAAACGGTTTCCGTAGATGGAAACGCAACATCGCTCTCCGTAGTGTGTGGTGGATATAAAACCAAAATGAACGGACTGTCCGCTTCCGAGTTTCCGCTCGTTCCAGACGTTCAAGCCGCCGTCTCTGTTTCCATTCCCGTTCCAGCCCTTCGTGAAGCGCTCTCCCGAGTTCTCTTCGCCGTCTCAACCAACGAATCCCGCCCAGAGCTCACAGGCGTCTACATGCGGTTCGAAAAGACAGAGAACAGCTACAACCTCATCTTGGCTTCCACGGACTCGTACAGGCTCTCTGAATCCGTTATAGCGCTTGAAAAAGGGTTGGAAGACAAGCAGGTCATTATCCCTGCAAGGACACTTGGGGAAGTGAACCGCATTCTTTCGGTATTTAAAGATGATGTAGAGGCCGCCGCTCACATCGAGATGCGTTTATCCGACAATCAAGCGGTATTTCGCTTCGGAACCGTCGAGTTGGTTTCAAGAATTATCGAAGGAAACTACCCAGATTACCGTCAGATCATCCCAAAAACCTTCGAAACCACATCGGTTATCGACCGTGACGACTTCGTAAAGTCGGTGAAGACCGCCGCGTTGTTTTCAAAGAATGGTTTGTTCGACGTAACCCTTTCATTCGCTAAGGATGGCCTTACGGTTCGCTCCGTCGACGCCCAGCGCGGGGAAAACACCGCGATATGTCCTGCAAATGTCACAGGGAAGGACAATACCGTGACCGTAAACTATCGATATCTCCTCGATGGATTGTCCGCCTGTGCCAGCGACAACGTCATTTTCGAAATGATCGATGCAAGCAATCCGTGTGTTGTACGTCCATCGGACGCAAAAGGCTATTTATACATTGTGATGCCGATTAAGCAGTAGAACTGAGTCAGTAGATAGTAGTAAGTAGTTAGTAGTATAACGAAAAACCGGTCAAAGCCGTGAGGCTAAAACCGGTTTTTTAGTAAATCTACTAACTACTATCTACTCACTACTAACTATGGTGTTGCGAACGGATTCAGATTCACGTTCGGAATAACGGGTGGCAGCGTTCCTGCTGCCGGTGGAGTCGGCGGAGGGGGAGATCCAGCAGATCCAGAAACATGGACCAGGACGCCCGACGTCTCAATGGAACCACTCCCGGTATTTGGCTCCGCGACGGCTGAGAGCACCCAATCCCCACTCACCGGAACCGTCCAATCGAAGGTGATGAACGGTGAATCTGGGTTCGACTTCACCCCAATGGATTGTCGATCCCCAGCCCCGACGGGTTTTGCGTAGGCAAGAATGCGTGCAAAAGACGTTGGGTTTTGAAGTTCGATGGCGACGGAGAAAGGCCGGCCGGTCTGTTCAATTGTCTGTCCATTCTTTGGATCGATGATAGAGAATGTCGCGGCGGCAGCGTCTGACGAGAGGCGAATGCCGACGGTATCCGAACCCGCGTTATCGACGTCATCATACGCGATCGCTTTCAACGTATGGAACCCGCGGCTTACTGTGTTGGGGATGCGTACTGTGAGCTCGTAGGGGTCATGCGTATCGGTTCCGAGGTAGAAGCCGTCGAGATAGAGTTCGACACGGGAAACGCCGCGTGGGGCGCTTGCGTTCACAGCGACATGAATGTCGCGCGTGCCGAATTCTTCGTTTTCAAATGGTGTCACAATTTCGACAGATGGAAGGTTTGCAGGAAGATGGACATCATCGAATTCTGTTGGAGGAACCGCATTTGTTACCTTGATGCCCGTTCGTATTTCCTCACGGGCGATCCAGTCTGCCACGCCTTTTTCCCATGCGGCGTACTGGGAATCCTTTGTCGGATCTTCCGGTGGCGCCCCAAGGGGATCTGATCGTTTTATGAACTGTAATATTTCATGGTACTGCGCAAACTTTCGTTCTTCGCGCATGGAAGGAGGGGTAAATTCCGTGGCGAGTTTTCCACTGAATGTATCGATGGTTACAGTCGTGGCGGGAAGTTGACCATCAAGGACCGGCTTCCCGGTGATCTTGATTTCAGGTTTGATAAACGACTCCACTGGTGTTTTGTCGAGTGCGCGTTTCATGAAGCCATTCCAGATAGGTGCCGCAATCTTTGAACCATCAGCACCTTTTTTCATGGCGGTATTGGCCAGGTCCGCATTTCCCGTCCACACCCCTACCGCAAGGGAACGTGTGTATCCCATCGTCCAGCCGTCATGATAATCGTTTGTGGTTCCTGTTTTTGCCGCAACAGGGCGTGCACCAAGTTGAACGTATGAGGTAAGTCCGAAAACGTAAGCGCGCGCGTTATTATCGGCGAGCACATCGGTAATCGTGCGCGCGACGTTAGGTTCCATGACTTTTATTCCATCTCCTGCCTTCCACTCCTCAATCACGTTTCCAGAAGCGTCTTCGATCTTAAGGATGGCAACCGTATCGTGTCGAACGCCGTCGTTCGCAAATGCGGCGTAGGCCGCGGTGTGTTCAAGAAGTTTCACTTCCGCACCACCAAGTACGATGGCAAACCCGAACCGTGAGCGGTCTCCAAATGTGGTGTAGCCAAGCCGTTCCGCAAAGGCGATAGAAGCTTCGACTCCGGCCAAATAAACCGTTTTCACGGCCGGGATGTTGAGTGATCCCTGTAGTGCCTCGCGCATGCGGATAGGTCCGCGCTCGCCGAGATCATAGTTGTTTGGAGAGTACGTTCCAGTTTCCGTAGGGAAGTCCGTCCTCACATCCCAAAGGATGGTGTTCGGTGTGTAACCCGCTTCAAATGCTTTCGCAAAAACAATCGGTTTGAAGCTTGAACCTGGTTGGCGAGGTCGGAGCGCTACGTTTACCTTGCCGTTAATCTCATTGTTAAAATAATCCGCCGATCCGACCATGGCGAGGATGTGTCCATTCTTCGGATCGATGGCGACGAGTGCTGCATCATTAAAGCCGTATTGTTCGCCGCGTTCTTCAACGCCTTTCACCACTTCTTCTTCCGCGATGACCTGCTTATCGAAATCAAGCGAGGTAAGCACCCTGAACCCACCTTCCTCCACTTGGCGTGTCCCAAATTTTTCTGCGAGTAGCACTTTTACGTATTCGACGAAATGAGGCGCTTTAATGTTTGAAACCCTTGATTTTACTGGGGTTTCAAAATTTTTTGCTTCCGTAGCCTCCTCGAGGGAAATAAAATCGAGATCCGTCATTTCATCCAAAATAAAATCTCGGCGTATTTTCAACCGGTCTGGGTTATTGAGATAAAATGTAGGGAGCTGTGGAAGGGCTGCAAGAGTCGCTATTTCTCCAAGGGTAAGGTCCTTGGTGGATTTTCCGAAGTAATTTTGTGCGGCCGCCCCGATGCCGTAAAAGGTGGAACCGTAGGGGATCTCATTGAAATAAATCTGGAGAATTTCATCTTTTGCGTATCTGCGTTCAAGTTCGATAGAGAGAATAAGTTCTTTGACCTTGCGTGTAAGGGTGCGCTCGTTCGTAAGAATCGCATTCTTCACAAGCTGCTGGGTCAGGGTTGATCCGCCTCCGCGACTCCCGCCAAACAGGGCGGCACGAAGCAATCCCTTGTAACTGATTCCGTGATGGGAGCAAAATGCATGGTCTTCCGCGGCAATGGTTGCTTGTAGGGCACGTAAGGGGATCCCGTTTGGATCCACGTCTAGATCCGTTGCATCTTTACAAAGGCCTTCTTGAAATTTAACAAGCGTGCGATTTTCCTCACCGTAGATTTCATAAAGGAGATGCTCTCCGGTACGGTCATAAATCTTCGTCGTCTGGCTTACGGCCCGGTCCGTAAGAGAATTCGGATCCGGAAGGTCGCGGCTGACATAGGCAAACAGTCCAAGGACACCAATTGAACCGGCGGCGAGGAGGACGCCGAGAACGAGAATAGCATTCTTTACGAAGGCTTTTGGAAGACGGATGGATCCTATTTTCAGGGAAGCTTTTCGCTTCCAATCTCCAGAATGGACACGTCGTTGGTTGGACATATGTGGGGCGAATTGTAGCGGAAAATGACGAAAACGACAAAAAACAAACGACAAACGACAAAGAAAAATGGAAAACGACAAACGTTTAAAATTTTCCTTCCTTTGTCGTTTCCTGCCTTTCTTTGTCGTTTGGGATTTATCGTTTGTCGTTTTCACCCCTCAAGGTGTATCATCCCGCCACTCGTATGTGGACTGCCCTGGGTCTCTTGTCCGTCCAGGGTATGCCACATGCCTCGTCGATGGTGATGGTTGTGCGCCGAATCTCACGGCGACACCCTTTGGAATGTTTTGCATTCCTTGCGGTATTTGCGATCGCGCTCCTGGTCGCGTTCCCATCGTTTGCGTATGCGGACGAGATCTCGGTAAGCGAGGAAGCGAAGGCAAAATCCGTGGCAATTCAGATCGCCGCCATGCAAAACGAACTGGTGCCGTTCGGGAAACTGCCGGACGCCCCAAAACCAACCTATCTCTGGAAGATCCGCGTACCGATCACCGCCTACTCGTCGGAAGTTGGTCAGACTGACAGCACGCCGTTTATCACCGCAAACGGTACACATGTCCACGAAGGGACGATCGCCGCAAATTTCCTTCCGTTCGGGACGAAAGTAAAGATTCCACGCCTGTTCGGTGATCGAGTGTTCATCGTCGAAGACCGCATGAACGCGCGGTATGACAAGCGGGTCGATGTCTGGATGCCAGACACCCCCTCCGCCCGCAGGTTCGGCCTGCGGAACGCAGAGATCGAAGTGTACGGAAAAGACTAAGAAAAAAGCTCCTCATTTCTGGGGAGCTTTTTTGGAGGCCGCGACCGGAGTTGAACCGGTGCATAGCGGTTTTGCAGACCGCCGCGTTAACCACTTCGCCACGCGGCCACGGCGGGGACCTTATCAAACCCCCCGCAGTCCTTCAAGGATTACATCGCTTCACGGGCAAGTGTGGCGATATCAAGCTCGTCCATGTGCGACAGGTTCTTCGGAACTTCACCTTTGATACGAGCTTGTAGATCCGTGTGAAGCGCGGCCTTAAGCTCGTTCATGTTCTGCTGTGCGTCGCACAGCACAATCGACTCGAATTCGTCGTGGCGGAAACGGCGGAGAAGATCTTCGTTAATCTTGCGATGAAGCTCTGCACGAGTGAGATCATCTCGGTTGTCGTTACTTGAGGTCGATCGAACGTCGCCAGCCCCCGTCACGGAGTTCTGATGATCGCGACCAGGCTGTTCCTCTTCCTTGGAAGAGATGAACGCGAGCACTTCGACCTCGCTATTCGCGGCGCGGAGGAACTTTGCACGCTCATTTCCGGCGACAACGATCATGGTGTTGCTATCAAATGGGCGGACGGAGGAGGGGAGGGTCATAAAAAGGGTCTGTTAGGGCGGTTAGGGTTGTAAGGGCGGTAAGGGGCTAAAAACGATATTGCGAGTATAGCAGGCAGGTCGCGGTACCGCTATAATGCTCTCGTATGAAGAAAAAAGACGGTTCCTTGCGGCTTCTCGTGGTCTCAAACATCCGCGAGATCGTGTTTGGACTTGAAGATTCTCTCGTGTCCACACTCGGAGCTCTTACCGGGATCGCTGCGGGTACGCAAAACGCCTACATCGTCATTTTGTCCGGGCTCGTGATTGTCGTCGTTGAAGCGTTGTCGATGTCCGCCGGAAGTTATCTTTCTTCTAAGTCCGCCGATGAAGCCGAAGACGCACTTCTTGCAGAAGAAGGGGGAAGGCCAGATAAATTTCGCGTGGAATTAAGGAAGCACCCAATCCGCGCCGGAGTCGTGATGGGTGTGTTCTATATTCTTGGCGGGTGTGTGCCACTCGCTCCGTACTTTTTAATGTCGCTTCAAGATGCATTACCAGTATCGGTTGTTCTGACTGCCGTCACATTATTTGGGCTCGGTGCCTGGAGCGCACAGTTCACAAAGCGCTCGCCAGGACGGAGCGGGGTAGAGATGATGATTGTGTCCCTCACCGCCGCATTCCTCGGGTATGTGGTCGGGTATATCGTCCAGCTGGCGTTTGGGGTAAGCGTCGCCGCGTAGAAAGCCTTGAAATATAGGCCAGTTTCTGATACCTTCCGCTGGTTATGTCCCGCCAGGTTTACCTCGATCACGCCTCCACGACCCCGCTTGATAAGCGGGTTCTTGAGGCAATGATGCCGTATCTGACGGAGCATTATGGCAACCCATCGAGTTTCCACTCCATTGGGAAGGAAGCGAAGGATGCCATCGATGAAGCCCGTGCCAACATCGCCAAACTTCTCGTCGTTCGCCCAGATGAAATCCTGTTCACCTCCGGCGGAACAGAAGCAGATAACATGGCGATCCTTGGATACGCTCGTGCAAATAAGGAGAAGGGAATGCACGTCATCATTGGTGCGTTCGAGCATCACGCGGTTTTGGAATCCGCGATGCATCTTGAGCGCAAGGAAAATTTTTCCGTGACGTATCTCACTCCTGGTCGCGATGGAAGCATCACGCCAGAACAAGTCGTCGCTGCTCTCCGTGAAGATACGATTCTCGTTTCTGTGATGATGGCGAACAACGAGATCGGAACCATCGAACCGATCGCAGAAATTGTGAAGGCGGTGAAAGCGTCCAAGGTTCCAAAGACTCCACCGGTCTTCCACACCGATGCGTGTCAGGCCGCCGGCGTGCTCGACCTCGATGTGAGCAAACTTGGTGTCGACATGCTCGCGATGAACGGCGGAAAAATTTATGGACCAAAGGGTGCAGGGTTCCTGTATGTGAAGCGCGGCATCAAGCTTCAGCCGCTCATGTTCGGCGGAAGTCAGGAGCGCGCGATTCGTCCTGGTACTGAGAATGTGCCCGCAATCATTGGGCTTGCCTTGGCCTTCAAACTTGCTCAAGAGGAACGTAAGGAAGAAAACGAACGTCTTACTGTCTTGCGCGATCGTCTCATCAACGGCGTGTTGAAGACAATTACGAAGACGCGCCTCAACGGCCATGCGACCGATCGTCTTCCGAACAACGCAAACCTCTCCTTCATGGATATCGAAGGCGAAGCGCTCATCCTCTATCTCGACGCCGCGGGAATTTACACATCGACAGGGAGCGCGTGCACGAGTGCCTCGCTTGATCCAAGCCACGTGATCCTCTCACTCGGTCTTCCGTATGAAGTTGCACACGGATCGATCCGTTTCACTCTCGGTCGATCAACAACACAGGAAGACATCGACTACGTTTTGGAAACGCTTCCGCCGCTCGTCGCCAAGTTGCGTTCGCTGAGTCCGGTGAACGTGGACGCTAAGTATTTTGCGTAGATAGTAGTTAGTAGATAGTAGTTAGTAGAGTTGAACTACGAAAAACCTACTAACTACTTACTACTATCTACTAACTGCGAACCCAACATATGTCACACGCCCAACCCTCCACTCCCGGCACCCAAGGTGATGTTGTCACCAAAGATGGGGCAAAATCATGGTTCTACACCCCCGAGGTGAAGGAGCATTTTTTTCATCCCAAAAACTTTCTCAAGGACGATGAGGACATGGCGATGTTCAATGCTGTAGGAAAAGTCGGTTCTCCTGCCTGTGGAGATGAACTTCGGGTTTGGATGCAGGTAGACCCAACTACGGAGAATATCAAGGAA
The DNA here is from genome assembly GCA_943354165.1 of Candidatus Uhrbacteria bacterium RIFOXYB12_FULL_58_10. Taxonomy (GTDB): domain Bacteria; phylum Patescibacteriota; class Patescibacteriia; order UBA9934; family GWF2-40-263; genus CALRBH01. The sequence goes on from CALRBH010000002.1 coordinate 52,543, forward strand.
TTCCGCTGGAAAACCTTCGGTTGCGGTAGTGCAATCGCCTCAACATCCATGGCTTCGGTGATGGTGACCGAGAACGGCGGAATGACCCTGGAACAGGCCCGTGGCCTCAAGCCACAGGACATCATGTCACGCCTCGGCGGCCTTCCGCAGCGGAAGTTCCATTGTTCCGTGCTCTGCGACAAGGCTTTGCGCGATGCCATCAACGACTACTACCGCCGCGCCGGAAAGACGGATAAGATTATCGTCGAGTCCGCCCGCGTCATCGATCCAGTGGCGAAAGTCACTGATCGTGATATCGAAGAAGCCGTCCTTGAAGGAGCTGTCACAATTGAAGCCGTTCAACAGAAAACGAAAGTCGGCATCGGAAATCCAAGTGTCCTGCCGGCCGTCGAAGAATTGATTCGCTTCTACAAAGAAAAATATTTTGGCGCCTAATATGAAACTCCGCGTGCTCGTCGATCCTGACCTCTGCATTGGTGCCGCCAGCTGCGTCACCATCATGCCGGAGACGTTCCAAATGAATGGAGAAAACAAAGCGTTCGTCCTCGACCACGGAAAGGAACCGGGTGGCTCCTCTTACGAGCGTTGGATCGAAGTTTCTGATGCAGAAAAAGAAACCGTCATCCTCGCTGCGCAATCGTGTCCGACACTCGCCGTATTCATCTTTGATGAAGCCGGCGTTCAGCTCTATCCAGAATTGTAGTATGCGTCTCGTCATCATCGGCGGGGGAATCGCTGGCGTAACTGCGGCTGAAGAGGTCCGCAAACTCGATTCTGACGCCGAGATCACCATCCTGTCCGAAGAATTTCACCCGCTCTACAGCCGGGTCCTTTTACCTCATTTCATTAAAGGAAAGGTGTCTCGCGAGCGTGTTTTCCTTAAAAAGCCCGAATGGTATTCCGAGAAAAATATCGATTGGCAGCCGGGGGTCGTGGTGAAGTCTATCGATACGAACAACAAGTTTGTTCATACGTCCGAGGAACGCGAGATCGAATACGACAAACTTCTCATCGTGACCGGCTGTGACGTCCGCACGATTGGCGAAGACGGAAGCAACGTGTCGTATTGGCGTACGCTCGATGACACCGATCATCTTCTCAAGCTGATCGCTTCAAATCCGGCGAAGGCGACCGTCTTCGGCGGTGGATTCATGGCATGCGAATATGTGAATGCGTTCGCACATCATGGAGTGTCGACCTCCGTCCTGACACGAGGACCTTGGTTCTGGTCAAAAATTCTTTCGAAAGAATCTGGCACCCTCATCAACGCGCACCTCGCCGCGCGTGGTGTCGACGTAACTCCAAACGCCACCGAGCCAACCGTGATGGATGACAACACGATCTTCGGCATCGGCATCGGCATTCACCCAGAACTTTCGTTGATGCGCGACGCGGGTATCGAAGTGAACGAGGGAGTGAAGACGAACGAGTATCTCGAAACGAACGTTCCCGACGTCTACGCCGCCGGCGACGTCGCTGAATTCATGGATGTGACCGCCGGCCGCCAGCGGGTCGTCGGTAACTACATGAACGCCCAAATGCAGGGTCGAGCTGTCGCTAAGATCATTTGCGGGGAAAAGGTACGGTTTGAGCTGGTTTCCTCATACGCGACCAATGCCTTGGGTCTGGAAATCATCTTTATTGGCGATACCGACCGAAATGCCGCCGATTCCGTCGAAGTTCAAGGAAGCGCCAGAGAAGGGGCGGTTTCGGAAAGGTTCTTCCGAGGAGGGAAGTTGGTGGGCGCTGTGCTCATAAATAAGAACCTGGAACGGAAGGTAATTACTGACGAAATCCGGGGAAGCTAGGAGCTAGTATCTAGAAGCTAGATTTTCACTAGCTCCTAACTCCTAGCTTCTAGCTCCTATTTCCGCTATTCATAGCAAAATAAAGCGTCAACCCCCATTGACAAAGAGGGATTTTTGTGCTATAAATCTACGTTCGGAAGATTGGAATGTTTCCAGTCTTCCGCAACAATTTTCGTCAGACAACCCAGGAGGAAGCTATGGCAGGTGGACACGGACATGGAAAGAAAGATGACCATCACGCTCCGACGCCGGATCCGAAAGGTTCCAAAGGGGGTTCGAATGGACCCAAGCAGGGCGTCTGGGGTGAAATGCTCGGAAAAATGTCTGGATGGATTGGGGCCTTGGCCCTCATCATCCCGACCGCCATCACGGCCAGGTTCGCTGCTCTGGGCAATGACAATGCCCGTGACGCGTTCACCGGCTTCGCTGGTGAGTGGTTCGAAGACAAGTCCGAGAAGCTGATCAAGAACCCGGGCTCCTGGCTCAAAAAGCACCTGCCGAAGATCAAGCCGTTCTTCAAGGATGAGAAAGTAAACGCGGCTCTCTCTGAGCTTGCAGGCTTCCTCGTCAAAGAGGGAGCAGGCAAGCACAAAGGCGCTTACTTCTTCGGCGAGATTCTCACCCGCGGCCTCAAGGGTGTGGGTGAAGGACTCAGTGAAGATGCAGAGATCGAAGCCCTCACGGCTGGTCTCACTGCGGATGGCACATTCGCGGCAGATACCAAGGTCGGTACCGGCCCCTGTTGCTACATCAAGGGTCGCCGCAGCCGCTACGCCCACTTCAACCTGCACTGCGAAAATCTGACCGATGACATCGAGCAGATCGAGCAGCCCAAGGAGAAGACGGTCATGATCGGCACGACCCTCGGTAGAGGCAGGGATGCAATCCCCGCCATCACCACCGAGACTCACGAGGTGAAGCCGGAAGAGGCCAAGCTGGTGAAAGGTGCTTCCATTGAGGAGGCGCGGCTCGCGAAGAAGTCGTCGGGATTCTGTCCTGATTGCACACCGGAGAAGTATTTGCGCAGGCCCGATGGCACGCTTGCCGCTCCTCCCGAGACCGAGCAGAAGGAAGATCCCAAGCACAAAGACGAGCACGCCGATCACCACGATGAACCGAAGGGGTTCGCCGGCAAGGTGAAGGCAGTCGTCACGGGCTTCCGTGAGGCGGCCGGGGTGGTGGTGGAAACCATCAACCCGAATCCGCATCGGCTCGATGAGCTCGCGAAGCTCAAGGGCAAGCGCGCGAACAACAAGATCGACATCGCTCGTCACGCCGACGAACTGCGCAAGCAGGATCCCAACCATCCGCTGCTCGCGAAGCTCAAGGCGTAGCCCAGCAAGTAGCGACCACTGGCTCCGCAGAGACGACGATCCTCGTCGTCTCTGCGGATGCCCCCAACCTCAATAGAGACGGCCTAATAAGCGTGCAGACGGTCATCCGTCTGTGCACCAGTTCGGCTCTCAACGCAGCAACCAAGAAAGAAGGTACCTCGTGACCACTCCAGCGATCCCTCAAAACCAACCTGCTCCCGCCCTCCCGACGCCCCCGGTGGATCCCGCCGAAGCCTTGGCACAAGCCATGGCCGAGGACAACACCGACGCGGCGGACGAAGCCGCCCTGCAAGCGCGGGTGGACAAGCACAACACCTGGTGGGGGCGTGCAAAGGCGGCGGGGATTTTCCTCGTCGTGCTGCCCCTCGTGATCGTCGCCGGCAGCCTCTGCCTTCTGGGCGGTGGCTGGCTCGCCATCCAGTTCGATTCTCCCATGGGGGGATCACTGGCGGCACTCCTCGGTGCGATCGGCATCATCGTTGCGATGGGCCCGCTCGCGTTGCTCCAGAATGTGGCGAATTTTGCCACGGCGATCTTCGACAACGTCGGATGGCTGAAGGCCTTCAAGGACAAGGTCCCAGACCAGATCACCACGTTCGGGCGGATGTTCTCGATCTTCGCGGCGCTGATGGGACTTTTGACCATCATCCCCGCGTACCGGGCAAGTGCGCTCATCTGGCTCCACTTCCCGCTCTCGATCACACTGCTCGTAGTGTTCTACATGTTCGCCTTGAGAGAAGCGAAACGTGATCCCGAGGACGAGCTGAGCAAAAACCTGGCAAGCAGTGGTCGCCTCATGGGCACCATCGCGAAGGTAGCGATCGTCGTGGCGGCTCTCTCAGCGATTATCAACGTATCTCCCGAGGCGCGTGAAGTTCTGCTCGACCAGGGCGGTATCCTGCTCTTGGTCGCCATCGCTCTCATCTATGTCGCCGCAAAGACAGAGAAGACGAAGATCACGGTCTTCTCTCTCCTCGGGGCTGCAGTGGCGTGTGGGCTCGCGGTGGTGATGGTGACTCGGGACCAGCCCAAGCACGCTCAACCCGCTGCGGTCGACTGGACCGTGATTGCCGAGCAAGCAGGGAAGTCGAAACCGCCGCGGTACGTCCCACAAGCTCCTTCCAGCACCAAACGGCCGCTCACCCGCAGTGAGTTCAAAGCGGAGTTCGACGCCATCGGCATCGAATAACGCCCACGTACGATAAACCCCCATCACATCTGTGAGTGGGGGTTTCGTCTTTTCGTGGGGCGGTTGGGTCTGTGGGGGCGGTAAGGGTGGTGAGGGTAGTAAGGGTTGTGAGGGCCGACTCTGCCCCTTACAGTCCATTACAGCCCTTACCGCCCTTACAACCCATGAAACTGGCCAAAGGCCAGTTTCACTTAACTCAAGAATATGCTTAACCCAGCTATATATCGTGTCAACACCCCTTGACAAAAGTCTAAAAAAGTGGTATCTTTATCCCGATGTCGAATGAAGCGTACGTGTGCGGATGGTGGGTATTTCTGCCATTTGCACCCGTACCGTTCCTTCGACAAGTACGTTGAAGCAACTACAAGGAGTACGGCAGATGAAAATTCTGATGATTCTCGCACTCGTTCTCACGTCGGCCTGTGCCACCGGCTTCGGCCTCGCCTTCGAGACCGATGATCGCTACGCCGACTCCGTGAAGTCGGGCGAAGTGAAACGCGATGTGACCGGCGACACGTCCGATGGCGTCAGCACCGACACCACGCTCACCACCACGTTCACCCCGGTCAAGGAATCCTCGCGGTGGAGCCTCTTGCTAAACACACCGGAGGGGATCGCCAAGATCTCGAACGCCGGTGCCGTGCGCGATGTCGCGCGAAAGGGTGACCCGGCCGTGAGCACCAACGACGGCGCCAACATCGCCACCAACGATGCGGCCGTCGGCGGAGGACTCTACGGCAGCGCGTACGGCGGCGGTGGAACGAGCCGGCGTAAAGCCATGCTCCAAGCCAACGCAGCCCGCACTCTGCAGCTGCAACAACAGCAACCGTTTGTTCTCCCCACGAGCAGAATGGCTTCCCAGAAGGAAGTCGAAGTCGTGAAGGAAGACGTCGGCAAGCTGAAGAAAGGCATCAAAGTGATCGCGAAGCAGGTGGAGGAGCTGACCCCAGAAACGTCAGCCACTCCTCCCGCTCCCGCTCCGCCGCCGGCGCCCGTGACCAGCACGCCGCCGGACAAACCCAGCGGCAAACAACCGGGCGTTCCAGAAACGATCGACTAGCTCGATCAGCGTCCATTCTCACAACTCTTTTCCCAGAGAGACTTCAATCTCTGGGCTTCCCGCAAGCTGCCGTGTATTTCGCACGGCCGCTTACGCAGAAGGACTCTCCCATGAACAATCGCTTCTTTTCCCTCGTGTTCGTTCTCATCACCCTCACCTCGGCCTGCGCCAGCACCCAGAACCGCGTGCTGCAGCCCGAGTTCACCCTCCCGTCCTTCACCCTCGCGGCCTTCGCCGAAGGCTCCGACGTGCAGGCGGGGATCGGCGGCTGCACCCGCAACGGCCGCGGCCTCTGCGTGACCTACGCAGCGAACAAGATCGACAACCATGACCTGCGCGATCTCCAGCAGATGTACCTCATCTGTGCCTACGATCCCGCTGACGGTAGCAAGATCGTGACCGGCTCTGCCAACGGATGCATCCGGGCCTTCGACAAGATGTCCCCGATCTTCATCGACAATGTTCCATTGCGTGGTCAGGTCACCATCACTCTCGAGCAGGTCGTCTCCCTCCAGGAACCGCCCGTGATGCTCGCCCGCCGTACCTGCACGAAGGTCCCGGGTCCGTACGAGAACTTCATCAATTGCAACTAAATGAAAAGAGGGCCAAACTGGCCCTCCACTGAACCTGACCACTCGGTCAGGTTTTCTGTTTGTATTCTCAATTAACCTGTTCCGGATGCCGTGGCCAGCGACGAAACGACGAAGTTTGCGATGGCGTAGGCGGCGACAATGATCACGAGACCGATGATCGAGTTAGTGATGAGCTTCTTGGCCTGTTCCACCTTCTTTCCCTCACCCTGGTCTGTGAGGTAGAGGAAACCTGCGTAGACGATAATGACCACGAAGATGATCCCGAGAAGACCGAGGAAGACGTTAATAAAACGTCCGATCAGCTCTGGTAGCGATTGTGTGCCTACGTTAAGTTTTGTGGCATTAAGTGTGCCAACTGCATCATTAATACCCTGGGCGTGGGTAATAAGCGGCAGGAACGCAGCGCCTACAGCAGCAGAGACAGCACCGATACGAGCGGTAAGACGGTTCATAGATATGGAGATAATTAGTCGATTGGTAGTATATCACGCTTTAGGCGGAAGGGAGCTCATCCGGGAGTGGAGCCCCTGGCCCGGTCTGATTCTGGGAACAGACCGGATCCAGCGGATTGTCTGCACAGATTCTCGCCCGTTCGGCTTCAACCGCTCCGCGATCCTCGAAGATCCCAAAGATGAGGTTCAAGAGGATGAAGTTTGTCAGGGCGTAGGCGCTGATCACGATGACGATCCCGATGACCGCATTACTGATCGTTCCCTTGGCTTTTTTGATCTGCTCCTCGTTTCCCTGAGAGGTAAGATACAGGAAACCCGCGTACACGAGCAAGATCACCAGGGCAAGACCCAGCATCCCGAGGACGATGTCGATGAGATATCCGATGCTTTCGGCAATATTGGGAGCGGTGGATCCAGTTGCAAACCCGCCCGTACCTGCGGCGCTGTCCAGACTAGATTGAAACGAAGATAAGGCGCTCATAGGGAGGGATTATGAACCGGACAAGAATACCAATTGCGGAAGGAAGAATGAAACGATCGTGAAGGCGGACACGACGATCACGATACCAATAACTGCATTTACCAACGCACCTTTTGCTTTTTTGACCCGCTCAACATCTCCCTGGGCCGTGAGGTACAGAATTCCTCCCCAAACAAACAGGACGACGAGGATAAGTCCGGATAAGGCGAGCACAGCATTCACAATCTGACCAATAAGCGGAGCGAGTTTTTGTGGTTCACGGCCAAATCCCGCCGCATTTCCGGCGTCCTGTAGCCCACCAAGTGTACTCTGCGCCCGCGCGATGGGCGGAAACGCCAATAACCAAAGACTCACAGTCGCTATCCAGGAGGAGTTTCGCATAACGTTTAAGGGCGCCCCGAGAGGCGCCCTTATGCGCCATGCCCCCTCGCCGTCCCGATTCCCCTCCTTCGCCAAGGAGGGGTTAGGGGTGGTTGCCGAGAGGTTGGCCTGTCTGTTTAGCTGGTAGCGGTCGCAAGGCGGCCGATCACGAAGGTAGCGATGGCGAAGCTTGAGAGGATGATGGCGAGCCCGATCACACCCGAGATCATGAGCTTCTTAGCCTGCTTGACCTTGTCGTCATTGCCGCCGGACGTCATCCAGAGGAAACCTCCGTAAAGGATGATGACCACTGCGACGATACCGAGGAAGCTGAGAGCCGTGTTGATAATGCTGGCAATGGTGGTGGTGAGTTCCTGATTGCCGAGACCCGAGGCTCCGGCAAAAGCATCTTTGCCTGATCCTGAGTCTCCGCCGAAGAAGAAGTCCAGGTCGCTGCCTGCTGCTGGTGCTGGTGTCTGTGCCTTCGCAAATGGAGCGAGGGCGAACGTGGTTGCGGTGGCGCCTGCGGTTGCTGACCAGCCGACAAGCTTGGCAATGGAGAGCTTCATAAGTTATGCCCTTGTGGGCTTATGGTTAAACGCTGCCCGTTGTGATGGCGCCTACCAGCGCATTCACAAGAGCGTACGCGGTGAATAATACCACAATGCCTATGGAGGCCCAAATCAACGTATCCTTTCCTTTCTGAATCATCTTCGGATTCCCCTGGGAGAGGATCCACATGAACCCGCCATAGATGAAGGCGAGCAGGGCGAGGGCCCCGGAGAAGCCGAGGAGAGCCGCTACGATCTGTCCGATGATTACGTTGATGTCGGATGTGCCTTTTGGATTAGCGGGCGTTCCACCGATCGGATTTATGAGCGTGGCGGCATGTACGACCGCGACGAGGAGAAAACTCGCGAGCACGGTTCCGCCAATGACGAAGTGTTTTTTAGAGATTTTCATAGGTCGGCTTATGGAGTGGGGGCAATAAGTTCTACACACTCTCCGTTCGCGTTTTTTGCGCAGAATACTCTCCTAAGCGTCGTGATGGCCGCAAAGGCGATGAAGACGATCACCAGCCCGATCGTTGCAATCCTCAACCCATCCTTTCCTTTCTTGATGTTCTCATCAAATCCGCCAGGAAGGTATGCGGCGCCAATCCATCGGACTCCGGAAATAGTGTACATGAGGAAGACGAGCGCGCCCACAATTCCGAGAATGAACACGCCGACATTGTTCACGACCGTCATGACGTCCGTCAGTTGGCAATCGCCGGTGTTGTAACACTTTGAAGCGATGTCCTGCATGAATGGACCAACATCCGCGTGGCTGCATGTGTCCTCTTTGCAGACACCAGTGCCTTTTGGGGTAGCTGGAGTGGTTGTAGATCCTGGTGTAGTGGAGGCGGGAGCACAAGGTGATCCTGTGTTACTACAGCATGCAAGGCATTCTTGTCGTTGTCGACTTGCATCCGGCAGAGGCGTGCAAAATTGCTGGACGCAACTTTCTGCGGAGGCGACAAATGGAGATACAAGGAAAACAAGTACGATGAACAAAGATCTCATAGAGTTTGAGCAACCTTATTTTGAGCGGTCCGGATGAGATCTTCTGCGATCTGACCTGCAAGGACACCATCGATCAGGTCAAACATCGCCTGTTCCGCCACTTCGATATTGTTCCCCTTGTACCAGCTCTTGGCCGTCAGGAGCTGGCTTGAGAAGACTGTGAGGGTTTCGTTTTCTAAGCTGTTCTGGATAAGGACGCGGAGGGCTGGTGGCTTCTGAGCGAGCTTGAGATAGGTGCCTGCCTGTTCCTTGCGGGTCATGAACTGGGTGAAGTCCCAGGCCCAGTGCTGGTTTTTGCTTGCCTTCGCGACCGCAAAGGCCCAGTAGTTGGCGTAGTTTACGAGCTTGCCTCCCTCAATCTGCGGAAACGGCATGATGCCGATGTTGAGCTTAGGCGCCCGCGCCTTGATGAAGGGGAGATGGTAGGAGTAGCCAAAGAAGAAAGCGGTTTTCCCGGAAACGAACGCGTCGAAGGACGGAGGCTGCTGCGAGTTCCAGGTATAGACGTTCTTCGTAGGGTTTGCGAAATCCGCATAGAAGCGCGTGGCGTCCGCCCCGGGAATCGTGTCGTCGTCGAGTTCGGCGGCGAACGTTGGGCGTCCGCGGTCGTCCGTCATCGGCGTGCCGTTCTGCATCATGAGCGCGGAGAGGATGTCGAACGAGCGTTCCGTGTTCCGGCTGGTGCCGATGGCGGCCCCGGACTGGATGATGGCATCGTTCGGGCCAATCGAGGTGAGTGCCTTCACGGCCTCGTGGAACTGCGTCCAGGTGGCTGGGGGCTCAATGATGCCGGCGGTGTTCAGCAGATCCTTGTTGTAGTACACGCCGAGCGTATCCACGGAGAGAGGGAGGGCCCAGACGCGTTCCTCAGGCACGGCTTTTGCGTTGGCTTGGAAAGGTTTGATGAGGTCAGAGGAGACTACGTCGACGAAATCCTTGCGGACCTGTGCTGGAGTAATCGTTCGCTCCGTGCGAATGGTAGTGATCGTCTCTTTTTTGATGGTCCCTTTCGTTTCTGTGTAGGGAATGTCGAGGCTCTTCGGAAGCGGGGCCATGAGGCTCTGCTCTTCGCCGATCCAAGTGTTGTGGATCATGAAGATGTCCGGTCCGGATCCTTCCGCGAAGGCGCGAACGAGGGCTTCCTTGTACTCTTCGACACGCAGTTCGCGGTAATTGAAGCTGACGTTGGGGTGGATGGCCTGGTAGCTGGTCATGAGGCTCTGGTAGAACTCTCGGGAATCAAACACGCCCCAGACGTTGATGGCTACGGGCTTGGCAGCGGCAATCTCGGCGGCGCTTGGACCTCCGCAGCTTTGGCCCGTGAGGACCAGCGAGGAAGCAAGGAGAAACGCAAACAGTTTTGTAGATTTCATAATAGGGTACAAACGATTTCTCGCATTGTACCCTATTTACTACTTCATTGTCTTAAGATATCGCTTCAGATCCTTTCCGATTTCCGGATGTTTGAGGCCGAGTTCCACCTGCGCCTTGAGAAATCCGAGCTTATTTCCGCAGTCATACCGCGTCCCTTCGAACAAATGGCCGTAGATGGGGCGTCCGCCGAGCAAGTACGTGGCGAACGCATCTGCCAATCGGATTTCACCGTCTTTGCCCGCGCGCTGGTCCTCGAGGATGGCGAGCATGTCCGGTGTCAGAACGTATCGGCCAATGACGATGTTGTTGCTTGGTGCCTGCGCTGGAGACGGTTTCTCAACGAATTTCGAAACTTCCCAGGTTGTGGCATCAAGTTTACGTCCGCCGATCACTCCATAGTTCGAAACGTCCTTTTTTTGCACCTGCTGCAGCGCAACGATGGGATCCTGATATTTTTCATACACGTCGAGGAGCTGCTTCATGGCCGGAACCTTGCTGTCGATGATGTCGTCGCCGAAAAGCACGGCGACCGGTTCGTGTCGATCGAGGAAGGGGAGCGCGGCGAGGATCGCGTGGCCATCGCCCATGGGTTTGTTCTGCCGCACGAACGCAAATTTGGCGAGCTTGCCGATGCGTCCCACAAGCGCGAGCTCCTTTGTCTTCTTTTTCTGCTCAAGGCGATACTCAAGCTCGAAGTTCCTATCGAAATGATCCTCGATCGCGCGCTTGCCGAGTGAGGTCACGAAGATGATTTCCTCGATCCCGCTCGCCACAGCTTCTTCCACGATGTATTGGATGACAGGCTTATCCACCACGGCTAACATTTCCTTAGGCTGAGCCTTGGAAGCGGGGAGAAACCGGGTGCCGAGCCCGGCCACGGGGATGACGGCTTTTCGAATACGCATATAAGGAACCTTACATGCACAAGGTCTAGTTTTGCAATTCTAACTCTTTTTCAGCGCTTTCATCGTCTTGATGTTCTTAATCGGAGACTTTTTCTTGTCGACGATATCCTTCGCGCAGATTTGAAGAATGTGGTGCATCTGGTCCCGGTCATCGAACCATTCTTCTGGGATAATAAATGCGGGAATGGCCCCTGGATACGGCGATGCGGTCTTGGCCTGGTGCTCCAGCATCTCTACGGTGCGCTCCGTCATCTTGATGAACACCGTATCGTCGCAGATGAACCCAACCATGGCGCCATCATAGTAGATGCCGTATTCGCCAAACATCGACCGGACATGCACGTGCTTGTCATCGCTGATGATGTCGAGGATGTGCTGGGCAAAGTCTTTTGAGGTGGACACAGGCGTGGGGGATTAATGAGATGCAGCCTAGTATAAGCGGAGATAAAGAGCAAAGACAAAACGACCCAGGCGGGTCGTTTTGTCTTTACATGCTAGCGGTGCATGATCCAAGTTCCGAGAAAGATGATCCCGATGGTCGCCGCCTTCTGGACAAGATGCTTCCGCACGAGGCTCTCCGTCCCGATCTTTGGCAGGAGAACCGTGATGAGGATGCCGTAGATGAAGACGAACATCGGCTGGAATCCGTTCACGGCCCATACGAGCGCGAGCGGCGCGAGTAGGGTCGCGTACTGGAACACCAGGTTTGCGACCACGGTGATGATCTCGTTCGTCGCATTGAGCGAAAGGATTCGTGCGTTGTTTTCCTTGAGCACGTGCAGGAATTGCTGGCGGTAACTTTTCACGAACGCGAGGAAGAATAGACTCAAGACTGCGCTGCCAACGTAGCCCCAGAACGCCGTCGTCCAATAGTCCGTAGCGACCGCCACCATCTTGAAGACCAGGAAGCTGAGCGCCATCACGAACGAGGCGAGCAGCATCAGGAAGAACACGGCGGACTTGAACTTCGGCATCTTCGTCGTGAGGTCCATGGAGAGCAGGATGCCCCCAAGCACCACGATCGCGGAGCCGACGACCTGGGTCATCGTAAGCGTCTCGTTGAGAACGACGACGCCGAGGATGAAGGCAAAAACCGGAATCGTCTGGAACAGCGGAACCACGATCGACGCCTCGTCCCGCTGCATCGCATAGAAGTAGATAAGGATCGAGAGTACGTACAGGATTCCGCCCACCGCCTGCATCACCGCCTGCGTTGGCGTGATGGAAAGGACGTTTGGATGAATCGCGAGAATGATCGGAAGGACAAACAGTCCAATGATGGATGAGAAGATGATGAGGGCTCCAGTTCCTCCGCCCTTGAAGTACTTGCTGATCAGGTACTTGTCGAGATGATTCGTCACGCTCCACAAGGCCGGCCCTATGAGGGCGATCAGAAACCAATGCATAAGATCCTCCGTATTAGGTTGAAGAACTCACATCCTTCGCTAGTTTAAGCGAATTTTATGGAATAAGTCAATAGAGATTCTCGTTGACCGTCGTAGTAGTTACATGATACGTTTGCGCCGCTTCCGACCCATGGAGAGGTGGCAGAGTGGTCGAACGCGCATGACTCGAAATCATGTGTACCCGCAAGGGTACCGAGGGTTCGAATCCCTCCCTCTCCGCCATGAAAAGAGACCAGCATGTGCTGGTCTCTTTTCTATTTCTTTCCCAAGCCCTTCACGAGTTCTACAATCCGTTTCCTCGATGATTCGTCTTTCAAAACGTGGTAGATCGATGGGAGCAGTGACACGACGATAATAACAATGACGATGGGGAGGACGTATTGATCTGCCCCGGGGACCGTCTTTCCGAGAAAGTACCCAGCGAGCGTGAGTGACGTTGTCCAAAGAAATCCTCCAATCAGGTTGTAGGCGACAAACGTCCGGTACGGCATGTTGCCGACCCCAGCGAGAATCGGTGTAAACGTGCGGATGACCGGCATGAAACGGGCGAGGATCAGGGCTTTGCCCCCGTGCTTCGCAAAGAACTTCTGTGCACGCAGGAGGTGATCCTTATGAAAGAAGAGGGAATCTTCCTTCGTGAAAATCCTCGGCCCCACACGTTTTCCGAACCCATACCCGACGTTATCGCCAATGATCGCGGCGAGAAACAGGACACCGATCAGGATATCGATATGCAAATATCCCTGCGAGGCGAGAAAGCCGGCGGTGAAGAGCAGGCTGTCGCCGGGGAGGAAAAATCCAACCAGCAACCCGGACTCGGCGAAGACGATCAAAAATAGGCCGAGATAGCCCGTGGTTTTAATGAGGGGGACGAGGTCTAACATGTGGGAGAAGCATAGCAGGTTTTCCCTGTGCTATCATGGCCCCGTATGATTCGCTCCCTCTTTTATTGGATTCTGGGACTGAAGATTTTGGCGTTAAACAAGATTCGCTACACCATCCGCGGCTATCGCACCCCGCGCCCGTTTGCCGTGACGGACATCGATAAGGCCATTGCGTACGATAAGGAAGTGATAGAACGATGGGAACTGGCCCTCAAGCAGGCAGGTCTGCCAGGCGTCTCCGGCACACACGTGCTGGAACTCGGCCCGGGTGCCGATCTCGGCGTCGGCCTCCTCCTGCTCGACCGCGGGGCGAAAAGTTATACCGCCGTGGACGCGAACGTTCTCATCTCGCAGACCCCCGAAGCGCTTTACGAAGGGATCCTTCCAGGAACGTCGAAGGAAAAGATCGAAGAGAGGCTTGCGTCGATCAGATTCATCCACGATCCGAAGTTCACGCTTAAAACGATTCCTGACGCGAGCGCTGACTTCGTCGTCAGCAACGCCGCCTTCGAGCATTTCAATGACGTTCCCCACGTCCTGCGTGAACTCGGCCGCATCGTCGCCCCGGGTGGAGTCATTTGCATCCACGTCGATCTGCAAACCCACACGCGCGTAATTCGCGACCGCGACCCGCTCAACATTTATCGCTTCGCCCCGTGGCTGTATGGCCTCATGCACTTCTCCGGCATCCCAAACCGCGTGCGGCCAGCCACGTACATCGCGACACTCATCAAGGGAGGATGGAAGGACTTGAGCATTATCCCCGTCGAAATCATTCCAGACGCGGAGATGCCTCGACGTTCACGCGGCATCCATCGGTCGTTTGTGAAGGATGAAACACTGTCGGTCTTGAGCTTTATTTTGACGGCGCGAAGGTAATTTTCCTCCTGCTGTGAGACAATGGAGGAACTATGTTGCGCTACGCGGCGTTTATCACCGGATCCGACCATGCGGCGCTCGCAGCGATTTCTTCGCGCCATGAAGGGCTGACCGATCGGGAAGCGGTGGACCGCTTCGTGAAATTCGGCAGCAATGCCGTCACGCACGAGCGGCCAAGTGCGGTAGTCATCCTCTCGCGCCAGGCGAAATCTTTTTTTGTATATCTTCTTTTGGTCGCTTCGCTCATCAACGTGAGTATCGGAGCGAAGATGGACGCGATGCTCTTGATCGGTTTTATTTTCGTCTACGTCTTCGTCGGGTTTTGGCAGGAGTACAAGGCGGAGACGGCCATCTGGAACCTGAGCTCGTACCTGGTGAAGAACGCGCGCGTGCGTCGCAACGGAAAAGTGCAGCAGATTCCTGCCGATCAGCTCGTCCCAGGCGACATCGTCTTTCTTTCGGGTGGGGACACGGTCCCAGCCGACCTACGCGTCCTGAACGCGCGCGGACTCCTCGTCGACGAATCCATCCTCACCGGCGAATCCGTTCCGGTGAGCAAACATGGTTCACCCATAAAAGAAGGGGAGGTCGATGATGACCTGCGTACAAAAAATCTTCTCTTTTTCGGCGCGGCGATTACGGGAGGATGGGCGGAAGCGGTTGTGATCGCAACAGGGAAACATTCATATTTTTCCAGCCTGTTCGCCACGGCGACAAGTATTGAGCGTCCAAGCCTTTTTGAGCGCAACATACGCGCAATCGGAAAGCTGCTCACCGGTGTTTTCGTTGTTTTAGCTCTCGTAACGCTCGTCCTTAAAGCGACGATCGGTGGCGGGATTCATATCGATACGCTGCTGTTCCTCGTCGCGCTCATCGTGGCCGTCGTGCCGGAAGCGTTGCCCATCGTCGCAACCCTCGCCTTTTCAAAAGGCGCCCTCGCGCTCGCGAGAAAGCACGTCGTCGTGAAGCGGCTGACGGCGCTTGAGGATCTTGGAAGCGTGGATATCCTGTGTACGGACAAGACGGGAACGATCACGACGAATCACATGGCGCTCACTGCCGTGGAATCTTCGCTCGGAGAAGTCGAAGCGATCCGCTACGCGCTCATGGCCGGCCTCGCGGAGAAACACCGTGGCAAAATACACGACCCGTTCGACCAAGCCCTCGCCGAACGCGTACATAAACTGAATGTTTCCTCCGACGCCTGCACGCTCACCGACACGATCCCGTTCGATCACGTGCGACGCATCCACTCCGTGCTCTGCGAGATGGGAGATCAAACGACGGTGATCGTCCGCGGCGCGCCGGAAGAAGTTTTGTCGCGCTCGCACACCTTTGCAGGAACGGGAGGGAAGGGTCATTCACTTTCGAGCGCCGATCGAACGCGTCTGCTCGCGTGGTTCCGTTCGCGCGGAGAAAAAGGCGAACGCGTTATCGCCGTCGCACGTCGACATGTTCCAAATGGTGTTCATGACCTCGCCAAGCTCGAATCAAGCGAGCTCGAATTCATCGGACTCCTCTCATTTGCCGATCCGCTCAAGGACACCTCACGCCCTGCGCTTAAGCTCCTCACCGAGCTCGGCATTGGCCTACGTATTATCACAGGTGACGCCACGGAAGTGACCACTTCCATTGGCCGAGAGCTCGGTTTGCTAAAGCCAGATCAGCAGGCGATGACGGGCGAAGTGTTCGCTGAACTCGATCGTCCAGGACGCGCGAAAGCCGTTGAACACATACATGTGTTCGCACGCACGTTGCCCGCGCATAAACTCCTGATCATCGAAGCGCTTCAGAAACATCACGCCGTCGGATTTCTCGGCGAAGGGTACAACGACATCCCCGCGCTCAAGGCCGCGGATCTTTCTCTCGTCGTCGAACGCGCGCCGGATCTTTCTCGATCTGCGGCTGACATCGTGCTCTTGAATGAGGATCTTCTTGTCATCGCAGAGGGCGTCGAAGAAGGTCGTCGTATTTTTGCGAACACTCTCAAGTACGTCCGCACCACGCTCGCCGCAAACGTGGGAAATTTTTTCTCGCTCGCCTTTGCCGCCGTGATCCTTCCATTCCTCCCGATCCTCCCGGTGCAGATGCTCCTCGTAAATTTGTTGAGCGACGTCCCAATGACCACCATCTCGCTCGACAAAGTTCCGCGCGCGGAAATTGGCCGTCCGCAAAAATACGTCTTCGGAAAACTCTTCGCCTTCGTCCTCGTCTTCGGTGCCGTGAGTTCCGTCTTCGACCTCATCCTGTTCCGCTCGTTCCTCCCTTATGGGGAAGGGACGCTCCAGACCGGCTGGTTCATGTTCAGTATTTTGACGGAGATGGTCGCCTTTATTTCGCTTCGCTCATTCCTGCCTGTCTGGAAGAGCTGGCCACCAGCGCGAGGGATTCTCCTTGTAGGAACTGGAGCGATAGCCTTCGCCGCCTTCCTGGTGTATCTGCCGTTTACCCAACACGCATTGCATTTGACCCCGCTTACAGGCATGCAGATCACGCACATGTTGAGCCTGCTAGCCGTGTATTTCGTCGCGAACGAGATCGTGAAGCGCATCGCCGCGAGACGGCTGGCGTAGCCAGCCGACGAGGGGTCGTAAGGGCGGTAAGGGCGGTAAGGTTCGTACGGCAAGCAACTGTCTGTCCCCTTACAGTCCATTACTACCCTTACCACCCTTACAGCCCCTTGAACCGGCCAAAAGGCCGGTTTACGCGTATACGTGTTTACCGCTATATCCAGCCAAATAACTTGCCAACAACTCTTGACAAAAGGTCAAAATTGTGGTATAAATATGGGGCGAAAATGTTCCTTAACCCTTGCCAGGAGTCATAGATGACCAGCGGTCAACCGTTCGCAGATTCTGAGCGTTCTTCTCGCGTCCGTAACATTGGCAGCGTCGTCGGACGATTCATCCTGACGATCCTTGCGATGACCATCTCCGCGCTCTCGACCCTGTCGATTGCGTTCCCGGAGACTCGATCACCGATCAGCGACTTCGTCGCCTCCCTCAACCCGTTCGCGCCTGCGAGCTCGAACGAGGGCGAAGACGAAATTGATCCGTGCATGAGCGAGTGCAGCCAAGGAACGCACTGTGCCGGATCATACTGTGTGGCCGATCCTCCAGAGGAGCGGCTCACGATCACGTTCAACGCACAGCTCAATGGCGGCGGCGGTACCAATTACCTCGCCTTCAACAGCAACGGCGAGCAATGTGCCTTGGCCCCCGGGTTCACCCCGATGGTCAATGGCCAGCGGGTCGTCGCGAACGCCGTTCCATGGCATTGCCTGAACAACAGCGAGTCGTGCTTCGACTACCAGCCGCGGCCCAATGAAGGATGTGAAGTCCAGATCATTCTTCCGTCGCAGTAATGCTTCCGCAGCTGGCGCAGGGACTTCAACCTGCGCCGCTCAAATGGAAGTCTCAATCACCACGATTGGGAAGTCCTGAGAGTCCATTCAAACCTGCAAGAAGTCCCATCTCTGCATTCCATGAGCGAATCCAGACACGGGACTTTTTGCGAAGTGTACCGTTCTTTTCCCCAACAGGAGTTACCCATGAATTCATTCACAGTCAGCATCAGTCATCTTCCGCCCACCTTTGTCTACACGAACCCCGACATTGCCGTCGGCAAGTTCGAAAAGATCGAAAAATGTGCGCACATCCCCGAAGCAGGTGAGGTGCAATGCGGTTTGATGTCGATCGACCGCATGGCTTCAAAACAAGTGATCCTTCGTGAGATGGATCGCCTGGGCAAGCTCCCAGTCCCCTACAAAATACTGCTCGCCTTTCACGTGGCGCATCCAACTGTGTCGCAAAGAAAGCATGTCGTAGCCCTCGGCACGGTCGTGAAGGCCAATGGTCGCCGCTACGCTCCGTACCGCTTTGAGGACAGCGACTGCAGTGGCCCCAGCCTCGGCCTCGCAGAACTCGATTGGAAGTTCGATGCAGGGACAGAGTTCCTCGTCGTCGACAAGACCTAAACTGCACACAGATCAAAAAACAGCTGGCGCAGACAACTCTCTGCGCCGCTCCCCCAAGCGGAGGACCTATTCATAGGTCGTCCGTCTGGGCCGAGAATCATTTCGGCCTGATGTCTCAACTCCAACGAAGGGATTTTCGATGTTTTTGTTCATGTGTATGATTGTCACACTGTTCGCTGGCCTCGTGCTCGCGAAACAGCGTCGGAACGCCCGTCGCGAGCGCACCTTGCGCAAGTGGTCGGTGATCGAGGCCTCGCCACCGTCGGCGTTCGCCCTCGACCCCGTGTTCTTCATGGACGATGAGGTCGACGACAACGAAGTCACCCTTCCTGTCGTCAAAAGCTGGAACGACCCCCTTTAACCTCCCAAGGAGACCGATTGAAAGTAGTTACCAATCCGACGCTCTTTTTGTCCGCCTCCGACCCGACCGTCGTGACGGTCAATGACATCGATATCGAACTGCCCGACCTCGATCTCGCCGGTCTCGTCTTCGACAAGAACGAGGAGACCGCGAAGAAGGCGTGCATGCTGTGGCGCTCGCGTCACAAGAGAAACGAGATGTTCAATGACCAGGCGATGCGTATCACCCATCTCCACGCCTTCGCCGACGAAGACGATGACAACCTCTGACCGCACTGCGAAGAATCACATCTTCGGGTGCGGTTTTTCGTTTTTCGAGTGCGGCGGCTATGCCGTCTTGGGTTGTGAGGGTGGTGAGGGCGGTAAGGGTTGTAAGGGGTTAGGTTGGCGGTTTTGGATGGAGATCACGTATCGTCGAAGGAGGAAACCTGTTTTTGCGCGAAGCTGATCAATGTTTTTGTACTGATCGTCCGTGAGGTATTTGAGGTCTTTTGAGAGTTCGAGAAGATATGCGCATTCAAGTAAAGACGCACGGCTAATATCAAGAAATCGTAAAAAATCTAGTCGGCTTTTCCGTGCGTACCCTTCGACAATATTTGTGGGAACTGAAACAGCCGCACGTCGAAGCTGGGAGATGATTCCATATAGTTCATGTTTCGGAAATGTTTCCGTGAGTCGATAAATCTGAAGAACAAACTGATGAGATTGTCGCCAGACAATCAATTCCTTATACAACTCCGTATTTTCGTAGACCTCATTCAATCCCATAAAACAGACCCTTACCATCCATTACCACCCTTACAACCCTCACCGCCCTACAGCGAGGTCAAAGACCTCGCAAGCGCCAAGAGCTCGCCATCCGTCGCGCCGCGTGAGTCAGAAGCGATTGAGACGACGCCAGTTTCATTTTGAAATATGACGATGCGATTTATCACGCACGTCCCGGGCTGCCCATCGCGTCCGTCGAGACAAATTGGCGCAGCTTGATCGAGGATGATCCATTTGGCCTCCGTTCCAGGGGACAACGTCGCCTTTCGGGATGAGACGGATCCGTACGAAGCGCTCACCTCATCGATATTCGCCCCAGGGCGCTCGATAATTTCCGCAAACCTCCATCCTCCACGCGCCAACACGATGGCAGTTGTTTGTTTTGGGAACGCCGGCGTTGCTTCCGTGTAGACGCCAAGGGCCGCAATTTCAACTCCTTCTGGAATCGTTGGTCGTCCAACGGTTCGACCAGCAACTTTCGACAGCTCATCGATGTTTTTCGCCATCACGAGTCCCTGCGTCGATTCAATAAGGGACGGGGGAGCGGGGACAAACAGGTCTGGGACGAACTTCAGGGCGATGACTCCAATGATAACGACTCCCACCAAGTACGGGAGGATTTTTAGTCTGGATTCATCACTTAGTTTTGGAAGAAGTCGCATGTAGGAGGAGGGCGGCGAGGATCCAAGTCATCGCGGCGAGATCGTTCTTCCAATATGGCACATCAACGAGTCCGTGGATGATCATGGTGAGCAGCGCGGCACCGATAGCGATCGCGGCGACATCGTTCGCACGGATCGATCGTACCCATGTCTTCGCTCCATAGTACATCGCGATGAGGAGAAGGAGTACGCCGAGGAGTCCGAGCTCCACCCATTGGTTCAAAAGAATGTTATGCGGGTCCTGAAAAATTTCGATGGACGGTTCCTTGTGATACGGCGCGATGGCGGTCGGATATCCGGAAAGCCCGGCGCCTGTGAGCGGATGATCTTTCAGGAACTCGGCCGTCTCCTGCCACTGCGTGCGGCGAATTTCTCCGGAGTAATCGTGCAGGGTAAGTTTTTCAATCACCATCGGTCGCAATGGGCTAATAAGAATCGCGATACAGATGATGGCGCCCGCAATGATGGTTCGTTTGTGCCAGTTTGGTAGGAGAAGTCCGGTGACGCTGATGGCAGCGGGGATCGCGACAAGCGCCGCCTCGGTTTGTGTGAGGAGGATTGCTGGAATACCGAGTGCAATCACAAGCCCTTCGACTACGCCACCGAAAGTACGCTGGTGGCTCCGCTCAGGGAATAAAAGCTTTTTTACTCCCTGAGCGAAGGCCGCAGCCGAAGTCGAAGGGTGTGTCACGAGCCGAACAATCGCCATCGTAATGAGCGGAGCAAGATACAATCCGGCCGCATTCGGGTACGGAAAAATTCCCGTAGCACGTCGTTCAATATCCCATGGTGCCGGAATACCAACATTCAGAACCCACTGAACGATCACGGTCGTGGCGACGAAGATGCCGCCCGCGAATAATCCTTTAACGACCTGCTCGCGATCCTCTTTCGAGCGGCAAAGGTCGAGCGCAATTACCGCAAGGACGATCGGTTCGATGATGAAAGCTTTGAAGGCACCAAGGGCGCTCATTGTGTTCGGTGCGACCAGAACGGAAACGATAGCCACAACGATCATGCCAATTACGATGAATGCAATCGATCTCTCCCCCTTTCCGAGGGGGAGTCGGAGGGGGTGGGAGGGCCTCAGCCAACGAAACACGATCTTTCCGCGCTTCACGATCCACACAATCGCCATCACGAGAATAAACGCCTCAAGAAACGTCGACGGAATCCCAAACACGTTGAACCGCAGCAGATAGCAGGGAAGGAACGCGGCGATCAGAACCAGTCCGCGCAGGGGATTTTTCCACGCGACCCATCCAAACAGGCTTATGCTGATGGCGAGCAAGAGTTGGAACACCATATTATTGTTCTCGACGAAGAATTTGGAGAAGCTCGTCCTTCCGCATCACGCGCAGTAGGTACACGCATACGGCGTAGACGGCGACCGCAAGGAGCAGAGACGCGCCGAACGGAAGGTCATGGAAATAGAGGATCGTCCCGTACATGATGAGCGAGGCGACGAGCGCTTTTATGGTGACACGCAGATCCATGCGTGAACCGGAATGCCGCATGACGGTGATCGTCGTAAGGGCGGCGACGAGAGTTTCAGAAAAAACCGTGACAGCTCCCGCTCCCATTGCACCGTACCGGGGAATAAAGATGACATAGCCGATGACAGAGATGAACGCCGTGATGGCGTACGCCCAAATCATCCGGCGTTGTAGACCGAGTGCCACGATGGAATGGCCATACAATCCTCCAAGAAATATTCCCGGCACCGCAAGGATAAGAAGGTTGAGAAGCGGAGCGGCCGGTTCGAATCCAGGACCGGCGATGAGGGAAATGATGTGGGTTGAGGTCGCGAGGGTTCCAAAAATGATCGGGAGGGCAATGAGGACGAACAGATCGAACGTTTTGTTCGTAAGGCGGGCGAACCCTTCGCCGTCATGCGTGTTCCATCGTGCCGTAAGCGCTGGGAGGATAAGTCCCATGAACATGACGGGAATCGTTGTGAGAACATCGAGCAATCTGTAAGCCACGCCATAAAATCCGACCTCCGCGCTTTCACGGAACCAGGCGAGGATCAGGACGTCGCCGCGCAAATAGATGAGGTTAAACGCGATGGAGAGGGCGATGGGCCAGCTTTGTGAAAGCGCGTCTTTCCACACGACGAGTTCTGCGCGCGGACGAAGCGGAATGAGCTTTTGCGCGAATCGTACTGTGAGAATGAGCCAAATCGCGTTTCCAATCACCATGGCCCAGAACATGGAGAGGATGCCGAATCCCTGCCAGGCAAAGATGAGGGTCAGGACGAGGAGAACGACACGTCCCGTGACTTCGGCAAGTGTCGCCCGCCACATGGCACCGTGTTTCTGGTAGACCCCGACGAGCATCGCCGCTCCTGCCATGAAGAAATACCCGATCGCCCCGATGGCAACCGCAGCTTTCGCCATCGGCGTGTAAGGGAAGGCGAGGACGAGGACGGGGGCCAACGTGAAAATAATCGCCGCGGAGAACATTCGCAGGCCAAGAACGTTTCCCGCCACGCGCGACTCATCGGCTCCCTGCTTGCTCATCATCACCACGAGCGTAAGCGTGAGTCCGAAGTCTACGATGACGCCGAAAAATTGGAGAAAGTTGATGGCAGTGGTGAACTCGCCGAACGTGGCCGGACCGAGGGTACGTGTGAGAATGATGATGAGGCCAAGTCCGACGAGCGAGGACAGGACTCTTCCAAGCGTCTGTACAGCGAAATTTTTTCCAACGGTTCGGGCGAGTGACATAACCAGTTCAGTATACTAAAATAGAGCCACAACGTATGCGTCTACATCCTGCGCGGATATTCATGAGCGCTCGCTGGTTCGTCGTCCTCGTGACGGCGATTTCCTTCGTTTTCGCGCCGCTGCAGCAAATTGTGCACGCCGCCCCGCTTAAGGGGTTCGACGCCCTGCAAGTGAGCTCCTCTGGGAGCGGAACATTCATCATGAAGCCAGGGGAGGTAAAGCCTTTCACGATTCAGTTTAAGAATATCGGCGCCAAAGCCTGGGCCAACTCCGGTCCTGGGTATGTTTCCATCTATACGTACGAGCCAAAGTATCGGACCAGTGCGTTTGTGGGTCCAGGATGGAAAACCTCCATTCAACCAACCGTCATGAAAGAACTGTCGAGGACGTTTGGCGAAGTCGGCACCATCACGTTCGACCTCAAGGCCCCAACAAAGACAGGAACGTACAAGGAAACATTCAATCTCGCCGCAGACGACATTGCCTGGATCCCAGGGGGGTTGTTCACGGTAAACATCGTCGTCGAAGATCCAAAGAAAGCAGAGTCAGTCGCCTCAGCGCCAATGATAAATCCTACACCCTTGCCCACCCCGCAAACCCCGCCCACCCAACCAGTCACTACGTCACCCAGCGGTCTTTCCGCATTCACTCTCATCCGCAGCTCTAAAAAAGTCACAGCGAAGGGCGGGGAAGTTGTCGATTACACCGTCGGGATCAAGAATACGGGAACGGTGGCCTGGAATCGTGGGGAAATCCGTGTTCCAGACGTGGCGATCGCTTCCGTTTCGTTGGCGGCAGACACACGTCACACATCCTGGTTGTCTACAAACGTCCTTGTCGCAAGCGCCACGCAAATCATCCAACCCGGTTCCCTCGAGTACTTTGCTTTTAAGTTCAAAGCGCCAAAACTCGCTGGGACGCATACCGTTCGTTACGTATTCGCAGCAAACAACACGGTAATCCCTGACTTTTCCGTAGACATTCCCGTTGAAGTCACAGAGAACTCCAAGGATGCTTTCGACGCCCCCATCGTAAACCCCCTTACCACCCTTACTCCCCCTACAACCCTTACCACCCCCGTTTCCTTCAGCATGACAGAACCAATGCTCCGCGTAGGTATCCTCATCGTTGATGGGGAGACAAACAACGAAGTTACCATTAGTTGTGCATCGGACTGGAAGCTGGTGGGCGGAGATGGATCGCTCCTCGCAGAGATGGCAGCGGGTACGCACTTAACAGCGCTTTATAAGACGAGCCGCTACTGGTTCGACCGCGGCAACGGCATGGAAAAGACCAACAACTTCCTCCGCTTCGTTCCAAACGAACCGAACGCGATTTGTACGGTAGAGAACTGGGATCGTCGTAACCGTGGATCGGATCGTCCCTATAATCGCTATCACAACATCCTCGAGCTTCGTCACAACGATAAAAAAGAACGCACCTGGCTCATCAATGAACTGCCCATGGAGCTGTACCTTAAGGGACTCGGCGAGACCTCAAACATTTCGCACATGGAGTACCAAAAGGCTCTGATTACTGCCGCTCGTACCTACGCCACCTATCACTTTGAGCGCGGCACCAAGCGCGCCGCCGAGTTTTTCCACATCACCGGCTACGCCGACGACCAGGTCTATCGCGGATACGACCAGGAAGCGCAGTCACCGCGCATCGTACAGTCGGTAAACGAGACGCGCGGCGTTACTGTCACTATTGAAGGAAGAACAGCCATCACTCCATACTTCTCCCGCTCAGATGGCCGCACGCGTGATTGGAGCGAAGTCTGGGGAGGCACCGTGTCCTGGCTCGTCGGGAAACCGGCCCCCTGCGATAAGGAAAAGGGGTTCAAGCTCTGGGGCCACGGCGTCGGCATGAGCGCCATGGAGGCCCTCTGCATGGCCAACCGCGGTCAGGGATGGGAACAGATCCTCAACTACTTCTATACAGGCATTCAGCTGACGCGCAGGTGGGAATGATTTGCCCGCAGAGGGCAAATCATCCTGAGGAGCCTCAGCGACGAAGGATAATAAGAAACCGGCCATTCAGTTGGTCGGTTTTTTCTTTTCGAGCTAAAGTAGCTCCACTATGACCAAACAAATTTTCGCCAGCCTCGCGCTCTGCGCCCTGCTTTTCTCCGGTAATGTGCCAACCGTCGCCGCGGTCGGAGGCACACTCACCGCGACTGTCTCCTCTAGCTCACCCTCAGGTGATCGTCCGGTCTCCACTACGGCAGAGCTCTTCAAATTCACCCTGCGTGCGGATGGGGCGGACGTTCCTGTGGCGCTCATCAAGCTTAAGGTGACGGGCGGACTTGTGGCCGACAAGCTCTACTTTTTCGTCGAGGATACGAATGCGTTGATTGGCTCCGCGGCCGGTACAGACACAAACCTTGTGTTCAACGGAGCGCTTGTAAAGCAAGGGAAGTCGATGAATCTGGTGGTGAAGGCCGACATGCGTGGGCCAAGCACGAGCCCTGTGTCCGTTGAAGTAACAGAATTAGTATTAGCACCAGGAGCAGTGCTTTCCGGGATTCCGTTAAAGGGTCCAGCGGTGCGGTTCGGCGCGAGTGCCACAACCGTGGTACCTCCTGCTCCAATCCCGGAGGTAGCTGAACCAGAACCATCTATTCAGACGCCAGAACCAGTGATCTCAACGGAGGATTCAGGAACAACGGACCCAGTAACCCTGGAAGTGAATGCACGTGAGACACAGCTGTTTGTGAAAACAGATACTGCGCTCGTCGCACGACTCTTGGGTCGCATTCTGCTTCAGGTGCAGGGAAGCGGAGAGGCGTGGTATGTGGCCCCAACGGATGGAGAAAAGTATTACCTGCGTGACGGTTCGTCTGCCTATCAAGCCTTGAGGAAGTTCGGGCTTGGGATCAAGAACGCGGACCTCATGAAGATTCCCATCGGGCTCGAATCACGGTTCGCCGAGAAGGATACGGACGCTGACGGGCTTTCGGATAAGATCGAAGAAGCCTTGGGAACCAAACTCGACGATCCAGACTCCGACGATGACGGATTCAAGGACGGCGAAGAGGTGAAGTCTGGAAATTCTCCGACAGGCGCA
Source organism: Candidatus Uhrbacteria bacterium RIFOXYB12_FULL_58_10 (assembly GCA_943354165.1). Lineage (GTDB taxonomy): Bacteria > Patescibacteriota > Patescibacteriia > UBA9934 > GWF2-40-263 > CALRBH01. The sequence continues at coordinate 78,397 of CALRBH010000002.1, forward strand.
GGGAAGATCGTATCTGATCCAGCCCTCGCAAAACGCCTTGCTGGCAAGATTCTTCTGCAGGTAGAGTCTAAAGGAGAAGCTTGGTACGTGAACCCAGCCGACAATCGCCGCTACTACATGACAAACGGCGATGCGGCCTACCAGATCATGCGGTTCCTCTCGCTCGGCATCACCAATGTAGACCTGCGAAAGATCCCGGTCGGCGCTGAATGAGCTCTAAACGAAAACCGGCCATTAGGCCGGTTTTTTCATTGGTTCCGCTTGTTTCATGGCTCCTCCGATATCGCCGTGCCGTTTCTTGTCCTCATCCACCAGTCGAATGATCGTTTCTTTTACCTGATCCGGATTTGCGATATTTTTGAATTCGAACCTGAGTTTTTCCGCGGAGGTTTGGATGTGAACCTGTCCGTATTTGAAGAAGGTGGGAATCATGCCGTTTACCTCGCTGGTCACGTCCTGAATGTTTGCGAGATGCATTTCCGACATGGTGCGCTTGAAGAGGCCGTTCTGCTCGATGTTCATGACGCGCTCTGTGGTCACGATCCAGACGTCGAGGTAGTAGTCCGTAAACTCGAGGAAGGTCACGAGCCAGATGCCGAGCAGGTAGATGGAAGCGACCATGGAGAGAATTGGCCCGACCACCGGATGCGACATCCAGGGAGATAACTTGTCCCAGAAGATGATCGCCGATACCAGGGGGACCATGGTCATGACGGTGAACGACACGATGAGTTTCGCCCAGGCAAACCAATGGCGTCGCAGGAACAGGACGACGTTCTCGTCCGGCTGCTGGTTTGGCAGCATCTTGAGGTTCATCATAGACCGAGATTTGATGCCGAAGGCACTTGAAGGATCGACGACAGGTTTACGGGCGTGGTCCAATCAAACTGGGCGAGGGAAGCGACCGATCCCATCGTAAGGATGAGTGATCCGGCGAGAAATACACCCATTACGATGAAAAACGCCGGCCCTTTCACCCCGAATCGTACGAGGTGATAGAAGGTAAACACGCTGTACATCGCAATCACTAAGAGAAAGCCGACGTACGGGATGAGCAGGTAGAGAAGGGGGAAGCTAAGGTCCATATTGTGAACAGTATATCACGCTAAAGGAGCGTCGGTGCGGTTCCGTCGAGCCCGAGGTGCTTATAGGCGAGATCCGTCACCACGCGGCCACGTGGAGTCCGTGCGAGCATGCCAACCTGGATGAGGTACGGCTCATGAACGTCTTCGATCGTCTCCAACTCCTCCTGGGTCGATGCCGCTAACGTCGATAGTCCAACCGGCCCGCCGCGGAACTTTTCAATGATCGTAGAAAGTAAGTATCGATCAACTCGATCGAGGCCGAGCGCGTCCACCTCGAGCATCGTGAGCCCTTCCTGCGCACTCGCGCTAGTCACACGCCCATCGCCTTTCACCTGCGCGACATCGCGGACACGGCGAAGTAAACGATTGGCGATGCGTGGAGTCCTTCGAGCACGAGTCGAAAGCAACTGGATGGCGTCCGTGTCCGCTTCGACGTTCAACAACCGTGCCGATCGCGTGAGAATCTGGTGGATATCGCCTTCTTCGTAGAAATTTAGGTGATACGTCGCGCCGAATCGATCGCGAAGCGGGGCAGAGAGCATGGAAAGCCGCGTCGTCGCGCCAATGATCGTAAACTTTTCGAGTGCGAGTCGCAGCGTACGCGCCGTCGGGCCTTTGCCGACCACGAGGTCTAGGGCGTAATCCTCCATCGCCGGGTACAACACTTCTTCGATGGTCTTATTCATTCTGTGAATCTCGTCGATGAACAGCACGTCGCCTTTTCCTAGATTCGAAAGAATCGCCGCGAGGTCGCCAACGCGTTCAAGCGCTGGTCCGCTCGTGATCCTGAGATTTGCCCCCATCTCGCGGGCAATCACATGGGCGAGTGTGGTTTTCCCTAGTCCAGGGTTTCCGTACAGGAGAACGTGTTCCACGGGCTCTTCGCGATGTTTAGCGGCGGCGATCAACACGTTCAGGTTGTCCTTGAGGTTCTGCTGCCCCACGAACTCATCCAGCCGCTGCGGCCGCAATCCAGCCTCGAACTGCTGTTCAGGCTCCGCCGCTTGCGGTTCCACCACTCCAGGTTCGATTGGTTGGTCTCGCTCGATCATATTGAGGGCATTATGTCGGGAGACGAGGGGAGGGGCAAGCCCGGCAGCTGTCGGGCAAGGGACAGAAAAAAAGAACCCTGCTGTAGAACACAGCAGGGCCAGACTGGAAGGACTACGTGAAGCCTGGTTCTACCCAAAGGGGGAGAATGGATAAAGCCTAGCATCAACACGTTTGAACCAGTCCTTAGTAAAGTTGTACCTATTGAAGGTTTTAGTCAAGACGGGTAGTTGCATATCGGATAAACCCATGTTAGGATTCGCCCGTTTCCACCTACGCTCCAAAAGGGAGCTTCGGTGGACCAGCCGTAGCCAGCGCGAAGGCTGGCAAATAGCACCACATTTTTGCGGGAATAGCTCAGTGGTAGAGCGACTCGTTGCCAACGAGTAGGCCGCGGGTTCGATCCCCGTTTCCCGCTCCACAAAACCTCTCATGTTCTACATGGGAGTTTTTGTTTGTGAGCGAAAATAGAAGTTATGTCTGACTCCTTCTTGAAGAGAGGAAAAAAATAGGCTACGCTCGCGGCCTGGGCTGGTGGCGGAATGGTATACGCAGGGGACTTAAAATCCCCGGGCTGAAAGGCCGTGTGGGTTCGAATCCCACCCAGCCCACCAATACGGAAAACGCAAAGGACAAAGCGGCAAAGAGCAAATAAGGAAGTCAGTGAAACATTATGCGATCAACGCCGGGAACATCCTCGCGGCCGTCGCGGTCATGTCGATGATCCTTGTAAGCTGGAAGTAAGACAAAAAACTCCCCGCTGATCAGGCGGGGAGTTTTCTATTTGGTTTATGCCTCTAGTCGCGAGATGCGGCCTTCCAGTCGATCGGTACGATCGTACATGTCGGAAGCCCTCATGGTGTGGATGCGCATCCATTCCATGAAATCCGCATGTCGGCGGTCCATCCGACTTTCGAAGGAATCCATTCTGTGAATCAGGCCATCAAACTTTCCCTCAAGAGAATCGTACCGGACATCCATCGCATCGAACCGTTTGTCCACGGCCTCGAACCCCATCTGTGTTGCTAGGGCGAGATCTTCGATGGAAGTATCTACCTTAGTAAAGCGAGTCTGGATAGCATCAAGA
>CALRBH010000003.1 GCA_943354165.1 Candidatus Uhrbacteria bacterium RIFOXYB12_FULL_58_10
CCAACGGCGACGGTCAAGGAGCCGGCGGTGCAGGCCGCATTGCCATCACCTACACTGGCGGCACCATGTCGTTCGACAGCGATGATTTCACAGCAAGCGGCGGAACAACCACACCTAATAGCGGCGGACCCGGCGCGAAGGGGACGGTCTATCTGAAGAACACCGCAACCTCCCGCGTGGATATCTTCCACGGCTTCACCTATGCCGACACGGATTTCAACGAGACGACCTGGAATGTCGATACCTCCGCAACCAATCAGTATTGTGACCTTGGGCTCGGAGGCGGTGCAACCCCGTCCGTGACCGCGACAAACCTCACATTCAATGGAACGCTTTCTTGCACTCCCTCCATCACCAGTTTTAACTGGTCCACCCCGAATACACTGACCATCGCCGCCTCCTCATCAATGACCGTGAATGGCGCCATGACCCTGGACGGCGATACGGCATTTTCCTTGGGCAGCGGAAGCACGATTGCCCTGACGAAACAGGGCGCATTACTTTCCATCGATATCCCTGCAGGGAATAACCAGACGTGGACCAACAGCACCATCTCGGTCGCGGCGGTCGGCCTGTTTACGATCGACGATGCCATCGCCATCACCCTTGCCGGCACCACAGCGGTGAACGGGAATGTGCAGTGGACCGCACTCACCAACCTGGACATTGCTTCGGGCGCCTCGATCGCGGCAACGGGAAAAGGCTGCACCGGCGTAGGGAGCGGAACTACAGGGATGGGCCCGGATACGTCCAATATTTGTACGAGCGGAGGAACGGGACAGGGTCGCGGAGGTGGCGTGGGCGGAGGTGGTGGAGCCGGCGGCGGTCACGGCGGCACAGGCGGAAACGCATCTTCAGGTGCCACTTCCGGTGGCGGCGCTACCTATGATTCCGCGACAGCCCCAGTCCTGTTTGGTGCTTCTGGTGGAGGCGGAGGCAATGCTGGCACTTCGGGTGCGGGCGGCGGTGTCGTGAGATTAAATATTGCAGGTACATTCACACACAACGGCCTTATTACTGCAGCTGGTGCAGCTGGTGCGGTCGTCACTAATGGTCCGGCCGGCGGCGCGGGTGGTTCGATTTATATCACAACCGCTTCCGCGAACAGTACCAACAGCGCCGGTACCCGCTTTTCCGTGAACGGCGGGAACGCCAACGGCGACGGTCAAGGAGCCGGCGGTGCAGGCCGCATTGCCATCACCTACACTGGCGGCACCATGTCGTTCGACAGCGATGATTTCACAGCAAGCGGCGGAACAACCACACCTAATAGCGGCGGGCCCGGCGCGAAGGGGACGGTCTATCTGAAGAACACCGCAACCTCCCGCGTGGATATCTTCCACGGCTTCACCTATTCCACCGACTTCAACGAGACGACCTGGAACGTCGATTCTTCCGCTACGAACCAGTATTGCGACCCGTCGACTGATACATCCCCCTCCATCTCGGCCACGACCGTCACGTTGGCGGGAACGCTCGCTTGCGCGGCGAGCGGCATCATATCGTTTGATGTGATTTCGACCTCCGGGACCGTCACCATGCCTAGTTTCACCATGTCTCTTCCTGTGGAGAAGTTTTTCACGATCTCAGGTGGACCAAGCGTAACGCTCTCAGGAACCACGGCCGTGAATACCAATGTTGTTTGGCTCGCGCTTGCTGATCTCACGGTTGCCTCTGGCACATCCATCAACGCGAATGGGAAGGGATGTGCCGCAGCCGTTGGAGTGAATAGTTCTAATGTCTGTGGCGGAGGGGGCGCAACGGGGGCGGGGGTCCAATACTACGGAGGTACTGGAGGCGGCCACGGTGGAGCTGGTGGTGGAACTGCTGGTGGCGGTGCGGGTGGAGTTGCCTATGACTCGACCACAACGCCGGTTCTCTTTGGAGCTGGTGGCGGTGATCCTAGTGCGGGCGGTCGCGGCGGAGGCCTTGTGCGCCTTTCGATTTCCGGAACGTTCACGCACAACGGCTTGATAAGCGCTAACGGATCAACTGCAACCTCTTATACTCCCGTCGGCGGCGGTGGTGGCGCGGGCGGTGCGATTAACATCACAACAAGCACCTACACCTGCTCTTCATTCCCCGTCCTCACCGCGACAGGAGGGAATGGGGCAAGTCAGGGATATCCAGGCGGCGGCGGTGGTGGTGGACGTGTTGCTGTACAGTTTTCGACGAATTCCACGTCCGGCTCATGCCTCATGGATGCAAGTGCCGATACGATAGGCGGATCCAATAATACGGTCATTGCTGCAGGGGGAAGTGGAGCAGACGATTCCCTTGCCGGGTCTGCCGGTTCGCTTTCTATCATCAACACCGACCCCGCCCCCGTCTTCTCCGTCGCCGTGAACGCCTCCCCATCCACCCCCAACGTAAACCAAACGACAACGATTTCCGCCACCGCCACCGACGCCAACGGCGTGAACCGCATCCAGCTGTACCAGGACGGCACCACGGATCCCACGAACATCATCAAGACCTGTACCTTCTCTCCCGCCCAGTCTCCGGCCACCTGTTCCATTGTCCTCGGTCCAAGTCTCGCCGACGGCTCTCATACCATCCGTGCCGCGGCCCGGGACACGGCTTCGCAGACCACCAACTCCGACAGCACCTTCACCGTCGGTTCCTTTACCACCGCAGGGACCATGACCCTGTCCCGTCTCAAGGCCGGCACAGCCAACATCGACTTCGCCCTCTCCTTCGCCGTCACGGGCCCGGACACCGCTCCGCTCATCGTGACCTTCCCTGCAGGATTCACCGTCACCCAGGCGTTCACCTCCGGCACCTGTTCCGGCGGAGGAACCGTAGCCTCCTTCGGGTTCACCGGCACGACCCTGACGGCCACGAAGACCGGCTGTATCGGTACGGTCACTCTGTCGGGATCCAAGATCACCCTTCACTCCACGCCGGGGACCTATGTCATCACCTGGGCCAATGACTCCGGGGAAGGATCCATTACTATTGTGGATGATGACTCCGTCAATCTGACGGCGAATGTGGACCAGACCCTCACCTTCGACATTGATCTTTCCATCACGGACGCAGAAACAGGAGCTCCATACTCCATCGACTTCGGCTCCCTCACTCCAGGAACCGTCTCTTCCTCCGGAACCACTTTCAAGAGCATCTGGATCGATATAAGTACTAATGCCTCCTCCGGAGCAATTATCACGATCAGGAATACGAATGGATCCGATGGGCTTAAGAGCTCCAGTACTCCTACAGATACCATTCCAAACTCCGCCGCTGCCATGTCCTCCGGAACGGCCAACTTCGGTCTGTGCGTCGTCTCCGTGACCCAGACGGCCGGCACCCTTGCGAAAGCTGGAACATATACAGCAGGTACTTGTACCGCGAACGGCACAACCAACGACATCAAGGCCCTCACCACCTCTGACGCCTCCATCCTTACCACCTCCACTGACCCAATCGACAGCGGACGCGCCCGCATCTCCGTGAACGTGAACGCGACTCCTGTGACTCCTGCGCATACCGACTATACGGATACGTTTATGCTCATTGCGACGGGGACGTATTAGATTTGTTATACTGTCCCCATGATCTTCCTGTGGCTTCTCGCTGCCATCGGCCTTACTGTCATCGGCGCCGTCATTACGGCGATATTTCAGGATGCCGAGGAGGAGCACGATGAAGAGCTCGTCTACGAGGAGCGCATCGGCGAACAGCGCGCCGCCCTCACGGTCGCCAAGTGCGCAGTGGATCCCGTCTGCCGTGTTGAGCACGATCGGGCGACGGCCGCGCTTATAGCGCACAAAGCGCATCACGCCGCATGAAGTCCTCCCGTATCCTCATGCCGTTTGCGTTCAGTGTCGTGATCGGCCTCGCGACGGCGTTTGTTGTATTGGTTCCTGAACCGGATGTGCGTACGGCCGTGTCCGAAGACGGACGGTTTGAAGTGCGTGGAATTGCGAATCCGACCTTACCCATTGTGATCACGGAACGTGACGGAGTGCTTCAGCCACATCATGTGATCGGCATCCCCGTGTATGGGGTCGTATTGGGCGGAGGAGCGTTGCCTTCATCGTTCGTGGTTCGCATGCGCACCCAGGACGGCGACACGCTGTTTGCCTTTGACGAGGCAATCCTCGCCTGGCGCCCGCTCGCGGCCTCGTCCGACCGTACGGAAGGCGTATTGGAGGCGACAGCTATTCCTTCCGCAACGGCCTATGGGTTCGGCGTGCGCCCGGCGCTTTCGGTGCCACGTGAGCGCGCCGCGGTTCTCTCCTCGCTCCTCACGGGAGCGCCACCGGGGGCGGTGGGATTCGAAGCGACGGATGCGGTGGCATTTGCAGACGACGAGTTCATTCTTCTTGGCGAGCATTTTGTCCGTGGCGGATGCAACGGTCGTTTTGTTTCAGGGAAGACTTCCACGGTTTCCTCGCAGGAAGTCCCTCTCCCGCAGGCGGCCTATCGGATGATGGTCCGATGGCAGATCGGGGACGGCTGTCCGACCTTTGCTCCCTTAGCCGTTTCGCCTACGAGTGATCCTCTGGTATATTAATCTCTCCTTAACTTTTCCCTATGCGTAAATCCATCGCTCTTGCGGCCTTAATCCTTCTTGGGGCAGGATGTGTCCCAGCTTCGCAGGTGCCGCCAACTCCGTCGGCAGCTCCTTCAACTCCTGCGGCCACTAACCCATCTCCTTCTGTGAATCCCACGACCACTCTTTCGAACCCAGGAAAGCTGCCAGACGACCAGATTACGGGAAAGCTTGTACGCATTTCTACCGCGAAGGGCGACATTGTCCTCGAACTTTATCCTAAGACCGCGCCGCTCGCCGTCTCCAATTTTATTTACCTCACGGAGAAGGGTTTCTATAACAACCTCACCTTCCACCGCCGCGAGGAAGGCTTCGTCATTCAGGGCGGGGACCCTAAGGGGAACGGGACCGGCGGTCCAGGCTATCGGTTCGCCGATGAGCTGACAGATTCCTATCGTTACGAACGCGGTATCCTCGCCATGGCAAATTCTGGCCCAAGCACCAACGGTTCTCAATTCTTTATCATGCTGAAGGACACACCGCTCCCCAAGAACTACACCATTTTCGGCAAGGTGGTGAGCGGACTCGAGACGGTGGATAAGATTGTCGTCGGCGACAAGATGACCGCCGTCACCGTGGAAGCGAAGAAGTAATGTGCTAAGGTGAGGGGCGTATGAAAGCGCCCCTCATTTTTGTTTTGTTTTCGCTTGTCCTGCTCGGAGCCGGTTGCGCTCCATCGTCGCCGTTCCCTGAGCCGATGGCGATCACTCCCGAGCCCACGCACGCCGAACCTCTCCATCTCCCCACGCCGGAAGAGGTGCGTGGAATCTATTGGACCGGCCAAACGGCCGGAACCAAGCGGGCGGATGAGCTCCTTGCGTACATGACGCAGACCGGTCTGAATGCGGCCGTCATCGATCTCAAGATGGACAACGGCCAGCTGGCATTCGCTCCCAATGACGTTTCGCTCGCTCCCTATGCGATGGCAAAACCGGCGATCAAGGACCTTGAGGCGCTTCTCCTTAACTTAAAGGCGCAGGGGATTTATCGCATCGCAAGAATTGCCGTCATGCGCGATTCTGCGTATGCGGCCATTCATCCGGACCTTGCCTTTCATTACGCGGGCGGTTCGCTGTGGCGCGACAACACGGGGGCGGCCTGGGTGGATCCTGCGGCCGCGGACGTGGCGGAATACGCCGTCGCCTTGGGGAAGGAAGCCTATGCGCGCGGGTTCGACGAGGTGCAGTTCGACTACGTCCGGTTTGCTTCCGACGGAAAGCTCTCTTCCATCCGCTATCCTGTCTATGACGGGAAGAAGACGAAGGTTGCGGTGATGCAGGAGTTTTTCAAGACCGTCGGAGGTGCGATGAAGGCGGACAAGATCCCCGTCTCGTTCGACGTCTTCGGCATGACGTACGAAACGAATGATGATTTCAACATCGGTCAGCGTCTCATCGATGTCTATCCGGAAGCCGATTGGGTTTCGCCGATGACCTATCCATCGCACTATGCAAACGGATTTATGGGGTACAAGAATCCCGCCCTATTTCCTTACGAGGTCCCAAAACATTCATTCGACTCCGGTGCGGCGATCCTCTTAAAAGAACTGGGGATTCCGGAATCGGAAAGCCGTTCGCATACGCGCCCTTGGATCCAAGACTTCGACATTGGTGCCATCTATACCGCCGCGCGCATCGAGGCACAGATCAAAGCGGTACGGGACGCGGGGGCATCAGGCTGGATGATTTGGAATGCGCGCAACGTGTACGAGCCGGCAAGGTACGTTCCGTAGTATAATACCCCCCATGCCCCGTCTTCTTACTGAGCAGACGTTTTATCAGTACCTAAAATGCCCGCATTGGGTCTATTTTGACGCGCATGCGGATGCGAAGAACCCACACGATCCGCTGCTTGCGGAGCTCGTGAACGAAGGGCTTATTGAGGAAAAACAGCGTGCGCTTCTCGCGCACAAGCCCGACCTCGCCGAGGTTATGGCGGAGGATCCAGAGTCAGCCTTCAAGCAAACCCTCGCATTCATGCGCGAGGGGAGAGAGACTATTTATCGCGGCGTGCTCATTCATGGGCACTGGGTTGGCCATCCCGACGTGCTCGAGCGCGTAGAGGGGGCGTCGCATCTTGGCGGCTGGTACTACGTAGCCGCGGATATCAAGCGCATGCGCGACGTGCGCGACGAGTATAAGTTTCAGGGCTGCTTCTATGCCGAACTGCTCCAACGCGTGCAGGGAATAAAGCCGTACCGTGGATACGTGATCACGCCGGATAACGAAGCGATCCCGTATGAGATCGAGACGTTCGAAGCGGAGTTTCGTCTGACGCTCGACGAGATTGAACGCATTCTTGCGGGTCAGAAGCCGCCACATTTTTCCACGTCCGGGTGCAAGCAGTCTCCGTGGTTTATGGAGTGCCGTGGGGAATCACTCGCGTGCAACGACATTTCGCTTTTGAATCGCGTGTGGCGTGAGGAAGTGGCGCGGCTTCAGGAGGCGGGGATCAAAACGATCGACGACGTTGCCAAGCGTTCCATCGTGGATCTCGAAAATAAATGTCCGGACCTGCGTCCTGACAGATTGCTCACCATCCGTGATCAAGCCGTCGCCATTCGTGACGGAAAACACACCATCAAGGGCCGCATTGAATTTCCAAAGGCAAACGTCGAGCTCTACTTCGACATCGAAAGCGACCCGCTGCGCGACTTCGATTACCTGTACGGCTTCCTCATTTGCGAACGCGGAAAGGAAACGTACCAATCGATCTTCGCCAAGGACGAAGCCGGCCTCGAGCAGGCCTGGCGCGAGATCTGCACGCTCCTCGAGTCGTATCACGACGCGCCCATTTATCATTATGGCTCCTTTGAGGTCGATGTCCTGAAGAAGCTCATCAAGAAATTCGGTTCGTCTTCCATCGTCCGAGAGGTCGTGGAGCGGAACCTCATCGATGTAAACCAATCGCTGCGTCCGGTGGTGATCTTCCCATTGTCGTTTTATTCCCTGAAAGACATTGCGGCTTATCTGGGGTTCAAGTGGCGAAGCGATGACGCCTCGGGGGCGAACTCGGTCGTATGGTTTGAAAATTACCTCGTCAAGAAGGATCCGGAACTCAAGCGCAAGATCGTTGAGTATAATGAGGATGATGTGCGTGCGACCAAGCTCGTGAAGGATTGGCTCGTAAAAAACGCCGTATGAGAGAAGATCATCGCCTCCTCGCCTTTTTCGTTCTCTGCTTTGTTGTGATCATCACAGCGGTTACAGTTGCACTGAATCGCTCCGCCGTGATTCCGACCGTGCCGCTCGATGAGCTTCCCGTCGCTGCGCCGGTGAATGCGGTTGTTCCAACCGCAGAAGCATGCCAAGCTGCTGGAGGTGCCGTCGCGTATGAACGCGGCTCAGAATGTGTGAGTATCCCAAGCGTGACGGACGCCTGTGACTGGGGAATCCCCTGTTTCTTTCTGAGAAATGAACCTAATTGTCGCGAGGTTCGCCGTATGTACTGCTCCTGTACGAAGGCATCCCAGTGTCCATCGGGTTACGTGTGTAACACGTATGGACGCGAGGGGCGTTGCGAATCCATTCCCTCCTATCCTTATGCGCCGAAACCGATCCGTTAATAAAATTTGGCTGGTTGTCCCGGTCATTATTGCTGTTTGCGTTATCGGCTGGATGAAGCGCGGAGCTTTGATCGATGCGGCCAATGAAGCGGCGAAAACACCACTTCCCCCCGCGGTGAGTTTTGAGGAGGTCAAAAATCCTCCTCCGATTTCTGTCCCCGTTCCAACTCCACCTCCACCTCCAACTCCTGCTCCAGCCCCAACACCTGCTCCTACGCCCACTCCTACGCCCGCTCTTCCATCCGAAATCAACCTTGCGGTTCCATTTATCGTCCAAGCCCCGTTCGCCAACTGGGATGAAACCCATGAGGAAACCTGCGAGGAAGCGTCCGTATACATGGTCGCTCTCTACTACAAGGGCGTGAAGCCGGGTGCGACGAGCGAACAGGCGGCGGAAGACGAACTCCAGAAACTTGTGAAGCTGCAGGAATCGCTGTTTGGATATTTTGAGGACACGACAGCGAGGGAAACGGCCTTGTTTGCAAAACGACAGTACGCCCTCACGTCACGTCTTCTTGTTGACCCGACGCTTGAGGAGATCAAGAAGGAGCTTGCCGCTGGGAGGCCTGTCATCGTGCCGGCCGCAGGACAAGAGCTTGGGAATCCGTACTTCACGCCACCCGGCCCCATCTATCACATGATTGTTCTGCGCGGGTATACCAAGGACGGATTCATTACAAACGATCCAGGGACAAGACGCGGGGAAGGGTTCGTCTACTCCTTCGACACCGTCATGAATGCCATTCACGACTGGAATGCGGAGGATATTCAGAAGGGAGGAAGGGTGGTGATCGTTCTAGAAAAGAAATAGTTAGTAGTAAGTAGATAGTAGTTAGTAGAGTTAGTCGACGAAAATCCTACTAACTACTTACTACTATCTACTAACTGCGTTTCGCATATGCCCGACCCAGCGGTTCTCTCCGTAGGCCAATATCTCGAACTAGTAAACGACCGCCTGCGCGAAGCGGCGGCATTTGAGTTTTCCATCGAGGGTGAAGTCTCGGATTTTCGCGTCGCGCAGGGAAAATGGGTGAGCTTCGATTTGAAGGATGAACTCGCGCAGGCCGTACTCAAATGTTTCATGACCGCCTGGCAGCTTCCGCATAAGGTCGAGGACGGGATGCGCGTGCGCGTGACGGGAGCCCCGAAAGTGTACGAACGGTTCGGGACATTGAAGCTCAATGTGCAATCGCTCGAGCTGGTGGGCGAAGGCGCGCTGCGCCGGGCGTATGAGGCGCTCAAGAAAAAGCTCGTTGATGAGGGACTCTTCGATCCTTCGCGCAAGCGCCAGCTCCCGCGCTTTCCCGAGCGCATCGGGCTCATTACAAGCCGGGATGCCGCCGCATACGGCGACTTTTTGCGCATTGTGAATAACCGGTGGGGAGGGGCGGAAGTGATGCACGTGTCCGTTCATGTGCAGGGAAAGGAAGCGGTTCACGAGATCATCGAAGCCTTTCAGTACTTCAACGCGCTCGCTCCGGAGGATCGCCCTGATGCGCTCGTCCTCATTCGCGGCGGCGGCGGGCTTGAGGATCTCCATGCGTTCAATGATGAAGCTGTGGCGCGTGCGGTATACGGAAGCGCGGTGCCTGTTGTGTGCGGTGTCGGCCACGAACGCGACGAGTCGCTCTGTGATTTCGTCGCGGACGTGCGCGCGTCTACGCCGAGCAACGCGGCCGAGCGCGTGGTCCCAAGCCGCGAGGACGTCGGCTACGAGATCGCGATGACCGAACGTCTGTTCGAGGACCGCATGCGCGAAATGATTGACCGGATGCGCCGGCCTATCGAACGGCTGTCGGCGAGCGCGGAACTTCTTGTGCAAGGGAAGGCGCTTCGCTTCTCGCAAGTGACGGGCAGTTTCGAAGCCAGCTTCAGCCGGTTCCTTCCGCGCGTGAGCGAACGTCTGCTCGCGAGCGAGCGCGTGCTGCGTTCCGTAAGTCCGGAGCGCGTTCTCGAACGCGGATACGCGATCGTACGTTCCGGCAAGGGAATCGTCCGCGATACGGGCGCCCTCGACATCGGATCCGATATTTCTGTACAATTGGCCGAAGGAAGCTTTGAGGCGGAAGTCCAGAGGGTGGAAGGCAAGGGGAAAACGAAATTGTTCTAGTATGGCCAAAAAACCATTGCATTTCGCCAAAGCCTTTGAGGAGCTTGAAGCCATTACGGAATGGTTTGAGCGCGGGGACGCGGATCTCGAGGAAGGGCTCAAGAAGTTTGAGCGCGGCCTTGAGCTTGCGAGCGCCTGTCGCGAAAAGCTCACGGAGGTGGAAACCAAAGTCAAAGAGATTCGCCTTAAGTACACCGTAACCCCCGCGTAGTATGCAGTTAGTCTTTCGATGGGTCATCAACGCGCTCGCGATTCTCGTGATTGCAAACGTGGTGCCAGGGATCGAGGTCGCCTCGCTCTACACGGCGCTCGTTGCCGCTCTTGTTCTCGGCCTCGTGAACGCGCTCATCCGCCCGATTCTTTTCGTCCTCACCTTGCCGGTCACGGTCGTGACCCTTGGCCTGTTCGCATTCGTCATTAACGCGCTCATGGTGTGGCTCGTGAGCACGGTCGTGAAGGGATTCACGGTGGAAGGATTCGTTCCGGCGCTTATCGCCGCACTCCTTCTCTGGGTGGTCAGCCTCGCGACCAACTCCTTACTCAAACAAGCGAAGGAAACATAAATTTCATCCCCCGCCGTTGGCGGGGTTTTTCTTCCCCAGACTATGAAGATTGAGAAACAACCTGTGATGGTGCTCTCAGTAGGTGGTTCGATCTTGGCACCGCAAAGCGGAATCGATACAGCCTTCATTAAGGGTTTCAAGAAGCTGCTGGAACGCCACATCCACCGCGGCTGGAAATTCGTCATCGTCGTCGGCGGGGGAGCGGCGGCAAGGCAGTACCAGGCGGCGGCAAAGGACATTGGCTCCCTTACGCGCGACGACCTCGACTGGATCGGGATTCACGCCACGCGATTGAACGCGCACCTGTTGCGCACCGTGTTCCGTCGGCTTGCCCACCCAGTCGTCGTAAAAGATCCGACGCGCATTCCAAAGAAATGGAAGGAACCAGTTCTCGTCGGCGCCGGCTGGAAACCTGGTTGGTCCACCGATTACGTCGCCGTTCGCCTGGCGAAACGACTTGGAGCCCGTATGGTCGTGAACCTTTCAAACGTCGATTACCTCTACACCGAGGATCCAAAGAAGAACCCCGCCGCCGAACCTATCTGTGAGATCGATTGGCCGAAGTTCCGGAAGATGGTGGGAAGCAAGTGGGATCCGGGGATGAATGTTCCTTTCGATCCAGTCGCGTCGAAGCTGGCCCATGCGTCGAAATTGCAGGTGGTTCTCGCCAACGGCACCAAGCTCGAAAATCTCGATGCGCTCCTTTCTGGAAGGAAGTTTTTTGGGACGATGATCGGGGAATCCAAATAAACCCATTTGACGGGCGTCTTGATGAGTCTTGACGCCCCCAACCCGGCCTGATATCCTCTTCCCATCAATCGAATAGCCGCAGAAAACGAGCCGAAGGTCCTGAGCGAAAGCGAAGGATCTCCAGAAGTCTCGTCGAGGCACATCATCTCTTCTGCGACATTTTGGTTGGCAGAATTTTTTATTAACGTCCGTGTTTCTATGGCCAAAAGCCGAGCACAGAAAGCGGCTACCATGAGTGGGATCACTGACATGTTCCGCTCCATGAAGTCCGCGGTGTTTACCAGTATTTCTGGATACACCATGACGGATGCAGACGCCCTCCGTGCCAAGGGTCGCGAGTCCGGGGTTTCCCTGACGCTTGCGAAGAAGACCCTCCTGGTGCGCGCGCTGAAGGACGCCGGCATCGAAGTGTCCAAGGACGCTCTCGACGGCAGCATCCTCTCCGCCGTGGGGACGGAAGACGAAGTCGCCGCCGCCAAGCTCATCGCTGACTTTGCGAAGGGCCGCGACGCGATCAAGATCGTGGGAGGATTCGTGGAAGGGAAGTTCATCGACGGACCGGCCGTCGTCTCGCTCGCGAAACTCGTGAGCAAGCATCACCAGCTCGGCCACGTGGTCGGCACGCTGAACGCCCCGATTTCCAGCTTTGTCCGCATTCTCGAGGCTGTACGGGTATCGAAGGAACCAGCTGCGGTTTAGCGCAGTAAGTAGAAAGTAGTTAGTAGTAAGTAGGGTTTAACCCACGAACTGCCGACTACTATCTACTAACTACTATCTACTAACTAACTATCCAAATATGTCCGACGAAATCAAGAAGGAAGTTCCAGCCAAGTTCGCCAGCATCGTTTCTGAAGTGGAAAAGATGTCCGTGCTCGACCTCGCTGAGCTCGTGAAGGTGCTTGAAGACAAGTTCGGCGTTTCCGCGGCCGCTCCAGTCATGATGGCTGCAGCTGGCGGTGGCGCGGCTGTTGCGGAAGAGAAGTCTATCTTCGACGTTGAACTCACCGCTGCAGGTGCCGCTAAGATCAATGTGATCAAGGCTGTGCGCGAAATCACCGGTCTCGGCCTCAAGGAAGCCAAGGACATCGTGGACGCAGCTCCAAAGGCTGTGAAGACGGGTGTCGCGAAGGCTGAAGCTGAGGAAATGAAGAAGAAGCTCGAGGAAGCTGGTGCTACAGTTACATTGAAGTAAACGACAAATAAAAAACGACAAACGACAAAAAAAGACAGAAACGACAAAGGGTAAAACCTTTGTCGTTTTTCGTTTGTCGTTTATCGCTATAAGTGGCTCAGGCGGACGGCGTAAAGCTTTGTTCCGGAGAGGATATAGGCAGTTTTTGTTGCTTCATCAATGATCACATCAAGCGCGTTTTCAAACGTGGGAGAGACGATTTGTGAGGTAAACGTTCCGGATTCCTTGGTATAGATCAGCAGACGCTTCTGCGCGGGCTCAAGGACATAAAGCCAGGTACTTGAGACGTCGGTCCAAATATCGGTTCCGGAGGACAGGGGTGGATCCACCACACTCGGCTTCCATCCCATCTGCCCACCGCTCGAGAACCGGACGACGTCCGAGCCTGTGAGGATGAAGACGGTGGCGTCGATGGCAAACGACCTGGCCTTTTCGAGGGTTACGGCTTTTGAACGAATCCACGGGCTTGGCGCGCTCCATCCACTGCCGGCGCGGGCGAACCGTTGGATCTGTCCGTCCGTTCCATTGGTTTCCAGGAGATAGAGTTTGTCCGCGTAAATCGTGAGATCGTTCCATGATGTTCCTGCCGCAGGAAGGAGGTCTGAGACATGAAGGCCGTTGTCTTTGAAATCGAATCGCGAGAGGCCTGGTCGGTCGTCGAGGAATAAGATGCGGTCCGCGTCCAACGCAGCCTCGCGAGCGCTTCCTACTTCGCCAATCGCGGCGATGATCGGCTCCGCCTTCTTTGCCGCCGGATCTATGCGGAAGACATGCTTGTCTGCCGAGAGGACATAAAGAAGTCCATCCTTAGAAATTAACGTACGGGCATCGGTGACCCCGAGGACGGCCAGGTCGGTGACAAGCGGAGGGTCTGGAATATTTACCGCCCGGCGTAGCTCATCAAGGCTCTGGGCAATGGACACCTTCAGCTCGTTTGCCGATTGTCCACGCTCTTCCGTGTCTGCAGGAAGTACTTCCGTAAGCGCAGATGCCTGTTGATAAAGGGCACGTGCTCTGGATTCATCTTGATAAATGACGGCCGCAGCGGCCTGTTCGCGCAAATCTCGGATCTGATCGATTTGCGCGGCATAGGTGGCATCAAGTTCCGCTGTTGCATGGGAACGGGAGAGGAAGGAGATGCTAAGAATGAGCGCAAAGACGACGCCGCCTGCGGCAACAAGAAGATATTTGCTACTAGGAGGAAGTTTACGCAAGGATCCGAACGCCTTTGTGGCCGCCCGATCCGCACGGACCTTTACGCCTTCTGAGATGGCATAACGCGTCTCCTTATCAATGCCTTTTGGAAGAACGGATTTTCCATGCCGCGTAATGCTTGCAATGCGTGTCTTTGTGGCAAGGAAGAGTCCGGAGATCCTGGCAGCCCTGCGCAGGAGGGCAGGCATCGTAGGTCGTTCGGCGCCGGCGACCTTTGGCTTTCGGCTGCGCAACCAGTTTCCGATGATGGTGAATGCGTTTCCCGGACGAGGACTCTGATCTTCAAGCAGACGTGTGGTTTCATCGCGTTTGTCGTGGAGGTTGGTAAGGGAACGCTCGGAGCTTGGCTTGGCCGTCTCAAAGGTGCTTCCGACGGAGGTGGCGCAGACCACGAACACACTTACGCCCCCCTTGGGAGGGAAGTATTGGCGGATTTTGGCAGCAGCCCCGGTTGGCGGGAGCGTGGAGAGAATGGAACACAGCTCATCCGTGTCGATGGTGGGCTGGAGATCCCGGTTGGCCACGCACAGCACGTCGCCTTCGTGCAGCTCGCCATCGAGCACAACCGCAAACGCTTTCTCCCAGGTGGGAAGTGCCTGTTCGGTTCGGATCGATCGTGACAGGTTGAACACCTGGTAGCGCTGCTGGGGCGTGCGATGCAGGAACATCGCCGTCACATCGCCGTTTCCGGAAAGGTACATCGTCTCTCCTTCCGCAATGCCGACCACGGCAAGAAAGGAGCCGATCGGCAACGACCACTCGGAATTTTTTACCGTGAGTGCGATGGTCTCGTTCAGCGAGGCTAAAAATTGTTCAAACCGGTGCTGAGCGTGTGCGTCCTCTCCAAACGAGTCGGCAAGGCGCTCAATGTGCTCCTCAATGATGGTCCGCAAACGCTCCGCATCCATGGCGGATCGTCCCTGGGCGTCACAAAGCGCAAACGCGAATCCCATCCGCCCTTCGAGCGGTCGGACGATAACCATACGGCCCTCTTCCTTGCCTGCGAGGGGTGGATCCGTGAATTGTCCAGCTTTTAGCTCAATTTCCATGTTGTTCTTGATGATTCCGGTACCGTTGTGTAGATTATACGCAACAATTCCGGGGGAGCCAACGTATCAATCCTATTTGTGTCGAATCCGGATTTCAAGCTTGAACATCTCTTTGGTTCAAAAACCCGCGCGCGTCTGCTCGGGCTCTTCTTGATGCACCCGGAAACCGCCTTCTTTGTCCGTGAACTGACCCGTAAAATCGATGCCCAGCTCAACTCGGTCCGCCGCGAGCTCAAGAACCTTATTGATCTCGGACTAGTGGTGGAACGCGTCGGGGACGTGCCTGTGAAAACCGGAGCTGCGCTTTCGGAAAAGAAAAAGTATTACATCGTGAACGTAGACTTTATCTTGTTTGAGGATTTGCGCCAGCTGTTCAAGAAGGTCCAGCTGCTTTTGAAGAACGGTCTTGTTCAAGACCTGTCTAAGGTCGGAGGCGTTGACTACCTCGCGTTCACGGGTCGTTTTATTGAACGCACGGACATGCCAACGGATTTGTTCATCGTCGGATCAGTGTCCGTTGAAGACGTTCAGCGTACAGTGGCCGCCCTCGAGAAGGAACTCGGTCACGAAGTGAACTATACCCTTATGTCACGGGAGGAGTTCAAGTATCGTCGAGAATTGAATGATCGGTTCATCCAGTCCATTGTCCGTCCAGAGAACATTGTGACCGTGAACACGATTGATGTCGTATGACGCTCGTCGTATGCGGACAGGATATTACCCGTCTTGAGTTAGCCCTCTTGGACGGGTCTTCTGTTGTTCAGGTGAAAACCGTTGCGGCCCCGCCTGAACAGTATCTTTCCACCATCGCCAAGTCGTTGGCCGCCTGGAACATCGACCCCGCCGATCTCACGGAACTGATCGTGGTCTCTGGCCCCGGAGCGTTCACTTCAAGCCGACTTTCCACAACCTTGGTGAATACGTTTGGATTTGTTCACAACATTCCGCTGTTTTCCGTGGCAAACGAGGAACGCCTTCCTTTGGCTGTGTTTATAGAAAATGGCGCCCTCGCCAAGAAGGAATCGGTACGTTATGCACAGCCTGTCTACGACCGGCCCCCAAACATCACCTTGCCACGACCTGTAAAATAGCTTCAGAATAGAGGATATTCTTATCCACACACTTATATGGCCTCACCCGCGATGTCGTCGATCAGCGTTTTCCGTGATTCATTGTTCAGCCTTTGGCAGAGCGTTATTGAAGCGTTGCCGATCGTCGCTGGAGCCATCGTCGTATTCGTCCTCGGTCTCGTAGTCGCGGGTGTGCTCAGCCGCGTCGTACTGAAGGTGGTTGAAGTGCTTCGTCTCGATGAGTTGGTGGGGAAGCTAGATCTCAAGGCAACACTTGAGCGCGTAGGCATCCGCTTGCGCGTAGGCATCCTCCTTGCCTGGATGGTCCGTTGGTTCTTCATCATTGTCTCCCTGATTGCCGCCACCGATATTCTCGATTGGGACCAGGTGACGGATTATCTCAAGCAGGTGGTCACCTACATCCCGAACGTGATCATCGCCGTCATTATTCTTCTTGCCGGAATCCTCCTCGGAAACTTTGTCCGTGGCGTGGTGAAGTCGTCCGTGGAAGCCGCGAAGCTTTCCTCCGCGGAATTCCTCTCCGGCATGGCGAAGTGGGCCATCCTGGTGTTCAGCTTCATGGCAGCACTTGTCCAGCTCCAGATTGCTCCAGACCTCATCCGTACGCTCTTTACCGGGCTTGTGGCGATGCTGGCGCTCGCAGGTGGGCTCGCCTTCGGTCTTGGGGGCAAGGAGCATGCGGCACGCGTTATGGACCGTTTGCGCAAGGATATTTCCTCCAATTAAGCCAAAGGACGATGAAACGGGGCATTGCCCCGTTTTTTCGATGAAATTTTGCCGTTGCCTTTGGCGCACAAGTCGATATACTCGATAGATACCTGATGGTGTATGCCAGATATCCCCATGCCTAATAGTGCCGATTTTCTCTTGTACACCGGCCCGGACGGGGCAGTGCGGATTGACGTGTTCATGCGAGATGAAACGGTCTGGCTTACGCAGAAGCGGATGGCCGAGTTATTTGGCGTAGACAGAAGCGTCATTACGAAGCACTTAAGCAATATTTTTGAAGAAGCTGAGTTGAGCGAAAAAACAGTATGTGCAAATTTTGCACATACTGCCGCTGACGGAAAAACCTATGAAACGCAGTTTTATAGTCTGGACGCGATCATTGCGGTTGGCTATCGCGTGAACTCCGAACAAGCAACGCAATTTCGTATCTGGGCGACCAAGACCCTCAGTGGATACGTTGTAAAGGGGTTTGCGATCGATGACGAACGCCTTAAGAACGGACAGCACTTCGGGAAGGATTACTTCGATGAACTGCTCGAGAAGATCCGGGAGATCCGCGCGAGCGAGCGCCGTTTCTATCAAAAGATCACGGACCTCTACGCGCAAGCAAGCATTGATTACGACAAGGCTTCCGAAACGACTTTTACGTTTTACAAGACCGTCCAGAACAAATTGCACTGCGCGATTCATGGGCACACAGCTCCTGAACTGATCGTGGAACGTGCAGATAGTGCGAAGCCAAAGATGGGACTTACGACGTGGAAGAACGCCCCTGCAGGGAAGATCCTCAAGTCCGATGTGGCCGTTGCAAAGAATTATCTGGAGGAGAAGGAGCTGACCGAACTCAATCGTGTCGTCTCCATGTATTTGGATTACGCCGAAGGGCAAGCGAAGAAACAACGGACGATGACCATGTGTGATTGGGCGGAAAAACTCGATGCGTTTCTTGCCTTCAATGAATACGATCTGCTGCGCGATGCGGGAAAAATCTCCGCAGAGGTGGCGAAGAAGTTGGCGGAGGAGGAATACGAGAAATATCGCATTATCCAGGATCAGCAGTTTGTTTCAGATTTTGACGAGACGACGCGAAAATATCTTGAGGGAGGTGTATGATTTTCCTGTTAGACTGTGTGCAACCTTGACTCAAGATATCCACATATGCCCGAACGCCCCGGCCCTGGCCCAGAATTCCTAAAGAAGAAATACGACCTCCATAACACCCCGGAGGTCGCTTCGGCAGTGAAACGCACCGAGATTCGTACTGGCGAAAAGGCCCCGCAAGACCCGACTGTTCGCATCCAGAACTATCTCGACCGGCTCGAGCGACTTGTCCTCGATACAGAAAAAACGCAGCGGCGGAAAAAACTGAAGGGAGGACGGGATGATGCCGAACGCCCACGAGCCATGACCTTGCTACGGGAAATGGTCATGAACAAATACGTTCGTCCTCAGAAGGAAAAGATGGCGCAGGCCGCTACTCGTGTGGAAGAACGCGCGGCAGGGGAACTCGGCATCAACATGCGTTACACAGAAGAACAGCGAGAGCAGCGCGGCGACATCGCCGTAGAGGACGTGGAAGGCTCTCTCGACCAATGGATCAACTATCTTTCAGATCCGAACGAACCGTATCCGACCTGGTTTCGCTATTACGCCTTCCGAAACATTTTGGATCTGGGCGAGTACGACAAGGACAAAGGCGCGTTCCCAGAACGTTCTGCAGGAACCATCCGCCTGTTTCCTGACATCGACCGGGGAGCCTTGGCCCACATGCAGGACCTTATCGAGGCTGATAAAGACTCAACCGTCTTTGATCGCTTACGGCATGCCCAGATGGAAACGCAGACACCGGCCGACCAGCTGCTAACCAAGGAAAAGGTTAAGGCGTTCGCAAACCTTTCCTTCGCCAAACAATACGCCGAAAGTATGAAGGAAGCGGGAGAAATCACTCCCGAGCTTCGAGCCGAAACCCGGGGATCGTGGGTGACATATCCAAAGGATTCAGACCCCGCTCCTTTGTGGAAGTCCCTTCAAAACAAAGGGGCTGCCTGGTGCACGAAAGGCTACGGCACGGCCGCGAACCAGCTGAAGGATGGAGATTTTCACGTTTATTACACCTTAGACAAGCAAGGGAACCCGACCATTCCTCGCATCGCCGTTCGGATGGTGGCTGAAAAGGTTTTTGAAGCGCGGGGAGTTGCCGACACGAAACAAAATCTTGAAGCCAACATGGCGGATATTGCTGAACAGAAGCTAAATCAGCTCCCCGGTGCGGAGAAATACCGCAAAGCAAGTGCGGACATGAAACAGCTCACCGACATCGGGAACAAGACTGAGAAGGAAACCGCTCTTACCAAGGCCGAACTAACGTTCCTATATGAGATCGATGGGTCGATCGAAGGGTTTGGGTATGGCCAAGACCCACGCATAAAGGAGATTCAAGCCAAGCGTAATACCAAGGAGGATGCTCCTATTGTTCTTGACGTCGCTCCGGAAGAAATCGCCTGGAGCAAGAGTGAGATCGATCCAATCCTCACCCGTGCCTACATCGGCCCATTGTTCCCGGGTGTATTCGAGATAAAAAATCTTGAACATTTGTACACAACTTTTCCTGCACGCGAAATTACGACGACCACCCTCGAAGTCGGTGGGAAGACTCCGAAGCAATACGCCACCGAACTCACTAAGGCCGGTTTCAAGATTTACGACTACGCGCAGCAAATGCTCGATAGAGCCGAGAAGGAAAAACTGTTTGTTGCAAAACGAAGTGAGAAAGATATTGTCCGTCTCACAGTAGCTGATCTCGGATTTTCGAATGGAGCCACGAACCAGCAGATATGGGATCGCGGAATAGAGCTAGGCCTCGATCTGTGCCCTCCCGAGGTTGGACCAGAACTTCGTCTCTCCATGAAAGATCAACCACAAGGTGATTATGTGGTTGTTATGATGAAACCCATCGCGGTCGCTGGTGGCGGCCTGGACGCGTTCGGCGTGTATGCGCGTGGCGGCGACCGCTGGCTCTTCGACGACGATGGTCATCCCGGCCGCAGGCGGGATACCGACGATGCCGTTGCCTTCCTCCGTCGCAAGCATTAGTACTTAGTCCTCGATTTTTTTAGATCTAGCCCTCAGTTCCTATGCCCTAAAAAACTTTTAGGATTTATACGTGTGATAGAATTGGAGAGGTAGTAGGCGAATCTTGCGAGAGATCACGGTTTCCCGCGGCCGAATCCAGCATCTGTACATCGAGAATGTCTTCGATCACGGTTGGAGACAGGGTGGTGTATATGTCTTTCAAAAAATTGAAGATGCTTGGTGTGGGGTGCTAGGGCATTATGATGCCGAATTCGATTCAGCCCTGAGAATGGTCAAAGGGCGGTGTTTTGGAAGGCGCTCCATACATACGGACGGACGCTGATGGCGACCTGAACGCGTTCAACGTGAATGCGAATGACGGCGACCGCTGGCTCAACAACGACAATGGTCATCCCGACAACAAGCGGAATACCGACGATGCCGTTGCCTTCCTCCGTCGCAACCACTTCATTTCTCTTCCGTCGCGGCAGACACGGAAGAGTTTTGTTTTTTGTTCAGTTGGCCGTCCCATCCGCCGAGGTTTCTTCCAATTTCATCTAGGAGTTCCGATAGCGTGATATATTTCTTGTTATCGAGCGATCCTGTTTCCCATAGGATCATCAGGAGAATTTTAGCCGTGTCGAGTTTGCGGATCGCAAATCGGACCAGAGGAGATTTTTCCGGCTTCGGTAAAAAAGCAGCAACAGCAAGTGTCTCTATAACTTCTACAAATAGGCAATCTACCCGGATACCGAGCGAGTAACGGTGAGTTTTCGGGATCGTCTGGAGATAATTAAACCAAAGCAAGTATGCACGTTTGGATTTCTCTAAAACTGGCAGTAATTGCGTTGGGGGGGGGAAAACTTAATTGAATGTCGAATCGATTCGTCCATACGTACGAGGATATCATCTCGATCGAAAACCTGCTTGCGGCTTGGGAGGAATTTACGGTTGGTAAACGAGGACGGATTGATGTGCAGGAGTTTGGATTGAATCTGATGTCCAATATATTTGCCTTGCGTCGGGATCTTGTTGGCAAAACGTATGTTCACTCGCCGTATCATGCGTTTAACATCTCTGATCCAAAGCCACGGAATATCCATAAGGCAGCCGTAAGCGATCGTCTGCTGCATCATGCCGTTTATCGGATGCTCTATCCGTACTTTGACGCCAGGTTCATTGCGGATTCGTTTTCTTGTCGATTGGGGAAGGGGACGCATCGGGCGTTAGATCGGTTTCGTTCGTTCGCAAACAAGGTTTCACTGAATCACATACGAACGGTTTGGGTATTGAAGTGTGACATTAGGAAGTTCTTTGCGAATATCGATCACACCATCCTCTTAGGGATCCTGGGACGATCAATCACTGACAAGGACATCAAGTGGCTGTTGGGGAGGATTGTCGGAAGTTTTTCGTCGACTCGGCACGGCGTCGGTTTACCGCTCGGGAATCTCACCTCCCAGTTATTCGTGAATATCTACATGAACGAGTTTGATCAGTTCGTGAAAAAGAAACTGCACGTGAAGCATTACGTCCGATACGCTGATGATTTCGTCTTTCTGAGTGAAGATCGGAGCTGTTTGATCGGGGCCCTTACAGATATTGCTAACTTTCTCGGATCTCGATTGAGACTTTCATTGCATCCTGACAAGGTTTTTATTCAGACTTTTGCCTCGGGTGTAGATTTCCTTGGTTGGACCCATTTTCCTGATCACAGGGTCTTACGGACGACGACGAAACGGAGGATGATGAACAGGATCAGTGAGGGGGTTGGAGATATGACCAAGGCCTCGTATCTCGGCCTGCTTATACATGGAAATGCGTTTGAAGCACAGCAGAAGATATCAAATACACCTAACATCATTTTTGCTTGATTTTCCACACATTTCTGCTAGGATACGCCCGTTATGCAAGGCTTTTACGGGTATAGCTACGGGAAGATGCGTTTCTGGGAAATGCTCCCGGGCCTCCTCACCTGGGGAACTATTCTTCTGGCTATTCTGTTGTCCTTGTTTGCGCCAGTCGTCGCCATCGTCGCCATCATAGTCTTTGACCTCTATTGGCTGACGCGGGTCGTCTATTTCGTCATTGTGCTGATCGCTTCGTATCGTTCCTACCGTCAGGCGTTGCGTGCGGATTGGAAACAGAAGCTCGGTGAAGTTTCAGGGGCTGACCGATTGCACCACCTCATCTTCCTGCCAACCTACAAGGAAGACCTTTCGATTATCCGTGCCACACTTCATGCGCTCGCGAGCCAAACCTTTCCGGCGAAGCGGATGATGATCGTCCTTGCGGGCGAGGCGAAGGATCATGAACGGTTTCAGAAAAACGCCGCCGCGGTGGTGCGCGAATTCAGTCAGGTATTCAAGCGCGTTATCATCACAGAACATCCATCCGGATTGCCAGAGGAAATTCCAGGGAAGGGATCCAATCTTCACTACGCCGGCAACAAAGTGGCAGAGATTCTCGCCAAGGAGGAACCAGCGCTTCGTGATGAAGACATCATTGCGTCTTCGTTCGATGTGGATACCATCGCGCATGCGGAATATTTTTCTTGTCTCGCGTATTTGTACGCGACAGTTCCGGATCCAACGCGCGCGTCCTATCAGCCGGTCGCGTTATTCTCGAACAACATCTGGGACGCTCCAGCCCCCGTACGCATCGCCGCGTTCGGGACCACGTTCTGGCTCATGGGCGAGCTCGCACGCAGCGAACGCCTTTGGACGTTCTCGTCCCATTCCATGCCATGGACCATGCTGAAGGATGTCGGATTCTGGCAGAAGGACATCGTGTCCGAAGACTCGCGGATTTTCCTGCAGGCGTTCGTGCACTATGGCGGGGACTATCGCGTGGTGCCCATGTATCTTCCTGTGTCGATGGACACGGTCGCTGGCGTCGGCTACTTGGCATCGCTCAAGGCGCTCTACAAGCAGCAGCGCCGTTGGGCTTGGGGCGTGGAGCATCTGCCGGCGATGATCGCCGCGTTCCGCGTACACAAGGAAATTCCGTTCAAGCTGCGCGCCCGTGCCATCTTCAATCATGTGGAAGGCATGTTCACCTGGGCCACGGCTCCGCTCCTGATTTTCATCCTTGGGTATCTCCCACTCCAAATCGTTTCAGATCCGGAGGTGTTGGTTCAGGCGGCTCCGTATACGCTGCAAGCGATTATGCGTTTCGCCACCATCGGTGTGTTCACTTCCGCGATCCTTTCGCTGTTCCTGCTCCCGAAGCGTCCGTCGTCCCATTCTCGTTGGACGGGCCTCGTGATGTTGGCTCAATGGCTCCTGCTCCCGGTCACGTTCGTCTTGTTCGGGGCGCTGCCCGCCATCGATGCGCAAACACGGTTCTTGTTCGGTCGCTATCTCGGGTTTAACGTCACACAGAAAAAGCGCTGATATGACTACGCGCGTTATTGTCACCATCGTGGCCTGGAACGGCCTCCGGTATCTTAAGGAGCTTCTGCCATCCATGGATGCGCAGACGTTTCGGGATTTCCAACTAATCATCATCGATAATGGATCTACCGATGGCACGCTCGAATGGCTTCGCGCGAACCATTCTCGCATCACCCTGCTTCGTAATACGCGCAACATCGGATTTGGTCCTGGGCACAACCAAGGAATTCGGTACGCGCTGGATCATTGGAAAGAGGCGCCGCTCGCTGACCGGTATATTCTGACGCTCAACCAGGACAGCATTTTGGCTCCCGCATTCCTTGATCGGCTCGTGGCCGAGGCGGAAGCCCACCCGGAAGCGGCTTCCTTTGGCGGGAAGCTCCTGCGGGCGTTCGGAGAGAACCTGCATGATGAAGTCATGCGCGAAACGGTAAAATCCGACATGATCGACACGACCGGACTGACCGCGCACCGTAATCGCACATTTACGGAGCGCGGAGCAGGGGAGATGGACACGGGGCAATATAACGAAGCGGGGGAAGTATTCGGTCTTTGTGCGGCTGCCTGTTTGTATCGGGTGAGTGCGCTCGTTGAGGCGAAGTATAAGGAGGAATACTACGATCATGATTTCTTTGCGTACAAAGAAGATGTCGATCTCGCCTGGAGGTTGCGGTTGCTTGGGTGGGGTGCGCGTTACGTCCCCGGGGCGGTGGGATATCACTATCGCGGCGCCTATGGAAAGGAACAGATGGGTTGGCGTGAGCGATTAAAGAATCGCCGTGGGAAGGCTCAGGAACGGAATTTTGTTTCCACGCGCAATCACTGGAACCTGCTCATGAAGAACGAGCTGTTCGTAAATGTGTTTCTCGCCCTGCCGTTCATCGCCTTTTCAGAAATTCGGCGTATCCTCTTTGTCTGCCTGTTCGAGCCCCGCACGATCCCGGCATTTTTCCAGGCGATCGGACGTGTTCCGACGATGGCCCGTAAGCGACGTTCCATCATGCGGCGCAAGCGCGTAACGGCCATCGACCTGCGTAAATGGTTTATCTAACGTATGGACGTCTCCATCCTTATCGTGCACTACAACACCCCCGGCCTCCTGCGCCAGACCCTCAAAGGGATTCGCCGGAGCCTGCCTTCGGTTGTCCACGAGGTGATCGTGGTGGATAACAATCCAGACGCGCGCATTGGGGAGATGATGAAGGAATTCCCGGAAGTGAAACTCATCGAGAGCGCAAAGAACGCCGGATTCGGCGCCGGCATGAACGCGGCGATGAAGGTGGCGACCGGCCGATATCTTTTCGTCTTCAATCCCGACATCGCCCTTTTCTCCGGTGTGCTTGAGGAACTCGTGCGCTACATGGACGCCAATCCAAAGGTAGGGATGTGTGGTCCGCAGCTTTTGAATCCAGACGGAAGCCTGCAGCTCAGCTGTTATCGCTTCATGCGCCCGATGACCGTCATTGGTCGTCGCGTGAGCTTCTCGCGCCTTGTACCAAGTGTCCGTGCGGATCTCGACGCCTACCTTATGAAGGATTGGGACCACAAGGAAACGCGCGACGTTGATTATCTTCTCGGCGCCGCCATGTTCGCGCGCCGCGAGGCGATTGAAGCCGTCGGCGGATTCGATGAAGCGTTTTTCGTCTATTTTGAGGAGCAGGATTGGTGCCGCCGCTTCTGGAAAGCCGGGTGGCGTGTGGTGTATCACCCCGCAGCCAAGCTCGTGCATTATCACCGTCGCGAAACCGCGGAAGGCGGCCTGTTGGCGCAACTTTTGAACCCGCTTACCCACATCCAAATCAGAAGTGCGATATACTACTTCCGTAAGTACAGGAACGAACCGCATCCCTCTGCCGGGGTATGTCCCACCGCCTAAATTTTCTCCATGAGCAGGAGCCGGCCTCGCACGCGCCCGTACATCATGCGCGCCAGGCTTCTCCTTCTTCGCGTCGCGCCCGGGTGATCGGGCTGATTGTTGTCGTGTTGCTCGCGGGCACCGTGTTCATTGGTGTGTCGGTGGCGCAGGTGTTCACCGGCGCCGTTGCTGGACGCGATGCGCTGTTTTCGGCCCGCGCAAAGGCGGAGGTATTGGATTTCGAAGGCGCCGCAGCGGATGTTGAACGTGCGCAATCGATGTTCGAACGGGCGGAACGCGGAACGGTTGTGCTTACGCCGTTTACGATCATTCCGTTTCTCGGGCCACACATTGAAGCGGCGAATATTGCTGCGCACACTGGCGCCACGCTTTCCGCTTCGCTCAAGAATATTTTAGAAATCGGCGCCGATGTGGTCCGGCTCGCAGGGCTTACACGCGAGAATCTTTTCACGCTCGCGGAAGGCGCGGATCCGGGTATGAAGTTCGGCGACCTGCCGGGGGAGACGAAGCGCGCCATTCTCGCGCGTCTTGCGGCATCCGCCGGAGATTTCGAAGTGCTCGCGGCACGCATTCATATCGCCCGTGAAGAATTCGACCGGCTTCCGCAGGACGAACTGTTCGGGCCGGTGAAAACCGCTCTCGCACCGTTCTCGCGCCAGCTCGGCGAAGCGGAATCGCTCGTCACGCTCGTGGCAAACACTGCGCGCATCCTCCCGCAATTTGCCGGACTCGACGGCCGCTCCGAGCAACTACTTCTTTTTTTGAACAATAACGAGCTGCGCCCTGGAGGCGGGTTCATCGGCTCGTTCGGGGAACTCGCGATGCAGTACGGAGACATCGCCGCGCTTGAAACGTTCGACGTATACGCGCTCGATGACAGGGCTCAGGCGTCCGTAAAACTCGTGCCGCCGCCAGCCATCACCCGATACCTCTCCTCCTCCAAGTGGCTCTTTCGCGATAGCAACTGGTGGCCGGATTTTGCGATGAGCGCGCGCTTCGGCGTGGAACGGTATCGCGCGGAATACACGGCCGTGCACGGCAAAGACCGTGCCGTCAGTTCCGTCATCGCCGTCACCCCGACGTTCGTTTCAGATCTTCTTGCAATTACGGGGCCCATCGAGGTGCGCGGGCAGACGTTCCGGCCGGAGAACGTGGCAGACCTGCTGGAATACCAAGTTGGTTTCGGATTCGTGAAGGAGGGAATCCCGCTCGCGCAACGAAAGGAGATATTGGCCGATCTTGTTAGTGCGCTCAAGGATAAATTGTACGCGCTTCCGCTCGCTTCGTGGACCAGAGTGGCCGATGTCACGGAACGCGCGATTACGCGCAAGCAGTTCATGTTGTGGAGCGCAGATCCGCGCACGCAATCCGCCATCGAGACCGCTCACTGGGGCGCGCGCGTCTCGCCTGTCGCCGGGCATGATCTGCAGCTGGTCGCGGACGCTAACCTCGCGAGCTTGAAGTCTGACCCGGACGTGAAGCGTTCCATGAAGTACGAAATTTTCCGAAACACTTCCAAACAGTGGATAGGACGCACGACCATCCGCTACGTGCACAACGGAACATTCGATTTCAAGACCACGCGCTACCGAACGTTCATGCGCCTGTACGTCCCGGCCGGAAGCCAGTTCGTGCGCGCTACCGGAACGCTTGCGGATGACAAGCTGAAAAATCCGTCCAAGGCTCCCGGAACCGTGGACATCGGCTCCGAGATGGGGCTCACCGTGTTTGGGGCGTTCACGTCCGTTGAGCCGGGAGAAACGCGGGATGTTTCGTTCGAATACGTCCTCGCTCCAAGCGTAGTTTCCGCCATCGAAGCCGGCGGCTATAAGCTCGATGTCCTGAAGCAGCCGGGCGCCCGGGAACGCGGGTTGACCCTCCACCTCGACTTTGATAAGAACCTTACAGGCGCATCTCCGGGTGAGGACAGGAATGCCTGGGGAGATGACATATACGAATTGACGACATCGTTTGATACGGACCGCTCATTTGAGGCGGACTTGTAATGGAGGGAACGGATATCGCGTATGTTTGCAAAAAAAATCGGGATTGACCTTGGAACCACCACCGTACTTGTTTACGTACCCAAGCGGGGAATCATCATTCATGAGCCGTCCGTCGTGGCCGTGAGCACTATCGATCAGAAAGTGCTCGCCGTGGGGAAGGAAGCTAAGGACATGCTTGGCCGCACGCCGGACACCATCGTCGCGCGCCGCCCGCTCAAGGACGGCGTGATTGCGGACTACCGCACCACGGAAGCCATGCTTCGCTACTTCATCAATAAAGCCCTCGGTGGGTTCCGTCTGTTCCGTCCGGAAGTGATGGTGGCCGTGCCGGGAGGCATCACCTCTACGGAACGCCGCGCGGTTATCGACGCGACGCTCGCGGCTGGAGCGAAGGCCGCGTACATCATTAAGGAACCGATCGTCGCTGCCATTGGCGCAAACATTCCTATCGGTTCTCCATCGGGCCACATGATTATCGATATCGGCGGAGGGACGTCCGAGATGGCCGTGATCAGCCTCGGCGGAATTGTCGCGTCAGAATCCGTGCGCATCGGCGGGGTGAAGATCGATGCAGCCATTACGGAATACATCCGTCGCAAATACGGCCTTGCCATCGGGGAGCGCACCTCGGAGGACATCAAGATTCAGATCGGCTCCGCCATGTACATGCCGGACAAGCTCACGATGGAGGTAAAGGGACGCGATATGGTCACAGGCCTTCCGAAGATCGTGGAGATTTCTTCCGATGATGTGACGGCCGGCATCCAAAACGAACTCGAAGGCATTATCGCCACGGTGAAGGAAGTGCTGCACAAGACGCCGCCGGAACTTTCCGCGGACGTGATGGACAAGGGAATCGTGTTGTCCGGCGGATCGAGCCAGCTCCGCAACCTCGACACGCTTATTTCGGAGGCGACCGGCGTCCCAACGTTCGTCGCAGAAGATCCGCAGCAGTGCGTGGTGAAGGGAACCGGCATCGCGCTCGAGAACCTCGAGTCGTATAAGCGAAGTATTTTTACGAGCTAACGAGAGATAGTAGTAAGTAGATAGTAGTAAGTAGGCTGACGGAAAACTACTAACTACTTTCTACTAACTACTTACTACGCACCTATGACGATCGCGATCGACGCGAGTTCTGCGGCGAAGGGGGAAAAGACGGGGATCGAACGGTATGCGTTCGAGTTGATTCAGGCGATGAAGCGCGAACCGCTTCAGCCTGGCGAGCAGGTCGTTTTGTATTCGCTGTCCCCGCTGCCGGAACCGCTTTCGCAATTACCGGCTGGATGGAGTTCGAAGGTACTCAACTGGTCGTTCAATCGCGGATGGATGCAGGGAAGGGTGTCTCTGGAAATGCTTCGGCACGCTCCGGATGTTTTGTTCGTGCCCGGACAATCGCTCCCGATGTTTCTCCCAAAGAAATCCGTCACGACGATTCATGACCTCGGATTCCATGAAGTGAAGGACGCGTACACGTCGAAGCAGCGGAACGAGCAAGGCAAAGCCACGCGCCGCGCCGTGCGCCGTGCGACGAAGATCATTGCGCCATCGACGTTCACTGCGGATGAACTCGTGCGCATTTATCACGCGAAACCAAATCAGCTCGCGGTCACGCCGCTCGCCGCGGATCCAGCCGTGTTTCACCGCGTCGACGAACCAGCCATTGCAGAGGTTCGCGCGCGTCATCGGTTGGGAAGAAATTATTTCCTGTACGTCGGCCGGGTGGAAACGAAAAAGAATATTGTAAATCTGATCCGCGCCTTCGACATCTTCAAATCCACACGCGGGATCGGAGATCCGTTTGAACTCGTCCTTGCTGGGAAACCAGGCGTTGGCTATCAGACGATCCGTCCGTTCATCGATCTTTCCGTTAATAAGCAGGCGATCCGCGAGCTTGGGTATATTTCCGACACGGATGCGGCAGCACTCATGAGCGGAGCCATGGTGGTGACGTTCGTCTCTCAATACGAAGGGTTCGGCTTCCCTATTCTTGAAGCCGCCTTGTGTGGAACGCCAGTGATTGCTTCCGACATTCCGCCCTTCAGGGAACTCATGGGAAGTGCAGGGGCCGTGTTTGTGGATCCGATCAATGCAGATGCGATCGCACGCATCATGACCGACCTCGTCCACAACCCGCCCATGCGTGAAGCGCTCGTGATGGAAGCCGGGAAGCGCGCTCTGCTATACTCTTGGCAGGAAACCGCACGTAGGACCTTCGCAGTGCTCAGGCGATAGATAGTAGAAAGTAGTTAGTAGTTAGTAGGGTTTCCTACGAATTATCGTCTACTATCTACTAACTACTATCTACTAACTCGTGATCCAACGTATGGACGAACTCCTCAGACATCTCATGCACCTCGGCCTCTCCGAAAAGGAAGCGGCCGTGTACGTTTCCGCGCTTGAACTCGGTCCTTCCACCGTTCAGGACATTTCGCATAAGGCCAAGGTGAACCGCGCCACCACATACGTGATGATCGAGTCGCTCGTCGGCCGCGGGCTCATGTCGAGTTTTATAAAAGGAAAGAAGCGGTATTTTTCCGCAGAGTCGCCGGACCGACTTTCCTCGCTCCTGCGTTCCGAGAAACAGGTGATCATCGAGAAGGAAGACGAACTGCAGAAAGCCCTCCCTATGCTGATGGCCCTTTTCAACGTGGAAGGAGCCAAGCCGCAGATCCGCTATCTCGAAGGGCTCGAGGGGAAGGCGAGCGTGCGGGAAATTTTTCTTGGGCTGAAGGGGGAGTACGTCCAAATCGTTCCGCTTGACGACGTTCAGCAGAGGCCAGAAATCATGGAGACTCGTCCTAAACATATCGCGGACGTTGAGGCACAAGGAGCGTTTCATCGCGCGATTCTTGTGACAAGCGAGCAAGCCGCGGCAAATCTCCCGCGCGTAAAAAATGGAGAGGTGCGTTATCTTCCTCCGGACAAGTTCCCTTTGCATGCCGAAATTACCGTCCGTGAAAATCACGTCTTCCTGTTTTCGTTCAAGTCGGCCACGCTTTCCATCATCATCGTCAGTAAGGAAATTGCGGACGCGGTTCGCATCATGTTTGATCTTGCCTGGCAGGGAGCGTCGGAATATCCCGTTCACAAGGTATAAAAAAATACGGATTCCTTGAGGGAATCCGCGTGCAGTCGGGAGCGGTCGTAGCACTAACCACCTTCGCCAGGGGACATCGCCTGTGTCAGGAGCCGATGGTGCCTCCGGACGGTCAGAGGGGTCATCGGACGGCGTTCCTGGTCGGTTTTCTTCATGGTGCTGCTCGTATTGTTCGTCGAGCCCGGATAGCCGACGGCCGCCACGCGTTGTGAGCGACTGCATAATCTAGCAAAGGATTCCAATAATGTCAAGGGAAACTGACAAGGAAATACATATATAATACTAAGGAAATCTGTAAGAAGCTAAATATCGACCATGGACTCTTGACAGTTTCCGGCGATTGGGATAGTCTAGCGGGTCCCTCTGGAACTCCAGGGGACACCCGCGGGCTCATCCTGCGGTTAAGTCCTCCTTCGCTCCTGAAAGGGAGCTTCGGAGGATCCGCCATTTCTCTATTTGGGGAGTGGTGGGCGGACTAGTGCCGAGGAGAGAGTATCGGCATAAATCCCATCTTGTCGTGCCGGTTAAAGACCCGTTGTGAATTCAAACCTCACTCCGGGTCTTTTTCGTTTTCCCCTTAAATGAAAACCGACCCCAGAGATTGGGGTCGGGCGGAACACTGGGAGAACCCAGTTTCCTGCGAGCTACTTCGTGAAGAACTCCTCCACGTCTTCGGTCGAGACGATGTCGACCATCGTTGCACGGCTGAGCGCCTTGGCGAAGATGGGCGAGCCCTTCTTTTTCAAGATGCGCAGGTGACGCATGGCTGCGTTGTTCAGTGCCTCGGGGCGGAAGTCGGCCGACACCAGGAGCACAGGCTCCTTGGTCTCGTCCGAGAGTCGGATGAGGACGTCAAAGCGCTCGTCCTTTTTGTTCAAGTCGACCCAGAAGGCGGCGGTCTTCAAACGGAGCCTGATTTCCTCCGCGGAGTCGAGTTCGAGGTCACGGAGCAACATCCAACACTGGTGGAGCATCCCCTGAAATTTGAGCGGGACGCCGTTCGGGATGTCGGGGTGCAGGATGTTTTTCGCGAGCTTCTGCTTCGGCGTCGACGCGGGCTTTTGGGCTTGCGTCTCGAACTTCGGCTGCGGCGTGACTGCTTCGGCGGCGCGGATCTCGGCTTGCAGCTCGAGGTTGCTTTCGAACTGAGCGAGGGGGTTCGGGACAGTGGTCGTGGTCATGGGACTCTCCTGTATGTGGTCGCATTACTGCGACGTTCTGGATGGCTCATCGGGATGATGGCCAGGTCTGGACGGACGAGCGTGAGCTCATCGTTCCGGATCCGGCACGCATCGTTTTTAGGCGATGCGGCGAGAAGAGTTGGTTGTGAGGTTCTAGTTGCTCAGGTCGATGCCGACGTTGGCGAAGTCCTGGTAGGCGCGCGGCAGGTACTCTTGGTACTCGGGCCGTTCG
This sequence comes from Candidatus Uhrbacteria bacterium RIFOXYB12_FULL_58_10, assembly GCA_943354165.1. Taxonomy (GTDB): domain Bacteria; phylum Patescibacteriota; class Patescibacteriia; order UBA9934; family GWF2-40-263; genus CALRBH01. The sequence continues at coordinate 31,682 of CALRBH010000003.1, forward strand.
CCTTTCTTGAGGACGCGGGCGATGGCTTCGCGCAGCGTCTCCGGCTTGCCGGTGACGTCGATGCGGAGCGGGTCGGTGAGGAAGCCGTTGGCCCAGAGGAAGAGCTGCATGTAGCGCTCGTCCACTTTGGCTTGTTCTTCGACGAAGCGGTTGGCGACGTCCTGGAACAGGCGGTCGGCAGTCCACTCGCAGAGGTCGGCGACGTGGATTTTCACGGCGATCGCGTAGATCGCGTTGGCGAAGTCTTCGTCGGTGTCGGGGGGCAAGTTGATGTTGGGTTCGGTGTGGGAAACGAGCTGGAGCATCATCATGTGGAACCTGCTGGGGAACAGTCGCCGGGCGACCGCCGTGGGCACTTTTAGAGTGGCCAGGTATGAAGGGAAGAGATGTTCTTCCACTCGTATCTGGCCTCTCACTACACGTTGGCAGTGAGAGGCAGAGAAGCACGTGTTCAGCGCTTCTGTTGGGAACGTTCTGTGTCTGCATGGAGTACTCGGTGGTGATGACCAGTGGGCGCGGTCGGTGTTTGGAAATGGTTGTTGCCCAGCAAGCAATCAACAAGACGTTCTTATCAATTCTTTGCTAGGCCTGTGTCTCACGACAGCGGGCGAGTTTGGAAGGAAGGATTAGTATGCGATCTTCTTCTGCTGAGGCGGGAGTGCCTCAGCCTTCTTAATCGCGAGCGGTGTTTCGTACGTTTCAGGTTCGGGAATCTGGAGGGTGATGGCACATTGACCTGGGCAAGCCCTGGTGTGCGCCGTGGACATCAGGCATATGGAGCGAGCGAGCCGAAGCCCGGTCAATCCATTTGATGTCCGTCCACTACGACCGAGGCCGCAATGGGGTTCACTCTCTCCCCCAGATTTCCGAACCCAAATTTGGTACAAAAAACCGACGGATGTCTGCACTCGTTTCTGTTAATTGAGTACAGGCATCCGCCGGCTCAGAATCACGTTTAGGTACGATGATTCTAGGGATCGGTGAAAAACCAGATACTCTCTCCCGTTATGAAATTGTTTAGCTTCGGGCTTCGTAGTCCCTCGGCCGATGAACATTTCAACGCGCTATTTATACCACATTTTGGCAACTTTGTCAAGAGCTAAGCGAAGTAATTTGGCTGGGTTGGGGCTTGGAAAGTGTACGCAGTTAGTAGTCAGTAGAAAGTAGATAGTAGAGTTATCCTTCAAAAACTACTAACTACTTTCTACTAACTACTAACTAAAGATCCCATGCTATACTCCGCCCATGAATCTCTTTTCCACCATCATCGGCCATGAGCAGGCCAAATCCATCCTTTCCCGTCAGATGGAGGGAAACCAGCTTTCCCATGCCTATCTGTTTGTAGGCCCAAACGGGGTAGGACGGACCACGATGGCCCATGCCCTCATGCGGGATTTTTTAGGCCTCGTCCCAGGGAGCCAGCTTTCGACCCACCCGGATGTCCTTTGTCTTGAGCGTGAGGTCGATGAAGATGGAAAGCGTAAAACGGAAATCGTGGTCTCCGACGCCCGCACCTTCGTGGACTGGTTTTCGCTCTCACCCATTATGGGATCGCGCAAGGCAGCCTTCGTGGAAGAAGCGGAGCGTCTCAATACGTCGGCAGCAAATGCGCTCCTAAAAACCATCGAGGAGCCGAAAGGGGATACGCTTCTCATTCTTCGTGCTCCGTCGCTCGACGCGCTTCCGCTTACCATCGCCTCCCGTTGTCAGGTGATGCGCTTCGCGCCGGTGCCGATGAAGACGATCGCCGAAGCCGTCGAAAAACGCGGACTCGATAAAACAGAAGCGGCTTCCATTGCGCAGATGTCCTTGGGTCGCCCAGGACATGCCATTCGGTTCATTACGGACGGCGCCTTTCGCGCGGCCTATGAAGTCGCACAGACACGTGTGCGCGAATGGCACACGTTACCGATCTATGCGCGCGTCCGAGCGGTCGCCGATCTTCTCCCAAAGGAAGAAGCCGACAAACGCACCGTCCTTGAAGAAACGTTGAGCGGATTGGAACGCGCGGCACGTGCAGAATTAGTACGATGCGTGGAATCGGATCCGCAAGGGGCGCAGCACTGGAGCCAGGCTCTGACACGTATCCGCGACGCCCGTCTGGCCGCCTCGCATAACGGAAATCCCCAACTGTGTCTCGAACATGCCGTTTTTGCGCTATAATGATCCGAACTCATCACAACTTATGAAACACATGAAACTTGCCGTGCCGTTTATTGCTCTCGCCCTTATGGGACTTGGATGCGGTTCAGGCGGCAGCGGTTCCAAGGCGGCGGACGGAGGCATCTGGAAAACCACAGATGCCGGCGTGAAATTTGCGTCCGCTAACGTACTTTCGGGCGGAAAGAGCATCGGCTCGCTCGCAACGGCAAGCGTCATGAACATCGAGATGGATCCGCATGACAGCCAAATCCTGTATGCCTCCACGCGCGAACACGGACTGCTCGTTTCAGAAGACGGCGCCTCCACCTGGCAGCAGCCGCGCCAGGCAGCGTTGCGGACCGGATCGGTCGTGGATGTGGAAGCGGATCCAAAGGAGCTTTGCACTGTCTACATCGCCACCCCCAAACGGCTCATGAAGTCCGACACCTGTCTGCGCACGCTTTATGAGCAAGTGTACGTGGAGAATCGCCCGACCGCCTCCATTACGGACGTGGAAGTGGACTGGTACAACGCCTCCGCAGTGTGGCTTGGCATGGGCAACGGCGACATCTTCAAGAGCGAGGACGCCGGCAAGACTTGGCGCAAGATCATCACCCTCAAAGGAGCGGTAACGCAGATGATGGTGTCCAATGCGGACAGCCGTCAGGTGCTGGTTGGGACGGATAAGGATGGCTTATGGAAAACGGTAGATGCGGGCGTCTCTTGGGTTCAAATTGAGAAGGAGTTGAAAGATTTCCGAAACGGCAATAAGGTGTGGTCTCTCGTACAGGACAAGACTTCGGCCACCGTAGTTGCCGCCACCCAGTACGGTCTCCTGCGTTCGCAGGATTTCGGCTCTACTTGGGAGGGAATCGCGCTGCTTACGGCCCCTGGCCAGATCACCATCAAGGCGCTCGCGATGGATCCGGAAAACGTGAGCAGCATCGCCTTTGCCAGCCTCGGCACGCTTTATTCAACCACGGACGGCGGGGTCACCTGGAAGACAGTGAAGCTTCCAACGGCCCGTATTCCGGAAGTCCTCATTGCCGATCCGCTTCGTTGGGAAACCATGTACCTCGGCGTTTCCGCCCCACTCAAATAATGTATGCATCCGTTCGTCGTCAGCAAGCAGTCCTCGTTTAAGGCCGTCATTGAACATCTCCAACACGAGCTGTCTTCATTGCGTACCGGCCGGGCCAATCCCGCCATCGTAGAAGACATCAAGGTGATGGCGTATGAGAGCACGATGGATTTGAAAGGCGTTGCGTCCATCACCGCACAGGACACAAAAACTCTCGTGGTGCAGCCATGGGACAAGTCGCTTCTGCAGGCGATTGAAAAAGCGATCCGCGACGCGGACATCGGCATCAATCCGGCCGTGGACGGCGGTATCGTTCGCCTCAACTTCCCGATGATGACGGAAGAGAATCGCAAGAAGCTGGTGAAGACCATGAAGGAATGGTGCGAAGAATCCCGCGTGGCCCTGCGCCAGGTGCGCGAAGCCTCCCGCGAGGAAGTGATGAAGATGGAAAAGGCCGGCGACATCGGAGAAGACGAAAAGTTCAAGATGCTCGACGAGCTCGATGAGTACACCAAGGAGCTCACGCGCAACATCGATGAAATCGCCGAATCGAAGGAGAAAGAAATCATGACGATATAGAGTTAGTAGTAAGTAGTTAGTAGTAAGTAGTTTTACTTACGATCTTTCGACTACTATCTACTAACTACTATCTACTAACTTCGCACTATGTCAGAAGTCACCATGGATAAGCTCGTCGCTCTTTCGAAGTCACGCGGGTTTGTATTTCCGGGATCCGAAATTTATGGCGGGATGGCCAACTCCTGGGACTACGGTCCGCTCGGAGCCGAATTGAAATTCAACGTGAAGAAGGAATGGTGGAAGATGTTCGTGCAGGAGCGTTTGGATATGGTCGGCATCGATGCCGCGCTCATCATGAACCCAAAAGTTTGGGAGGCGTCCGGCCATGTAGCCACGTTCACGGACCCGCTCGTGGAGTGCAAAGAATGTCATGAACGCTATCGCGCGGACCAGATCGATTTGAAGGCGGCGTGCGCCAAGTGCGGACGCAAGGGAACCTTCACGGAACCGTCGTCCTTCAACCTCATGCTGAAAACCTGGATCGGTCCGAAGGAAGACGCCTCGGCCGTTGCGTACTTCCGTCCTGAAACTGCGCAGGCGATGTTCGTCGACTTTCCACAGGTTCTCCAGACTTCACGCAAGCGCATTCCATTCGGCATCGCGCAGATCGGGAAAGCATTCCGAAACGAGATCACACCAGGAAACTTCATCTTCCGCACCCGCGAATTCGAGCAAATGGAAATCGAATATTTTATTCATCCATCCACTTGGGAGACAGTGTTCGAGGAATGGCTCGCCCAGATGAAGCGCTGGATCAAGCACGTCGGGATCGATGCGGCAAAAATCCACGACCTCGAAGTCCCTGCGGCCGACCTCGCCCACTACTCTAAGCGCACGGTTGATCTTGAGTTCGAGTTCCCGTTCGGGATCAAGGAACTCTACGGCATCGCGTACCGCACCGACTTCGACCTCAAGAATCATGGGACTCACACGGGGAAGGAGATCACCTATCTCGATCCTGAAACGAACGAGAAATACACCCCGCACGTCGTGGAGCCAACCTTCGGTGTGGATCGCACCGTGCTCGCCATCATGTGCAGCGCGTACCACGAAGAAACGCTGACCGATGAAAAAGGCGAAACAGATACGCGCGTGGTGATGCGTTTCCCGAAGTCCATCGCTCCCATCAAGATCGCCGTCCTCCCGCTCTCCAAGAAAGACGAGCTCTCTTCCGTCGCACGCCCGCTCGCCGAGCGTCTCGCGAAGCTTTGGAAGACGGAATACGATGAGACGCAGTCCATCGGCAAGCGCTATCGCCGTCAGGACGAAATCGGCACGCCGTACTGCATCACGGTGGATTTCGATACGCTGAACGACAACGCCGTCACCGTCCGCGACCGCGACACCATGAAGCAGGAACGAATCGCTCTTTCTGAACTGGAAGGATATCTCACAAAACAGTTCAACTAATTCCTTCCAAACCTCCCGGACCTCCAAAACCTTCCCAACCTATGTCCGTCGCTCACACGCTTCAAAACGGTTTTCGCGTCCGCCTCATTCCATTCGAAGGGACAGACGCCGCCACCGCCCTCATTCTTTTTAAGGTTGGTTCCCGCTACGAGTTCGAGGAAATCAACGGTGCCGCGCACTACGTTGAGCACCTCATGTTCAAGGGCACCAAGCGCCGCCCTTCGACGACCGATATTTCCAAGGCGCTCGACGGCATTGGCGCGGAGTACAACGCGTTCACCAGCAAGAGCTGGACCGGCTACTACATCAAGGCCGAGGCGTCGCATCTTCCGCTCGCGCTCGACATGCTGCACGACATGACCTTTCATTCCGTCTACGACAAGAAGGAGATGGACCGCGAGCGTTCCGTGATCATCGAGGAAATCAACATGTACCGCGACAACCCCATGATGCGCATCGAGGAACTTCTCGAGGAGCGCATGTTCGAAGGTCCGCTTGGATGGAACATTGGTGGAAGCGAACATACGATGCGGACGATGACACGCAAGAATGTCCTTGCGTTCCGCGACAAGTTTTACACCCCAGATCGCGCCGTAGTAGTGCTGGCGGGAAAGGTTGGAGAGAACACCATGCCTGTCATCGAAAAGACCTTCGGATCTGTGAAGGCTCATGTCGGTGATGCGGCCGCGCCGTTCGTTCCGTACCGCTTGCGCCCATCAACGAAAGGGCATCGGACGATCATTGAAAATAAGGATACGAAGCAGATCCAACTCGCTCTTGGATTCCCGAGCTACGCCATTGGGGATAAGCGCAATCCAGCCGTGAGCTTGCTTGGGAACATTCTCGGTGGCACCATGAGCTCAAGGCTCTTTATCAACGTCCGTGAGCGTCGAGGACTCTGCTATTTCATTCGAGCGGGGAATGATCCAATGGAGGACGTAGGCGTATTTACCATCAAGTCCGGCCTCGAGTCTGCACGCATGCCGCTTGCAACAAAGACTATTTTCCAGCAGGTGGAGCTCATGAAGAAAAAGGGCGTCACGCCGCGTGAAGTGCGCGAGGCCAAGGAAAACATCCGCGGCCGGCTGCTCCTCTCTATGGAAGACTCCTCGGACCGTGCCGATTGGTACGCTCACCAGGAACTGTTCCAGAAGGAGGTTAAGACTCCGGCACAATTCCTTGAGACCATCGCCAAGGTCACGCCCAAGCAGATCCAAGCCGCCGCGAACGACATTCTCAACCGCTCAGAAATGACCGTCGCCGGCATCGGCCCCTTTAAGAATGAATCCGATTTCCGAAAAAAGTCCGCCCTGTAACTACTGCCCACTGCCTACTCCCTACTGCCTATGAAAACCATTGTCGCCAACTGGAAAATGAACGTCGGAACCCGCGAGAGTATCGCGCTCGCTCGATCCGTCCTTTTGGTGCTGCGCGGGAAGAAAGTCATCCCGTCGCTGGTGGTCTGTCCGCCGTTTACTGCGCTCTCGGAGGTGCGTAAGATCGTCGCGCGTTCGCATGTTGCTCTTGGCGCGCAGGACGCGTCCTGGGAAGCGCAGGGGAACTTTACGGGCGAGATTTCACTCCGCATGCTCGCCGAACACGGCGTAACGCACGTGATCGTCGGCCATTCGGAGCGCCGTCGCGTTCTTGGGGAGACCGATGAAATGGTCGGCAAGAAGTTTGCTGCGGTGCTTGCCGGTGGCCTGACACCTATCCTCTGCGTGGGGGAGACGAAGGCGGAACGCGAGGCCGGGGAAGCCGAGGCGGTGGTGCGCCGCCAGCTCACAAGCGCCCTGCGCGCGGCTGGAACCGTGCGGAAGGCCATCTGGATCGCTTATGAGCCCGTGTGGGCCATCGGAACCGGGGTTTCCGCAGAACCGGCGGATGCGGTAAAGATGCATAGCGCGATTCGATCGATGATCGCCGATATTCTGCCATCCCTCAAAAACCAGGTCACCGTGCTGTATGGGGGAAGCGTGGATCCCAAGAATGCCTATGCGTTTCTTCGTGAACAGGAAGTCGATGGCGTGCTCGTCGGCGGAGCGTCCGTGAAAGCAAACCAATTTGCGGAAATCGTGCAGGCAGGGGTACAGGTCATGGAGGCACAATCGGAAGTATGATGTCACTCTTTTGGATCATTCCGCTCATCTTTTTTGCGGCAGCGAGCCTCGTTGCCCTCGTGGTTGTGATTCGGAAAATTCCGCAGCTCACTGTAGTGGACGCTTCTACTGCCGTAGGAGCGCGCGAGCACAAGGTGAAAGAGAACATCATCATGCAGCGGTTTGACCGCCTCGGAACGCAAAAGCTTTCCAAGGTCGCTTCGATGGCAACCGCATCGGTGCGTGGGGCCTCCAATATCGGACGTCGCGCTGTGCAGCGTCTGTATGCCTTGGAGCAGTATTACCAGAAGCTCAAGAAGATTCCCGGCGCATCCGTCGCCGATCCTGACGCGGTAAAAAAACTTCTCGCTGAGGCGGAAGCCTTCACGAAGGAAGAGGAATACATCCAGGGGGAAAAGCGGTACATCGAAGTGATCGGACATAATCCAAAGATGGTCGATGCGTATGAAGGGCTCGGGAACTTGTACCTCAAGGCCAAGCAGCTCGGGCAGGCACGCGAAACGTTCGTGTTTGCGTTGCACCTCTCTCCGGACGACGCAAGTATTCACATGAGTTTGGCGGATCTCGATGTCCTGGAAGACCATCTCGAGGACGCGATGAAGCACCTCAGAATTTGCGTGATCAAGCGCCCGAACAATCCGAAGTACCTCGACACCTACATCGAAACCGCCCTGAGCGCAAAGTCGATTGAAGATGCAAAGAAGGGAATTACGAGCCTCAAAGCAGCGAACCCGGAAAACCAGAAGATTGAGGAGTTTGAGCGCAGGCTCGCGGAAATCACCCCATCCCCACCCACAGCACCTTCACAGGAGGCCTAAGGTTTGTTACCATCGCGACCAGCCTACGCTCTTGAGAGAGCTTCGGCTGGCAGGCGTTCCCTAAAAAAGAATGCCATAACGCCGACATAGCTCAGTTGGTAGAGCGCATCCATGGTAAGGATGAGGTCATCGGTTCAATCCCGATTGTCGGCTCCAGGGCAGGTACCCAAGCGGTCAAAGGGGGGAGACTGTAAATCTCTTGGCTTACGCCTACGTGGGTTCGAACCCCACCCTGCCCACCATCCTTCGCTCCTTGAGAGGAGCTTCGGCTGGCGGAGCCTGGCAGCGAATGCTGCCGCACCGCCGGACGTAGCCTTAGCGAAGTCCGGCCGCCTTAGCTCAGCTGGTAGAGCAACAGTTTTGTAAACTGTAGGTCGTCGGTTCAAATCCGACAGGCGGCTCCATTGACAGAAACCGGCTGATCCCGTAAGGTTTCGGCAATTCACCTGATATATATGTCTCAAGATAATCTCATCAAGCTCGAGTGCATCGAGTGCAAGAAGGTTGGGTACAACACCCACAAGAACAAGAAGATGCTCAAGGAACGTCTTGAGCTCTCCAAGTTCTGCAAGTGGTGCCGCGCCCACAACAAGCACAAGGAAACCAAATAAAAAAGAAGGCCGCCCAGAGAACCTGGGCGGCTTTTTTATAGGGAGTGACTCATCATAATGCGGACCGCACTCAAACGCTTTTTCATGGCACTCAAGTTGTGTGGTTCATGAGGATCCTTATTGACCCAGGAACCAACATGGGTGCTTCGCGCATGTTCGCCGCGACATCGAATAAGGAACAGCCCGTTCGCGAACACGACGTCTGGGCCGCCGTCCTTCGATTCACGCAGGATTCCGAGCTTGCGTGCCAGTCCCATGCTCGGAAAGCAGGGAAGGATCGGAAGGGATCCGTGGATGGTAATAGGGATGGCTTCATCCCACGCGGTCCAGTGCTCGTTGGCAAACACGATGAGCGGAAGCGATTCTTCCAGACAAAATTGGATGAGAGGAAGCGTCAACATGTGCTGACGCTGCTTGTCATCCAACGGGGATGGAAGGGAATAAAAGGAACTGAAGGAAGCAATGAGACAGAGCGTTTCCTCCTTTCCGCGCTTCATGGGTTCGATCAGCGTGCGGATTTCCGTACTCGGCGCAAAAACGAACGGATCATCTAGGAACGTGGGGACATAAATCTTATTCGGTCCCGGGGTCCCGTCAAATTCCTTTTCGAGGAGGTCGGGCAGGAATGTGACATGGAAAAGAGTATTGAATGTCGCCGTGTCGTCCGGCGGGGTGTCCGGATAGGAAAGATTTGCCGGATCCCCGGCAGGCGGCCGGGAATCGTTGGTCACAAGTATCTCCAAGTTGGTGAAGGTCGAATAGTGGTATATTCGGTGGTTTTGTCAATCCATTGCGCTTCACAAAACCGAGAGAATCTGGCACACTGCGCCCCGCAGAGGGGCGTAGTGAAGTGGTATCACGCGGGTCTCCAAAACCCTCATTGTTGGTTCGATTCCAACCGCCCCTGCCAGGCAACTGCCGCGGAGCCACAGATTCCACGCTCCGCGGCAACTGCCTGGCCTGCCATCGTATCGCAGAGTAAAATGGGTTCGTATGTTTACGAGCCCATTTTACGTCTATGTCTGTATCAGTTTGAAGGACAAGAAACTGTATGTTGGCTCGACAAACAATCTTGAACGTCGACAAAAAGAACATGCGGATGGTCTTGTAACTTCGACCCGTCATCGACTTCCATTAGAACTGATTTACTACGAGGTCTACCTTCTTGAAAAAGACGCTCGTATGCGGGAAAGTTATCTGAAAGGTGGTGGACGAGCCCGAGCAAATTTATACTTACAGTTAACCGAAACACTTGCGAAGTATCGCCCAGAAATCTCCGCGTAAACAGTGGGGATTTTTGTTTCGGGGTAAGATCGTTGCGCGCATGTGGGTTTGTTGTTAACCTTTCAGAACTATGTCCTCATTCCTGCACGATGTTCGTCGGAGCATATATGATCCTGCGTGGTACGCATCATTGTTCCACATGCCTGCCAAGACGGCTTGGACGTATGCGGTAAAATTCCTCTGCACCACATTCGTCATCAGCTCCGTCCTGATTTCAATCCCGGTCCTCCGTGACCTGGAGGAGAAGACAGTTTCCAATGCCGCTATCGTACTTGCGACGGCACTCTTTTTTTCGATGATCGGAAGCCTCTTCCTGCTTGGATTGAATCTGGTGTTTGCGTTACTTGTGATGGTGGTCGCACGTACGAAGAGTCGCTCCTGCACATTTCGCCAGGCATATCTCGTCGGGTTATTCGCAATGACCCCCGTTCTTCTCCTCGAAGTCATTTCTAATATTGTGCTGAATTACACAGGGGTTTCGCTTCCGTCCGGCATTGGATTCAATATAGGTGTATTTCTCTTCTTCTTGTACCTGAACCTCTCCGGTCGTCGGATGGAGGGCTGAGCCATGCATTCGTATTAAAGGAGAGTTCTAACCTCGTCCGCTAGCCCCTGCCACAAAAAATCTTGCTCAAAAAAGTAGGATTTTTTGTTTGGGAAGGTAGGAATGCAACAGATAGGCGAATTGCGCTTTAACAGGTAAGCTTCTTCCAAATTCTTTCTAGAGTATGAACACACGTTTCAAACGATTTCAGGCTGGTCTCATTGGAATAGGTTGCCTCGCACTGGCGACGATCGCCTTTCATGTTTCCGCGGAGACCGTTGGATCCTGTCCCGTCCAGATGGGGAAGCCGTACCGCAGCGTGGAATCTTCCACGGTGTTTATTGTTACGCAAGAATGCGAAAAGCGTCCCGTCTTTAACCCTGACGTCTTCTTTTCGCACTTCGCCTCCTTTAAGGACGTGAAGTTCGTGAAAGCGTCCATCCTCGCTTCTATTCCTGACTCCAAGCTCAAGTTCATGCCCTGGGGACCACTCCGGACATTTGGTACAGGTTCGCTTGTTAAAACGGTCACGGATCCAAAAGTGTACCTTTTGGTCGGTGCTAAAGCGCATCCCATCCGGAACGAACAGGGATTTACGGAACTCGGTCTGAAGTTTTCCGACATCGAAGACGTGACGGAGGACGTGCTCGTAAAATTTAAGAAACAGAAGATCGCTATTCAAGGGACAGAAAACGTTCCGGAGTTCCTCGTATTTAAATATCCGAACAGCCCTGAAGTTTATTTGATTCGCCGCATTAACGGCGGCGAGCGCAAGCGAACGCATATCACCACCATGGAGGAACTTAAGCGACTCGCCCGCTTGGATCGCATCATGGTTCTCCCACGTTCCGTTTCGTTCCCGCTTGATACGTCACCGATCGCGACCCCTGTCACCGAACCAGTCGTGACACCAACACCAACACCAACGCCTACATCAGCTCCGACACCTACGCCAACAGCTGAACAGAGTGTCCATGGACCAACCGGCGGGCCGCATATCGATGTATCCGCGATCCCGACAGGTCATCCTGGGGTAGATCATGTACGGATCATTCCGGCGCCGTTCGCGCGGAGAGTCGCGGATGGAGTTGGCGCATTCCGCACGCAGTGTCAGATGTCGCACATGAATTTTGACGACCCGATGGTCTTTCCAGGTCAGGTCGGTGCTTCGCACCTGCACGCATTCTTCGGCCACAGTTCCATCGACGCGTTCCTGCAACCGGGACATCTCCGCGATGCGGGGGTGAAGAGCACGTGTGGGGGAGGTACCGCCAATAATTCCGGCTACTGGGTTCCGGCCCTCATTGGCAAGGACGGCGTTCCGCTCGTTCCGACGAACAACATCGTGTACTACAAGAGCGGGTACGGCGGAGTGGATCCAGAGGACGTGCAGGAATTCCCACAAGGGCTCCGCATGATCGCGGGGAACGCTAAATCGAGCGCATCACAACTGCCGCTTGCGTACTGGGAGTGCGTGGACACGTCGAGCGAACATTTCGGCAGCATCCCAGCCACCTGCCCGTCAGGGACCAAGGAATTCCAGATGTCGGTAAGCTTCCCGCAGTGTTGGGATGGGAAGAACCTCGATTCATCGGATCACAAGAGTCACATGGCGTATCCGAATAACGGATGCCCATCAACGCATCCAGTGCCTGTTCCCGCCATCTCTTTCAATATTCGCTACGCCGTTCCTACAAGCGGAATGGCCAGTCTTCGCCTCGCCTCCGACATGTATTCGACGGATCTCCCGGGAGGACTCTCTGCCCACGGCGACTGGTGGGACGGATGGGACCACGAGATCGTAAAGAAATGGATGTTGAATTGCGTGAACGCCGGGATGGATTGCGGCGGGGGGCTTATCAGTGATACGGAATATCTCGAGCACGATTAGTTAGTAGATAGTAGTAAGTAGTTAGTAGGTTTCTTTTCGATAAACCCTACTAACTACTTACTACTAACTCTCGACCCCTATGAACTGCCCAAACTGCAATAAGGCGATGAAATACCTGCGTGGAGATATGAGCACAGGCAAGCCGGGAAAGAAATATGATCGCTCATTCTATGAGTGTCGGTTTTGCGATGTCTGGGTGACAGTTGAGCTACCGCAGGAAAAGGAGGCTGAGTAGAGACAAATTGGGCTAGAAGTGGTAACTAGTACGGACATGATTGCTACGTTTCTCAAAAGCGTCACCGACCTGGCGGAGCTTCCATACGGGGAGAAGCCGCATATTGCCATGGTTGGACGGTCTAATGTGGGGAAATCCACCCTTATTAACCGTCTTACGCAGAAAAAGCACCTGGCGCGCGTGAGCTCGGCGCCTGGGCGGACGCAGACCATCAACCTGTATGACGTAGACGGGCGCGTCTACCTCGTGGACCTTCCTGGCTATGGATTCGCTACGCGTTCAAAATCTGCCCGCGAGGTGTTCTCCCACATGATTTACCAGTACGTAGGGAAGACCAAGCAGGTGAAACTCGTCCTGCTCATCATCGACGCCCGCCGCGGCCTCATGGATCTTGATAAAGAGATGCTGGAATTTCTCCGCAAGTCACAGATCCCCTCGGTACTGATCACCAACAAGATGGATAAACTCTCAAACTCGGAAGCGGGGGAGCTTAAGCGCACGCTCAAGCTCGCGTATCCGGATCTTCAGCTCATCCCGCACTCGGACGTGACCAGCAAGAACGTCGGGGAGATTTGGCTGGCGATTGAAAACGCAACTCGGGCGGCCTAGATGCCTATGAAAATCGCCTTCATTCACAATGAGAAAAAGATCGGCACCGGGGCGCACTACATCAATGACCTGATGAGCAAGTGCATGAAGGAGTCCGGTGTCACGGTGAAGAACTTTTATCCGACCCATCCGCTCATCGACCCGCCAGTGCATCTCAAAGGGCTTTACAACGTCCTGTTTTTCTACTCGCTTCTTGAGAAGAAAAATCAGATTCTTGGTTTTGACATCGTTCAGGGAACCACCTACACGCCGCTCGCGTTTCTCCCGTTTTCCATCCCGACTGTCAGTCATTTCGGTTCCACCACGTGGGGGTTCCTTCGGTCCGTGCCTGCAACGAAACCACAGGAACCGCTCGGAGACATTTGGGTGCGATTGAAAAAGGACAGCGTGATCAAGCAGCTGAACCTGCGCACCAAGCGTCCGTTGCGCGACGTGGCGGAAATCGAGAAGCTCGTGGCCACGCGCGTGGATGCGGTGATCGCCACCTCGGAAATCGTACGCAAAGACTTGCTCGATATTGGCGTTGAGCCGGACCGCATCCATGTGGTTCCGAACGCGATTGAGGACTACTGGTTTGAAGGCAAGCCGCTGCAGATCGCCGAACAGCCTTCTTTGGTTTCGCTCGGCCGCATCGGTTCCGACGTGTTTACGCTCAAGCTGAAGGGGATCGATCGGCTGATCGACTGGTATCAAAACCATCCGTCGGTTCAGAAGCTCACCATCGGCATCACAGTGAATCATGCGCTCGTCAATTGGTTCCAGACCCATCTCCCAAACCACCGGTTTTTCCCGAACCTCGCCAAGGAACGGATCCCGGCACTGCTCGCAGAATATACGGGCGGCGTACTGCTCATTCCTTCCCGGTACGAAGGGTTTTCGTTGAGCCTTGTTGAAGGGATGTCCCAAGGCCTCATTCCGGTCGTGTATCCCGTCGGCATCGCCCCGGAGCTCATTAAGAACGGAGAAAACGGATTCCTCGTGGAGTCGCAGGCCGAAGGAAAGAAATTCATCAAGTACCTGCTGGCTCTGCCAAAAGAAGAACGTCTGCGTTTGGCGCTTGCGGCGCAGGAATCGGTAAAGAAGTTCAATTCGCGGATCATCACGAAGCAGCTCCTCGCCGTGTACGCCTCGGTACTCAAGCGAAAAGCTCGAGGTCCGTCGCCGTCTTAATGTATACTGGAGGCACATGAACCCGTTCCTGATTTTTCTCATCTATTCCGTGATCGGTTGGTTCCTCGATACGGCCTATCGGTCGCTGTACGACCACGAACTGTCCATTGGAAGTTATTTTAAGGCCCCGATCGCGCCGATCTACGGGTTCGGAGCGCTGCTGATTTTTTTTCTCCATCCGTACGTGGCTCAGGCCCCGCTTCTTTTGGAAGGCCTGCTGTTTGGGATCATGATCGCGGCGATGGAATATGTAGGCGGCGTGTATTGCGTGCGGGTACTCAGAAAAAAAATGTGGTGGTACAAGGGGAAGTGGACCATCGGCGGCCATACGCACGCGAACCGGATCTTGTTTTACGGCGTATTGGCCCTCATGACCGTCTATATTGTTCATCCATTCATCGTAGCTCGTTTGCCTTGATCTTCTCGATGAGCGCTTCCGGTTCCAAGCGAATTTTAAAGGCACCGCCAATGGTGGCGTCGTACGTGGTGTGATGCGGGCGGATGACTTTTTCAAAATGTTCGCCTTGAAGTTCGAGGTCGGCGGCGAGTTCATCCATAGATCCGGACACGGGAAAAATTTCGATGTGGTCAAAGCCGCTTGCCTGGCTTCCGTCCGGTTTCTGATCGGAAAGTTCTAGGAACCAAATGTCGCCAAGCTCCGTGTTGATGGGCTGGGCGAATTTTATGATGGCGATGCGTCTTCCGGCGATGATCGACTGGTAGACGAATCCGCTCGTGGATTCGAAGAGGGCTCGCATCCGTTCGAACTCTGTCGAATCGGCGCACTTGTAGCAGATATGGTCGGCGATGGCAGATGGATGCATCTTCTGGTTCCAGGTGTTGAACATTTGGATGAACGGCTGTGCGGCTTCGAAAAAGTTTGCCACGGAAGCGAACATACTTAAATGCAATACGTGCCATCCTTGTATACCACGACTCCGTCAATCGTGACGGTGGTAACATCGACGAATACATCGACATGATATCGGCTTGAGCGTTTCGGCATCCCCGCCTTCGCGTAAATCGTGTGCTTCTGGCCGAGGGAGAGGTGGATGCCGCACATGCGTTCGTAACTACCTACGTCCACGAGCGTACGTGTCTTCGTGAGCGCGCGATTCATCCCGAAGCCGAGTTCACGGACCCAGACGGGTTCGTCGACACGAATCTGATCGAGAATTGCCAAGAAGGATTCTGGGGCGTCCGGTGCAGCGACGATCAGACCTTTTTCGATGATGACTGTGACAGGTTCGGGAGGGAAGGTGACCCGAAATTTTTCATCGCCGTACCCAAAAAGTTTGACGGTACCGTTCACACCATCGAGATTCATCGGTTCCGTAAACACTTCGCCAATAGGGAACATTCCACCGACATTTTTCATCTTCGAGTAGTCGCCGAGGTTCGGTTTTGCTGGTTCCATCGGTGTGTCATACACAAGCTCTGTTCCCGGGCAGGAGACGACAATGCGTTTAGCGTTGTTGATGAGCTCCATGAGTTTCGGTCCCAACGTCCGATAATACGTCGGATCATACGCAAGCGCGTCCACGTATGTCTCATGTTCGATGTCCGGAACGCGACCGAGGTGAAGATGTTCGATCACTTTCAGTTTGCGATTGAACAGTTCAAGACGAAAGCGAAATTCGTTCAGGCGGAAACTCGACGACTGCACCATCACGACGAGGTCGCCTGGCGACATGGCGTCGATCGCGCCTCGGACATCGCCCGGAGTCGTCTGTCCGAAGTCGATGAGCTGCGCGTCCGGAAGAATCGTCTTGTACCCGGCGGTGAGGAGATTTCCGAGGACGGATTCCGTATCGAACACAAGTAGCGCCTTTGCAGGTGGGCTATAGGCGATGGCCGTAAACACGGTGTCCTTCAGGTTCTGTTCGAGGATGGATTTCATGCGAGGGACTCTAAACCAAAAACCTGGCGGTGGCCAGGCTTGAGACCCTTCAAGTCTGATGACCTTTAGGGTGATTTCAGCCTAGGGCTGAAATCACTTACAGCACTTGCACATCCCACAAGACATCTTCATCATCCCTGCGAGGATGAGCAGAACTGGCCAGGCGATATAAGCCGTACCTGCCTCCATGTAGCCGAGAGCCTTCAGAAGGAAGACGAGACCTATGAGGACGATGAGCAATGGGCCCATCTTGTGGTGCATGTAGCCGCACATCCCGCCATGCATTCCTTCTAACATAGGTTGTGGATAAGGTATTCATACCTTCCAGTACACCTTAAAATATTCAAATTCGCCTCTTTCCACATTGAATCGCCATCGTGTTCATGAGACGATGCAGGGAATCCCTCATCGTTTTCCATATGAAGCACGATCCGCTGCGACAGCTTGTCCACCACATCAGTTTTCATCCGCGTGAACGGCTGGCGACGTTTCTGTCCCTCTCTATCCCCGAACAAGCGGAGATGCTTCGGCACGCGTCGAAACATATTCGCGCAGACATTCTTGCAAAGCTTCCAAACGATGCGGTCGTCGCCCTCCTCTCGTATCTCGATCCGGATGATGCGACCGACCTGGCGCGCCTGCTCTTGCCGCACCGCAGGGCGGAAGTGGTGAGGAACCTCAATGAGTCGCTCCAGCGCGATCTCACCGTACTTACCTCCTTTGATCCGGACACGGCGGCCGGCATGATGAATACGGATTACGTTCAGGTGCTTTCGACGAACACCATTGCGGAAGCAGCTGAACGGTTTAAGGTGCACGAGTCGCGCACCGGGCGTCCGCCGACGATCCTTGTGATGAAAGAGGGGAAGTTGCTCGGATACCTCCCGGGGCACGCCCTTGGCGTAGCCATGCCAAAGGATCACATCGAACGATACGTGAAGCACGTCTCAACGGTCGTACATGACGCCGACCATTCCGCCGTCATCGATCTTTTCCGCAGTCACCCACATGACAAAGCCGTGGTGCTTGGAGTGCGGGGAAATGTCGTGGGAATTATTTTTGCCGATGACGTGCTCGACGCTCTCAAGGAACGCGAGACGGCCGCCCTGTATAACTTCGCCGGTATCCATGCGGAGGAAAGCGTCACGGATCCAATGTCGGTGAAGGTGAAACATCGATACAAATGGCTGATCATCAACCTGGGAACGGCATTTTTTGCGTCGTTCGTCGTGAGCCAGTTTCAGGATGTCATCAGTCAATTCGTATTGCTTGCCGTCTACATGCCGATTGTGGCGGGGATGGGCGGAAACGCTGCCACGCAAACCCTTGCGGTGATGGTGCGCGGAATTGCGCTGCGGAAAATCGATCTGCCGCACGCTTGGAAGGTGATGCGACGGGAAGTGGGGGCGGGGATGGTCAATGGCTTTATTAACGGCCTCATCGTAGCCACGGTCGTCATTGTGATGAACCGCGATTTCAAAATCGCTTTCATCTTGGCGTTCGCTATGATGGCCAACCTCATTGTGGCCGCCTGCTTCGGAACCATCGTCCCGCTCATCATGCAACGGCTTGGGAAGGATCCTGCGGCCTCGGCAACCATTTTTATTACCACAGCGACCGACGTGCTCGGGTTCCTCGTGTTCCTAGGGCTTGCGCAGGCGATCCTGTTGTAATGATATGTCCGCCTCGCTCGAAGTCATCACCGGCTGCATGAAGTCGGGCAAGAGTGAAGAGTTCATGCGCCGCATTTCGCGCGCAAAGATTTTGCAGTTGGATACCATCATCGTGAAACCCATGCGCGACACGCGGGTGAAAGCACAGATCTGCTCGCGCAACGGCATCTGTATTGATGCGATCGAAATTGAAACGCCCGAGCAACTGCTCACCCTTGTCGAAGATCGCCACGCCATCGTCGGGATCGACGAAGCGCAGTTTTTTCCCGAGTCCCTCGTTGCCGTCGTGTCGAAGCTCGTCCATGAACGCAAGAAACGCGTGATCGTCTCCGGCCTCAATCTGGATTTCCGTGCCGAACCGTTTCCGGTGATGGCAAAACTCCTCGCCCTCGCGACGGAAGTGCACGTCGTAAAAGCCATCTGTGAAGCCTGCCGCAAGGCTGATGCGTTCCGTAGCCAAAAGATCGGCGGGAGTGCGGAGATCATTGAAATCGGGGATGTACAATACGAACCCAGGTGCTTAGAATGCTTTGTCCTTCCTTAATTTCACATCACATGATCCTTCCAAAACATTTTTGGCCAACCCTTCTGGTTCTCGGAGTGATCGCCATCTTCGGCTATTCCTACGCCCTTCGTCCGCTTGCCGCGCCGAGTAAGGAGTCGGCGGTAGAATCATCGACGGAAGTGAATACGTTCCAAATCGATCCGGCGGCTTCCTCCGCTTCGTTTACCGTTGGTGAAATATTGCGCGGCAAGCCATTCACGGTGGTCGGAACCACTTCGGACGTTTCCGGAGGCGTAAAACTCGATCCCAAAAACCTAGCGTCCGCGTCCATCGGGGAAATAAGGATCAACGCGCGTACCCTGAAAACCGACGCCGCAGGACGCAACTCCGCCATCGGACGCTTTATCTTGCAGTCCGAGAAACCAGAGAACGAGTTCATCGTATTTAAGGAGAAGAGCGTTGTCGGGCTGCCAAAGACGGCGACCATAGGTGATGAGCTCGCCTTCGATGTCATCGGCGACCTTACGGTGAAGGGGACCACGAAGGAAGTGAGTTTCCGCGTAACATCTAAGCTTGCAGACGCCGATACGCTTACCGGACATGGGGAAGCCAAGATTCTGTACAAGGACTTCAACCTGACGATCCCTTCGGTTCCGTTCGTGGCAAGCGTGGAGGAATTTATGATGCTCTCGATCGACTTCACCGCTCGACACGCCAAATAATATGCAACTCGCTCACGTAAAATACGTTCTTTCTGAGGAGGTCTTTACGGAGCATGCCGGCCGTGACGATTTGTTTTTGCTGTCGGTGAACCAGACGGCCACGTATCCGATGATCATGCTCACGGTGGCCGTTGTAGTCCTCGTCGCATTTGTGTGGGGAGGGAAGTTGAAAATCGTAAAGCGCATTCATGAGGCGTTAGAGAAGAAGTGCAAGGAATACGAGCCACTCTTTCCATGGATGGCCCGATTGTCGCTTGGGATCGCCCTTATCGGCGCAGGATCGGCGGGTCATCTCCTGTCACCGGCACTTGAAGCTATTCCCGCCGTCGCCACCGCGGAAATCCTCTTTGGGTTCATGCTGCTCGCCGGGTTCCTCACGAATGCGGCCGCCTGCATGGTCCTTGTTCTGTGGCTGCTCGCCTTTTTCCATGGTCCATACGCGTTCGGTTCACTCGAGGTCGCGGCCCTTGCCCTTGTTCTTCTTGTCTCGCGCACGGAGAAACCTGGAATTGACGATCTGCTCGGCTTCCGCGCATCTCCGCACTTTGAACGGTTGACGAAATATACGCCGCTCATTTTGCGCGTCGGTCTCGGCTTCGCGTTTCTTTTTCTTGGGCTCTACGAAAAGATTCTGAACCCGCACGTCGCAGAAGAAGTCGTAAATCTCTACAACCTCACGTCGATCGTTCATGTGAAGCCTGCCATGTGGGTTCTCGGCGCTGGCCTCATCGAGGCCGCGATCGGCCTCGCGCTCATTCTCGGCATCCGCACGCGCGCGGTCACCGCCATCGCCTTCTGTGTCCTCACCGCCTCGTTCTTCTTTTTCAGCGAAGACGTTTCCTCGCATGTGACAATTTTCGGCGCCCTCTCGATCCTCTTCGTAACCGGCTCTGGTCCGCATGCGCTTGATGCGTGGATAAAGAAACAGGTGAAATAATATGTCTGAAAAACGAAATCCTCCAACCGAAAGTATGTCCTCCCCAGAAGTTTCCGAATCGCTCAAGCTTGCGAAAGAATATCTCGGAAAGAATGTCGAAGTTGTGATGGACCGTCCGCTTGGAAGCAAGCATCCCAAGCACGGCTTCGTTTACGAAGTGAACTACGGCTACATTTCAGGGACCAAGTCAGCGGACGGGGAAGAACTCGATGCCTATTTTCTTGGCGTCACAGAACCAAAGGAATCAGCGAACGGCCGTTGCATCGCCATCATTCACCGGTTGAACGACGATGACGACAAGTGCATCGTTGTTCCAGAAGGAACCGAATTGACCGACGAGGAAATCGATGCCCTTACGAGCTTTCAGGAACAGTTTTTCAAACATACGATTGTGCGGGAATAGTCGAGATATGCACCATCCGCAGAAAAACTACGCATTTATCGACAGTCAGAATTTGAACCTTGCGATTCGCGCACAAGGATGGAAGTTGGATTTCAGACGTTTTCGAGTACATATTCAAGACAAGTATCACGTTCAAAAGGCCTATTTGTTTATTGGGTATATCAACGGGAATCAATCGCTATATACAATGCTGCAAGATGCCGGCTTCACTTGCATATTCAAACCGACATTACAGTATAAGGACGGAACAACGAAAGGGAATTGTGACGCTGAGCTCGTTCTCTGGTCGATGATTGATTTTAAGGAATATGAGAAAGCAGTGATCGTTTCAGGAGATGGTGATTTCAACTGTTTGGTCGACTATCTCCTCAAGGAGAAAAAACTCGAGTGTGTATTGATCCCGGATCAACATCGATTTTCTGGCCTGCTGAAATTTAAGAAGTTTCGGCCGTACCTTCGGTACATGAATGATTTGCGCGAGAGGCTTTCTACAAAAGAAAGGGCCCCGTAAGGACGAGACCTTACAGGGCTTGCTTTCCGTTGGTGATGAGGAAAGACTATCAGCATTTCCAGTTCCTGTCAACTTGACCCATCAACCAGTCACCCATACTGTATCTATCGTTTAGCCCCCTTACCACCCTTACCACCCTGTATGAACTATTCCAAACTTACCCCAGGAAAGGACGCTCCACGCGATATCTACGCCCTCATCGAAATTCCGATGGGTTCATCCATCAAATACGAACTCGATAAGGAATCCGGCTCCATCTTCGTCGACCGTTTCCTATTTACTCCAATGGCGTACCCAGCCAACTACGGCGCCATTCCAGGCACCATCGGTGGCGATGGGGATCCCGTCGACGTTCTCGTGATCGCGGACCAGTCCGTCGTTCCAGGAAGCGTGATTCGTTGCCGCCCAATCGGCGTCCTCAAGATGGAGGACGAGGGTGGCATGGATGAGAAGATCGTTGCGGTTCCGCACGACAAGCTCTCGCTCACCTACAAGGATGTGAAGGAACTCGGGGATCTTCCAGAGATCCAGGTGAAGCAGATGATCCACTTTTTCGAGCGCTACAAAGACCTCGAACCTGGAAAGTGGATCAAAGTTACAGGTCAAGGCGACGCGGCAGAAGCGATGAAATTGATTGAAGAAGGAATCGCTCGGGCGAAATAGACAAACAGAAAAACGACTATCGAATATCGATAGTCGTTTTCGTTCCGGTTAAATAGGACGCTTTGTTTTTCCGCGGCGCCAGCTGGTTGGTGGCTGGTAACGCTCTGGGTGGTTTTCTACCGGGTCCTTTGCGCGAGCCGGCGGTTTCTTGCCACGACTTCCGCCCTTGTAGGGTGGGCGGGAAGAGTTCGTTGATCCGGTTGAACCGGTCGAACCTGCTGATCGTGATCCGTATGAATTACCGGTGCGTGCAGGAGCGGATGTGCCTGTGCGTGCTGGATAGGCATTCCCTGTGCTTGTGCGTGCAGGGTACGAACTTCCGGTACGTGCCGGGTAGGCATTACCAGACGAACGCGCTGGAGCGGCGTTGCGGCCGTATCCGCCGGACGAACGACCACTCGATTGTCCGCCGCGGTATCCGCGGGCTGGTTCGCGTTCAATGTACGCGCCTGGAACGAGAGCCTCAGGCTTGTTGGTAGAAACGCGGGACTTCAGGGTGGTGCGGATCAGGCGTTCGATGAGGCGAATTTCGTTCTTCTCATCTGGCTGGACGAACGAGACGGCCTTGCCGGTTTCTCCGGCACGGCCCGTGCGGCCGATGCGGTGCACGTAGTCTTCCGTCTGGTCAGGAAGATCGAAGTTCACGACGAGGGCAATGCCTTTCACGTCGATGCCACGCGCGGCAATGTCGGTCGCAACAAGTACGCGGACTTTTCCGGACTTGAAGTTGGCGAGCGCCATCTTGCGCTGGGAGAGCGAACGGTCGCCGTGGATTTCATCGGCGGAGAATCCAGCCTTTACCAGCTGGAGCGCAAGGCGCTTGGCGCCAAACTTCATGCGGGTAAATACGAGCACGCTTCCGAGCTCCGCTTCAAGGATTTCCTTGAGTTCGGCAAACTTGGCGCGCTTCTCGACAATCACGATTTCCTGTTCCACGCGGTCCGCGGTGGAACCTTGCGGAGCGACCTCGATGCGAATGGGAGTACGCATGTGCTTGGACGCGAGGTCCATGATTTCCTTCGGCATGGTGGCCGAGAAGAGCATGGTCTGGCGCTCCTTTGGAATGAGGTCGAGGATGTGGCGAATCTGCGGCCAGAATCCCATGTCGAGCATGCGGTCCGCTTCATCAAGGATGAGCGTGTTGACCAGGTCGAGCTTCATGGTGCGCTGCTCGAGGTGGTCGTTAAGACGACCTGGAGTTGCGACGATCACATGCGGCTTGGCGCCGAGTTCACGCTTCTGCATGCCCATGGAGGCACCACCAATCACCACGGCGGTGCGAAGGCCGAAACCCATCGCGGCCTTTTTCAGCTCTTCATCCACCTGCAGAGCGAGCTCGCGGGTAGGAAGCAAAATAAGGGCCTGACCCTTGGTGCGCGAAATGCGCATGAGGGTTGGAAGGCCGAAGGCAAACGTCTTTCCCGTTCCTGTCTGGGCAATACCCACCACGTCCTTGCCGTCGATGGCGTGAGGAATGGCCTGGGCCTGAATGGGAGAGGGGATGGTAATCCCGCGGCGCGTGAGCGCCTCTACAAGCTTCTCGGACACGCCAAGTGCGGCGAATCCACTGGATTCGAGGGGCATACTTCAAAAAAAGATAGCGACCCGACGCTGGGCCGCTTCTTGCGAATGCCACCAGGATCGAGTCCGTCCCGCATAAAGCGCGGGCACAACGCAGGAAGTATGCCATAAAATGGCTAAACCGTCAATGATCCCGGCCATGAGCTTGTCGAAGGGTTGCCCACCGCAACTTAGACGAGTAGGGTGGCAACGAGGAGGTGAACCATGAAAGCAAGAATGCAGGTGTTGGCGTATTTCGCTCTTTTCGCTCCAGTGTTTGCTGTTTCCGTCCTGCATGGATGGCTCATTATCCTTGAGAGCGGAACCTTGATGCGTCCACGACTGTCATGGTGGCGGCAACTGTGGGGAGGAGTATTTCTGAAGCTGTTCAGTTGGGTTGTGAATCTACGGATCACGTATGTGATGCCGTCAGAAGAAGATATTGGGTATCTGACCTCCGGCCCGTGCATCGTGGTATCGAACCATGCGAACGTACTGGATGCGTTCCTGATTCCGTACGTGGAAGGGAAGCTCAGACTCGGTGAAGTCCGCTGGCTCATGAAAGAACCGCTCAAGCGTGCGTTCGGATTCGGGGCCATGTTCCGCTATTCCGGGGCCGTGTTTCTTCAGCGGGAAAAAGGCTCAGAAGATATTTTGAATATCCAAGCAACGGCTGCTCATGCACGATCCCAAGGATTCTCGATGGGGATTCTTCCGGAAGGCACACGTGGCGCCGGCGCCCTGCTTCCTCCGAAGTCGGGCGGACTCAAGGTCATCGTGCGAAACATTCCCGATGTTCCCATCGTGAGCATCAGCATTGTGGGTGGTCCTCCGCTCGGATCAGGGAAGACGATGTGGGATGGGGTTGCGTTCTGCGGTCAGCGGATGCATGTCATCGTACGGGTGCATCATCCGATCAAAGAAGAGCAGGTCGAGGCGTGGCTTGAGGACGAGTGGGAACGGAAACACGCAGAGCTTGCGGCGGGCCCTCCATAGCCCGCTTTTTTTACAAAGAAAAAGACGCACTGATGTGCATGGCAACCATGATTAAAGCTGAAGCAATCAAGGGGAGAACGTGTTATCGAGCGCGCGCTCAGCTCCTTTCATGGAAGCATCCGTGAAATCCCAGAAAATATTTTTCGTGAAGTAATTCGTGACCCAGCCGTCTGGAAGAGAATTACGGACCGTGAACGCCAATCCTTTCGCATCGATCCACTGATGCATGGTTTTTCCGTCAGGACGATTGTGGGTCAATGCATCGTTCACCCCCATGTAACCAGCCCACTCGCTTGCGGTATCCACCCAGCGCTTATCAATCACAAGCTGACGCAATCCGCGCGTCGCTCGCAGAGCGTTGATCTCGCCGAGCCAATAGCGATTAAGCTCTACGACCTCGATCCCGGAAGGAACCGCTCCGATTTGAAAGGAGCTGGGAGTAATCGATTCGAACTCTCGCTCTATCAGAGGGGGAGCCGGAGGCATCAGCTGAGCTGAGTTCTGGGTGGGAGAACCGTCGAAGGCTTGATGAGAAGCGTTCGACTTGTAATCGCCGACAGGTCTGCATCCGTGATCCCTAAACTCTTCTCACGCATGAGCGTGTAGGCGGCCGGACCATCCTTCAAATAGAACACGCCGCCGTCTGGATGGATGTAATACGCTTCTCCGTGCAGCTGAACGCACAGGACAATGCGTCCCTTAAGCGAGTTGGTGCGCTCTCCTCCTTCACCAAGGAGGGGTTAGGCACCGCCATCGGGCGGGGCCCCGCCGCGGCGGTGGGGTGGTTGCCGTCGGTGTTGGAGCAGTCGTTGGTGTAGGGGTCGCGACGGTTGCGCCAGTGTGAGGGAACTTCGCTTCCACGATCGTACGGTCAGAATCCGTAAGCGAAATACTGCCCAGGTTCAGGAATGTGTTCCAAACCCAGCCAGTTGCTCCGCTCTGAAGGCGGATGAGATACCACTCATGATCTCCTGCGAGAACCATAACCTTCGCGCTGCTCGATGCGGTCGCAACCACGGTCGTGTTCTCCTGACAGGGGCCAGTGTGCATGAATACCGCGCTCTTGATCGTCGCGCTTTCCGTCGCTTCACGGTAGGGCTCAGAGAAACATTCTCCCGCAAGCGCTGGGGCGGGGGAGGTAAAAGAGGCGACAAGGACGATGGCGAGCAATATTCGATATTTCATAGAGAGGTGTATACTTCATAACGATACGCTTCTAGCCGTAATTGTTTATGAAACGCCCAACGCTTCTTCCTATTATCCTCACGGTATTCGTGGATTTGGTGGGATTCGGGATTGTAATTCCCATCCTGGCGCCTCTCCTTATTTCGCCAGACAGTCCGGTGTTTTCGCCAGACACGCCGTTTGCCGTCCGTACCATCACCCTTGGTGTGATCATGGGTATATATCCCCTTGCCCAGTTTTTCGGCGCGCCGATCCTTGGGGTATTCTCTGATCGGTATGGACGTCGATGGCCGCTTCTGTTCACGGTGTTTGTAAATGCCGTCTGTTACGCCCTGTTTGCTATTGGGATTTCCGCAGGTGCTTTATGGCTCATTATTGGAAGTCGAATCCTCGCAGGTTTCACGGGAGGAAACCTGTCGATTGCCTACTCGGCGATTGCGGACATCAGCAAGGAAGAGGAGAAGGCGCATAACTTCGGGCTGGTGGGCATGGCGTTCGGACTCGGGTTCATTATCGGGCCGATTATCGGCGGGCTGCTTTCCGGATCGGGGAGCGCGGCGATCTTTGGGGCGGCAACTCCGTTCTGGTTCGCGTTCATCCTTGGGATAGTGAACGTCGCCCTCGTGTACGTCCTGTTTCCGGAAACCTTGCAGGCGCGCGTGCGCATTCCCATGAGCCTGCTTACAGGCATGCACAATCTCCGCACGGCTTTTACGATGCCGAACGTGCGCATCATGTTTCTCGTGGTGTTCCTGCTCACCTTCGGCTTCACGGCGTTCACGAACTTTTTTCAGGTGTACCTCATCGACAAGTTCCAGGTGACGGAGCTGCAGACGGGTCTCCTCTTCGGGTGGATTGGGATCTGGATTGCCCTTACACAAGGGGTGGTGACGCGAATATTTTTCCCAAAGACAAAGCCGACCTCCATTCTCACCTGGGCCATTTTCGGCCTCTCGATAGCCCTCATCGCCATCCTGTTCCCTGTGGAATATTGGCACCTGTATGTGGTAATCCCATTCATGTCCTTCTTCCAGGGTCTCACACAGCCGTATTCCACCGCCGTGATTTCGAACTTTGCAAATGCGGAATCGCAAGGGGAAGTCATGGGGATCAACCAGTCCGTCCAATCCATGGCGATGGCGATCCCCGCGCTTGCGGCCGGTGCGCTTTCCGCCTACTCGCCATCAGCTCCTATTATCGCTGCGGCCGTGGTAACCCTCGTGGCCTGGCTGGTGTTCGTCTTCGCATTTGACGCCAAACGCCGAACAAGGTTCCGTGAGGTTGCTTAGCGTATGCATACACGCGCCGCCGACTATTTACGGGACCACGGATTGAAAGCCACCGCCCCGCGCGTGGCGATAGTTGCCGTTCTCCTTAAAGAGAAACGGCCGCTGTCCGTACAGGACCTGCTCGATGCGCTTCCAAAAAAGACCGCGGACCAAGCCACTGCGTATCGTTCGCTCGAAGCCTTCGCAGAGGCAGGTCTGATCCATCGATTGGATCTCGGCCAAGGAAAAGCGCTTTACGAACTTTCCGAGGAAGGGGAACATCACCATCATCTTGTCTGTACTTCATGCGGAAAAATTGAAGACGTGGAGGATTGTGAGGTGGAAGCGTTCGCGAGGCGTGCGCTTGAGGCATCGAAACGATTTGCCGAACTCCATCATCATTCGCTTGAGCTGTTCGGGATCTGTAAAGATTGCGTAAAAAAAAGATGAACCACGAATGATCTCGTGATTCAGTGCGTGTGTGATGGTCAGTCGAGGGCCTTCTGCAGGCGTGCTCGTCTCTTTTGCCGGCTCTTCGACCGGAGGACCTTCGCTTGAGGAGACGGACAGCCCTTCAACGGACTTGAACGGGTTGTTCTCCCCAGAAAGGCTCGTGCCTTCCGGTGGCGTCTTCTCATCCGACACCTTTTCCTCCGGCGTTTTCCGGTCGTCGTCGACCACGTCGATCTCTTCCGTGGCGGCCGAAGGTTGCACAGGTTGCTGGATCGGATGGATCTCAGGGAGAACCACCTCAGTGACATCGGCGTCGGGACCCACACGGCTGATGGCCCCATCTTCATGGGACATCACCAGTGGATGAGTCGCGCTTTTTTGCGTCCGGCCGCTTTCCTCGATCATCTGCGTTTTTAGCGCGCGAGCATCGCATCGGATCTTTGAGGCGTCTGACGATCTGTCCTTCACGGTCACCTTCGTGTCCGCGAAGCGAATCCAGTTTCCTCTCGAGCTTATCCGCACGAGATTTTGGACGTTGATGCGCAAACGGCGGTCAGGGAACTGAGCCGCGACTGCCTTCGCATCCAGACAGGAAAGCAGGTCGCCATGGCAGAAGAATTCCGTGATTTCCCCTGTAGGATCTTGATCCTTGAACGTGTGCGCAACCTGCGGAACCTCGTGTGTAGCATCGATGTACCAGGCCGCAGGGTCGCCCGCGGGAATGATCGTGAACAGAAAGGCGCACATCTGCGCGGGGCCGATACAGATCGCGTTCATATGTTCCTCCAGGGCTCGATCCTGTCCCAATATATCGGTTTTGTAAATGGAAAAGAAACACGCCCCCGAGAGAGTGGGGGCGTGGAGCCAAGTGAAGGCCAAGGGCTGGAAGGATCAGAAGAAGAGGTTACCGCCGAGCACTGAGAGGTTCCTGATGAAGGAACCATCGATGTTCGTGGCCTCGACGTCGTCGTCCCAGACAATGGCGGCATGGTCGTTGTCTTCTTCGTCAGTGATGTCGATACGAATCGAGTCGTCATCGATGGTACTTGCGCCTGTTGTGTCGACGCGGAGCACATAGGTTTTGGTTTGGCCGGCACCGATCTCTTCCGAAGGATGGGACGCATCGTTTCGGAAGTCGATCAGTGCGAAGCCGAGAATCTCGCCGGCGCTGCATGGCTGCAGATCTGGGGTGAGAAAGGTCCAATCCGCGGCGTCGTCGAGCTTATCGCTCGCGTCGTCATTATTGAACAGTTCCCATTTTGCGGGGTCCGCAAAGTTTTCACATGCGTTCCAATCGTTGTCTGTAATATCGCTCGCATTGGCCTTGAACATCACCTGATGAAGGGTGACGAATCCGCGGCTGTCGGCGGCGACGTTGAAGCGCAAGGCCTCGTTGAATCCCGGCACGGCCGCTCCCGAGGGGGAACCGGACGCGAGCGAGATCGTGGGTTTAGTCTTGCGGATCGTCATCGGCCTTCCGGTGACGTTGGCGTTGACCTCTGATTCGGTCAGACGCGTTTCCGAGGTCAGGCCGAACGCTTCGAACGACCCAGGCGATACGGTGTCCAAGACGAGCTGGATCTGATCGCCCGAAGTGGCTCCCGACGGACCGACGACGTTCGTGTCGATGGTCATGTTGATCCGCGCGTTGCTCGGATCCTGCGGGAGCAGCAGCGACAGGTTGGTGAACCGGACCTGTCCTTCTGACAGGAATCCCGTCTTCGTCTGCGCGGCACCGCCGGTGTTGGTGTAAGAGATGCGGACCGCCGCAGCGACGTCGTCATCGAAAGTATTCTGGAACGAGAGTGTGTTCACCACGAATCCTTCAGCAGACGCGTGGAGGAAGAACTTGAGCACGCTCAAGTCCGTCGTGTTTCCGAGAATAATGGATTCTCTCGGACTGGTCGCATCGAGCGCGGCGGTGATCGGGCTCTCGCCTTCACCTTCGCCTTCACCTTCGCCTTCACCTTCGCCTTCACCTTCGGTGGGGGTCGGGCATTGGCTCCGGTTGTCGACGATGCTGTCGTCGAGGCAGACAAAGCGCGTGATCTCGACGATCTCTTGATCGCAGGGATCGACGTCGCACTCAATCTCATTCTCGCCGCAGTAGCATTCGCGGACGGTCTCGGTCTTTACGACCTCGACGCGTCCGGCGCAAGCGCCAATCAGGGAGGCAATAAACAGAGACATGAAGAGATTCTTCATTTTCTTGTCTTTCTCGGCTCAATGGCCGGGGTTTGGTTGGGACAGGACAACTCAATTCTGCCCCTACAATATAGCACTTTTTTGATCTTTTGTCAATGGGAGTTAACAGATATTTTGGCTATGATTAGGCAAAAGAAACACCCTCCGTCGCTCGTGTGAGCTAGGGAGGGTGGAGCCAAGTGGCGGCTCAAGTCTGTCTTTCAGCGTGTGCAGCCTTCATCGACCTTGTCGTCGCAGTTGTTGTCGCGGCCGTCACACCGTTCGATGGCTTCGGGGTACATGATGTTGTTGTAGTCGTTGCAGTTACCTTGGTTTTCCGTGACACCGTCGAGATCATCGTCTCGATCCCGTGATCATTAGCTCGAGAGAGCGGCGGAAGGTGAGTCTGTTACCCTCCGCCAGCGGTTGGCGGTCGTTGTCATGTTTCTTCGAGAAGCGCGTTGGCCTCCGCCTGGTTCAGGTTCGCGGTGGCGATGGCCTTCGCGAGATTCGGAACGATGAACGCGCCGTAGTCCCGGATGTCGTCAGCGAGGCTTGCCCCGCTCACGCCGGAACCGATCACGTAGAACCCATAGGTTGTTTCGTGGATGAGCTCGTATCCCGTTTGGGCGGCGAGCTTTTCCAGATCATAGAGGTTCCCAGTTCGGGGAATGCCTGCTTTGTCCGTGAAGATCATCATCCCACCCATGATGGGCAGGTCTACCTCGAAGTACGCGGTAATGACGTCCTCGTAGACGGTCCATCGGATCCGAAGCTTGTCCTGATCCGGGGCACGGAAGACTTCGTCGGGCTGGCGACACATGTCTTGGCTGAGTCTCTTCCACACGATGAGGAATGTCACCAAGGCAATCAATATCACAGTCAAGAACAATACTACCTGGTTCATGTGGACTCCTGCTTGGCTAAGACAAAAAGAAAAGCCTGGGATGGGTACCAGGCTTACACCTAACGTTTTTAGCCACCTTTGGCCTTCAGGGGCGCGTGTATCGGCGGAGCGGGATGGAGAGGATGCGACGGCGAAGTTCGCCGTTGTGGAATTCCTTCCTCATCTCGCCGACCTTCGTCCGCACGGTTTGCATGCGGTTGGTGATTATGACGATCCCCGCGATGCCGGTCACGACCGTGATGCCGACCGCAACCGTCGCCATGGAAACGAGCACGTCGCGCTTACGCGGCACGACGTCAGAAAAGGACAAATCCTGCATGTAACCTCCTGGAGTGAACCGGCACTCTACCTGTGGACAACGGATCCGTCAATCCACCTTGCTTGTGCGGCATGGTCACGATAGTGTTCCTTCGGCCCTGTATCACACATTTAAAGGAGGATCACATGGCTTTGCAGGAGGTTCCGCGTATCGATCTTTCTCTCTTCAACACGCGCACGCGCGCGGGCCGCCAAAAATGCGGCACTGCCATTCTCGAGAGCTTCGTGGCCTACGGATTCGTACGGATCACCGGGCACCGCATCGGCATGAGTAAGCCGACGGTGCAGAACGTCTACGAGGAGGCAAAGAAGTACTTCGCCTTGCCGGAAGCGGAAAAGCTGATGCACATGTCGCCGTCCAAGGACTGCCAGGCGGGGTTCGCCCCGTTTGGACACGAACATGCGAAGGATTCCGCACACGTGGACCTCAAGGAGTTCTTCACCATCGGACAGGAACTCCCCTGGGGTCATCCGGTCCTTGATGACAAGCTGTACGTGCGGAACATCTGGCCGGACGAAGCGCGCGGCAACGAGAAGTTTCGGAAAGCCTGTCTCGATCTTTACCGAGAAGCCGAACAGCTCGCCGTCCTTATTCTCGGGTGCTTGTCGCTCGTTCTAGTGGAGGAAGAAGAGTGGCTGTCGTCGATGGTGTATTACGGCGACACCAAGATGCGGGTGATCCACTATCCGTCGCTTCGCAAGTGTCGAGAGCTACTCCCCGGAAAGGAGATCGATGGGGAGATCCGCTCCTCGCCGCATGAGGACATCAACCTGATCACGATCCTCCCATGGGCGACCTCGGAAGGATTGCAGATCCTCACGCGCGAGAACGAGTGGCTGCCGATCCGGACGGAAGGAGAGGAGATGGTGGTGAACGTGGGCGACATGCTCTCGCGCATTACCAACAACCTGTTGCCGTCAACGACCCATCGAGTGGTGAACCCCGCGGACGAGAACGAGCATCGGCTGTCGATCCCTGTATTCATCCATCCGCGACCTCGCGTGAGACTCGCGGTGCCGAAGGCGCTTCAGGATCGACGCCTGCCGTTCCCGCCGATGATCCTTGCCCGCACGTTCCTGTATGAGCGCTTGGTGGAGATCGGTAACATCGCGGATTCGGGCTTTGACCCTACGTCCTTGGAACGCGAGTAATACGCGCCCTTCTGTACGATCGCCTCCGTATCCACACGGAGGCTCTTTTTTTTGGTACAATACGATCCTATGAACCTTTCTGTTGGAACGGTCGCTCCGAATTTTTCTCTTTCCGACCAAGACAGCAAGATCCACGCCCTTTCTGACTACGCGGGGAAGTGGGTATTGCTGTACTTTTATCCGAAAGATGACACGCCTGGCTGCACGATCGAAGCCTGTACGCTCCGGGACTCTTGGAAAGAATTCGCTCCGCTGAACGCGGTTGTCCTTGGAATGAGCGTGGACTCGCCAAAGAGCCACGCGAAGTTCGTGGAGAAATACAAACTCCCTTTTACCTTGCTTGCCGATGAGGACAAAAAGGTCGTCGCGGCGTACGGCGTATGGGGAAAGAAGAAATTCATGGGCCGTGAGTACATGGGCATCAACCGCGTCTCCTACCTCATCGATCCAGTCGGAACCATCGTGAAGGTCTACGAGACCGTGAAGCCCATGGAACATGCGAGCGAAGTCCTTAAAGATCTGGTAGAATTGCAGAAAGCCTAACCCCCACGCATGCCGACGAAAAAAGAAGCCCTCAAACAGCGCCTTTCGGTTCTCGAAACCGGGATTGCCCAGGTGATGGAGCGCGTCGCCGGCATTAAGGCGCGTATGAAGGACACAAGGGGCCGCATCGTCCGTGATCGGGACGCGCGGAAGATGCAAGCGATCAGAACTAAACTTGGAATCTAGTATGGCCGAATCATTGCTCGAAAAAATGAAAGCCGCCCAAGAAGCCGCCAACCAAAAGCGGGCGGAGATGGAATCAAAACAAAAAGCCGAGCAAGAACAGGCTGCTCTTGAGGCGGCAAAATCTGTGAAAGAAGGTAAACGTTCGGAGTTGTCCGAGCAACAGGGACGCGTGGCTGCGGACGTCGTGAAAGCGGAGATTGCTGCCGCGGAAGCCGTCGATGTCGTCACGCAGGCAGAACTATTTGCCGCGGACCAAGGGGAACTTGTTGCCGATGAAGTAAAAGAACTGTTGGCGAATGCCAAGGCCGAGGCCACGGAAGCCAAGGCGATCGTGGAAGCCTTTCGTGGAGAGATGGAAAAGATCAAGGCAGAGCTCGCGCCACTCCTGAAAGAATCCGACCAGGGCGTTGATGAGGCAAAAGCGGAAGCTGTCGAAGCAAAACCGTCGCCTGGCGATCAATTGATCGCGGACAGGAACGCGTTCTCTGCGGCGATGGACAAGATATTTCCAGAGCAGCAAGGGCCGGCGGAAGCGACTCCGGAAGGGATTACGTCTGCGGGCGAGGCGTTAAAGGCAGAACGGGCAAAGGTCATGGAATCCGTTGGAGCGGTGGTTGCAGATGCGATCAAAAACATCGATACCATTCCTGGATCGCAAGCTCGAGATATTTTTATGAACACGATCCGGACATTGAACGCCGCCTCGGGTCCTGAAAATCGTCCCGACGCGCTTTCACAAGCCGTTGTGGCGGAAGGCCTCGATAAATTTTCTCCGGAGGAGAGTAAGAAGGTCTTGGAACTCGTCGCATCACTTGGGAAGCTGCTTAATAAGCGTCGCGCGGAAACCGGTGATGCGTACGCGGACGATCAGGCCGAACTCTATGCGTTGGACGGGCTTGCGGCAGGTGCGCTCGAAAAGATGAGTAAGGAAGACCTTCAGGCCATTCGCGATAAGGTTGCCAAGGGATTCGATCAGAATAAGAATCGCGCGCCGTACGGAATGACGGGCGCGGGGACATCGGGATATTTTAAAAAGCAAAACGCCGTGAACAGCGATAGTTTCCTGGAAAATTTCGATCAGTTGATCTTGAAGAAGGCCGCATAAGAATCCGTCATGCGCCGTTCCGTAAAACGACTCATCATCACCATTGTCCTCACAGCCCTCGCCGGTACTGTGGGATTTTGGTTCGCGTCCTCATCCAAGAAACCTGCCGAACTCGTCACGGAGACCGTTCATATACGCAATCTTGTTCAGACCGTGGAAGCCACAGGAGCGATTGAATCGATCAGCGATGCCTCGCTTTCGTTCGATCTAAGTGGAACGGTGAAGGAAGTTTTTGTGAAAGTTGGCGATCATGTCGCGCTCAATGATCTTCTTGCCACGCTCGATACGTCAGAACTTGCCGCGGATGCGGAGAACGCCCGCAAGGCGGTGGAAAGCGCGCAGGCAAACCTTAACGCAAAGAATGCGGGAGCCGCGGATGTGACGGTCGCCATTTCGAGTGCGGGAGTCGCGGTCGCGCAGGCGAATCTCGCATCCGCAAAAATCGATGTGCAAAATGCCGAGCGAAAGTTGGCGTCGGCAATAACGCTCACGGAATCGGCTGTCAGACAATCTGAAGCAACGGTTTCAACGCGTCAAACAACACTCGCGAATGCCAAATTAAGCGTGGCACAGGACGAGAAGGAAACGGCCGAGGATTACGTGACGTCCTTGTATGATGCGGCCATTGCCGTGCGCAGCGGCCTGTCGGACGCCGACCGTGTGCTCGGGATCGACAACAGCCTTGCCACGACGGATTTCAGGAACGTCCTTTCCGTGACGGACGAGCAAGCGAAAATCAGTGCGGAAAACGCCTACCGCGCAGCAAAGATTACACGGAATGCCGCGGAGACCAAAGTATTTGCGCTGTCGTTTTCCGCACCCGCTTCTCAAACGAGCACCATCGTTCCGGCGGTTGAAGCCGCATTGAAGGATGCGGAAACCACTCTTCTCGAAACTCGTCGCGCCCTTGATGGTACCGTTATTGATACGGCAGATTTCAGCTTTACCGATTTGGTGAATTTAAAAACGGCCGTCGATTCCGCCCGCATCAACATCCAAGCGAAGCGTTCAGTATTGTTGAACGCCCGACAGGCTGTGCAGCGCGCGCGGATAGAGGGGGACGCATCGATTGGAAGCGCCGAGGAATCCGCCGTGGAAGCCGAACGAGCCTTTACGCAAGCAAAGGCCGATCGCGAGAATTCAATCGTCTCCGCACAGGCTTCCCTCGACGCGGCTCGTTCCGCGCTTGCAGTGCGCGAAGCGAATCTTTTACAGGATCAGGCGAGACTCACAGAGGCCGCCGCGCGCCCGCGCGCCGTAGATGTTGCCGCGCTCATTGCAGACGTTCAGCGTTCTCAGGCGTCCTATGAGGCATCGATGGCCCGGCTTGCAAAGGCCGAACTGCATTCGCCGATCGAAGGAACCGTAACGTCTGTGGAAATAGATCCAGGGGAACTCGCGAGCCCGTCCCTTGCGGCGATTGAGGTCGAGTCCAATGGGGAAGTATTCCGCCTTGTCGTGGACGTGGCAGAGGCCGATATCGCAAAAGTTCAGGTGCCCAATTCCGCCGTCATCACTCTCGACGCGTTTGGCGAGGACGTTCTCGTCGTCGGGAACGTGACGAAGATCGATCCGTCAGAGAAGCTTGTTGAGGGAGTCGTATTCTATCGGGTGACGTTGGACCTTACGGGAACTCTTCCGTCGGCTGGATTGAAATCTGGGATGTCGGCGAATGTGGTGGTTCAGACAAATGATCGGCAAGCGGTGGTTGCGGTTCCCCAGCGCGCGGTGCTTGAGCGCGCGGGGAAAAAATATGTGCGCGTATTCAACGGAGCGATCATTGAGCGCACGGTTACGACCGGACTTCGCGCGGACAATGGTCTCGTAGAAATCCTCTCCGGACTCTCGGTCGGCGAAACGCTTATCGTGACCGTGCGTAATTAATATGTCGTCCATTATTCACCTGACGAACGTGGTGAAGGAATATGTGAATGGCGACGTGGTGACGCCCGCCCTTCGTGGAATTTCGCTCGATATCGAGGCGGGAGAATATGTCGCCCTCATGGGCCCGAGCGGTTCCGGAAAATCGACCCTCATGCACATCATGGGATTTCTTGATCATGCGACGCGCGGAGAATACCTGTTCGAAGGCGGTGACGTTTCCGTCCTCGATGACGATGCGCTTGCGAGAATGCGCCGTGACCGTGTCGGCTTCGTGTTTCAGGCATTCAACCTGCTTCCAAAGACGAGCGTCCTCGAAAACGTCTCCCTTCCTATGATGTATGCGGGGGTCACAAACGGGGAACGTCGTCGTCGGGCCATGGAAGCGATTGAGGAGGTTGGATTAGGACATCGGGTGAACTTTCTCTCCAATCAACTCTCCGGAGGAGAAAAGCAGCGTGTGGCGATCGCGCGCGCGATCGTAAACGATCCCGCGGTCATTTTTGCAGATGAACCCACCGGGAACCTTGATACGAAATCCGGAACTGACGTGCTAAACCTCCTGTCTGACTTAAACAATAAGGGGCGAACGATCGTGATGGTGACGCATGAGACAGAGGCAGCAGAACATGCAAAAAGAATTGTGCGCATGCGTGACGGACAGCTCCTCTCGGATTTGGTAACACATGATCGACGGACCGGTGGGTATAACAAGTAGTATGCATCGAGGCGACCTTCTCAAAACTTCTATAGCCTCCATTCTCCGCAACAAAGCGCGGTCGGTCTTAACGATCCTCGGCATCGTGATCGGTATTGCGGCGGTAATCCTCATGCTCTCCATTGGGCAGGGGGCGCAGCAGTACATTTTGAACCAGGTTTCAAACCTCGGTTCCGATGTGATCTTCATCGAACCGGCCTCCGGAGAAGGGACGAACGGTCCGCCGGATCCCTTTGTTGAACAGACCCTCACCATCAAGGACGCTACTGCCCTCGAAAAAAGCCCGTTTTTAGAGGCCGTATCCGCCGTCTACATTTCGAGCGCTCCCGCGAGTCACGAGGAGACAAGTAAGTTCGCCCAGATCGCTGGCGTGGACGAGGATTATCTGAAAATTTTTCCTGCAGACATCGGATTTGGAAGATTTCTGGATGCATCAGACGTTTCTTCCCATGCAAAAGTGGCCGTCCTTGGGATAAAAACCGCGAAGGATCTGTTCGGAGACCAGGATCCCATCGGGGGACGGATACAAATTAAGAATACGACGCTGCGGGTGATCGGGGTTTTCACGGAACTTGGGACGCAATTCTTCCAGAACTTGGATGAACGAATTGTCATTCCGGTGACGACGGCCACCCGCGACATCTTTGGGGCAGACAACGTAAGTTTTATTTCGGCGAGAGCTTCGGGAGACATCGAACTCGCCAAGGAAGAAACCCAGTTTATCTTGCGTGACCGTCATAACATCAATAATCCCTCTGGCGATGTAGGGAAGGACGACTTCGCCGTCTCGTCGCAGAGCGATGCGGTCGCCACGGTCGCGGTTGTCGGTAACACGTTAAGTATTCTCCTTGCTTCGATCGCCGCGATCAGTCTCGTCGTCGGCGGGATTGGGATTATGAACATCATGCTGGTGTCGGTCACCGAGCGCACGAGGGAAATAGGGTTGCGTAAAGCCGTGGGGGCGACGCGACGGGAGATTCTTTTACAGTTCCTCTACGAGGCCGTGCTCCTGACTTCCTTTGGCGGAGTCGTGGGTGTGGCTCTTGGAGTCGCGGTCTCCTGGACGTCAGCGACGATCGTGGCGCAGTTCGTCGACAAATGGCAGTACGTCCTCCCACCCGAGGCAATTTTCCTCGGCGTCCTTGTCGCGACGGTTGTGGGGCTCGTTTTCGGTGTCTATCCCGCCCGTCGTGCCGCAAAACTCGATCCGATAGAGGCGCTTCGTTATGAGTAAAAAGTTTTCCCCTTGCGTACCTCTATGGGAGGGGTAGAGTACTAGACAATATGAAAGTTATCCTCCTGAAAGACGTGAAGGAATTAGGAAAAGAAGGGGACATCAAGGAGATCTCGGACGGCTATGCCATGAATTTCCTTTTTCCGCAGAACTTGGGTATTCAAGCCACGGCTGTGGCGATAAAACGGTTGAAAGAGAAAGCTGAAATAGGGGAGCGCAAGGCAAAAAAG
The DNA here is from genome assembly GCA_943354165.1 of Candidatus Uhrbacteria bacterium RIFOXYB12_FULL_58_10. GTDB lineage: Bacteria > Patescibacteriota > Patescibacteriia > UBA9934 > GWF2-40-263 > CALRBH01. The sequence goes on from CALRBH010000003.1 coordinate 69,410, forward strand.
GAAATGAAAGGAACCGCCAAGCTTGCCGAAGCCCTGGAGGGATTTGAACTTGTGATAAAAGAGAAGGTAAACGAGGTTGGGACGTTGTACGCCGCTGTAACCCCAGAGAAAGTCGCGAAGGCCTTGAAGAAGGCGAAGTTCGAAGTGACCGCTGACATGGTGGAACTTGAACCCCCCATCAAGGAAGTAGGCGAACGCCGCGTGAGCATCGCCCTTCCGCAAGGCTTTGAGGCGGAAATAACTCTTCGTATCGAAGCCGCATAAGTATGGCCAAGTTCATCTTCGTGTCTGGCGGCGTCATCTCCGGATTGGGGAAGGGAATCACCACCGCATCGCTCGTCGCCATCCTTGAGGCCAAGGGCTACCGCGTGGCCCCCATGAAGATCGACATGTACCTGAACCAGGACGCCGGAACGATCCGTCCCACGGAACACGGCGAAGTGTTCGTGACCGAAGACGGGCTCGAGTGCGATCAGGATCTTGGGAACTACGAACGTTTCCTCGGCCGTCCGCTCCATCGCGTGAACTACTGCACGACCGGTCAGGTCTATGCGGAAGTTCTCCGCCGGGAGCGGGCGTTTGAATATGAGGGCGAAGACGTAGAGGCGATTCCGCACGTCACAGACGAAATTATCCGTCGGTTCGAAGCCGCAGGTGCAGAAGCCGACATTGTGATCGTCGAACTCGGCGGAACCGTTGGTGAATACCAGAACGGGATCTTCTTTGAGGCTACGCGCATCATGAAGATGAGGAAGCCCGAGGATATTGTTCAGGTCCACGTCGCATACCTGCCAATGCCTGGCTACCTCGGAGAAATGAAAACCAAGCCGGTCCAGCAATCCGTGCGCATGCTGAACTCCATGGGCATCCAGCCAGAGTTCGTTGTCGGCCGTTCAGCGGTTCCGATGGATGACAAACGAAAGGAACGCATTTCGCTTTTCTGCAACGTGCCAAAGACGCACGTCATTACGAATCCAGACGCGCCATCGATTTACGAAATCCCGCTCATTCTCGACGACCAGAAGTTCGGCGAACTTCTTCTTGAGGCGTTGCACCTCGCACCAAAAACCGCCGACCTCGCTCCGTGGCGCGAGCTGAACGCTCGCATAGCTTC
>CALRBH010000004.1 GCA_943354165.1 Candidatus Uhrbacteria bacterium RIFOXYB12_FULL_58_10
TGCGACGCGATGCGAGCTTTCACATCGGTGGTAATCCCCGTGTAAAGGCTGTTGTTCGCGCACCGGACGATGTAGATGAACCAGGCGGCCATAGTGCGGTCATGGTATCACCCATTGCTATTTTCAAAGAATTACGCTAAGCTCCGGCTAAATATATGTATAAATCCCACAAAGGCGGCAAGAGCGAAGGTTACCAGGGCGGGAAACGTAAGTTTCCTATGACCAATGGTGAGAAAGCACGTGCAGCTGCGATGCATTCGGCTATCTGCGGCAAGTGTAAGGCGGAGTGTGAAGTGCCATTCAAGCCAACCGGCAAGCGTCCGATTCTTTGCAATTCCTGCTTCAAAAAGGAAGCGTATGGAGGAGCGGAGACGACCAAGGAGTTTGTGAAGAAGCCTTACGGCGGATCGAATTCCCGTGATTCCGGATTGGACGTCGATTTCAAGATCATCAACAATAAGCTTGATGCCATTCTGAAGGCTCTGTCAGCTCATGTTTAAGGAGCTATGCGCGTAGGGATTATTGGCGGAGGGGCCGCCGGACTCATGTGTGCAGCCGCAGTGTTCGAAGCGGACCCATCCGTGGATATTTTTCTGCTTGAACGAAACGAGGGGCTCGGCAAGAAGGTGATCATCTCCGGCGGGGGACGCTGCAATGTCACCACCGGGATCCAGGACGTGAAGATGCTCCTGACCAAGTACCCACGCGGCAGCAAGTTCCTCACCACAGCCATGTATGCCTTCCCCCCAGAAGCGGTGTACGAATGGTTCGAATCGCATGGGGTTCCGCTCAAGAACGAACCTGACAACCGAGTCTTCCCAATCTCTGACGACGGCCACGACGTCGTTCGCGCCTTCGAAGAATTGTTTGCGATGACGCGGGTACAGATCATGCTGGGTTCAAACGTCACCTCCGTCGCCAAGGAAGGTGATGAGTTTTTGATCTATCGGAAGGACACCGTCGAACCATTGAAGGTCGATAAGCTCGTTCTCACCACGGGTGGGCAGGCTTATCGCCATACAGGTTCCACGGGCGACGGTTACGCCTTTGCATTAGCTCTCGGACAGACGATCACCCCGCTTGCTCCAAGCTTGAACGCGTTTTTCACCAAGGAGAAATGGACGGCAAAGGTATCGGGAATCGCTTTTGAGAACGCGACGATCACGGCGAAGTTGGCCACGGAGAAGGAATTTACCGGCCCGTTTCTTTTCACACATAAAGGCGTGAGTGGCCCTGCCGTATTCGCCCTGTCTTCGCTCGTCGCCTTTAAGCAATACAATGCGGAAAGTCCGCTTCCGATCACTATCGATCTCTATCCAGATGATTCGATCGACGAACTCACAGGGAAGATCGACGTCTTGAGGGCTGTGCATGGCCATAAGCAGTTCAGCAATGTTCTTGCCATGCTGGTGCCCAAATCGCTCTCAGAGGTCGTTATCCATGAACTTGGCCTGTCAGAGACGAAGCCGGCAAATGAATTTTCGAAGAAAGATGTGAGTCGATGTGCAGGTTGGCTTAAAGCGATTCCGCTGAACGTCGTTCAACGCGGTGCCGGTGACGAGTTCGTCACGGCCGGCGGTGTGCAGCTTTTGGAAGTAGATCCAACCACCATGGAATCAAAAGTCTGCCCCGGACTCTACTTCGCAGGAGAAATTCTCGACGTCGATGGGTTCACTGGCGGGTTCAATCTCCAGGCGTCGTGGGCGACTGGTTATCTTGCGGGAACTTCCCTCAGCACGTAACGGCCAATTTCTGCTAGTATTGGCAGATGAATCAGCGAGGAAACTTCAAATGCAGATTCGGCATTGCCATCGCGCTCTTCGTGATGGCCTTTTGCGTTCCGAACCCGATTTTTGCGGATGATACGGCGGATGCGCTTAAAAAGCAGCTGCAGGAGATCGAGGCGCAGATCGCCCAGGACCAAAAGGAAATCGTGAAGATAAAAGGCCAGGCGAATACACTCGCAAATACCATTAAAAAGCTGCAGGCGGAACGTGCGGTTCTTTTGCTCCGCATGAAGGCGGCCGATGCCCAAATACGGGTGGTGGAGGTACGTCTCCAGGAAACACAGGAGCAGGTTGTGGTGAATTCCGCCCATCTCGATGCGCTTCGCGAACAGATGGCCGAACTACTTCAGGTGATGTACATCTCGGATTCCGAACCATTGATTTACGCATTGCTCCAAGGACAATCATTTTCCGATATCATTGCAACGGCGCAGGAATATCTGCAAATAACCAACACGCTCAACGACGTCATCACGGAGACGCATCAGACCAAGGAAAGGCTCACGCAACAGGAGGCTGACCTGACGCAACGGCAGGAAGAGGCGACGCATCTTCAATCCATCCGCACCATCCAACAAGCCTCTCTCGCGGAGAGCATGGATTCACAGAAAACATTACTGGTGCAGACAAAGGGAAAGGAACAGGAATATCAGGCGGTGCTCGGCGACCGCAAAGCGCAGGCAAATCAGATCAAGCAGAGGATCTACGAACTCCTTGATACGGGGACCACACACATTACGTTCGGCCAGGCCGTGGAAATAGCCAAGGGTGTCTCCAATATAACTGGAATTCGCCCCGCGTTCATCCTTTCGGTTCTGAGTCAGGAATCCAACCTCGGCAAGAATGTGGGAACCTGCAATCGTCCTGGAGATCCGCCCTCCAAGAGCTGGAAGGTCGTGATGAAGCCGGAACGCGATCAGAAGCCATTCATCGCTATTACAGACGCATTGGTGCGCAATCCAGACACAACGCCAGTTTCCTGCCCAATGCGCGATGCCAAGGGCAACCAGATTGGTTGGGGCGGTGCCATGGGGCCAGCGCAGTTCATTCCGTCCACCTGGGTTGGCTATCAGGCAAAAATCACCAAAATAACAGGAAAGCCAGCAGATCCTTGGGATATCCGCGACGCCTTCCTCGCCTCCGCCCTCAAGCTCACGAACGACGGCGCAGACGGAAGCGAGCAGGGCGAGTGGAACGCGGCCATGCGTTATTTCAGCGGTTCCACGAACGTGAAATATCGTTTCTATGGCGATCAGGTAATTGCCCGTGCTGCGGAGTACCAGAAGGATATCGATGCGTTATAATCAGTTGATTATGCCGACAACGTTTACTGAACGCGTCCTTGTGGTAGTTCGATCAATCCCGAAGGGAAAGACGCTTTCATACAAGCAAGTGGCCGCTGCGGCAGGGAGGCCAGGCGCCGCTCGCGCAGTGGGAACCATCATGGCGAACAATTCCGACCATGACGTCCCATGCCATCGTGTGATTAAGTCCGATGGAACACCGGGCGGGTACAATGGACTAAAAGGCGAGAAGGAGGCATTATTGCTTGCTGAACGCGCATAGCTTTATGGAATCGACCCACGAACTCATCATCTTCTACAAATACACGCCCGTCGCGGATCCGAAAGGATTCATGGAATGGCAGCGGCGCACCTGCACCGAACTTGGCATCCTCGGCCGTATTATCGTTGCGCATGAGGGGATCAACGGGACCGTTGAAGGGACGCCTGAGGCAATCGCCGAATATGCACGCCGGATGCATGAACAAAATGGTGTTCAAGGAACTTATGGGGATTTTGCAGATGTGTGGTTCAAATCGAGTCCGGGAACGGGAACATCGTTTGTGAAACTTGTCGTAAAACTTCGAAAAGAAATCGTGACCACAGGACTTGCTCAGGAGGAGATGGTTAATCCGAACCAGACCACCGGAACGCACATCACCCCAAATGAGCTCAAACAGTGGATCGAGCGCGGGGAGAAATTTGAGATTATCGACATGCGCAACGACTACGAATACGCGGTCGGGCATTTTGCCGGATCGCATAACAGCCTGATGGAAAACTACCGCGACCTTTCAAAGGTTGTTCCGCAGTTTGAATCACTCAAGGACAAGAAGGTTCTCACGGTTTGTACATACGGCGTACGATGTGAAACCGCTTCTGGATACCTAAAGCAAAATGGCTTTAAAGACGTTTATCAGCTCGAAGGGGGAATCGGTAGCTATATGAAGCAGTACCCGGGTCAGGATTTCCTCGGCTCGCTCTATGTTTTCGACGCACGAATGACAGAGCGATTCACCGACAAGTACGAAGTCGTCGGCCAGTGCGTGAACTGCGGAGGGAAGAGCGAGCGTTTCGGGAACTGTGCTTGGAACGAGTGTCACAAACAGATCATCATCTGTGACACCTGCGCCCCTTTATCGAAATCCATCTGGTGCCAAGAAGCCTGTAAAAAAGAAAGACCCTGAGAACCAGGGTCTTTGTCTGTTGCGGCTAGAGCTTGATGTAGGCCACATCGTCTCTGATCTCCACATTACCGAAGTAATCGAGCCAGGCAATGAGTCCTAGGGGATTTTTCTCCGTTGGATCACTCCCGGGCACAAAATTCGCCTTGGTCGAGATTCCGCGTACTTCATAGGTACGGATCTCGATTTCCTGCTTGCGCTGAATGAAGATCCGCCAGTGCAAGACATCACCTTCCGTGCGGATACGCTTCTTGTTGACCGCAACACGTATCCATACGTTAGACCAGCTGTTTTGCATGGAATTCTCCATAAAGGGTTGAGGCCGCGATCATACCGAGCGGGGGACCCTTGCGCAAGAGCTGAATTTTCCCTAGAATGTCGCAACTATGGACCATGGAAACGTCATCATCCGATTTGAACGCGTAACGTTCGGTTACGACAAGGACCGCCCCATCCTCAATGAGGTGGATTTCGGCGTCCGTGAAAACGCGAAGATCACCCTCATGGGCCAGAACGGCGCCGGGAAGAGCACCATCTTCCAACTGCTCCTCGGAACCATAAAGCCGGACGAAGGGAAAATCCACATGAAGCAGGGGGCCTCTATCGCCATCGCCACCCAGGTGATGCCGGAGGAATGCCTGACCATGACCGTGCGCCAGTTCTTTGAGCGCGCGTTCACGGATAAGATCTATGACCTCGACAAGCGCATCAAGGACGCGTTTGAGGCAGTGAACATCACCTCGGACCTGGAAAAGATCATCAAGGACTTCTCGGGCGGCCAGCAAGCCCGTCTGCTCTTGGCGTACGCCCTCGTCCAGGACCCAGACATTCTTCTTCTCGATGAGCCGACCAACAACCTCGACACCGCCGGCATCGAGCACCTCACCGGATTCCTGATGGTGTATCCAAAGACCGTTATCGTCATTTCCCATGATGCCGACTTCTTGAATGCCTTTACCGAAGGCGTGCTTAACCTTGATGTTCACACTGGTAAAGTCGAGCGTTACGAAGGGAACTACTACAACGTGGTTGAAGAGATTGCTGCGCGCGTTGAACGCGATCGCATGCAGAACGCCCGCATGCTCAAGGAAATTCAGGACCGCAAGGATAAGATCAACTTCTTCGCGCACAAGGGAGGGAAGATGCGCGCCCTTGCCGCCAAGCTTAAGGACCAGGTTATCGAGGCTGAGGAAAACATGGTTGAGGTTAAGCGCGATGATAAGACCATTCGCGATTTCACGATCGCCACGCAAGACTTCACGGACCCACTCGTAAAGATCACATCCGTCCGAGTGATCAACAATCACGAGCCCCGTAACGTCGAAGTAAACATCTCACTTCGTAAGCGCCAGCGTTTGCTCATCTCCGGCCCGAACGGGATCGGCAAGAGCACGTTGCTCCGTCTCCTCGCAGAGGGAACCGATCCAGGTGTTTCGATTACCAAAGACGTGAAGGTAGGTTATTACCGTCAGGATTTCTCCGGACTCGATTACAGCGCCACCGTGTATGAGTCGTTGGAATCGGTCATGGACGTTCCGGACAATGAAAAACTGCGCGAAGCTGGTGCACAATTCCTCCTTACAGGAGAGCTTATGCGTAACCAGGTCCGCTCGCTTTCGGAAGGGCAGAAGGGTCTTCTTTGTTTCGCTCGATTCGTCTTACAGAAGCCAGGCCTTCTTATCCTCGACGAGCCGACCAACCACATCAACTTCCGCCATCTTCCGGTCATTGCAGAAGCCATCGAGAAATTCGAGGGCGCCATTATCATGGTGAGCCACGCGCCGGACTTTGTGAGCAAGATCAACTTTACGGAATGGTTGGATTTGGGGACATTATAATGCGAAAGGCAACGATCATCGGGCTTCTGCGATAAGGGTTCCAGGGAATGTCTCTGAGTGATATCCTGTACCAGCTATGCGAGCACATTGGGTGATTGTTGGGATAGCGGTGCCGATCGTGGTCGGAGCCGCTTTTTTGTTGCCTAAGTACCACAATGCCCCTTCCGCCGGCATCGCTTCAGAGGTCACGGCAAGTGAGCCAGTTCCTCCGCCATTAGAGGTTAGGACCCATGAAATCGTCGCCGACGATACATTCACGAGCGTACTTGAGTCGCTCGGGATTTCCTATGCTGATGCGTTGGAAATCCTGGAAGTGTCGAAGGACGTCTATAATTTCACCAATGTCCGCATCGGAAAGACGATGTCCCTCGAGCTTACTTCTGAAGGTCAGCTAGGGACGCTGAGGTATGAGCCGAATTCCTCGACGATGATTTCGGTCGTGAAAGCGGGAGACACTTGGACCGCTCACGAGGAAGAAATTAAATACGATATCGAAGTTGTCCGTGCGTCAGGCACTATCGAATCCTCCCTCTACCTCGCCGGCTTGGTCGCAGGAATGTCGGAAGGTGCGATCATCATCCTCGCGGACACGTTCGCCTGGAGCGTGGATTTTGCGACACAGGTGCGCGGCGGCGATACCTTCGAGGTGGCGTACGAGAAACGTTCGCGGAACGGCAAGGATGCCGGCACCGGCCGTGTGCTCACCGCAAGCTTTACGAACGCAGGTGATCGGCACGAAGCGTACCTCTTTGAGATGGATGGCAAGGACGGATATTACGACGAGAACGGCACCTCGCTCGTCCGGCAGTTCCTCAAGGCTCCGCTCAGCTACTCCCGCATCACCTCAGGCTACACCACCGCGCGCTTCCACCCCGTCCTTGCGAAGACCACTCCGCATCGCGCGATCGACTACGCGGCGGCAACGGGAACGCCAGTGATGGCGACGGCGGACGGAATCATCTCCTCGGCCGGGTGGAACAGCGGCGGGTACGGAAATTTGGTGACAATTCGGCACAACAGCACCTTCGATACCAACTACGCCCACCTCAGTAAATTCGGAAAGGGAATTAAGCGCGGTGTAGCCGTGGTGCAGGGACAGGTTATTGGGTACGTTGGTTCCACTGGATTCTCCACCGGCCCTCACCTCCATTACGAAATCATAAAGGACGGAACGAAGGTGAATCCGCTGCAGATACAGCTTCCAGCCGGCGATCCGATCCCTGATGATCAACGCGCTGGTTTTGAAGCAAGCCGGGACGAGCAGAAAAAACTCCTCTCAAAAATTACCACATCGCAAAGCGGACGGGGTAATTTATGAGGGGGATTCGAGGGCTCGGACGAACACGCGGCAGAGCGTGTCGATCTCTTCCTCTGTTTCCGTCCCAGCCGAAATTCGAATGAACGGTGTGGTCACTTTCGTCGCGTGAAGGGCAGTTAAATACACCCGTGTCGTGTTGAACCCAAAGCTCGTTCCAGCGTGTAGGTCGATTCCAGCCTTGCCCGCCTCATTAATCGCGTGATCGAGGAACTTTTTGTACACGCCCACCTTTTTAAATTCAGGCTTGAACCCCAAGACACAGAACCCGCCGTGGAAGGGAAGCTCCTTTGTCCAAGTGTTGGTTGGATGGTTTTTTAGACCTGGATACACAACTTGCTCAATAGGACATGCAGGGTTTTCGTCGACGTATACCTGCAGTCGTTCTGCAATCGTACGAATATTTCGTCCGATTCGGCTCATGCGACGCTCAAGCAGAATCCGATTCGGTTCGGGGATGGAGAGCACGGAGGCGTCCGGCATGTTTGTGCCGAGGTGCATCCGCTCGCCAAAGTAGCCGAGCGTGGAAAGGGCATCGGTCCAGATGATGCCGCCAGTTACCCGGTCCAGACCAAACTGGTAAAACTTGTTTAGGCTTTCGATCACGGTAAGGCGCAGCTTCCAATTCACCATCGGGAGGTCTTGCAGCGGCTGGTACATCGGCCCCAGCCCGCTGTTATCAAGTACGAGGTGCGTTTCCTGATCGATGCACTTCGCAAGGGCAGGGATGAGCCGTTTAAGATCAGCCATGGCGACCGTATCTGTGTTGCAAAGGCTGTCGATAAATATGACCGAGGGCTTGAGACGCTTAACGGCTTCTATAATCGCTTCCGCATTGTTTTCATCGAACCAATGCATCCGATCGCCAAAAGTCTTCATGAGCAATCCCTTGTTTTCAAAGTAGCTTGAGGCACCTGCGAGAATCGGTCCGTTCGCCTTTCCTTCATGGATGAGGGTGACAAGGACCGTAGCAAAAGCTGACATCCCGCTTGAGGTCACGTAGGCCTTGGGTGGCATGCGCATTGGCGCGTCGATGTATGCGTAGACGAACGCCTGTTCAAACGCTTCGGCGTCCAAATGATGGTCGCGCTTGTAATCGTTATAAGTGCCATGAATACGGCCCGCTTGGCTGCCTGCCTGGGGAGACACGGCATGCATGAATGTAGGCGACTGCCAGTCCGTGGAGGCGAGAATCGACCCCATGATTCCATAGAGGCTATGGAGAGTCTCGTACATGGATTTTTTGTCTGTACCTTGTCGTACCGCTTCGAACTGCGGGAGCATCGAATCAATAATTCCAATCAGTGCCTGTCCAGACAATTGGTCTCCTCCAGCAAGCCAAGACCGGAACCGTTTTAGACGGTCCTCGGCTGATGAGGCTAGATAGATGAGTTCCTCTCGGTCGTCGTCATGCATACGGTTTCGCCATTGTACGCCGTTTGGTAGGATGGACGAATGCTACGCGAACTCCTCGGGATCTCAAAGTCGCTCCCGGTCCACATGCAAAGCGTGGACCTTGGTTCGACGACCATCAAAGTCCCCGTCGCCGACCTTCAAGGAAAGCGTCCGGGCAAGACTCTCCTTGTGACAGGTGGAATGGACGGCGATGAGTACACGGGAATGGAGGCGGCGTATCATCTGATCGATGAGTACAAGAGCGGCGATTTCGCCGGGCGATTGATCGTCATCCCCATCGTAAACATTCCAGGCTTCGAACATGAGTGCAGTCAGAATCCACTCGACGACGTCTTTCCGAAACACGTGTTTCCAGGTCGGCTCGATGGGAAGCCGACGGAACGATTGCTTCATTGGCTCACGACTTCGTACGTTCAACACGCCGATGTGTGGCATGACCTGCACGCTGGAGCCATCACTGAAGGACTGAACCCATTCGTTTGGTTCTATAAATCAGGTGTTCAAGCCGTGGATAAAACCGCACAAGAATTGTATTCAGGGATGAATACTCCTTGTGTAGTGCATGAACAGGTTTCCGGTTTCTCAAAAGCCGGTCATTTGGCCAAGGGCGGCTGCGTCTACATCATTGCCGAATCCGGCCAGCTGGGCGTGAGGAATAGTGTTGATATTGATCGGCACATCGATTGGATTAAGTCGACGATGAAGGCCTTGGGAATGATCGAAACTATAAGATCAGGCCCTCCAACGTCCCCAACTATTCTCACTAAGGTCGATTACGTCATGGCCCCGTTCGACGGAATCTGGCGCCCATCCGGAACACGTTCGACGCTACAACGAAACGACACCCTTGGAATGGGGTGCCGAATCGACGGTTCTGACATGCGTGAAATAAGGGCTTCGACGAGCGGTACGCCACTTTGGTGGAAGGAATCGATGGCCATGCACAAAGGCGATATTCTCTGTGCTATCGGGCATTAGGTCACTTCAATGATTTCATAGTTAAGCGGACCGTTCGGCGTTTTCATGGCCACGACGTCGCCTTCCTTGTGATTAATAAGCAGGGAACCGATGGGGGATTTATAGGAGATATGCCCGCGCATCGGGTCCGTTTCGATCGAACCGACGATGAGGAACGTGCTGGTTTTTCCGTTCGCGTGCACCCGGACCGTCGACCCTATCTGAACAGTCCCATCTGCCTCGTTGTTGATGGGAATCACGAACTTCAGCCGCTCCTTAAGCGTAAGAAGTCGGTTGTCGATGCGACGAAGCCGCGCCTTTGATTCCGTATATCCGGCATTCTCGGAAAGATCGCCCATTTCAACCGCGGCCGTCACTTCCTTAAGCACCATCGGCCGTTCTACGAACTCCAGCTCGTGCATTGTGCGTTTCAATCGCTCAATGGCGGCCGGGGTCATGTAGCGGTCCGGCGCCTCTTCCTTGGACTGGCGCAGGATCTCAGATTTTCGCTTGGGTAATTGCATATTATTCTTCCTCAAGCTTAAGCCATTCCTTCTCTAACACCAAGGTCTCCTCATTGATCTCCGAGAGACGAGTGGCCTTTTCCGGCGCGTAATCCAAAGGATTCTCGAAGTAGTATTTCAAGATCACACTTTTTTCCTTATCGAGCTTTTCCATCTTGTCCTCGATTTTCTGCTGGGCTCGGCGCTTGGTCCGTTGCATCCAAGCACGCTCTTTACGCTCGGTCGCCTCCCCGTCGCTCGCGGCACTCTGCGGCTCCCCAAGTGTGCGTTCTTCCGCAAACGCAGCAAGGTCGGCCACGTACTCTTCGTAAGTTCCAGTATACAGACGCATGGTTCCCGCATGTACTTCGTAGACCGTATCGATCAGGGCGTTCATGAAACTTCGGGCGTGAGAAACAATAAACACCGTGCCAGGATATTCTTTGAGTGCCTGCGCTAATACATCGACGGTTTCCGAATCTAAGTGGTTGGTCGGCTCGTCGAGAATAAGGACGTTGTGTTCGCGGAGAACGAGCGATGCCAGACGAACGCGAGCGCGCTCGCCACCCGAGAGGACCCCACAAGGCTTTTCAAGATCATCCTCCCGAAATAGGAACGCACCTGCAGCCGTCAGGATGCGTTCTCCGGAAGCCTCGGGTGGTGCCGCACGTGAAAGTGCTTGTAAGACCGTTTCATGCGCCAGAAGCGTATCCTCCGACTGCTGCGAGAAGTAGCCGATATCCGCGCGATGCCACCACTTAAACGTACCGTCGATCACAGGAATACGTCCGGCAAGCGTCTTCAGGAGCGTGGTTTTCCCGTGACCGTTTTCCCCTACGATGGCCACCTTCTTCCCACGGTTTATTTCGAAATTAATGTCGCGAGCAACGGCGACTCCGTCATACCCAATCGCCAGATCGTTCGCGCGAACGGCAAAACCCGCACTCACAGGTGGGCAAGGAATACGGAACGACGTTACTGGAAGGCCCGTCTTCACGTCCTTAAGTTGGGATCGTAAACGAGTGATGTGCTTCAGCTTGTTTTGCGCACGCGAGGACAGAGATGCCTTGGCGCGGAAACGGTCCGCAAACGCCTGGGCATCCGCGATGTCACGCCGAATCCGTTTGTTGGTTCGTTTCGCATACTCGACCTGCTCATCCTTCCATTCCAGGTAAGTCAGGAGATCGCCGGGAAACTCGACGAGCTCACCGCCTGCCACTTCCCAGGTTTGCGTGCACACATTCTGCATCGCCTCACGATCGTGCGAGGTCATGATGAATGCGCCTGGGTATGTTTTCAAAAAAGCTTCGAGAAGCAGAAGCGTGGGAAGGTCGAGGTAGTTCATCGGCTCATCGAGCAAGAGCAAAGTAGGTGCATCAAGCAACATGCGCACGAGCTTTACGCGCATCTGGTACCCACCGGAAAGGGAATGTGGCGGGAGCGCGAGGTCGCGCGGCTGCAGGCCAAAACGGGCGCCAAGTTTCGAACATTCCCATTCCTGCTTACCGCTCCCAATCGATAAATACTCCAGCGTCGTCCCATGTTCCGGAAGCACCTCATGCTGACGCAGAACCCCAAGCCTTGCCCATGGCATGAGACGCACCGTTCCGGAATCTGCCTCCTCATCAAGCGAAAGCAATCGAAGCAAGGTGGTCTTCCCGGCGCCGTTGCGGCCGATGAGACCGATGTGGGCGCCCTCAGGGACGACAAACGAAACATCGCGCAGCACCTGCTGGCGTCCGTAGGTTTTTGAGAGGCCGCTGGCTTCGAGTAATGGACGCATGAGCAGGATCCTACCATCTTTGACGAAAAGGAAATATTCTGGTTGAATATCTAATTGTATGAATCATGAGGTCGCAGAATGGGGAAAAAAATACGGGAAGCACGTCGTTGAGGCCATAGCTGTCCTCACCGTCGCGATTTTTCTCATTACCCTCGTCTGGGGCCCGTCACCAGCACAGGCACCCGCAACCACATCCGAGGTTACCCCGGATGCAGCGCTTCCTGAGGCTACCATCGCTCCTGCCGCCGATGGAACCACTCCGAAAGTAACGCCGCCGGCACCCGCTCCTGTCAAAACCGTTTCCAAGCCACTCACGTATGAGCAGGCGATTACACAATACGGGAAGTACCGAATTCAGTTTGTGCACTGCAACGGTCAACCTGGATCCATGAACGTCCCGGTCGGCGTGAAAGTTATGCTCGACAACCGAGACACCATTGCCCACACAGTCAAAGTCGGCACCAAATCATATAAGCTCCCGGCGCTCGGATTCGCCATCGCTTCCATGACCTCCTTGGGAGAACAGGCAGTTTTGTGTGACGGCGGCGGCGCATCGACGATCAACGTCCAATAATCTTCCTATGCAAGATGTTCCCATGAAGAGGTCGGAAGATGAATGGAAGAAGGAACTTACCCCTGAGCAATATCGCGTTCTGCGCGAGAAGGGAACAGAAGCTCCATTCACTGGAAAGCTTCTCGAAGACCATTACGACGGAATGTTCCGCTGTGCAGCATGCGGGAATGAGCTCTTTAAGAGCGATGCAAAATTCGATAGTGGAACCGGATGGCCGAGCTTCGACGCTCCCGTTGCGGAAAAGCGCATCAAGCTGATCGTCGATGAAACTCACGGGATGAAGCGCATGGAGGTTGTGTGCGCCAATTGCGGTTCCCACCTAGGACACGTCTTCGATGACGGTCCGACGTCCACGGGCAAGCGCTTCTGCATCAACTCGGTCTGTTTACTGAAAACCCCAGGCGCTTAGCCCGGGGTTTTTGCTTGCAGGTCGTAGCCCCTGCGAACTCGCACGAGGCCATCGACCATCTCCTTGTACGCACGTTCGATCTCTACCGCATCGTCCTTGAATCGGTCCGTTGTCTTCGCCATCTCCTCGTTGTACCAGCCGCCGGAGGTCCATCCTACGAAGGCGCGTTTGCCGAAGGAGAATCCCATCTGGCTCCAAAAGGAGAAAAGCTCGCCTGCCACATGCTGCACATTATCCTGGCCGCCTACGATGATGAAGCCTGCTGGTTTCTCGCCAATCAAATCCTTGCCGTACAGGGCATGCTGATTTTCGACACAGTTGAGGCGCTGAGCCATTTGATAATAGAGGGAAGCGGCGCTGCCCCAGCGAATCGGGGTAGCCACGATCAGCGCATCGCACCAGTTCGTAAGGCCTTCATAAATGGCACCCATGCCATCATCCGGATAGCGCTGCTGCAGCCAGCACGGCCAGGTGCAGTATTCGCTCTTGATGGAGTAGTTCGCCTCGCAGTGGCGCATAGTGAGGTCGCGCAGCTTGATGGTCATGGTGTCCGCGCCATGGACGGTCTTCGCGTACTCAAGCGCGGCGAGCAGGGTTTTCTCGGACGTCGGGACCCGGACGTTCTTGTCATCGGGATTAACCGTTGAGCAGGAGATACCGAGGATGCGAAGTGGTTTGGTGGGAGACGACATAGTGCGGTCAGTATACACTATGGCCACTGTGTCTGTGACCTACGCTATCCACCGCTCCACCCGTTGCCGAGGGATCCGACTCACTGTGAAGCCGGACGGTTCGGTTCGCATAAGCGCTCATCCCCGCGAACCTCTCGGGAGGATCAAACGCTTCCTTGAGGAGAAGACGCCGTGGATCGTAAAGACGATCGAGAAAATAAAGGCTCGTGGTCTGTGTACCCCGCTACGAGGTCCTGATATGGAATATCGCCGTTACAAATCCCGCGCGCTTTTGTATCTGCGCACCCGCACAAAAAAGCTTGCAAAACAAACCGGGTTCACCCCCAAAAACGTTCGCATTCGTAATGCCAGCAGCCGATGGGGAAGCTGTTCGCGCAAAGGCGAACTTATGCTGCACTACCGTCTCGTATTCCTGCCGCCGGACCTGTGCGACTACGTCATCCTGCATGAGCTCTGCCACCTCATGCATTTCAACCATTCCAAATCGTTTTGGGCCTTACTCTCGCAGTTCGTGCCTGCCTGTGTTAGCATGCGCCGAATCTTACACAAGGACGGGGCGCGACTCGCCTCCGAAGCGGCTGCCCATTATGGCGCGAATCAACCCTGAGTTTTTAGACCGAATAGAGCACCAGTACGGAAAGAGCTCTGCCGACGCCATCGTGGCGGCTTTTAAGTATCAGCGCCTTCCGACGATACGGACAAATACCTTAAAGACCACAGACGATGCGGTGATGCAAGCGTTTCGTGACGATGCAATTCAATTCGAGCGGGTCGCAAAAATTCCCCACACGTTCTTTATCAAGAACCGAAAGGATTCTGAAATGCTCGAACACCACCTCATGTTGAGCGGTCAGATCTACATGCAGGGAATTGCCTCAATGCTTCCTGTTCTTGTGCTCGATCCGAAACCCGGCGAGGCGATTCTAGATCTCTGCGCCGCACCTGGATCCAAGACTACGCAGATCGCCTCCATTATGAAGGGGACCGGTAAGGTCGTTGCGGTTGAGGAAAATGAAATCCGATTCCAGAAGCTGAAGAACAGCGTCTGGATGCAGGGAGCCAAGGACGTCGAGCTCATGCATGCAGACGGGACTCTTCTCCATTACGATTTCGCCGGCAAGTTCGATCGAGTTCTCGTCGATGCGCCTTGTTCCGCAGAAGGTCGAATTGATCTTCGTGACGCGCGATCCTTCTCATTTTGGTCGACGAAAAATATCGGGATCCAAGCCAAGCTCCAGCGTCGATTGCTTCGATCGGCTGTCAGGTGTTTGAAACCTGGCGGCACCCTAGTATATTCGACCTGTACACTAGCACCGGAAGAGAACGAACTGATGGTGGATTGGGCCTTCTCTGAATTCCCTGAACTTCTCCCGCTTCCTGTGGAACTCCCAGTCGCGACCACGAGAACGCTCCGAAAGAATGCGGCCATCGCCTTGCCGACGAAGGAACATGAAGGTTCTTTCGTGGCACGATTCCGTCTGCATGATTAGCCCTGTACAATAGGTCGCGTATGTTGCCCACATCTCTCATTCGTATCCAGGCAAAGAACAACAAGGCCTATGGGGAAGCTCTCGGGGAGCTTTTCGGTGACCACGTCCGCACCTTGTTGTTGCGAGAACAGAAGAAAGATTGGCCTGTGAGGGTAAAACAAGCCATGGCGTACTGGTCTGTCTCAAAGCGGTATTTCCCGCAGTACATCGAAGAAACAGAGGCGTACGCGCGTGCCTGTGGAATTAAGTCCCAAGATCTCTGGACTCTAGGCCTCGAGCTTTCTTTGGATACGGATCGCTGCACAGCCCTAGTTACGCAGAAGGGAAGGTTGGTTGGACACGTAGAGGATTTTGATCCAAAAACAAAGGACGATATCGTCCTCATCGAACGAACGATAGGATCGACGACTGTTTTGGAACTTTGTTATGTCTATACGCTCGGGGGGAACGCCGCTTCCATCAATTCACACGGCTGGGTTCAATTGATCAATACCGTGCATTCCACTCGTGCTAGGCGAGGTGTCCCAAAAAACCTCATTGCTCGTTGGTTATCGGAGACGTCTTCTCCGGAAAAGGATGTTGCACACCTTGCACATATCCCTCGATGTGAAGGCTATGCCCATACGTTCATCCAGGCAAAAACAGGCAAGGTATCTCTGCTCGAATCCTCAGCGAAGCGTCTTGTGTTGGAGTCGATTCCGAGCCCAACAACCCATACGAACCATTTTATCCTTCCAGGCATGATGGAGAGTGAAGCGTTCGTCTCTCTGTCTTCTCGAGAGCGGCACACCGTAGCCAATTCTCGCCTGAAACCTGAAACATCCCTTGGAAGTTTGAAACGAATCATGTCAGATACAAGCCGGGGAAAACACACGAGTATATTTAACGAGGATACCGTCGCAAAAATCATCTTTGATCATGAAGCAAAACAGGCCCACACCTGGTTCGCCCGGAACGCCAAGCAGGGATATACGAAAACTCCGCTAGGATTTCTCTAAATCCACCCCATGACGTTGACAAAATCACCTCCTTCATGTATAGTGCTTTTGCAAATACAGCCCACGCGGACTTGAGTCGGAGTTCGGCAGGAGGCCAAGGTTTCGCAGCTAACTCACTCAAGACGTAAGCAAACTCTATATGATGATGGGTTCTATCAAGACTCTCACAGATAAGGGCTTCGGCTTCATCGCTCCAGACAATGGCGAGAAAGATCTTTTCTTTCACGCTTCCGGTCTCATGGGCGTAGCTTTCAACGAGCTCAACCGCGGCGACAAAGTGTCGTTCGAAGTTGAAGAGTCCGACAAAGGTCCTCGCGCAAACAACATCCAGCGCGCGTAAGCAAAATGTCCCGGCCTAACGGCTGGGACTTTTGTTTTTGCCGTGGTATCATTTCCTCATAATATTTTATAAGGAAATATGAGAATATGAGAAAGATTCTTGCTATCATGTTCGTGATGATGGGTTTTTTGCCCGCTGTCGCAAAAGCTGATTTTCTTCCGGATGATCATCACCAGATTACTTCATGCGTACGGATCGATAACATTTCTGACTACCCAGATTATAATTTCGTACTTTCGGGGACATACAAGTTTCCATATTCCGCAAAGCTTTCAGGAACTGAAGAGTGCGGTCACGGCGGCACAGCAAATATTCTTGCCATCAAGAAAACAGATTGGGGCAAGATAAAGTATGCCGCGAAAGGAACGGAAGAAGAAGGTGATTGGTCCATGAATCCAGCCAATGCAGCCTTGTTTGTCACCTCAAGCCTAAACCTAGAGCTTGAGACAGTTATCCCTGACACAGACCCAACGGTCCGAAAGTCTCATACAATCCACATCGATTCCGTAACAGACGAATCTGTCCGGGCGCATCTCGTACAGACTGAAACCACGGCAAAAGACGGCAGTAAAGACTTTGTTCTCGATCTTACTAATGAAGAGGATCGGGACTCGACCGATAATTCATCCTTGCTGATCCTCGCAGCACTTGTAGGCGGTGGCCTCCTTGGGCTCGGACTCGGATATCGTGCATGGAAGAAATAGTATTCCTCGCTCTCACGATAGCGATCGAACTTCCGGTCGCTATCGCCCTGCTTCGTAGACACATTCCTTGGAAACGTGTTGCCATCGTCGTTGTGTGCGTTAACATGATCACTCACCCAATTGGATGGTATGTAATTTCTGCGGGCGGCTCTTGGGGAGCTGTGGAGATCGGAGTTACGATCTTTGAGGCTCTCGTATTCGCAGGCATGTTCTCGTCGCGCCTACGGGCCGTCATAGCTGCATGCGTCATGAATGGAATAAGCGCAGCTTTAGGAGCTCTTCTGTCCTAGGAGGAAGGTAACAAAATGTCCCGGCCTAACGGCTGGGACTTTTGTTTTTGCGGACTATTTGTACAGGCGGTGTTTAATTCGATCTTGAACGTGATAGGGGAACAGGCTCATGAAGCTGGAGAGGATCGATAGATACGCGGGCGCCGTGTATCTGACCTGCGGCCTCTTGGATTCAACCGCGTGAATCATTGCTGGAAGGACAGCTTCTACGGGAGCCTGATCGCGGATCAACCGTGCATCCACCCGATCGATACGCGGCTTATCCTTCCAAAACAGAGACTTCGACCCGAACCAGCTTTCCTTAGAGGCGATCATCCGTTCATTGAACCCCGTGGCAATGGCGCCAGGCTCAATCAAACTGACCTTGATACCGAAGGGCGCGAGTTCAAGACGAAGATCGTCGCTGGCAACTTCGACCGCATATTTGGTCATGCCGTATGGCCCGAAGAAGGGAACGGAGAAGATTCCCGCCATAGAGCTTACATTGATGATCCGCCCGCTTCCGCGTTCCATCATGGCGGGAATAGCCGCCTGGGCAACAGCGATATAGGAGACGACGTTCAGTTCATGAACGTCGCGTAAAACGTCGAGCGGGACGTCGGACAATGGACCGGACTGGCCTTCAGCCGCATTATTGATAACGATCTCCGGTGCCCATGCAGAAATCTGCGCCCGATCGGCTTCCGACGTTACGTCGAGTCGATGAGTCGTAAGGGTCACGCCCGCGTCGGCAACCAATCGATTCAGCATCGCAACGTCCGCATCCGTTTTCGCGGTAGCGATCACTGTGTGCCCACGTTTCGCAAGGGCAAACGCCGTCGCCTTTCCAATGCCTGTAGCCGCTCCAGTAATGAGAATAGTTGCCATAGTGGAAGAAGGATACCACGAAGGCTTGCCAGCGAGGCAAAAACGTGGAAAGATAGCTCGTCATATGGCCCTCGAAGCTCGTACAATCTCCATTCCTCGCGTCCTCGCAGACGCACCGTCCTATCGCCTCAAGCAGGCAGAGGATGGGTTGTTCTCGTTGACGAAGAAAAGTTGGGAGGAGGTCGGCGTCCTGCCGAAGCCACTGCGGGATGCGCTTACCGCCAGCGTGCCGTGGATGTCAGTGAAACTGTTCCATGTAGCCACAAGCGCCAAAGGTGACACGCACAAGGCTATTCTCGAACTCGGCGATGGAACCAAGATCGAATCCGTCCTCATGGCCAACAAGCGAGGATGGTGGACGATTTGTGTTTCAAGCCAGGTCGGCTGTGCCATGCGCTGTACGTTCTGTGCAACTGGGAAGATGGGCCTGACCCGAAACCTTCTCGCAGACGAGATCGTCGATCAATATCGATATTGGGCTTCCTATGTTCACGCCCGGCCAGAAATGCCGCAGCTCATCAGCAACATCGTCTTCATGGGCATGGGCGAGCCGCTCGCGAACTACATCGAAGTGCGGAATGCGAACAACACAATTCTCGCTCACACGGAAATGGGGCCAACGAACATCACGGTTTCGACCGTAGGTGTCCTTCCGCGCCTTGAACAGCTTTTGAATGATCCTGAGTGGCCTCCAGTCCGCGTAGCCGTTTCGCTCCACAGCGCGATCGCGAAAACTCGCAAAGAGATCGTCCCAACCTCATATGATGATTTTCTCCCAAAGCTTGAGGAATGGACCCATAAGTACTTCGAGAAATTCGACACACGCAGCCGCCACCTCACCTTCGAGTACGTAATGCTCGGGGGAGTGAACGACACCACAGAACATGCGAAGGCTCTCGCCGCGTTCGTGCAGCGCTGCGGCAAGGTAAAGGTGAACCTGATTCCATATAACTTCACCGACAGCGAATTTCTGCGGTCGACGGACGCACACATTCGATCGTTCATGGACGCGCTTGAGGCGGGTGGTGTAATCGTCACGCAGCGTAAGACGATGGGAGACGACATTGCGGCCGCATGCGGACAATTGATTGTTGAGAAAAAAGAGAGCCCCACTGTTTAATCAGTGGGGCTTCGGCATTTTCTTGCCGGGAGACGTGTCTTCTTCCGCCAGCTCCTCTTGGGTTTTCACTCTATAAGGTGGCTTGATGGCCATGATAATGCAGTTCGCAAAGTGCGAGGAGTATTCTTCTGGATTCGTAGCTACGGTGAATTCATTCAGCTCTGGCGCGCTATTTGCAAAGATCCATAGAGCGTTTTCCATGGTTTCGCGCGGGTGTTCTTCAAAAAAACCGTGAAGCTGCATGAGGAACTTATCCGTTTCCTGCATGTGTTCCGCATGCTCTCCATCTAACTGCTGGCAAGCGTAGTCAAGGCACTTCCAGACCGCGGCCTTGATTCCGTCCCGACGATCCCGGAGTGGACGCAGGGCAGAGACAACCTTACTAAGCTTTGGTTCCGGAAAATATCTCTACAGCATGTCCCGAGCGCGCTCATCGCTCTCTGGAAACATGTCGTGAATGGCCGTAGCGGCCGCATTGATGATCTGCATTCGATCAGCCCCTGATTCGGCTGAGTCATCTTGTTTCTTACTCATTCAGCCTCCTCTCGGCTGAATGGAAGCTAGCAGAGAAACGTTGGCCCGGCAAGACACTGTGGTCCCCCCGTTTTCTTTTTCCACCAACCATCTATACTAACGTCGATATCTCCGCACCCTTACCACCCTAACAGCCCTAACAGCCCTTATCATATGCGCCTCGGCTTCATTGGACTCGGCAAGATGGGAAGCAACATGGTGGAACGAATGCTTGAACATGGTCACAAGCCCGTCGTGTTCGCTCGCACAAAAGCGACGGTGAACAAGCTCGTCAAAAAGGGGGCCGAGGGTTCCGATTCGCTCAAGGACATGGTGAGCCAACTGAAGGAACCTCGCCTTGTGTGGCTTATGGTTCCACATGCAGCCGTCGACGGAGTCCTGAAGGAACTTGTACCGCTCCTCAAGAAAGGCGACATGGTGATCGACGGGGGAAACTCGCCGTTCACGGAATCGGTTAAGCGTGGAGCACGGCTCAACAAGCGCGGGATTCAGTTCCTCGATATCGGCGTCAGCGGCGGCCCAGGCGGGGCTCGGAGCGGTGCCTGTCTCATGATCGGCGGCTCACCATCGATGTACAAGAAGCTGCGCCCGCTGTTTATCGACCTTTCCGTGAAAGATGGGGAGGCGCTCCTCGGCCCATCCGGCGCAGGGCACTTCGCCAAGATGGTTCACAATGGCATTGAATACGGCATGATGCAGGCGTTTGCTGAAGGATTCGATGTTCTGAAGACCAAGCGTGCCTTCAAGTACAACCTCCGCACCGTTGCAAAACTCTACGAACATGGCAGTGTGATCACTTCGCGGTTGAATGCCTGGCTGGAAGATGGTTTCCGCGTGTTCGGGAACGATCTGAAGCCTGTTTCAGGAAGTGCCGTCGGAACCGGCGAAGGACAGTGGACCGTCGATACGGCAACGAAACTCGGCGTGCCGACCCCAGTCATTTCCGCCTCCGTCGCCGCCCGCATTGCGAGCATGAAGAAGCCAAGCTTCCAAGGAAAGGTCGTTATGACCATGCGCAATCGATTCGGCGGGCATGATGCGAATCCAACCAAAAAATAGTATGGCAGCAGACACAGCCCTCATTGTCTTCGGCGCAACCGGAGATCTTACCCAACGCAAGCTATATCCTTCGCTTTACCATTTGGCTAAGCGAGGTCTTTTGCCGAAGTCATTTTCGCTCTACGGCGTTTCCCGCAAGGAGTTGAACGACGCTGACTTCCGCTCCAACATCGAACGCGACATCCGCATGTTCGCGCACGGGGAGATCGATCAGGCCGCCGTCGACATGGTGACCAGCCACGCCCACTATCTTTCGGCCGACCTGAACCATCGGGAAGGATACGAACGATTGAATGCGCGTTTGAAGCCATCCACGCTGCGCCTCTTTTATTTGGCCCTTCCACCCCGATTATTCGCGCCAATCGTTGAGAACATCAAAACGTGTGGGCTGGGAAAGGCACTTGGAGCATCGAAGTCACGCGTAATCGTAGAAAAGCCTTTTGGGTACGATTTTGCCACAGCAAAAAAGCTTGAACACATCGTTAGTTCAGCCTTCGATGAGAAGCAAATCTTTCGCATCGACCATTATCTCGGAAAAGAATCGGTCCAAAACCTACTCACATTCCGCGCGAAGAATTCCGTGTTCGAAGATTCGTTGAACCGGAATGCCGTCGCCTCCATTCACATTGATGCATTGGAGTCCGTAGGTCTCGAAGATCGCGGCGCGTACTACGACGGGGCAGGGTCAATCCGTGACATGGTCCAGAATCATCTTCTTCAGCTTGTCGCATTCCTCACCATGGACCTGCCCGCAAAGATGACGGCGGAAGCGGAACAGTCAGCGCGGGCGAAACTGCTCGCAACTGTTCGGCCACATACGTCGAAGGGAGCAATCGTGCTCGGACAATATGCTGGGTACAAGAGCGAACCGAACGTAAATCCTAAATCGACGACCGACACGTATTCGTCGCTCACATTCACCATCAACAATCCACGCTGGCGCGGCGTTCCCGTGTTCATCCGAACAGGGAAACACCTGAAAGAAAAACTTACGAACGTCACTGTCTTGTTTAAGCCGGTTCGCGGCGAAGCTCCAAACCGCCTTTCATTCAGACTCGATCCGCATCCAGAAATATCGCTGGTTCTGAACGTCGTTCAGCCGGGATTTACCAAAAAAACCGACCCGGCCATCATGCATTACAGCCGAAGCACGCATTACACAGAGCCACCAATCGGAGATTACGAACGCCTCCTGCTCGCCATTATGGACGGGGATCACTCTCTCTTCGTGAGCGCGGCGGAAGTGCTCTCATCCTGGAAGGCCGTCGATCCATTTCTTAAGAAGGCTAAGACCATGAAACCGAAGGTTTATAGCAAAGGATCACTGGCGCCGTAGTAATACAAAAGCCCCCGCCGATGGCGGGGGCTTTTGCTTACGCGGTGGCTTTGGCGGCTTTTGCAGCGGCCTTAGTCATGCGGACAGCCTTCTTGATGCGGCGCGCAATGATGTTTTCTTTGCGGGCTGCCTTCCAAATTGTGCGGTTTTTCTTGCGATCGCCCATAGGAGTAGTTAAGTAATGCCAGGATAGTAACCGATTGACTGGCCCGTGTCAATTGCTACACTGGGTTGACTATGAAATTGCACATCCAAAAGGGTGATTTGAAGGAGGTACAGGTCGACCTTTTGGTCGTAAACCTGTTTGAGGGCATGAAGAAGCTGGGCGGGGCCACACTGGCAATTGATACCGCCGCCGGGGGAGTTATCTTGGAATCGATGGTTGAGGAAGGATTCACCGGTAAGCGTGGCGAGACCCTCCGCATTCGTCGCATCAGCGGAGTGAAGGCAAAGCACGTACTCATGGTCGGCCTTGGAAAAAAGGAAGATTTTGATGAGGAAGCCGTGCGCATTGCCGCGGCAACCTCGTTGAACGAAGCCAAGGCTGTGAAGGCGAAAACTGTCGCATCCGTTTTGCATGGAGCAGGGAACGGCGGGCTCTCGGCAAAGACCGCCGGCAAGGCGATGGCCGAAGGGATTTTCCTCGCCAACTATTCATACACTACACACAAGAGCAAGCCCGACGAATCGTCGATTGAACAGTTCGATATTCTCACGACCAATGGGTCGACGGCGCGCCTGGCAGAAGCCGGCGTCGCAATCGGCGAGACCTACGCACACGCCACGATTGTTGCGCGTGACCTTGTGAACTCTCCAGCCGGACACCAGTCTCCGATGGAACTCGCCCTCGCAGCCAAGGAACTCGTGAAAGGGCAAGGAGTAAAAGTGACGCTTTACGAACAGGCCGAGATCGAAAAGTTCGGCATGGGCGGGCTTCTTGGTATCGCAAAGGGATCCGACCATCCACCGGTTTTAGTACACATGGTCTACAAGCCGAAAGGGAAGGCAAAGAAGCGCATCGCCCTCGTCGGAAAGGCCCTCACCTTTGATACGGGCGGATATTCCCTCAAGCCAACCTCATCAATGGACACCATGAAGCTCGACATGGCAGGAGCCGCCGCCGTAATCGGCGCGTTCTCGGTGATCGGAGACGTGGCTCCAAACGTGGAAGTCCACGGCTTCTTCGGCGCCTGCGAAAACATGGTCTCCGGCCGCGCGATTCGCCCAGGTGACGTTGTCACCATCATGAACGGCAAGACGATGGAAATCCTAAACACCGACGCCGAAGGCCGCGTCACCCTCGCCGACGTCCTGACCTTCGCCCTCCGATCCGAACCAGATGCTATAATCGACCTCGCAACGCTTACTGGAGCCTGCGTGGTGGCTCTAGGCGAAGAGATCACGGGTCTCATGACGAACAATCCGGCTCTTGGTGAAAAAGTGAAGGCTGCGTTCACTTCGGCTGGTGAGAACGTCTGGGAACTTCCGCTCGAAAAGGCGTATCGCCCGCTCATTAACTCCGACATCGCCGACTACAAAAACGACGCCCCACGCTGGGGCGGCGCCCTGACCGCCGGCCTTCTCCTCCAGGAATTCGTCGACGGAAAACCATGGGTCCACCTCGATATTGCCGGTCCAGCTTTCGCAGAAAAGAACATCAATGCCTACACCAAGAAGGGTGGCACAGGCCACGCCGTCCGAACCCTCATCGAGCTCATCAAATCCTACTAGTTATGCACGAGGTCGCCTCCCCCTACAGAAAACTCGTCCTCGTCTGCACGAACGAACGCCTTGGCGCCGAAGAGTGCTGTGCCGCCGGCCGTGCGGCCGAGATCCACAAGGCAATCAAGTTTGCCGTCCGCGAAAAGGACCTGACCGTTCGTGTCAGTAAATCCGGCTGTCTCGACCAGTGCAAAAACGGCCCCGTCGTCTGCATCCAGCCGGACAACAAGTGGTTCTTCCATGTGAAGATGGAGGATGTACCGGCGATCGTGGAAGCGGTGATCAAAACAACGTAACAAAAAACGCCCTGCCGATGACAGGGCGTTTATGTTTTACGCCTTTCCAAGCGTCTTCTCGCCCTTCTTCCAATCCATCGGACAAAGCTCCCCACTCTGCAACGCCTCCAAAACCCGGAGCGTCTCCGCAACCGACCGACCTACGCCAAGGTCGTGGTAAAGCGCATAGCGCAGGATTCCATCTGGATCAATGATGAACGTCCCACGCAACGCGATGCCCTTATCGGCCATGAGCACGCCGTAATCGCGGCTCATCGAGCGAGTGATATCGGAGAACAAAGGATAGTTCAGATCACCGAGTTCCTTGAGCCAAGCCTTGTGCGAGTGAACCGAATCCGTGGATCCGCCGAGCACTTCGGCCTTGAGCTTTTTGAATTCGTCGTAATGTGTCGAGAACGCAGTGATTTCCGTCGGACACACGAAGGTGAAGTCGAGCGGGTAAAAGAACAGGACGACCCATTTACCTTTGTAATCCGACAGGCTAACTGTCTTGAATTCGCCGCCCTTAACCACAACCTCACACTTGAAGTGCGGAGCAAGGAGTCCTACCTGGGCCATCTGCGGAGCGTGGAGATTTTCTTCCATATTAGTTCAAAGATACTTTACTTACCTTTTCGAATACTGCGCTGACGGCCTTCCAGTCCATGTTCTTCCAGAAGTCGGCAATGTAAGCCTTGCGATCCGATCCATAATCCAGGAAGTACGCGTGTTCGAACACGTCGAGAACGATGATCGGGAGACATCCCCAGACGCCGCCCTGGTTGTGGCTGTCGCAGCCGTAGATCTTCAATCTACCAAGCTGAGCGTCCCAGGCAAGAACCGTCCATCCGCGCACGGCCATGCCGGTAGCAGAGAACATCGCGACGAATTTCTCCATCGATCCCCACTTTTCCTTAATGGCATCCGTGAGCGCTCCAGCCGGAGTCCCATCGCCACCAAGGCCGTTAAAGTAATACTCATGCAGATATACGCCGTTTGCTACAAACGTCTCACCTTCGCGCAATCCGCGCAGCGCCGAGTAGCTCTGGTTGGCGTCCGCGAGCCCATCGCCGCTCTCGGCCATGTCCTTGAGCTTTTGCCCGACTTCCTTCATCTTATTCACGTAGCCGACGTAGAGTTTGTCGTGATGGATCGCTATCGTCTTCTCCGAGATACCCGTAAGGGGTTTGGAGAAGGGTAATTGCTTTTGCTCGTACTGAGTTGTAGAAGGCATATGATAAATGGGTTCGGGGGTAGAATAGAGAAAAATATGAAAGGATTCAAGCGCGCGTTTACCATCTTCCTGATCCTCTTACCTGGGATTGGCACTTTTGCGTACCAGTGGTGGTTATATCGCACGCCAGCTGGTCCCGTTGCGGTGCAGGTAAACGGAATCGAATCGTTCCAGGAATCGTCGCTTCGCAAGGCTTTAGATGTCGATGCCATGCCAGCCCTGAAAAGCGTCCGGTACGAATCCGTCGCGGAAGCAGATGCATATTTGAAGGATACGGGAAGCGGGCTTGATGTGAAGATCGGAAGGGACGAACGCTATTACCCGTTCCAGATCCTCGCCTGGCATGAGGCCGTGAACGACGTGCTTGGAAAAATCCCCGTCCTCGTGACCGCAACGCCGCTTGTCGGAACCTCCGCCGTATTCGATCGTCGATTGCTAGACGGGACTTTACTCACCTTCAATGGAACGGATCTCATCTGGAACAACGCGCGCTTGCTGAAGGATACAAAGACTGGATCGCTCTGGATGCCAGGTCTCGGCTACGCCGTCGCTGGATCCCTTAAAGGAACGCAGCTGATCCAAATTGCTTCCGTGACGGAACGATCTTGGATTTCGATTAAGACGGAGGGATTCGCTGGCGATGTCCTTTCCCGCATCAACACTGGATACGAACGCGACTACACCCGCGATCCACACGAAGGGTACGCCACGAAAGCCGACGTCATTTTCCCGGTAGAAGCCTTGGATCCGCGCCTTCCGCCTAAGGAACGCGTATTCGGCATGCGATCAGGAAACTTCACAAAAGCCTGGACGGAAGCGAGTCTGCAATCGCAAATTGTACTGAGCGATACGGTGGGCGACGAACCGGTAGTTCTCTTGTACGATACGGACACTGGAACCATGCAGGCGTTCAAACGATATGTCGATGGAAATACGCTCACCTTTGTCCTCGACGACGACCTCGGCATCATCGACGAAAAAACAAAGAAAAGCCTTAAAACTTTTTCCTTGGAACCCATCGCCCTCACGCCTGCCTACTGGTTCTTCTGGTTCGCTGCTTACCCTCACACAGAACTCTATGTCGCACGGTAGCCTCTACGTCGTCGCCACCCCCATCGGGAATCTTTCAGACGTCACGGCACGATCAAAAGAGATCCTTTCGACGGTCGACGCGATTCTTTGCGAAGACACACGTGTAACGTCCAAGTTGCTCGCGTCGCTTGCGATTAAGAAGACGCTTATCGCCTATCACCAGCATTCGGACGACGTTCGCGTCGATGAAATTCTTGCGCGGCTTGCGAAAGGGCAGTCGCTTGCGTTGGTTACTGACGCTGGCACGCCGGGTATTTCAGATCCTGGAGGCAAGCTCGTCCATTCGATCGTCATTGGTCTCCCCGACGTCGCCATCATTCCAATTCCAGGACCATGCGCAGCCATCGCCGCGCTTTCCGTCAGTGGATTTCCAACGGACCGATTCGTCTTCCTTGGATTCCCGCCACACAAGAAGGGGAGAATGACCTACTTCAAGGAACTCGCTGAACGCGAGGAGACGGTCGTTTTTTACGAAAGCACGCATAGGATCGAAAAGACACTCGCGGAACTCGAAGCCAGGATCGGCGATCGCCAGGTCGTCGTTTGTCGCGAACTTACGAAATTACACGAGACCACGTACCGCGGAACGGTGGCGGAGGTGACAGCGGCGCTAAAAGCGACTAGTATTCGCGGTGAATTCGTGATCGTATGCAAAAATTCTACGTAACCATCCCCATCTACTACGCGAACGGTAAACCGTCCGTGGGGCATGCGTACACCACCATCGCCGCCGACGTCCTCGCCCGCTACCATCGTCTTCTCGGCAAAGACGTATTTTTTCTTGCCGGACTCGATGAGAACAGCCAGAAAAACATCGAAGCCGCACAGGCCGTAGGGAAAGGTGATGACATTCAGGGCTACCTCGATGAGATGGCCGCTCTTTGGGAACGCACGTTCGATGGGCTTGGGATCACCCACAATCGTTTCATTCGAACGACGGAAGCCGATCACGCAAAGGCTGTCGTAAAATTCTGGAAGGCGGTCGAAGCGAAAGGGGACATCTACCAGGGCGAATACGAAGGTCTCTACTGCAAGGGCTGCGAAGCTTTTTACAGCGAAGCGGATCTTGTTGATGGAAAATGCCCACTCCACCTCACCGTCCCAGCCCACATCAAGGAGAAAAACTATTTCTTCAAGCTCACTAAGTACCGTGACGCGCTGCTCGAACATATTGGCAAGCATCCGGAATTCATCCAACCTTCCAGCCGTCGCAACGAAATCGTGAGCTACATCGAAAAGTTCATGACCGACACGTCGATTTCCCGTTCGACGATGAAATGGGGAATCCCCGTTCCTGGCGATGAAAGCCAACGCGTTTACGTTTGGTTCGATGCCTTGATCAACTACCTCACGGGCGTTGGCTACGGAACCGACGAAGCGAACTTCAAGAAATGGTGGCCAGCGAATCTTCACCTCGTCGGCAAGGACATCATCAAATTCCACTGCGCCATTTGGCCAGCCATGCTCATGTCCGCCGGCATACCGCTCCCTGAACGCGTATTCGCGCACGGATTCTTCACCGTCGATGGCCAGAAAATGTCGAAGTCCCTCGGAAACGTCGTGGATCCAGTCGACATCGCCACCAAGTACAGTAATGATGTCCTCCGATTCTTCCTCATGCGCGAAATTCGTTTCGGAGAAGACGGCGACTATTCGTCGAAGCGTCTCGAAGAACGCTATAACGGCGACCTCGCGAACGAACTCGGCAATCTTGTTCACCGCGTCATCACGATGGCGGAAAAATACTTCGACAGCAAAGTTCCAGCGAAAGCTGATGGATTCCTCGCGGGCGCCTGGCCTGCGTACCAATCCGCGATGGAAGAGGTTCGCCTGTACGACGCGCTAGAAATTGCGTGGAGTCTTGTTCGCCAATCCAACCAGTTCATCGATGAGAAGCGGCCATGGGAACTCGCTAAGCTCAAGGAAGATAAGATGCTCTCGGACAGCATTTATGTCTTGCTCGAAACCTTGCGCCACATCGCCTGGATGCTTTTGCCGCTGATGCCAGACACGGCGGAGAAGATCTTCACCAAGCTTGGACTCGAAGTTTCGAAGGAGCTCGGTCAATCTCAAGCGAGCGCGTGGGTTTGGGGAGAACTCGCCCCTGGTGCTACACTAGTGAAAGGTGAGCCGCTTTTCCCGCGGCGCGAAGTGTGAATTTCATCGACCTTGCCCTTATTCTCCTGATTTCAGGGTTCGTCTTCTTCGGACTGTTCTTCGGGTTTGTGCGAACGCTGAGCGGCCTCATCGGAACCATTCTTGGTTTTTTCCTCACGAGCTGGCTGATCGGCCCCGTGTCCGCATTTCTTGGAAGCATCGTGAGCGGATCGGTGGGAAAGGTCGTTCTGTTCGTATTCATCTTCTTCATCGTCACACGCCTCATCGGCATCGTCTTCTGGCTGCTTGGCAAAGTGCTCGGAATCCTCGCGTGGATTCCTTTCGCCGGGCTACTCGATAGGATCGTCGGCGCCGTGTTCGGATTCGTGGAAGGCATCGTGTTCGTCGGCGTCGGCCTCTACTTCATCCTCCAATATCTGCCAGACGATGCGGTGCGCGCCACGCTCGCCGCTTCCGTAGTAGGGAAGTACCTGCTCGCGTTGGTGGCAGGAATTACTGCACTTGCGGGCTAATATGCTTATCGATACGCACTGTCACGTCCACGTGAATGCTTTTAAGGACGACATGGACGAAGTCATCAAGCGCGCGCTTGCATCGGGAGTAAAAATGATCACGGTCGGCACGCAGCGCGACACGAGTGCGAGCGGACTCCTCGTTGCGGAAAAATACGAGGGCGTCTGGGCCTCCGTGGGCCTGCACCCAAACCACGTCTGCGATCCCGAGTTCCTCGATCCCAACGAACTCGAGCATCCAGTTCACGGCGAGACCTTCGATCCTGGCTATTATCGAAAGCTGGCGCTTCATCCGAAGTGCGTAGCGATCGGCGAATGCGGGCTCGATTATTATCGATTACCTGAAGGAGGCGACCACGCCTTGATGAAACGAAAACAGGAGGAGGCACTCCGCGCGCACTTCGACCTGGCAACAGAACTGGGGAAGCCAGTCATCATCCATTGCCGCGACGCGCACGCCGAACAGACGAAGATCATCCGCGAATACGTCGAAGCGGGAAAACTCGCACGCCGTGGCGTGATTCATTGCTTTACCGGCACGCTCGATGAGGCACGCGCCTACATCGAACTTGGCTTTTACATTTCGTTTACGGGCATTATCACCTTCCCGCCACGCAAGGATGAGGGGGAAGTCAGCCCTCTCCAGCAAACTGTCAAGGGTATTTCCATTGACCGAATTCTGATCGAAACCGATGCACCATATTTGACCCCCATTCCGTTCCGCGGCAAGCGGAACGAGCCGGCTCACGTGAAATTTGTTGCAGAAAAAATCGCGCAGTTAAAGGGCATGACTATGGAGGAAGTGGCTAAGATTACGACAGAAAACGCACAGCAGCTGTTTGACCTGAACTAGAAGAAGACCCAGACGGGTCTTTTTTTATTCCCATTGACGCGTTCAGCCAAAACTCGTACAATCCGGCCCGTAATCGTATGAACTCAGACGCCGCCTATATCAGACTTGGAATGCGAATATTTGCCGACATGTCGGGAAGTATTGCGATCCCCTGTGTTCTTGCTGCTGTGGCGGGCGAGTGGGTCGATACACGTTACGGGACTGCCCCGTGGGTTCTGATCTTGTTTCTTCTCATCGCCTTTTTCGGTTCCGCGCTGCTCATTGCCCGTAAGGCAGTAACGTATGACTCAGAATACAAAAAGCTGATGGCTGATCACGATAAAACCGACAAAACCTCCTAAGTATGGCCTCCCCAGCCGCTGAGCCAATTTTCCACCTCGGGCTCCTTCCCGTTACGAACGCCCTCATAAACGGGTGGATTGCTGTGGTGTTTTTTGTTGCGCTGGCGATGGCGGTCCGTGCCAGCATTACGCACAATGTTCCAGGCAAGTTACAAAACGCTATGGAAGCGCTCGTGGAACTGGCGCTGGTGGAATTCCAAAAAGTGACGGGGGATCGCGTTCGCGCGGTCGCGTTCTTGCCCATCGTCGGTTCGCTCTTCCTCTTCATTTTATTCTCCAACTGGCTAGGTCTGATTCCAGGCACAGGCTCCATTGGACGCTATCTCATTTATGACGGTCACCTCACGTTGGTGCCATTGCTCCGCCCAGCCGCATCGGATTTGAACCTCACCCTTGGAATTGCCCTGTTTGCCGTGCTTGGTTCTCATGCCTACGCCTTGCGCGCCCTTGGATTTGCTGACCATGTCAGTAAGTTCATTAATCTGCGGGGTATTTGGCGCTCGTTCCGTAAGGGACCGATAGCTATTCTCGTAGCGGTCATTGAATTCGGTGTGGGGATTATTGAAATCGTGAGTGAAGGGGCGAAAGTTCTCTCGCTCTCGTTGCGTTTGTTCGGAAACGTGTTCGCTGGTGAGGTGCTTATGACGGTCATCCTCGGGCTCTTTGCATTCGTGCTTCCGATCCCATTCATGTTCCTCGAAGTGCTCGTCGGGATCGTACAAGCAACGGTATTCTCCTTGTTAACCTTGGCCTATCTCACGGTAGCTACCTCCGCTCACGAGCACGATGACAAGGAACACGCCGAACACGAAGGCGAGGTACACGAGCCAGCACACGCATAAGCAGTGTCGCGTTTCGCTTTGTCGGCTCTTCTGCAGAGCCGGCAAGACCCTAACTCGATAATGCACATCGTATGGATCAGGAAATGATTTCGACGCTTGCGAAGGCAGGTGTGATGGGCATCGGTGGGATCGGCCCAGCGATTGCCATTGGCTTGATCGCCGGAAAGGCGATGGAGGCCATCGGTCGCAACCCAGAAGCAGCCGGGAAGATTTTCGTCCCTTTGCTTCTTGCTATGGCGTTCGCAGAAGCGATCGCTATTTACTCCCTCGTGGTTTCGTTCACGCTTTAAGCTCGGACGCTCACGAACCGCCCTGAGCTTGTCGAAGGGCGGAGGTGAACGCCGGAACTTACCAAAATTACCCTATGGCCGTTGACCCTCAAATTGCACAAGAAGTCGTAAAAACCGGTATTGCCGGAACGTTTGGACTCGACCTTAAGATCTTCATTGCCCAGCTCGTAAACTTTACGATCGTTCTGTTTGTACTGAAGAAGTTCATCTTCACTCCCTTGGTGAAGATTCTGGAGGCCCGTCAGGCCGCCGTGGACAAGGGGATGACTCAGGCCGCGGAAGCAGAACGCCGATTGGCAGAAATCACGGTTGAACGGGAAAAGGCTATGCAGGACGCCCGCCGGGACGCTTCGGAGCTCATCCGCGCAGCGCAGACCGACGCTGTACGCCTTGTTGACCGCATGAAGGAACAGGCCAAGGTGGACGTTGAATCCGTGGTGAAGCAAGGAAAGGAACGTCTGCGTATTGAGCAGGACTCCCTCCGTCGCGAAATCGCCGAAGACGTCTCCACCCTCATCGTAGAAGCCGCTGGAAAAGTCCTTGGACAGTCGCTCGATGACAAGAAGGGCCAGAAGATCGCGGACGCCGCGGTTGCTGAATGGGTAACGTCCCGCACCTAATATGCGGATGACCTCACGACAACTCGCCGACGTGCTCGTAAACGGCGCACTCAAGGCGGACACCAAGAAGCTCGGGGCCGTGGTGAAGGCCTACGTGGAATTCCTCGCCTCGCGCAAGGAACTTCACCGCCTGCCGTCCATCGAAAAGGAATTGGGCCGGTCCTGGTCGCGTGCACAGGGTTTCTCAAAACTGACCGTCGAATCCGCCCATCCGATCTCCTCCAAGGAATCGGCGGCGATAGAAAAAGCCGCGGGAGGAGCGGACGTATCCATCACGGTGAATCCAGGATTGCTCGGCGGCGTACGCATCCAGACGGAATCCGCCCTGTTCGATGCCAGCATCGCAGGATCGCTCGAACAGCTTAAGCAGCAACTGGTCTCATCTCTCGCCTAACCCTATGACTACCAAATCCGAACTCGTAAACGCGTTGCGCGAGCAGGTGAAAGCCTTCGAAGGCGGCGCCCGCGAACAGAAAGTGGGAACCGTCCTCTCCGTGGGCGACGGCATCGTGCGCATCAGCGGACTTGAGCATTGCCAAGCCTCCGAAATGGTTGAGTTTCCCGGCGGCGTGATGGGCGTGGCCCTCAACCTCGAGGAAGAGACCGTCGGCGCCGTGGTGATCGGCGACACCAGCTCCATCAAGGAGGGCGACCAGGTGAAGTCCACCGGCCGCATTCTCTCCATGCCAGTATCCGAAGCCGTGATCGGCCGTGTCATCGATCCTCTCGGCAACCCTAAGGACGGAAAGGGTCCCATCAAGTCCAAAGAATTTTTCCCCATTGAAAAAGTGGCTCCTGGCGTGATGACCCGCTTGTCCGTGAGCGTTCCGCTCCAGACCGGCATCAAAGCGGTAGACGCCATCATCCCGATCGGCCGCGGCCAGCGTGAGCTCATCATCGGCGACCGTCAGACAGGGAAGACCGCGATTGCCATCGACACCATCATCAACCAGAAGGGCCAGAACGTGAAATGCATTTACGTCGCCATCGGCCAGAAGGAATCCAAGATCGCGAAGATCGTGGCGAAGCTTGAGGAAACCGGCGCCATGGAATACACGACCGTCGTGGTCGCTGGCGCTTCGGACCCAGCCGCGCTCTCCTTCATCGCCCCATACTCCGGCTGCACCATCGGAGAATACTTCATGGCAAAGGGCGAGGACGCGCTCATCATTTACGACGACCTTTCCAAGCATGCCTGGGCGTACCGCGAAATTTCGCTCTTGCTGCGCCGCCCACCGGGCCGCGAAGCGTACCCAGGTGACGTGTTCTACGCGCACTCCCGCCTTCTTGAACGCGCCGCCCGCCTTTCACCTGAATACGGTGGCGGATCGCTTACCGCGCTCCCCATCATCGAAACCCAGGGCGGGGACGTTTCTGCCTACATTCCAACCAACGTTATTTCTATCACCGATGGTCAGATTTATCTTGAAAGCGACCTCTTCTACAAAGGCATCCGCCCAGCGCTGAACGTGGGTATCTCCGTGTCCCGCGTGGGTTCGGCGGCCCAGACCAAGGCCATGAAGAAGGTTGCGGGCAAGCTGAAGCTCGAACTCGCGCAGTTCCGCGAGCTTGAAGCGTTCGCTCAGTTCGCGACCGACCTCGATGAAAAGACCCGCTCGCAGATTGAGCGCGGACGCCGCCTCACGGAAGTTTTGAAGCAGCCCCAATACAAGCCAATGCCGTTCGATGAGCAGGTGGCCGTCATCTACGCCGTTGTGAACGGCTACGCCGACAAGGTGAAGGTCGATGACATCGTGGCCTGGCAGGATGGCCTCGTCGCCCACATGCACGGCGGCGGCGCTTCCGCTCTAGAGAAGATTCGTTCGACGAAAGACCTGGCCCCAGAAACAGAGGCTGACCTCAAGGCAGCTATCGAGATGTTTGTTCAGAAGTAAGTAGTTAGTAGAAAGTAGAAAGTAGAAAAAACTACTAACTACTTACTACTATCTACTAACTAATCCGTATGGCCCTCCAACAACCCCGAGCCATCAAGGGGCGCATCAAGTCGGTGCGCAACACCCGTAAGATCACCAAGGCCATGGAACTGGTCGCCGCGAGCAAGATGCGCCGCGCCGTCCAGAACACCCTTGCGACCCGGCCGTACACGCGTGCGGCCTGGGAGGCTGTGCGTTCCGTGGGTTTGGTCACGGACGCGAGCCACCATGCGCTTCTTTCTCAAAACGACAGCGACCGTACCCTGATCATCATGATCACCTCGGATCGCGGTCTCGCCGGCGGGTTCAACACGAATGTCCTGCGCCAGACCATGGGCCTCATCAAGAAATACGGGGCAGAGAAGACGGATGTCGTCTGCGCAGGCCGCAAAGGAGCCGATGCGATGCGCCGCGCAGGGATGAAGATGGTCGCGGCCTTCATGGATGTCACGAGCAAGCCGACCTTCGAACAAGTGCTGCCGATCGGCCGATTCGCCGTTGAGGCGTATCTGCGCGGAGAATACGGACGGGTGGTCATCGCCTATACGGACTACGTCAGCGCCGTGACACAGAAATCGAACATCTTTGACCTCCTGCCACTCGCCGTGCCGGAAGAACTCGAAAAGGGAACAGGCGGAACAGAGGTAGAAAACCAGCCGACGATCGAGTACCTTTTCGAACCGTCGCCGAAGGAAGTGCTGGACCGATTGCTTCCGCGCATCGTCGAAGCCGCGGTCTTCCACCTGGTGCTGGAATCCACCGCCTCAGAGCATTCCTCCCGCATGCTCGCGATGAGGAACGCCTCAGACGCGGCCCGGGACATGATCGATGCCCTGACCCTCTCGTTTAACCAGGCACGACAGGCAGGCATCACCAAGGAAATCGCCGAGATTGCGGGTGGAAAAGCGGCTCTTGAGAACAAGAGTTAGTAGAAAGTAGTAAGTAGTTAGTAGGGAAGGCCCTGCGAAAACTACTACTAACTACTATCTACTAACTACTAACTAAACATATGAAAGGCATAATTACTCAAGTCATCGGCCCGGTGGTGGACGTCCGCTTTACGGAATCGCCTCCAGCCATCAACACCGCCCTTACCATCACTCATGGCAAGGAACTTCTTACCCTCGAGGTGGCCGCACACGTGGGCTACAACACCGTCCGCGCCATCGCGATGAATTCGACCGATGGACTTTCACGCGGCATGGAAGTTACGAACACAGGCGCCCCAATGTCCGTTCCTGTTGGCCCGGAAACCCTCGGCCGCATGTTCGGCGTCACCGGTGAGCCAATCGACGGCCTCGCTCCAATGAAGCCAAAACGCCGCGATCCTATTCACCGCAAGGCCCCAACCTTCGATGAGCAGACGACGAAGGACGAGGTGTTCGAAACAGGTATTAAGGTGATCGACTTGTTCTGCCCATTCTTGAAGGGCGGAAAGACCGGTCTTTTCGGCGGCGCCGGCGTGGGCAAGACCGTGCTCATCCAGGAGCTGATCCATAACATCGCCACGGAACACGGCGGATACTCGGTATTCGCTGGTGTCGGCGAACGTACCCGTGAAGGGAACGATCTCTACATGGAAATGAAGGAATCCGGCGTGCTTGCAAAGACCTCGCTCGTGTTCGGCCAGATGAACGAACCTCCAGGTGCCCGCGCCCGCGTGGCCCTTACCGGCCTCACCATGGCCGAGTACTTCCGCGATGACGAAGGTCGCGACGTGCTGCTTTTCGTAGACAACATCTTCCGCTTCACCCAGGCCGGCTCCGAGGTATCCTCGCTCCTTGGACGTATTCCATCGGCCGTGGGGTACCAGCCAAACCTCGCCACCGAAATGGGTGGTCTTCAGGAACGCATTACCTCGACGAAGAAAGGATCGATTACTTCGATTCAGGCCGTGTACGTGCCAGCCGATGACCTTACCGACCCGGCTCCAGCCACCACCTTTGGTCACCTCGACTCGACCGTGGTGCTTTCCCGCCCACTGACAGAGCTTGGTATTTATCCAGCCGTGGACCCGCTCGACTCCAGCTCCAATATTCTTGATCCGAACGTCGTTGGCGTCGAACATTACTCGGTAGCCCGCGCCGTCCAGAAGGTTCTCCAGCGCTATAAGGACCTCCAGGACATCATTGCGATTCTCGGTATGGATGAATTGTCGGACGACGACAAGCTCACCGTAGCCCGCGCCCGCAAGATCCAGAAGTTCCTCTCCCAGCCATTCCACGTGGCCGAACAGTTCACCGGCCGCCCAGGCAAATACGTGAAGCGCGAGGACACCATCCGCGCCTTCAAGGAAATCATCGAAGGCAAGCACGACGATAAGGGGGAGCAAGCGTTTTATATGAAAGGCGGTATCGAAGAAGTCACAGTGTAGGGTTATAAGGGTGGTAAGGGCTGTAAGGGATTTTCCTTAACTCCTCTTACTCCCCTTACGACCCTTACCGCCCTTACCGCCATATGTCCCTCAAGCTAAAAGTCGTAACACCAGAACGCATCGTGTTTGAAGACACGGTTGATTCCGTTACCGCCATGACCGAGAGTGGGGAAGTCACCATCCTTTCAAACCACATCCCCATTACCGCCGTCCTGCGGCCTGGGGAGGCCATGCTGCGCAAGGCAGGCGTGCCATCTTACCTCGCCATGTCCACCGGGTTCATGCAGGTTCGCCCTGGGAACGAGGTGTTGATCCTCGCGGACACAGCAGAACGCATGGAGGAACTCGAGCTTGGGAAGATCGAGGAGGCCAAGAAAATGGCCGAGAAGATCCTGTCCGAAAAGAAGGCCGGCGACGATGTGATGTTCGCCAATGCGGCCGCCAACCTCGAACGCGAATTGGCACGCTATAAGGTGGCCATTCGCCGACGCGGATCCGTACACGGAACACGTTCGCCGGAAACTGAAGGGTAATGACAAGGCAGCCTCTAGGGGCTGCTTTTGACTTTTTTGGCTATTTGTTGCAGTATTTCGCAGCGCCTTACACGTTGTTTGGCGACAACCAGGAGAAGTGATGGCAAGGAAGACTGTGGTGGTAATTGCTCCGAAGGATGAGCGCATTGAGAAGATTGGGATCCGCAAGATCCTGAGCCTTCATACAGCGCTCAGCAAGATGATCGGAGATGGGAAAGACGTTGATCTCTGGATGTTCACGACCCGTGAAGACCCGCTTGCGGTGATGGTGGGGATCGGGCAGACGGTCGTCGACATGCGCGAATACATGGAGGAACGCTTCGCCTGTGCGAGCGCTCCGCCCATCTGCGGCGTCCTGCTGCAGGTTAATGAGCTCCAAGAGGCGTTGGAGGACACGATCGTCAACGACGGCACCGGCGAGGAAGAGTTCAAGAAGGCTGAGGCGGGAATCAAAGGCATGATGTCAACGTTCAGCCGCCGGTTCAATCCTACGAAGGAACCGACCGTCTACACGGCAAAGCTGGTCTTCACGAACGAGAAGGCCAAGAAGTTCACTCGCGTGAGAATGGTCACCAAGTCCAGCTTGGACCAAGAGACCGCCCAGAACGCACCCGCTTAGGCGTTCAAACACCTCACGACCGCTCGTATAATTGCCGCCCGTCACTTGGGTGGCACTTTTATTTTATGTGCTAGGATGGTCGGGCTATGGTGGACTTACTCGACGGTTTAAACGATGAACAACGCGCCGCGGTGACCCATAAAGACGGGCCGCTTTTGATCGTCGCTGGAGCGGGAACAGGGAAAACCACCGTGATCGTAAACCGCATTGCCTGGCTCATCGACCAGAAGCTGGCAAAGCCAGAAAACATCCTGGCTCTTACATTTACCGATAAGGCCGCTGGGGAGATGGAGGAGCGCGTCGATAAGATCTTGCCTTACGGCTACGTGGAACTTCAGATTTCCACCTTCCACGCCTTTTGTGAAAAGCTCCTGCGCGAATACGGGGCCGAAATGGGCCTTCCGCGGGATTTTAAGGTCCTAACAGAACTCGATGCTTGGCTTCTTACCCGCATGCATCTAGAAAAGTTCGAACTCGACCATTTCCGCCCGCTCGGGAACCCCACCCGCCACCTGCGTTCCTTGATTTCCCACTTTTCCAGGCTCAAGGACGCTAGTGTGACCACCCAGCAATACCTCGACTTTGCAGAAGCGAAAGAAGCCGATTTAGATGGGAAGAATGCGGACGATGAGGGGTCGGCGGAGATAAAGCGGGTAAAGGAACTCGCCGGCGCCTACCACACCTATCAGCGCGTACTGGCCGAGAACGCGATGCTCGATTTTGGGGACCTTATTGCCTATACACTAAAGTTGCTCAAGGAACGGCCGACGGTTTTAAAGGAGATTCGCACGCGTTTCTCGTACGTTCTCGTCGACGAGTTCCAGGACACAAACTTTGCTCAATACGAATTAGTGAAGCTTATTGCCGCTCCAAAGAATAACCTCACAGTAGTAGGGGACGACGACCAGTCCATCTACGCGTTCCGCGGCGCGAGCCTCGAAAACATCCTTCGATTTGAGACCGATTATGCAGACGCCGCCCGCGTAGTTTTGATCCGAAACTACCGTTCGGTTCAGTCGATCTTGGACGCCGCTCACAAGTTTATCCAGGCCAACAACCCGAACCGACTGGAATCGAAAAGCGGATTGTCGAAGAAGCTAATTTCATCGAAGGAGGGTTTGGGGAACGTCGCACACATCCACGTAGGAACCTTGGAGGAAGAAACAGCTCTTGTCGGTCGTAAAATCCTTGAATTGAAGCAGACGGATCCGGAGCTCACCTGGAACGACATCGCGATTCTTGTTCGAGGGAACGATTCGGCGGTTCCATTCCTCGCCTCACTCGATCGTCGTCGCATTCCATACCAGTTCCTGGCCATGCGCGGGCTCTATACAAAGCCAGCCGTCCTCGACGTCGT
The DNA here is from genome assembly GCA_943354165.1 of Candidatus Uhrbacteria bacterium RIFOXYB12_FULL_58_10. Classification (GTDB taxonomy): domain Bacteria; phylum Patescibacteriota; class Patescibacteriia; order UBA9934; family GWF2-40-263; genus CALRBH01. Next base: position 39,196 of record CALRBH010000004.1, read on the forward strand.
CGCCTATCTACGCGCCCTCGACAATCCGTTCGACAGCCCGAGTGTTTATCGTTGCCTAACCCATCCACGACTCGGAATCCTGGGCCCAACCCTCCACGAACTGACCCACTGGGCGAACCGAAAAGGGAAGTCGTTGTTCGAGGCGTGCATCGCTGCTCGTAGCTGGAGCGAAATCCCCCCTGAGCAGACGGAAAAAATCGAATCGTTCGTTTCTGGGATCGAAAAACTGCGCCCAGAAGCCCTCAAACGAAAGACGCCAGAGCTCTTCGTAAAGATCGTGCATGACGCAGGCTTCTTGAGCTATATAAACGGCCTCGGCGATCGCCAGAAGCAGGAAGCCTTTGGTCAACTTGAACAGTTCCACAAGCGAATGAAGTCGTTCGAGGATCGACACGATACCCCGGTTCTTCGCCATTTCCTTGATGAATTCAAGCAGGAACGAGATGCGGGCGAAGAGGGTTCCCTGGCTCCAGACATAGAATCCGGACCTGACATGGTGCGGGTAATGACCGTGCACGCCAGCAAGGGTCTCGAATTCAAACACGTCTTCGTAGTAGGCCTCGTAGACCGTCGTTTCCCGACCGATGTGCGCCGTGAAGCCATTCCTATTCCCGAAGGGTTGCTTGGCGAGGCGGAAAAGGAAGAGGGCTGGCACCTGGAAGAGGAACGTCGTCTGTTTTACGTGGCCATGACGCGTGCAAAAGAAGGTTTGTACTTCACCTCGGCCGAAGATTACGGCGGCGCCCGCAAACGCAAGATTTCCCGCTTCCTTTCCGAGCTCGGCTACGACGGAACTGCGCGAGAGGAATCGATGCCGAGCGAACTACTCGCCCCGCTCGACGAAGACACGGGCGGCATTGTCCTCTCTGAGCGAGAGACGGTCATTCATGTCCCAAAACACTTCTCATTTTCTCAGCTCGTAGCATTCCGCACCTGCCCGCTCCAATACAAGTTCGCGCACATCTTGAAGATCCCCGTGTTCGGAAAGGGAACGTTCTCGTTTGGGAAAACGATGCACAACACGCTTCAAGCTTTCCTCACCGCCTGGATGGAGCGTGCGGGGAAACGACAAGAATCGCTTTTCGCCACCCCCGCAACTAAACAGACCGAACTTCCTGTCTCGATGGCAGAGTTGCTGACCCAATACACGGATTCCTGGCAGGACGATTGGTTCGAAAACGACCTCGAACGCGAGCGCTACCGGAAGGAAGGAAAGGATTCACTCGCGGCGTTTTATGCGCAATGCAAAACGACACCTCCAACCCCTATCGCTCTCGAACGCGCCTTCAGCCTAAAGATCGGCGATATCACCCTCAAGGGCCGCATCGACCGCATCGACCAGGCGGGAGACGGGGTCGAAATCATTGACTACAAAACCGGTACACCTAAAACGGACAATGGAATAAAAAAGGAAGACAAGGAACAGCTCTACCTGTACCAGATGGCCGCCGAGGAACTCTTTGGGTACAAGGTGATCAAACTCACGTATCATTACCTCCGCGACCATTCCAAAGTGTCATTCTTAGCGGAACCAGAAGAACTTCTCGAAATGCGGGAGGAAATCACGGATCGTGTCGCACGCATCCGAACCAGCGATTTTTCCCCAAAGCCAAGCGAATTCACCTGCAAGTACTGCGACTTCAAAGATATTTGTGAATACTCAAAGGCATAGACGTTAAGGGTTGTAAGGGCAGTAAGGTCTGTAAGGGGTTGAATATTCCCTAACAGCCCCTAACGACCCTTACCACCATTATCGCCCTTAAACCCATATGTTCGACATCAAATCTCTCCTCGGTGACTCGATCAAGCGCAATCACATCGCCTCGCAAGTGACGACCGCGAGGATCCTCGAGGAGGCGCAAAAGGCGATCGCCGAAGTTCTCCCTCCCGGGCGGAGCGGGGATGCGAAAGCCGTATCAACTCAAGACGGCCTCCTGTCGATCGACTGCCTAAACGCGCCCGCCTCACATCGCATTTCCTCCCAGGAACGCGTGCTGCTTGACCACATTGTTCGCGCCCTCCCGACCGCGGATCTCCGCAAGGTTCGGACGCGCATCGTGCAACGATTTGGCGGACTGCATGATGTGATAGAATAGCGACATGACATTCAAGGATTACTCAATCGTCATGGCGATCGCAACGGTGGCCGCGTGGGCCGGATGGATCGTCGTTCTTGTCGCTATTGATCCCACCGCGTCCGGCTGGCTCGGGTTCCTATTTTTCTATCTCACGCTCGGAATGGCCGTCATGGGAACGCTCTCCATTGCAGGAGCCGGGATCCGTGTCTGGACCAAGCGGGAAGAGTTAGTTTCCCGCCACGTGAGCCGCTCGTTCCGGCAAGGACTCCTGCTGGCCTTCCTGTGCATGGGAGCCCTCGGACTGCTCGCGGCCGGCCTGTTCACCTGGTGGACAGCATTGCTTCTTATCCTGCTTATTTCGCTGTCTGAACTGGTGTTTTTGAGCGCCCAACGCGGCCGCGGCTAAAGGGGATAAATGGCGTGGACATTTAAGGGTAATCCGATAGGATAGGTTTGAATTTCACGTATGTTCAATCGCTTGCTTGGACGTTTTTCAAAGGATTTGGGGATTGATCTTGGGACCTCGAGTACCCTCGTATTTGCGTCGGACCGGGGCATCGTCATTAACGAGCCTTCCATCGTGGCCGTGAACACGCGCACGGACCAGATCCTTGCCGTGGGACGCGACGCCAAGGACATGTTGGGGAAGACGCCACCGCATCTTCTTATCACCAAACCGCTTTCAAAAGGCGTGATCTCAGACTTTGAGGTGACGGAAAAAATGCTCAAGTATTTTATCGATAAGGTGCATAGCGAGACCTTCACGATCATTCCTCGCCCACGCGTGGTCATCGGCGTACCGCTTGAGACTACGGAGGTGGAACGCAAGGCCATCGAGGACGCCGCGCTTTCCGCCGGAGCGCGCGAAGTGTTCATGGTAGAAAACCCGCTTCTTGCCGCCATCGGCGCCCGCCTTCCGCTCTCCGAATCCATTGGCATGATGGTGGTGGACATCGGAGGGGGAACTACGGAAATCGCCGTCATGTCGCTTTCGGGAATCGTCACCTGGAAGTCGCTCCCCATCGCCGGGGATGAAATGAATAAGAACATTATTCAATACGCCCGCGACGTATTTAACCTGCTGCTCGGGGAACGGAATGCGGAGCTGGTGAAGATCAAAATCGGAACCGCCATCCCGCAGGACGCCCCGCTTACGCTTGAAATGCGCGGACGCGACCTCATCACGGGCCTGCCAAAGGAAATCATCGTGAACGACGTCCAGATTCGCGAGGCGCTCCGGCGTTCCGTCGCCACCATCATTGAAAACATCAAGGCCACCCTTGAAGTCACGCCGCCAGAGCTCGTGGCCGATATTTATGAACGCGGCATCGTTCTTACCGGAGGCGGTTCGCTCTTGCGCGGTCTCGACGCCCTTGTGTCGCGAGAAGCGTCGATCCCGGTGCGTGTCGCGGAAGACCCGCTTACCTGCGTAGTTCGCGGGGCGGGGGCTCTGCTTGAGAACGAGGTGCTGCTGAAGGACATTTCCCTCCCTTCCGCAACGGGAGACGGGAGAAGGTAAACGCCTATGCGACGCTTTACCGTGAGAACCGGGACGAGGAATCGGGTCCTCATTGGCATCGGGATCTGCATGATCGCAGCCATCCTGTTTTTTCGTACGAGCCTGCTTGTCATCATCAGCCCGTTTGAACGTGTGCTGACGGCGACCTCGTCATCCATCGGTTCCATATGGACCGGACTGTTCCGCGGGGCAGAGGAGTCCGCCCGCGCGGATGCCTGTGAGGCACAGCGCAATACGTTTGCCGTTTCTGCCGCGCACATGGATGAGCTGGAACGGGAAAATACCCAGCTGAGGTCGAGACTCGCCTTCACCCAGCGCACCCGGTTTCAGACCATTTCAGCAAGCATCATCATGCGCAGCATCACCCCGCAATCACGCACGTTCGTGATTGATCGCGGCAGCACGGACGGCATCGTCGTTGGAGCCGCCGTCATTGCGGGAGACGGCATTCTGGTCGGGAAGATCTCGTCCGTAACGGCGGCGACGGCGACGGTGGTCGCAAGCACGGATCCTTCCTCAAAAATCGCCTCGACGCTCCTGAACCACTCACGAACCATCGGACTCTCAGAAGGAGGGACTGCCTCGTTAATGACCCTTCGTTATATCCCTCACGATGAGCCGATCGCCATCAACGATCTCGTTATGAGCTCTGGCCTTGAAACCGGCATTCCAGCCGGGCTTATTGTCGGCATGGTAAATGCGGTGCACAAAGAACCGACGGCGCCGTTCCAGGAAGCCATCATAGAACCGCCCGAAGACATTCGCCGCCTCACCTCGGTGGGCGTGCTCGTGAACTCCCTATGATCACGCGCATCATCCTCAGCATCATCTTTGGCGGCCTGGCCTTCATGATCCAGGTGTCGTTTATCGCCGCGCTGCCATTCCCGCTATCGGCGGGCCTACTGGTGGTTTACGCTGGTGCCTACTTTACTCAGCACCTCGGCGTACAGGACGGAATCGTCTGGATCGTCGCGGCAGGGATCGTTTCCGACGCGTTTGGGCTCGCGCCACCTGGGTATGGGACGGTCGCTGCCCTCTGCACGGGAGCTTGGCTTTTCTTCGCCTCCACACGCATATTTTCCCATCGCTCGCTCTACGGCATCGTCTCCTGCGTGATAACCACCACACTTGTCTTCCAGCTTGCCGCCGCTCTCGTATTGGTCGTGTTCCTACTACTCGGACGGGAAATCGACTGGCAGGGACAGGCGAATTTGGCGCTGTGGGGCATGCTGTTTTCACTCCCAATGGCGATCATCCTTTTCAAAGTCTGCTCCCCGTTCCGCCCGATCCTTGAACGTGTCGGATTCCGTTCTGAACGTCTATGAGCTGGTTTAAACGCTCTTCATCCCTAAATCCACGCGATCCGTTCCCCCTGCACATGGATGCGGGTGTATTTCACTTGGCCGGAAAACACAGACCGGCGGTAGACATGTCGCCGGAAGCAGCCATGGCAGGCCAAGGGACCGGAAGGAGGATCGGTATATCATTGCCTTCCTATCAATTTCGACGTGTAGGTTTCTTTGCTTTGCTTGTCATGGGAGTTCTCTTGGCACGGGCCGGACAGCTACAAATCGTTCGGGCGTCAGATTACCACGAACTTGCCGAGGGGAATCGTGTTCGTTCCTACACGCTGCCGTCCCCGCGTGGCATTGTAAATGACCGCACGGGTCAGGCGCTCATCCAAAATATTCCAACATTCACTCTAGAGATGATCCCAGCAGATATCCCTAAAGATCCGGACGAGCGTCGGAGACTTTTCACATCAGTTGCAGATCAAACTGGTATTCTTGTTTCCGAATTATTGGAAACCTATAACCGCCATCCGAATCGAGGAACGCAACCTGTTCCAATAGACCGCGGGATTCCATTCGAACAAGCCATGCGACTTTCCATCGAATCTTCCGGTTGGAAAGGGTTTCGCATTTCAACAGCGACCACGCGCCAATACGCCACCTCGGCGACACCGTCTCTGTCTCATATCCTTGGGTATACCGGCATCGTGAGTGAACGAGATCTTCTTCAGATGCAAGGGAAAGGGTATCGACAAGTGGATGAGATCGGAAAGTCCGGTATTGAACGCGGCCTTGAGTCATTATTGCGAGGAGAGCCCGGGGCGCTCACGGTAGAAGTCGATGCCCATGGTCGTGAATTATCAGTTGTCTCTAGAACAGAACCGACCCCTGGAGCGAACGTTACTCTTTCTCTCGATGCAGAATTTCAGCGCTTCGCCGAAGAACGTTTACGAACGGTTCTCCAAAAAATCGGAAAAACGCGCGGTTCCATTGTGGCGATTGATCCTGAATCAGGAGGGATTCGTGCCCTTATTTCTTGGCCATCATTTGACAGCAACTCATTCGCACGAAGAATCGATGCAACGCAATATGCTCGTCTCATTGAAGATAAGGATGAGCCGTTATTTCCACGCGCGACCTCTGGAGAATTCCCATCCGGATCTACGTTTAAACCGTTCGTCGCCTATGCAGCTCTCAAGGAGGGGGTCGTCACGGAACATACAAGTTTCGTTTCGACGGGAGGAATTTCTATTGGTCCGTGGTATTTTCCAGACTGGAAACCTGGAGGACATGGGATCACAGATGTTCGCAAGGCACTGGCGGAATCCGTAAACACGTATTTCTACATCGTCGGAGGCGGATATGACCGTACCACGGGGCTTGGAGTAGAACGCCTCACCTCCTATGCGCGGACATTTGGATTCGGAGAAAAGACGGGGATCGAACTTCCCGGCGAGGCCAGCGGATTTTTACCTTCAAAAGACTGGAAAGAGGAGACCAAAGGAGAACCTTGGTACGTGGGAGATACATACCACCTTGCCATTGGACAGGGGGATCTTCTCGTGACTCCGCTTCAGATGGCGACCGCCACCGCAGGGATCGCAAACGGAGGCACATCGGTCGCCGCAACGCTCATCCAAGGGATCGATGGTGGCACGACGCCACGCCGCACAGAAGAATCTCATACCTATGACCCAGAAGTCGTACGCATCGTCCGCGAGGGAATGCGCCAGTCCGTGACGAAGGGAAGTTCGAGGTATCTCTCGATCCTTTCAGAGAACGTTGCTGGAAAAACAGGAACCGCCCAGGTGGGTGGAGATGAGGGGACGCATGCATGGTTCATCGGCTTCGGACCTTACGAGCATCCGACGCTCGCGGTAGTCATCCTGCTGGAACACGGCGGCGAAGGCTCCTCCTACGCCGTTCCTATCGCAAAGGACCTGTTCGAATGGTGGTTCGCACACGAACAGGATTAACGTTTCATTTTTGCGTAGAGGGAGCAGCCGAGGAAAAGTGCCGTGCCAGTGAGCACCACAGTGGCGCCGGCAGGCCAATCGAAGATGACAGCAAAGACAAGCCCGCCAACGACAGACATCTCGGCGACGATCAGCGCTCCCCAAAGGTAAGAACTGAAGGTCTTGGAAACGGTGCGGGCGGCTGACGCGGGGATAATCAGAAGGGCAGAAACAAGGACAATGCCGAGCAGCTTCACGGCAACGACGGTAACCAACGCAAGGCAAAGGTAGAATACGAGAGACAATCGATCCGTATTCACTCCGCGAACAAAAGCGGTCTCTTCATTTAGGCTCGCATCCGTCATCTCCCGACGGTTGCGCACGAGCCAGATGATCGGAACGATGGTGGCGAGGGCAACATAAGGAAGATCCTGCGAACGTACGGAAAGAATATTGCCGAACAGATAGGACACGAGATCAGGCTGGAACCCGCGCGTAAAACTCATAAGGACGACACCGAGGGCCATGCTCGCGCTAAACAGGATGCCGAGCGTCGCATCGGACGGAAGGCGCGTACTGCGTTCGCTTTTGTAAAGCACATAGGCAATGCCCATCGACCAGACCATGGCCACCGGAAGCGGCGCGAATCCAAGCAGGAGGGCGATCGCGATTCCAGCCAACGAAGCGTGCGCGATTCCTTCGCCAAAGAACGAAAGGCGGCGTGCAAGCGCAAACACACCAAACAGCGCGAGTCCGGCGCCCACAAGCACGCCGGCCAGGAGGGCCCGCTGCATGAACGGATAGGTGAAGACGGAAAGGGAATCCATACTAGTGCAGGTGAGCGTCGAATCCGTACAACTCTCCGATCTTTTTCTTGGTGAGCGTGCGTCCGGGCGGCCCTTCGCAAAGCAGTTTCCGGTTCACGCAGATCACATGCGTTACCACCTTAGAAATGACGGAAAGGTCGTGAGAGACGAGGACGATGGTGGTTCCATGATCCTTGTTCAGATGTTCGATCACGTCATAGAACACCGCTTCGCCCGCCACATCGATGCCGGCGGCCGGCTCATCCATGAACACGATCGGCGGATGTCGAATGATCGCCTGAGCGATGAGCACGCGCTGCAGCTGTCCTCCAGAAAGCGTCCCGAGCGTCTGGGAGAGAACCGTTGGGAGCAGACCGACTTCCTTCACCACCTCATCGATATGATCGCTCGTGCAGTTCTTGTCGCCAGCAAGGGCAATGAACTCACGCACGGTGATGGGAAAGTTCCGGTCGAAAGCAAACCGTTGAGGGACGTAGCCGACGAAGCCTCGGATGTCATGCGGATGCCTGCCGGAGACAAGCACCTCGCCGCTCATGACAGGAATCAGCCCAAGCATGGCGCGCATGAGGGTCGTTTTCCCGCTTCCGTTCGGCCCGATGATCGCGGTAATGGAACCGAGGGGAACTTCCGCTGTCACCCCCTCAAGCACAGGAACCCCGTTGTAGCCAACGGTCAACGCCTTCATGGAAACCGCCGGATTATTCGTGTGCGCTGATGACATGTGCGTTGGTGAGAAGAAGGTCTGAATAGCTTTCAACCGCTGGTGAGCCCCCGATATCATCAAGGGTAGCGATTGTGATGCCGTTATCCTTGGCGAATGATTCGATGCCTTCCGTAGACGACTGGACTTCGGCAAACAGCGTGTGAACGTTCGACGTCTTCAGCGTCTTCGTGAGCTCGGCAAGGAAGGCCGGCGTCGGTTCCCGGCCGGACGATGGCTCGAAACTTCCGGCGACCTTGAGCCCGTACGCGTTAGCAAAATAATACCACGCGTCATGAAACGTGACGATGGAACGGCTCTTGCGCGGCGCGAGAATGGAACGCACGTCCGCATCAAGCTTTGTGAGTTCGATGGTCAGCAGACGTTCGCGTTCGGCAAAAGCGGCCTTATGTGCAGGGAAGTGCGCGGAAAGATCGTCCATGATCGTTCCCGCCATCACCAAGGCGTTCTTTGCATCAAGCCAGTAATGGGGATCGATGGGGCCTTCATCCTCATCGTGCGAAGCGAGCAAGGTGATGTCCTTGTCCAGAATCACCTGAGGTGCGCCCGAAGACTCGATGATCGGCGCGGCCCAATCGTCGAATCCGTGTCCGATGGCGTAGACGACCGTCGCTCGTGAGGACTTCGTGATGTCCGATGGTGTCGGTTCAAACGTATGTGGACTTGCTCCCGGCGGAAGAATGAGCACGACCTCAAGATCGTCTCCAGCAATGCGTCGGGTAAGGTCGAAGGCAGGGAAGATCGTCGCCGCCACAGTCGGTCGTGTATTTGTCGTTGGAGTCACGTCTCGTGAACGCCAGACCAACAACCCCCCGAACCCGACAGCGATGATCGCAACGGCAGCGATTCGATAATTCATATTGCTATCAGAATACAAGAGCTGTATTCTAAATGCAAATAATTTGCATCTGTAGGCCTGTCCTCTGTGGATAAACACCGCTATACTAGGAACCTATGCGTAAACAGCTCCTCGTCATCGCCGCCTGTGTTCTTGCCCTATTGCCTGGGAGTTTGGCGTTGGCGCAATCGGACATGCAGGCCCTGCCGGAAAGCCGGGAGGTTCGCGCAACGGTGACACGGATCATCAATGATCGCATGCTCGAAGGGAAGCGTCAGGTGAAATTTGAAGCGCAGGACAAAAAAGACAGCACCTCCTACACCGTGGATACCGCCGGGTCCTACACGGAAGGATTGCGGTACGACATCGATGAAGGAACCCGCGTGATTCTCCAGCTGCTTCCGGGAGATGACGGATCATATACGGCTTACCTATCCGATGTAGTTCGCACGCCACAACTCTTACTTATCTTCCTGTTCTTCTGCCTGGTCACGCTCCTAGTTGGTGTCTGGCGCGGTGCGGCGTCCCTGATCGGACTCGTCATTACCGCCGCGATTCTCTTTGGCGGAATCCTGCCGATGATTCTTGCGGGGCATGACCCAATTCTCGTCACCGTCATCGGGTCCGTTATCATCCTTGCGGTGAACATGCACCTCTCGCACGGGTTCAACCGCCGGACGGCCTTCGGATTCCTTTCAGCGACGATCGCGCTCGCAAGTACGGTCGTCTTTGCAAAACTGTTTACCTTGTTTGCGAAACTTTCCGGACTTGCGGGAGAAGAAGCGACGTTTCTCTACTGGCAAGGTGGCGTCACGGATCCCGTCGGGCTGCTGGTAGCAGGATTCATTCTCGGAGCAACCGGCGTGCTCGATGACATCGCCGTAACCCAGGCGGAGACCGTTGCTGAACTGCGCGAAGCGGATCCTACGCTTTCTACGCGCGAACTTTACCGGCGGGCCATGCGCGTGGGCCGACATCACATCGCCTCCACGGTAAATACGCTGGTCCTCGCCTACGCCGGCGCCGCCATGCCATTGTTCCTCCTATTCATGAGCTCCAAGGTTTCCATCGCAGATTTCAGCAACACGGAACTCGTTGCGGAGGAGATCGTGCGCACCCTGTCAGGAACCGTCGCGCTGGTTCTTGCTGTTCCGCTCGCCACGTATTTTGCCGCCTGGAACGAAGGTCATTTACCACAGCTTGACACCCATAAGCACTAAGGTACGATAGCCACAAGACATCAAACGCTCGTGGCTTACGCCGCGAGTGTATTTTTCACGGCTATGCCTACATTCGTTTCAAAAGAAGGACTCAAAAAACTTGAAGAAGAATTTGCCCATCGCAAGCAAGTGGAACGGCGTTCAATTGCCGACCGAATCGAAACGGCGAAGGAACTCGGTGACCTCTCCGAGAATTTCGAGTATCATGATGCGAAGGAAGCTCAGTCCATGAATGAATCGCGACTGATTGATCTTGAGAGCATGATCAAGGACGCGGTCATTGTAGAAACCCAGACCGGTGGAAGTGAAATCACCCTTGGTTCCACATTCACCGTAACGTTTTCCGGAAAAAACAAGACGTTTGAAATGGTTGGATCGAATGAAGCCGATCCGCTTGCAGGGAAGATCTCAAATGAATCCCCCCTCGGTCAGGCTTTTCTCGGACGTGCTGCCGGAGAATCCGTGGAAGTCCAGGTACCATCAGGAACCGTGAGCTACAAAATTACAGATATCAAATAAGGACGTTGGACCTATGATCGATGAAGAAGCCGTACGCATCGGACGACTTGAGCGCCTACGCGCCGCAGGCATTGATCCGTACCCAACGCGTGCCATACGCACGCATACCATCGCTCAATACCTTGCGATCTTCGATTCGCTGCTGCCCGCAGAAGGGGAGGAGGGAACAAAAGAGGTGACTCTGGTTGGACGCCTTAAGACGATCCGCAAGCACGGAGGTCTTACGTTTGCCCATCTTGAAGATGGGTCTGGTGCCGTTCAGATCGCGTTGCGAAAGGATCGTTTGAAGGAGGAGGGATACGCCTTTTTCCACGATACGGTGGACATGGGAGATTTTGTCGAAGTGACCGGAACTTCTTTTCTCACGAAGAAAGGTGAGCGTTCACTCGACACTCGCGAATACAAAATGCTTTCCAAATCGCTTCTCCCGATGCCGGAGAAATGGCACGGCCTTACGGACGTAGAAATCCGCTACCGCCGCCGCTACCTCGATCTCATTTCAAACGAACAGGTTCGTTCAATTTTCAAAACCCGCGCCGCCATCATCCGTTCGATGCGCAATTACCTTGAGGGCCATGCGTTCATGGAAGTAGAGACTCCCGTGCTTCAGGCTATTCCTGGAGGCGCCTCTGCACGCCCATTCGTGACCCATCACAACGCGCTAGATGTAGACATGTACCTGCGCATCGCCCCAGAGTTGTATCTCAAGCGCTGCATCGTAGGCGGATATGAGCGTGTGTTCGAGTTCGCCCGCTGCTTCCGCAACGAGGGGATCGATCATCTTCACAACCCTGAGTTCACCCAAATCGAAGGCTACGCGGCCTACATGGATTATGAGGAACTCATGGTCTTCCTCGAGAAAATGCTCGAGCAGGTCGTCCGCGACTGTGGCCTCGATGTTGCCAAGGTTCCGTACCAGGGTCACGAATTGAATTTCACGGCCCCTTATCCTCGCGTCACGTTCCGCGATGCGATCAAACAGTACGCGAATGTCGATATCGAAGAATATACTGACCGCGCATCAATGGCCAAGCTCGCGTTAAAACACGGTGTGCCGGTTGCTCCGACCGACAGCCACAGCACCATTATCGACACGTTCTACAAGCACCTCGTCCGTCCGAAGATCATCCAGCCGGTTTATCTCATTGATTATCCGGCAGAGATCTCTCCGCTCGCAAAACGAAAAGTCGATAACCCGAAGCTCGTGGAAATGTTCCAGCTTGTTTATGGCGGCGGCGTAGAAAACATCAAGGCCTTCACGGAGCTAAACGATCCGCTGGATCAGGAAGAACGTTTCAAGGAGCAGGACAAGGCTCGCGCGGAAGGGGACGAGGAGGCCCAATTCAGCGACCCTGACTTCGTTCGTGCGCTTAAGCACGGCATGCCGCCCACGGCAGGATTCGGCATTGGCATCGACCGTCTTACAGCAACCCTTACGAATTCCCACAGTCTCAAGGAAGTCATTCTCTTCCCAACACTCCGTCCGGAGGCGCCAGAAATACCACAAGCTCCTCAAGCGAATGTATGAGCCGCACGGTTCTCGCGTTTGGAACCTTCGACAGGTTCCATGAAGGACACAAGCAATTTCTCCAGCACGCGTTAGCGCTGGGAGACCGCCTGTGCGTTTCCGTCGCACGTGACGCGCATGTGCGAACGTTCAAGCGCAAAGACCCGATCCGAGGGGAAGGGGACCGTCTGGCCACCATCCAGGCACTTCCGTACGTAGACAAAGCCGTTCTTTCGGATGAGACCCTCGGAAGCTACGACGTGATCGATCGGATTCGTCCCGACATCATTGCTATTGGACACGACCAAGACGCGTTGCAGGCAGATCTGCTACGATGGATGTCAGAGAAGGGCCAGATCATCCCGATGCAAACGATTGGAAAATATGCGCGAGAGGAGGCGTGATTTTTTTCGAGGGCTTCAACGCGAACGCTATGCTTCGCGCGCGTATCGTAATCCCCATAAACAGCGTGGAGCGGAGCACACGAGCATCCGACTCCTTCCCATCGGCATAGGACTTATTTCCTGCGCCGCCATTGGAGGAATCGTCTGGATACTTGCCTCCGGAACGTTCAACATCCGCCATGTTGAGATCGATGGGCAGAAGATCCACACGTTTGATGAACTCGCGAAGGAAACCCGGGCAGAATTGAATGAACGGGCGTTTTTTATTATCCCCAAAGCCAATAGATTTATCTTCGACGAATCCAACCTGCGTGAGCGACTTGTATCAAAGTTTGATCTCGAAGACGCGAGCGTTATTCATACAGGTGATCAGGTGCACATTGTCGTGAAGGAACGGGTCGAGACCTTACTTTGGACAAGTGGATCACGTCTATATCTTACGGACCGTTTCGGCGTAGTGCTACGCGAACTTTCCGCATCGGAACGTGCCGCACGGGAGGCGTCTCTTCCAACAACAGAAAAATCGCTTCCCGTGTTTATCGATATCCGCGCCGTCGAAGTCCAGCCAGGCAACCGCGTGCTTGAGGCCGATGAGTTTGCCCGCATCATGGAGTTCCAGCAGGCCGTATCTGATCTCGGATATCCGTCTGGTGCCATCAAAGTGGACCGTCTTGCCGGAGCCTGGATGGCGCTCACGTGCGACGGGTTTGACGTAGTGTTCGATCCAGGAGGAAATGCCGCGGACCAGGCCAAGAATTTAAAAGTAGTCTTACGCGAACGCGTTCCGGATCCGAAGTTGATCGAGTATATAGATGTCCGTTTCGGCGATCACGTGTATTATAAATAGCATTCAGTAGACAGCAGTCAGCATTCAGGGTTTCCTGACTACTGACTACTGACTACTGACTACCTATGCATTCCCTGAAATACGACGATGCAGCCATGTGGGACACGGTGGCGGGCCAAGGGGGCGTCACTAAGGCCGAATGGCGCGCCATGATCCCCAGATTGCGCGAAGCGGACCGATCGCTCGCTCGCTTGAGCCGTGGAAAACAAGGCTGGATTTCTCCAGGCAGCGCAAAAGATCCATGGGTCAAGGAAGTCCTCGCGCAGGCAAAAAAGGTCCGCGGATCCTCTCGTGGACTTCTTGTCATTGGCATCGGCGGCTCCGATCTAGGCGCACGCGCGCTCTTACAATCATTAGGCGATCCGTCGAAGGGCGTCTGGCTCGATGTTCTTTCTAACCCTGATCCGGAATACATAGCTGCCAAACTTGATGACGCAAAGGAATGGCTGAAAGAAACCGCCGTGCTCGTGGTTTCAAAGTCAGGAATGACGCTTGAAACGATGGCGATATTTTCGCTGGTTCGAGAAAAGCTCAAGGCGCTCAAGGGCGACAAACATCGTTCCCAGATTTACGTGATCAGCGACCCAAACGGAAATCCGTTGCATGAACTTTCAAAATCAGAGGGGTATAACTTTATTCCTCACGCGCTGAATATCGGGGGCAGATTCTCCATCCTTTCAAGCGTCGGTTTGTTTCCAGCCGCATGCGCAGGCATTCCGATCACGCGTGTCCTCAAAGGCGCTCAAGATCGTTCTTTAAAGAATGCCGCACAACGATTCGCTGCATTGCACACGCTGGCGATGGCTACGCACGGACAAGGCACCCATGTGCTGATGCCGTATTCGAACGCGCTCGAGACGTTTGGAGACTGGTACAGGCAGATCTGGGCAGAATCGCTGGGAAAGAACGGAAAGGGTCCAACACCGCTTGCCGCTCTAGGAACGATTGACCAACATTCCCAGGTCCAACTTTTTCACGACGGGCCAAACGATAAGGCCTATACGTTTATTTCCGTTGAAAAACCTCGTCGAGATGTCCGGTTACCCGCGTCAGTTAATAGGATCATGCCTGGCCTTGGTGGAAAGAAGCTCTCAGAGATCATGCAGGCGTCTTACAAGGGCACCGCGACGGCTCTATCAGGCGCACAGAGGCCACACGGAACTATCACCATCCCAACCATCTCACCGGAGACCGTAGGGGCGCTGGCGCAATTCTTCATGCTTGCGACTGCCTATACAGGCGAGCTCATGGGAGTGAATACCTTCGATCAACCTGGGGTTGAGGCGGGCAAGATTGAAACCAAACGGTTGCTAGGCCTCGTATGAAGTTCAGCCATGCGCTGATAGCGATGGGCACGGTTTATGCGGCCAACCACGTGTTGTCCTCGAAATTGTTTTTGATCTATCAGACCTATCCGAACTTTGACGTGCCGATGCACTTCATCGGCGGATTCACCGCAGGGATGGTCGGACTCGCGATTCACACCTACGCCTACAATGGAAAGAAACGACGCTCAGTACCAAAATGGTATTCCGTTCTGTTTGTCCTCGGCGCAACAGCGATGATCGCGGTGGTGTGGGAATATTACGAATTCACCCTCGACCAGCTCAACCGGGGAAGGGCAGGTTGGTATAGCATGCAGCCGACCGTCGTCGATACGATGGCGGATATATTCTTAGGGATGTTTGGAAGTGCATCAGCCATCGGAATATTTCGAAAGCATTTGTAATGAGTCGTGAAGTGAACTATTTACTTAGTGTCGTAAAATATGGACGAACGGGGAACACAGACCGGGGTCGGGAAGCGAGCTGAGAGACCTTGGGGGTGGTATGAGTCGATATTTATAGATGATGGTTACCAGGTAAAACGGATCCTAGTAAAACCTGGCCAAAGGCTTTCGTACCAGTCGCACGAAAAAAGATCCGAGCGCTGGATCATTATTTCTGGCTACGCGGATGTAACGCTCGACGATAAATATTTTTCGTTTGGCGTCGGCGAAGTGGTCGAGGTTGGCATACGCGTAAAACATCGCATAACGAATTCCAAAGATGTAGACCTCATGCTTATAGAGGTGCAGCTGGGCTCATACTTAGGCGAGGATGACATTGTACGGTACCAGGACGATTACGGACGTGTGCCACAGGTATCCTAGTACCCATGAAAACGTCCTAGGGCATTTTAAACGGTCGCGTATTTTCGACTCGCAACACCCCAAGGGCAACAACGCGTCTCAACGCGTTAAGCCAAGCACCTCGACACGACAAGCCAAACGACCGCTCAACGAGGGAGACATTTTCCGACTCTTGATCCGTGAACGGCAAGGGGATCAAGTGTTGGAAAATGTCGACGATCTTATGCGACACTAAGTAGCCAGGTGAGCGTTTTAGGCTACTTAGTGTCGTATAAGATATATTGTGCGACACTTGATATTTGAGATAATCAAGGGGTTTCTGCTACTTCTCTACACTGCTCTCCCTAAATTTTCTGATAAGTACGTGAGTACCAGGATCATTCCCCCGATCCCGAAGCACGTAAGAAATAGCATCGCGAGCATCCGAATGTCTCCGTCATCTTTTGCTGCGCCGATAATAATATTTGCAGAAATAAAAATATACGCAGCGATAGGCGTCAGAACCATGATCCATCCAAAGATTTTGAGGACGAGTTCAAGCGACATATAAGTGGGTCCCCTACCCTCCGTAGCCATAGCCCGCGAGACCCTGCTTAATTCGATCCGACGAGGAGTGGCATCGGATCAACCGGGATCCCGTTTTTTCTTGCTTCGAAGTGAAGATGTGGTCCCGTCGAAAGTCCGGCACCAGCTGTGCCTGGCATCCCTCCTGAAAGGCCGATTGTGGCTCCACGCGCGAGGAATTGGTCAGGCTTCACGGTAATCTTCGAAAGATGAGCGTAAAGCGTGGCAATACCATTGGTGTGAATCACCATCACATAATTTCCATATTGCGACCCTACACGAGTCCATGCCACATATCCAGGGGCCGCCGAAACAACAGGCGTCCCCTGCTTTTGAGGAATATCGAGCCCGGAGTGTTCGAATAGATGTCGGAACGGGTAGGTTGGATCGTGGAACCTCGTGGAAATGCCTCGGTACGAAGGGTCCACTGGCCAGGAAAGCACGGTGGGGCCCTTGATACCATCTGCATCGGCAAGCTTCGCTTCGATCGCCCCCTGAAGAAGACCGATCTGATGGTTAATGTAGGCCTCTTCCTCACGCAACTGACTCAACAATGACTGGTATTGAGATTCGGACTGCTTGCTCTCCGCAAACAGCGTATCCTTGGCGCCGCGCTCTTCTGCAAGCTGGTTCGTGGTTTCCTGAAGCGTCTTCTCGAGGTTCGCGAGACGTGCATGTCGGCCCTCGAGATCCTTGCGCGACATTTCCACGCCAGCTTGCTCGATCTTCGCCTTATCTACGGCCACGGACAAGTCTTCATTAATGTTCGCGAGATACTGCAATTGATCAAACAGTTCAGCAAAGCTATTAGTACTGAACAAGGCTTCCAAAACCAATGAGTGATCGTTTACCTCCATGGAGCGCAGGAGATCGGCAATGAGCTCGCGATTGCGTGCCAACTGCGTTTCAATCGCCGAAATCTGGGCGGATAATACCGTGATCTCATCATCAATCACTTCACGTTCAGCTTGAGTGGCCTTTAAGGTCAGCTCCGTCTTCGCAATACGGTTTTCAAGCAAGGAAACCTGATCCTGTAACGTTGTGGAGGTCCGTTGCTGCTTTTCGATCTGCGCCCGGAACGTTTCGATGCGATCCTGCAAGGAATCCACGTTCGAACGCTTCGCTTTGATTTCATCATTGAGTTTATTGATCTCACCAGCAATCTCCGCATCATCGATAGAAACCTTTGTCGGAGCCGATTGCGCAAACGAAATCGCCGCCACAAGGAGACAGGCGGCCGGAATCGTCAGAGAAATTATTCCTAGGTTCCTCCTATTCATGCAGCGAACTGATTAAGGGCATGCCTCAACCGCGCGAGTGACTCTTCCCTGCCGAACGCCCACAAAAGTTGGTACGGACTTGGCGAAGCCGAGCGACCAGAAAGGGCCACGCGCAACGGCCACAAAACATTGCCATTAGAGAGGCTCTTGCGAGTAATATACTCCTTCACAGAAGCTTCGAGTAGAGCGATATCCACGAAGGCAGAAGCATCCATCGAATCTATATGGAGAGAAAGCTCTTTTAGTTGAAGTTGAGCGTCTGCAGCGTCAGATTTCTTCCAAACCAGCATGCCAGCTTCGTACGGAGGGACCGTAAGATACCCGTCGACGAGATCGACCATGTCGGCCAGCTTCACAAGCCGCTCCTGTTCGATGGTACAAACACGTTCAAGAAGTCCAGATTCAACCGACTTCCCTGCTCGCTCAAGAAACGGAGAAACGAGGGAAACAAGTTCCTTCGGCGACTTCGTCCGGATGTACTGACCGTTCATCCAATCGAGCTTTTCGACGTTAAAGACGGCACCTGACTTGTTTACCTTCGAAATTTCGAACAATGGAATCAGTTCAGCAACTGAGAAAATTTCGCGATCAGCCGACGGATTGAATCCCATCAAAGCCACAAAGTTCATGAGGGCTTCTGGCAGATATCCCTTATCAAGATAATCCTCGACCGCCACATCACCTTGTCGCTTTGAAAGTTTCGATCGGTCTGCGTTAAGAATCAATGGAAGATGAGCAAACTCTGGAATCTTCCAGCCAAATGCATTGTAAAGCATCACATGCTTCGGAACGCTCGAAATCCATTCCTCGCCACGAATCACGCAAGTGACCTCCATGAGGTGATCATCTACAACGTTTGCGAGATGGTACGTCGGATATCCATCAGATTTCATGAGCACCTGGTCATCGACCTCGGCATTCGAGATTTCGATGCGGCCGCGGATCAAATCCTCAATAACGGTTTCCCCTTCTGGGATTTTCAATCGAAGAACGTACGGCTCGCTTGCTGACAATTTTTGTTCAATCTCAGCCTGCGATAATTTCGTACAGGCGCGATCGTATTTCATCGGCATCTTTGCGAGTTCCTGTTCTTTACGAACCGTATCGAGCCGATCTTTTGAGCAGAAACAATAATAGGCGTGGCGAGAAGCAAGGAGCATCTTCGCATGCTCAAGATAAATGGGCAGGCGCTGAGACTGAATGTACGGCCCGTGATTCCCTACTTCGACAATTTCTCCCTTCGCATTAAGCGTCGGACCCTCATTGTACGACAGGCTCATTCGATCAAGAGAACGAATCAGACTTTCGACGGCGCCTGGTACATACCGTTCGCGATCCGTATCCTCAATACGCAAGACGAACTTCCCTCCAAGCTTCCTGGCATGCATGTAGTTATAAAGCGCAGTGCGCAGTCCCCCGATATGGAGATATCCAGTAGGAGAAGGGGGGAATCGAGTTACAACCAATGACATATTCAATGTTATTCATCCTACGTACTACGAACTACGCACTACGTACTAATCCGCCTCAATCTATCCCAAATAGCGAGCGTTGGAAAGACGACCGCAGCAGTAAGGATCCGTATAAGGCGCGAAGGTTCCTGAATGAGCCGCCAGAGCCATTCAAGACCCATTTGGCGCCACGCAAGCGGTGCGCGCTCGATGCGTCCTGAAAGAAAGGCAAAAACGCCCCCGACGCCGATCATGAACCGAACGCTTAGAAACTTATTGAGATGAGACGCAATCCAAGCTTCCTGTTTTCCGTGCCCGAGGGCAACGGCGATGACGGCAGGTTGAAACGCGATGATTTCGTCGAGTGTCGACGGTTCCATTTCCCAGTTTCCATCCGCAAGCAGATGAATCATGCCGCCGTTCATTCCTTTAATCGACAGATTTGGATACTGCGACTTTATGGCCAGGGCCGCGAGTTTCGCATCGTCCCCTTCCCCACCCAGTAATAAAATCGGCAGCGAATGGTCAGCGCAAGCCTTCACCAAATCCTCAAGAATTTCCGTTCCTGTAACGCGAGCGAGTTGTTCGTTGTACAAATAACGTCCGATCAGCGAAATCCCGAACCCGTCCACTGCAACGATTCCTGCCTCATGAACGATAGAGGCAAACTTGGGGTTTGATCGCGCCTCAACCAGCATTTCAGGATTCAAGGTAACGATTTGAACCGCTTCCTCCTTGGAATCCATCGCCGAACAGACCCGATCCCAGATCTGGTTTCTTGTGAGGTTTTTAACGTGAACACCAAAAATGTTCATAAGATTTACATGCTAACACGCGGACTTTACACGCTCAAATTAGCACTCTATAATAGCGAGTGCTAATCTCCATATGCTTCCAAACAATTTCACTCTCAAATCACAACAGGCGCTTCAGGCCGCGCACAACATCGCCCAGGAACATGGCCAGCAGGTCATCGAACCGATCCATCTTCTCGCCTCGCTTTTGCGCCAGGAAGACGGCGTCGTGTTGCCGATGGTGAACAAGATCACTCAGCAGCGCATTGAACTGCGCGCGGAAGTCGATACCATTCTCGATTCCCTTCCCGCAACGCGTTCTTCCGGTTCGCTCGGTCAGCTGTACCTCTCTCCAGAAATGGCGACATCGCTTTCTGACGCGGGTGCGAAAGCCAAGCAATTCAAGGATGATTTCATCTCCACAGAACATCTTTTCCTCGGCCTTATCGCAAACAAGAAGGTAGGCAAACTCCTTTCGAAATACGCGATCACAGAGGAATCCGCCATGCATGCCCTCAAGGACATTCGTGGCACAGCGCGCGTCGATTCCCAGGAACCAGAGTCCCGTTTCCAGGCTCTTCAGAAATACAGCCGAAACGTTACGGACGCCGCACGCGCAGGCGAAATCGATCCGATCATCGGACGCGATGCGGAAATCCGCCGCGTCATGCAAGTCTTGTCGCGTCGAACGAAGAATAATCCGGTTCTGATTGGTGAAGCCGGTGTCGGAAAGACAGCCGTCGTTGAAGGACTGGCCCAACGCATCGTATCGGGCGATGTCCCCGAACTCCTCAAGAACAAGGAGATCATTTCACTTGATCTCGGTGCGCTTGTCGCCGGAACCAAGTATCGCGGTGAGTTCGAAGATCGATTAAAAGCCGTCGTGAAAGAGATCGAGGCTTCCGGCGGAAAGATCATTCTGTTCATCGACGAGCTTCATACGTTGGTCGGCGCAGGAACGACAGAAGGCGGATCCATGGACGCTGCCAACCTGCTCAAACCAGCCCTCGCACGCGGGAAACTTCGTGCCGTTGGCGCGACGACGATCAAAGAATATCAACGTCACATCGAAAAGGATCCTGCCCTTGAGCGTCGGTTCCAGCCTGTAATGGTAGAAGAACCGAGCGTGGACGACACCATCGCTATTCTTCGTGGAATCAAAGAACGGTACGAGGTTCACCACGGCGTGCGTATTTCCGATCCAGCCGTCGTTTCGGCCGCCACCCTGTCGAATCGCTATATCACCGATCGTCACCTTCCAGACAAGGCGATCGATCTTGTCGACGAAGCCGCCTCTGCCCTGCGCATGCAGATCGATTCCATGCCGGAGGAACTCGATATTCTCAAGCGCGATCTCACTCGCCTCGAAATCGAACGAAAGGCGCTTCAGCACGAGGAAGATAAAGATTCAAAAAATCGATTGTCGGAGATTGAGCGCTTGATCGCTGATTTGCGCGAAAAGTCTGATGCCTTGGAAGGACGTTGGAAAAACGAGAAGGATAAGATCGCGGATATTTCCGCGGCAAAGAAGCAAATCGAGAAACTGCGAGGTGAAGCGGAAGCTTTGGAACGCCAAGGAAATCTTGAGGCGGTGGCGAAGATTCGCTACGGATCGATTCCCGAAGCAGAACAGGCACGCGAGGCAGCTGAAGTTGCCCTTGGTAAATTACAGGAGGATCGAGGGATCCTGAAACAGGTGGTGACGGAAGAAGACATTGCCACCGTGGTTTCCCGCTGGACGCACGTCCCTGTCTCAAAGATGCTCGAGTCCGAGATGGTTAAACTCGCCAGCATGGAAGGCGAGCTCGCTAAGCGCGTGGTTGGCCAGCAGGAAGCTATCAGCGCGGTCAGCAACGCCCTGCGCCGCTCGCGTGCCGGCATTGGTGAGGAAAACCGCCCGATCGGATCGTTCATCTTCTTGGGGCCAACCGGCGTCGGAAAAACCGAACTCGCCCGTTCGCTCGCGGCGTTCATGTTCAACGATGAGTCCGCCATGATCCGCCTCGACATGTCGGAATACATGGAGCGGCATTCAACGTCGAAGATTCTCGGTTCCCCTCCGGGCTATGTCGGCTACGATGAGGGTGGCCAGCTCACGGAAATGGTCCGACGCCGCCCTTACTCCGTTCTGCTCTTCGACGAAATCGAAAAGGCGCATCCTGACACCTTCAACCTTCTCCTTCAGATCCTCGACGAAGGACATCTGACCGATGCCAAGGGCCGCAAGGTCAATTTCAAGAACTGCATCATCATCATGACCAGCAACCTGGGCTCGGACATGATCCTGAACGCCGGAACGGAAAAGACCATTGGGTTTGATGGGAACGATGAAACAGAAACGTCAGAAGCGTCGGAAGTCCGCGAGCGCGTGCTCAGTCTCCTCAAGGACCACTTCCGTCCAGAGTTTCTCAACCGCATCGATGAGATCATCGTGTTCCATTCCCTTTCCAAGGAGGAAATCGCCATGATCGTCGATCTGCAGTTGGCCCATGTCGCGGAGCGGCTTCAGAAACAGAAGGATGTGAAGCTGAGCCTGTCGGCCGCGGCCAAAAAGCTCATTGCGGAGAAGGGATATGACCCAAGTTATGGGGCCCGACCGCTAAAGCGTGTGATCCAGTCCCTGATTCTCGACCCTTTGGCCATGAAGATCGTGTCCGGGGAGATCAAGGAAGGTCAGACGGTGACCATCGGAGCAAAAGCCGACGCGATTACCATCCAGACCAAGGAAGCCTAGATTCGACAGAAAACAGCCGTACACCGGCTGTTTTCTAATTGCTGATATTTGGCTTCACACAGTGCAATTATCTGCCATAGACTCTTGACAAAACCTCAAAAATATGATAGTCTTTTCGCGTTGGATTGATCTACGAAGTTGGTTCAACATCACAACTAAAGACTCTGGAGAGAGTCTGAAACCTACGTAAGACCGATTGTTAAGACGGTACCGCGGGTTTTTTCTTACTCAAGCCTTCAACAAACGGTCCAACAAGCGCATCGAACGCGAGAGCCGCGGCCGCAAGCTCGGCAAGCAGTTCCAGCACGCCGCCTAGTTCCTTTCCCAACCGAAGCTGCTGCTCACTCAACTGTGAGCAGCCTTCCCCCGGGGCCATCTTCGCAAGAAGGTGAAACCGGCAGGAGCATCGCTTCTGTACGTCACACTCTGGAGTTTCCCATGAAGAAGTTTTTCCTCACCGCGCTCATTGTCCTCATTCCCGGTCCCCTCGTCGCCGCCACGCTACCCAACCGCCTGAAGCGTGATCAGCCGCGAGAGCCCGCGCAGACCATCGAGTTCGCGCCGGCGACGTTCGTCAACATGCCGACTGCCTTCATCCAGGTCACCCGACCCGTGAAGACCGCCGGCCTCTAGCCCGAAGGAGTTCGCCTTCGGGACTCCAACCGGCAGCACTTCCCTCACAGGATGCGCTGCCCCAGGAGTAAGATTCTTTCCCATCACTCAACTCAGGAGGCAACCATGTCAGGACACGATTCTCACGCCGCCGGCCCCTTGGATACCATTCTCGGAGCCGCGGTCAGCATCTGCATCGGCATCGCCATCGTTGGCGGATTGCTGAAGGGGTGCGAAGGATGCACCGCTGCGGTGGTGAAACCGGTCGACAACTTCTTCTTCGGCACGTCCGAAGCAGTCGCGTCAACCACGACCACCGACAGTGATCGGATCCGCGTCCGCATCACGGCCTACCCCGCACAGGAAAAGTACACGGACGACACGCATTGTGTCGGCGCCGATGGCACCAACCTCTGCGAACGCCGCGAGAAAGGCGAGATCCTGTGCGCGACCACATACGTGCGCGACGAGAACGGTGACATTCATGACTTCGTTCCGTTGCAAACGCCCGTCGTGATCCCCGGCATCGGCACGTGCCTTGTCGTGGCTCGGATGAGCAGTCAATGGAAGGAGCCGAAGATCGATGTCTTCTGCGGGCCCGATCCCGAGCTGAAGTGCGTCCGCGAGGTCGCTCAGAAGCTCAAGGACTCCAACGAATTCATCACGCTCTCGAGAGAAAAGCTCGAACGCGGCTGGGCAAGACAAAACGCCAAGTATACGAACCTTGACTGACGTCTTCCAGAGCGGGTGCACCCTGTGCACCCGCTCTTTTAATTTCCGTCCATTTCCCCTAAAATTGCCGGGTATGCGTAGAGCGTTTGCCATCTTAGGAATTATTTCCTTATGCCTTGGGTTCATCCCGCTTAAGGCCGCCTATGCTGAAGAAGACGTGAACCCGCATTTCCTTCTTGCGGACGCAGACATGACAAACACGCAATCCATGACGAGGCAGGACATCCAAACATTTTTAGGACGAGGATTCCTTGGAACCCATATTGCCGTTGATAATGATGGGACGCTTCGTCCAGCGGCAGACATCATCTATCGAGCCGCTACACTGAATGGAATCAGCCCGAGGTTTCTCCTGGTTCTTCTTCAGCGTGAACAATCCCTTGTAGAAGACCGAAACCCATCACAGAAACAGCTGGATTGGGCCATGGGATACGCCGTATGCGACGATTGCCGCATGGATGATCCTGCCATTCGGAAATTCAAGGGATTTGCGAAACAAGTACACGGGGCGGCGGAACGCATCCGTTCGAACTACCTCCCTACCTTGGAGGCCACAGGAAAAACGGAAAGTGGCTTTGGCCCTGGTATTGCCTCTGGAGTCGATGGAAAAATGATCATCCCGGAAAACCAGGCGACTGCCGTGCTCTACACCTACACACCACACTTGCACGGCAACGCCAACTTCGTTCGCATCTGGCGCCGATGGTTTACGGGCGATTACCCAACCGGCACTGTCCTCGAGGACCAGAGCTCCGGAATCGTCTGGATGATCCAGAACGGCAAGCGCAGAGCCATCCGCTCCATGGCCGCGCTTATGAGCCGCGCCTCCGGACGCACACCAATTAGCGTAAAACCGGAAGTTCTTGAAACATACGACGTCGGCGCGCCTATTTCCTACCCCAACTATTCCCTCCTGCTCTCACCGCGCGGCACCATCTATTTACTTGTCGACGACGCGATTCGTGCCATTGATTCCATGGCCACCTTCCGCTCGGTCGGCTTCAATGCCGATGACCTCACGGAAGCAAGCGATGAGGATCTGCTCGCCTTTAACCGAGGCGCCCCCATCACGTCAGAAACCGTCCACCCGCAAGGTGCCCTTGTACGCGACCCTTCCACGGGCGGCATCTATCAGGTGGAAGATGGCGTGAAGCACCCTATTTTCTCCCGCGAAATCCTCCAGTCCCGATTCGCCGGCTGGGAGATTCAAACGCCGAAGCTGTCGGAAATCACCAAGTTTACCCAAGGCGATCCTGTAAAATTCTCTGACGGAACACTAGTGGCCGCTCATGGTTCACCTGACGTTTTCGTCGTCTCCGCTGGAAATCGTCGCCACGTCACGGATGAATCTACGTTTCTGGCCCTTGGCTATAAATGGACCGACATCATCTGGACCACGGAACGCGCGGTCCTTGAGCATCCGCTCGGCAACCCCGTCACTTCTTCGGTAGCCGATATTCTCCCTGATGACTCCACGGTAATGACGGCGGGCTTATGATCGTTTTCGGCGCCTTCGTTCCACACACCCCTCTCCTTATCCCTGCCATCGGCAAGGAACGTTTAGATGCGCTCATGCATACGGATGCGGCCATGCATACGCTGGCACGGCACCTACTCACGGCAAAGGTAGACACCGTCGTAATCCTCTCCTCGCACCATGCCATGTACAAAGACGCGTTTGCCATCGATCTCAATGATCGATATGAGACGTCCTTGCACGAATTTGGTGATCTCTCCAAACCAACGGTCTTTGCCGGCGATCCCGCACTTACAGACACGCTCCAGCGTCAGGCACGCCGCGCAGGCCACCCTATTTCCCTGCACACCGCCCACGCTCTGGATCATGGCACCTCTGTCCCCCTCATGCGTCTGTGCGCTGGCAACCCTGATATCCGCATCTTGCCAATCGCCTACGCCCAAGATGTCGATAGGACCGCGCACCTGGCCTTTGGTCACCTTCTTCACGACGTGTTTCATTCCTCACCCAAACGTATTGCCGTCATCGCTTCAGGAGATCTTTCGCACGCCCTTGGCGCCGATGCCCCGGATGGCGACCGTCCGGAGGGTCATTGGTTTGACGCAATGGTCCAAAACGCCGTTGAACACATGGCTTCGTCAACACTTATCGAGGCAGACGAGTCCAAGGTAAAGCTCGCTTCAGAGTGCGCACTCAAGCCTCTGGTCATCCTCCTCGGGATCCTGGAACATATGAAGACGCGTCCCGAGATCCTCTCCTACGAACATCCGTTCGGCGTGGGGTACCTCGTAACAGAATTTCATGTTGATTGATGTCTTCCCAGCCCTACGGCTTCCAAGACGCTTCGGTGCGTTCACCTACCGTGTCCCCGAGGGAATGCCCGTCGCCATCGGCTCGCTCGTGCGAGTCGTTTTTCGAGGCAGACCAGTTCACGCCCTCGTCGCCGAAGTTCACGATCGCCCTACGGAAGGCATGAAGATCGCTGAAATCACAGAGGTGATTCCCGGCTGGGAGTTCGCCCCATCTGAAATCGCCTGCATGAAGGCGTTCGCGCTCGAGGCGATTCAGTCCGTCTCTTCGGTCTTTCACGCCGTCCTACCGGCGCTTCCAAAACGTCTATCCCCTAACCGCCCTTACACCCCTAACCGCCCTTACAGCCCTCTCTCTATTTCCCGCACCGACGCTACAGCCATCCAGTCTTCACTCCCAACCATAGAAGCATCGAAATCCTTATTCATCGAATGCCCGGACCTCCGCCGTACCGCCGCCATCATCGCCACCGCCCGCAAACGCCTTTCAGGGCCTTGGACGGTGTGCGCCCCAAACGTTCGCGATGCCAGGCTCCTCGCCTCGGCCTTATCATCAGCTGAACCAGTAGTAATTACTGGCGAAGAGTCAGCTTTGGCCAAGGAACGCGCTTGGCGAGCGTTTCGTACACGACCCGACGGCCTTCTCATCGGAACGTCGATCGTCTCCCTTCTGACCCACCCAGCCGGGGGAGTTCTTGCCGTAGCCCGCTCGAGCCACGAGAACCATCGACGCGAAGACAGGAACCCGCGCTTTGACGCGCGAAGGAACGCGGTGATCCGATCCAAACTCCAAGGTGGAACCGTCTTGTACTTCGACGCATTCCCACGGATCGATGAACTTGAGCATGCGGAACGGATCAGTCCGTTCCCGCTCTACCCGACGACCCTCGCTGACATGCGTGCGAATCGTGGCCATCGCGCCCACCCCCTCATTTCCCCAGAAGCGGACGAGGCAATCACCGCCGCCATCGAAGCAAACCAGCGCGTCCTGATCGCTTTCAACCGAACATCAAGAGCGTCGGAACCAGTTCGGAATTTGCCCGCAGGAATCCGCCCTCGAAAGGCTTGGACGATCGATTCCCTGGCAAAGGAATTGGGTACATCTTTTTCCTGCTCCGCCGCTTCAGCCGAAAAGGGCGTCGAGATACTCCCCGACGCGACCATCGTTGTAACCACCTCGCACTACCTCGAAAACCTCTTCAACCCGTTCTCTCCCGATGGATTCGGCGCCGTCATAGAGATCGGTGCTGACCAGCCCCTACGTGACGCCAACCCGCGTGCGCTTGAACGCGCCCTTACGACCACCGCCCAATGGCGCGCCGTAGCGAACGCGAACCATGCGACCTTCGTCATTCAAACCGATACGCCGGATTTGTTCCGGATGGGCCTCTCGGATCCGCCATTAGGACTGAAGGAAGAAGCCGAGGCGCGTAAGGCGTATGGCTACCCTCCATTTGGCCGCGCCGCCCGCATTGAGCAACTGCCCACCGCCAATGATCTTGTAGACCACCTGCCAAACGGCGTACGCTCAGAGCCAAGCGAGGGCGGCCACCTGCTCATGTATCCGAACGATCTCATGGAGACACTGCACCTGTTTTTAGCCCCACTTCCTGATACCATACGGATTGACACGACCCAGTTTTCCTGACATACTCAAACGTCATTATGGCCCACCTCCCTGTTCTAAAAGAGCCAACGAAAACCCTGCGCGTCGTCTCAACCGACGTGCCGATTTCGGATATCGGAAGCGAGCGGATCGCTCAGCTTATGAAGGACATGGAGGAAACCATGTATTTGGAAGACGGCGTCGGCATTGCCGCACCGCAAGTTGGCGTTAATGAGCGCGTAATCATTGTCGAAACCCGCAAAGGACCGGAGGCGTTCATCAATCCGAAAATTACGGGGACGTCTATTGCCACGAAACCTTCCGAAGAAGGATGCCTTTCCGTTCCTGGCGTCTATGGGCTTGTGAAGCGCTTTAAGCGTGTGAATATCGAAGCATTCAATGCCAAAGGCGAACCGGTAAAAATGGCCGTCATTGGCTTCCCTGCCATCATCTTCCAGCATGAGATCGATCACCTGGACGGCGTCCTGTTCATCGACAAGGCTTATAAGATCACCAAAAAGGCCAAGGCAAGCATATGATCCGTATTGTGTTTTTCGGCACTCCGGAGATCGCGGTTCCATTCCTCAAGTCTCTTCATGCCGATAAGACGTTCGAAGTCGTCGCCGCTGTCTGCCAGCCAGACAAGCCAGCCGGTCGCGGAAAGAAACTCGAATCGCCTCCGGTTAAAATCGAAGCGTCAGAGCTTGGCATTCCTGTCTATCAATTCCCTACGCTAAAGGACGAGACCGTCGTCGACGTCCTACGCGTCCTGAACGCCGACACGTTCGTCGTGTTCGCCTACGGAAAAATCATCCCGCAATCCATTCTCGATATTCCTGCCAAGGGGTGCGTAAACGTCCACCCTTCCCTCCTGCCAAAGTACCGTGGTCCCTCTCCAATTCAAGCACCAATTTTGAACGGCGACGCGCAGACAGGAATCACCATCATAAAAATGGACGCCGGAATGGACACAGGTT
>CALRBH010000005.1 GCA_943354165.1 Candidatus Uhrbacteria bacterium RIFOXYB12_FULL_58_10
GCGGCCTACGCGGCCATTACACTCAATGGCGCCCGTATTCTTCTCGAGCGACTCGGTGTCGCGGAAGAAGTATGGGAGGCCGACGCGATGTTCCGTGGTGCGGTCGGTCGGATCGCGGAACTCCGTACACTGGTCGAACTGTTGGGCGCACAGGCCGACGAATCCGCGGTAGGCGGCGTCGCCGTTGGTCGGCATCAGGAATTCATTTCCTCCGCGGGCGCGCGGCGTATCGATGCCGAGCGTGAAGGCCAAGTCGTTGTTTACGTCCACGTATTCGCATGGTTCGTTCGTTCCCTTGCGGAACCAGCCGAAGAATCGGCGGCTGCTGATGGAAACGTCCGTCTTGTACTCACAGTTCTGGCCAAGCGGGTTCTTGAAGTAGAAGTTGCCGTCCTTGGTGGACTTCCATTCGTCGCAGAACAGCGCTTCGTGGCTGCAGAGCGTGTTCTTAAACACCTCATCGCCGTAAATGAGCGGATCAATGATGAGGAACTCGGAGTCAAACTTGGTGACCCGGCTCTTATCGAGGTTGAACACTGGCACACCCACTTCCTCACACCCAACGGCTTCCGGAGAACACTGCCCTGCCCCGTTGTTCACAAGGAAGACAGGAACGTCATTTGGAATCACGCGGGTTTCCGGACCGAGCTGGGCGGCGTTTTCTTCCGTGACGTTGCGAATGGTTCGGATCGCACCATCAAAGTCAAAGAGGCAGAACGTCTTACCTGGCTGGATGGTGCAGACGTTAGGGTTGGAGAGGTACCGGCAAGCCCCTACTGGACCGACGCAGCGCGCATTATGCGTTTCTCCGTATGGCGAGGTGCTGTTGCGTTCATCGTAGAACGCCTCGCAGCCGACTTTCTGCTCCGAGCAGAGGCTGGTGAACTGGTAGAACGAGTGGCTCTGGCTGGCGCGGTCCGTATAGCCCTCACAGCCGAGGAAGAACTGCGGGCTCGCGGCGCCGGTTGGCGTCTGGTCACAGGACGCTGGGACCACGAAGGAACCCTTGATGAGGGTGATGTTGTCCTCGACCTGCTTCAGGACAATGTTGTCGAGGAAGATGTCATCACTGCCGCTTGCATGAGCAAAGCGAAGGATCGCCGTGTCGGTAATCTCTGGAATCAACGATGCATCGAGCGGTCCTACCGAGTATGGAAGCCAGCCCTGCGTGAGCGTAACGGCTGGACCAAAGCTGCTTGCGATCCCGCTTCCATTGCTTGGAATAAGCGTTGCAGCGAGAGGTCCTGTCCCTTTTGCCCAGAACTCAAGGACAAAGGTCTTACCGGCCACCAGCTTCCCTTCGAAATCACCGTACGACACGTTACCGAAACCCGTCACGCGCATCGAATGACCGCCTGCTGACACAGACTCATTGGAGACCGTTGGGGTTGCCCCACCGGCTCCGACCCATGGAGCGAAGGTACCGCTTTCAAACGATTCATTGATAACAGTCGTCGCGTTGCGCCCAGCGCCGCCGGTGTAAGAACGGCAACCGGATGCGGCAGCTGGACACTGCACGCTTTCAGACGGGAGACCGAGATAGCGACAATCGCCGTTTGGCAAGGAGAATCCGCCCGTGGAGTTACAGTCCGCAGAAGTAGGCGCGGCGGTCTTACGATACTGATTACAACCGACGTCCACGGTGACGGTCTTTGAGAAAAGACGATAATGAATCGCGCCGGCGCCATCGTAGAACTCACGACAATCTGGATTTGTAAAAATATCCGTGTGCTCATTACAGGAACTGTCTGCCGCGAGAACAGCGATGGAGTCGTTGCAGGTTCGTACTGTCTCGGAAAGCATCGATGAAGACGTACATGGAGCAGCTCCTGCGCTCGCATCGTTGGCTGGAGCTGGAATCGAAGGCTGGACTGCGTTGTTCGCTGGCTGCGTATAATCAATCACCGAGTTCGTGGTGAGATTAGACTTGAGCAACGTAAAACTCCGGAGCTGGAACCCTGACGTATCGGTTCCCTCCCAGGTGAAGAATGGCGCCTGTGTGCGATCAGCGGCGGCGGTTGCTACGGTAGATGCCTGTGCAGGATCCGGTAGCACGCACGCACGGAGGTCGGTATAGTGCTCAACGCTTTCTCCGCCGGCGCCAGGATTGAGATTGGTGAACGCGTCACATCCAACGAACTGCGCGTCACAAGACTGAGCCTTAGCGGGAATGAAGAACAATGGGAACTTGGAACCTTCATACTTGGTGGGTTCCTGCTTGAATGCCGCGTAACCGACGCATTCGCCTGGACACTGGTCTACGGCGGACGCGACGGCTGGGACGGATGGATCGCCGTCTTCCGGCGTGTAGAGCTCGCAGCCGACTTCCTGAGCCGAACAGACCTCTGCGTATTCATCACACTGCGCCGGATCCGTTGGGAGGCCCTTGCAGTTGAGATAAGCCGGAGGAACCTTGAGGGCAACGCTCTGCGCATTCGCATCGCTATATCCATTGGCAAAATCTGTGGCGCTTTCGCCGCGTTCGAGCTGGATCGCATCGACGAGAGAAGTTCCCGCAATGCGAATTTCCGCGAGGAGCGAGGTGGCACCGGTCGTGAACGTACATGAAGATCGAACGTATGCAGACGCGTTTGCTGTTGCCGGAGTTACGGAAACCGTATTTCCCGTGATGGTACATCCGCGTGCGTTTGTCCCGGCGATATTTGCCGCCGCACTTCCTCCGGCGAGCGTAGAGAGAACAATGCTTGCAGTTGGAACGGTTGCGCCCTTGGATTCAAAGCTGAAGGTATAGAAGGATCCAGCGGAAAGCTCAATGTCCTTCTGAGAAATTGTGTCTATGGTGAGGTCTACGGCATTCCCGCCCTCTGCCGGATCAACCGATGGAGCTGGCAAGCCAGAGAACGTCCATCCCGCAAGCAACCCGCCTTCTTCATTTGGCGCCTCAAATCCAGGGTTGCGCACCTGGTTGAGCGTAACACCGGCCGCGCGCGTAAGTTCACCGCAGCCGACCTGGCTGCCGTCGCATTGCTTCACGTCCTTATTGAAATAGACGCGATCTTCCGTGGCGTAAAGTCCTTCTTGCGTATTTGCGGCGGAACGAACGGCAAAAGTTTGAATCGCCGCATCATGCGCAGGAACGTTGTATGTGGCGCCCGTTGGCAGGAACGAGAAGGTGTCGTCTGTGGTGACAAGTGTTCCCTTTCCATCAAAGTATTTATTCACGCGGTACCAACGGCAACCGGCGTTCCCCTGGTTACAGACGGAAAAATCTACCGTGTTCGCGAGGAAGGCAGTGCGCTCGTTATCGATGGTGTTGGTATAGGCAAGACAGCTTGCAAACTGTTCCGGACACTCTTCCCCGCGGAAGCGCCAGATGTTCTTTTCGCGCACGCAGTAGCCGAACCCGCCTGTACAGTTCCCCTTGCTGTCTTCCGAGAGACAGGAAAGCGTATCTGCACAGTATGTGTTGCGCGCCCCTGAGGCTGAAGAAATCGGCACCTCGCCGTTCACAAAGGACTTACACTGTGTTTCCGGATATTTTAAAATCCAGTTTGGATCGATGAGGTGGCAAAACGGATTCCCTCCTCCGCAATCGTTATACGAATCAACGATCTCTTTGAGGGTCTTAGGCGGATCAAACGACGCGTTGATGGTAGCAGCAATCTCCCAACCGACAGGAATAATGCGGGCCTTGCGCAGTTTCACAAGGTTGCCATAACAGAAGGCTGACGTATAACAGAACGGATCCTGATTTTTGGCTTTGTTCGTTGCTGGAAAAAGAGGCCAACTACCGTTCAATAAGCCTTCCTCTCCAGACATAGCATCGCGCACCGTGAGCGCGATCCCGGCGTCTGAGCGTGTGACGGCCGCGGCGAAATTCGGATCCATCACGCAGTTGTTGATGTTACGCGGGATGGTTCCTCCGGCCGGACACACCACAAACTCCGCCAGCAGGTTGTAGTTGGAGACGGAGATGGGGTTTGCTGTGATGAGCGACCTAAATTGCTCCTGGGCGGCTTCTCGGCCACCATTTGAAAGTGCTTCGATGTCAAACGGATTGTCTCCCCCCACAAGCGGAGCCATCCCCTTTGAGATGCGGTCGATGGTGGTGGAGAGCAAGGTGTTCGTAAACGTAGACGCGACGTGTCCGAACAATCCCCAGATGAGGTCGGCGTTATTGATGGCGTTCAGGATTTGGAGGTCTGCCGGCTTATCAGGATCTTCCAGTTGTGACTTTTTCACCTCAGCCTCAAGAAACGAAGCTGGTGTCTGTACCTTGCCCGTAACCGTGTCTACAACATTCTTATACCCATTGTTAGCCAACTGTTCTTGAATATTGATCTGGCGTTTCTGGTTAGCCTGTTCCTGCGTCAAGAACGAGATGCTTATGGAAGCGGAAAGTTCGTTCCGTCCCGGAGACAATCCCGCTGAAAATCCTTTTAAAACCGCGCCGACCGGGTCCTGTGCCGTCGCCGATGTTGTCGCGATAAAACTCTCCCAGTTTTTTATGGTGGAATCAAAATCACATTTTGGCTTTCCTGGCTTGTACGCCTGCGCGATACCCAACTGAAGGGCGAGCTTAAACTCCGGCAACACGGGAGAACAGATATCAAACTTGATATCGAGTCCAGTGCTGATGACTTCCCCAAGCTGACCGATCGTCTCTCCGGCCACGTCCTTTCCAAACTTTGTCCAGGCATCCTCTGCGGTATCCGCGTACAAAAGAGGTGTTTGTCCCTTCCCTCCGGAAGCGATAAACACGGCGGATTCGTACGCAAGTCGATCCGTGACGAAGGTCAAGATGTTCAAAAGCCCGGTGACCAAGGCGATCTGCATGAGAGGGCTTACTACCAAAGTATCCACAGCGTGTGTGGCCGCTGCTGCACCTTTTGGTGGGTTTGGTGCCACCCCAGGAATCGCTCCACTCGCCGTTTCTAATGTAGCTTCAAGACCCCCGGAAACCGGGCTTGAAGGACCAGATGCTGCCAACGTCGGCCTCGGCATCAACAAAGCCGTAACCAGACCTCCCCCCACAAGCCCAACGACGGCGAGGGAAAGGAGAAATGCAGAAATGGACTGGCGGACCTTGAGCGACATACGCTACGGCGTTGGGGTTTGAGTATCTACGGTCTGTTGAAAGGCTTCTCGGAACATCGTTTTCAACTCCTCATCTGTAAGGGTGTCGAGTTTTTCCTTGGGGACTCCGGCCTGCACAAGCATGGCCTTGAGCTGTTCTGGCGGCAGGTCCAGGAAGATGTCCTTATACCCTTCCGCACTCTGGTAGTCGGCCGGAGCGTCTGGTTCTGTTGGCGGTGTTGCATTCACGGCGGCAGAAGGGCTTGCGGCCTCTTCCCCGCGTCCGCAATCTTTCCCTACCGGACAGTTTGGATCATTCCCGGAATACGTTTCCGTGCGGTCATCGAACCCATCTGAGTCAGAGTCGGCGAGGTAGGGGCTGGTCTTGAAGACGTAGAGCTCGTCGTAATCCACGAGACCGTCTCCGTCCGTGTCACGGGTCTTCATCGCCTCCTTGTCCGCGTCTTCCTTTTGCGAAGGGGTCAGGAATCGGTCCGCACTGAAGCGGGCGATCTGTGCATCGATCGGCGCACGGATGGAACTTCCAAACGCGTGGAACCCAAGGAACAGTCCCGCAATTCCCAAAACAATAATCAGAACAAAAGCCGCCTTTTGTTCCCGAGAAAGTTGCGTTCGGGGACGGACATCCATAGGTACACAGGAAGTATACCAAAGGACGGAGTTAGTAGTAAGTAGATAGTAGTTAGTAGAGCTGACGGTGGAAACCCTACTACCTACTTACTACTATCTACTAACTAAGATCCCATGCAACCGCTTCCACTGCTCGATCGAGACAATCTCCGCGCGGACGCGGGCGTCCAATCCGACGGCTTCTATGGCCGATTTTACGATGGCAGGTTCTCCATACCCTGCAGCCGTGAGGTTTCCGTGCATTTGTTTACGAGGATGGGAAAAACCAGCCTTTGCAAGCTTAATAATCGCTTCCATATCCCCGCCAGGAGGATATAAATCGAACCGCACGATGGCTGAATCAACTTTTGGCACTGGCCGAAACACTTCGCGGGAGACGTTGAACACTTTTTTCACCTTTGCGTAGACCTGACAGGCCACCGCGAGCAGGCTCATGTTCGGCGACTCGGCGGTAATCCGGTCCGCCACTTCCCTCTGCACCATGAGGGTCATGCTCGTTGGGTACGGCTCGGTGGTCAGAAAACATTCGATGATGGGAGAGGTGATGTTGTACGGAATGTTCGCGACGAGTTTGTATGGAGCGACCGGAAGAAGCGAGGCTGGCGTATTCAGCGCATCGCCTTCAATGAGGTTCAGCTTGTCGCCAAAGATTTCTTTGAGCGGTTCGATAAGGTCGTGGTCGGCTTCAATGGCGGTCACGATCGCTCCGGCTTCGATGAGCGCGTCAGTGAGGACGCCGGTGCCAGGGCCGATCTCAAGAACTCGGTCGCCGGGTTTTACCTCGGCGGCTTTGATGATGCGTTTCACGATGTTTTGGTCGGCGAGGAAGTTTTGACCAAAGGATTTCTTGGCGCGGGGAAGCATACGAAATATATTGCCTGAGCTTGTCGAAGGCCACGCCGCGACCCTTCGACTTCGGCTGAGGCCTCCGCTCAGGGAATAAATAGTGAGCCCTGTCTTAATACTACTAATTTCCCTTCTGAAAAAGCGATAATCGTTGAGGGTTTTCGCTTTGGGAGGCTGCCGGCGTCGATCAGGGCGTCTGGCTGGATCTTCGCATCTTTGAAGGCTTTTTGCACGGCTCGGGCGCTGTAACAGGCGGGTTCGCCGGATTGATTCGCGGAGGTGGAGACGATCGGGGCCGCGAGCGCTTTCGAGAGAGCCTGGGCGATAGGATGAGCAGAAACACGTAACGCGATCGTTCCGTCGGCTGCGACGACTTGAGGCGCGAGCTTCGCCTTCGATTGTTTTGGAAGCACCATCGTAAACGGACCTGGCCAGTGTGCGCGAGCTAACTTCGACGCTTCGATGGGAAAGGTCGCCCACTTCTTCGCCATCGCCGTCGTCGAGACGATCAACGGGACGGTTTTTTCCGGAGCGCGGCCTTTGATCGAAAAAACTTTCTCGACCGCCGACGCATTTCGGGCGTCCGCGGCGAGTCCATAACTCGTCTCGGTCGGGAATACGACAACTCCGCCCTCTCGAAGGATGCGGATCGCCTCTTTTGTCGAAACGACAGGAATCATAAACCATTATTGCCTGAGCTCGTCGAAGGCTCGCAGCGCCCCTTCGACTGCGGCTGAGGCCTCCGCTCAGGGAATAAGAGATTTCAATGTCTTTCGGAGCCCCTCCTCAAGACTCATTTCTGCTTTCCACCCAAGTTCCTTCATGGCCTTCTTGGAGACCAAGGCACTACGGCGAACTTCACCTGCTTTCGCCGGACCAAACTGCATCGTGCTGCCACGTACAGCTCGTACCTCCCCTGACCCCTCCTTCGTAAGGAGGGGGGCTGAGGCCGCGGTGAGTCGATTCATCATTTTGAAAAGTTTCAACACGCTTGTCTCCTGTCCTGTGCCGATGTGATAGATCCCGTGAGCATTCTTGCCCATCGCAAGGACGTTGGCGCGCACGACATCGCCGACGTAGACGAAATCGCGCGTCTGCTTGCCGTCGCCATTGATGATGATGTCCTCATTCGCAAGCAAATGGCTGCCGAACAGTGCCACCACACCCGCTTCGCCTTTTGTATTCTGACGCGGGCCGTACACATTCGCGTAGCGCAAAGAAACCGTGTCGATGCCGTACGTCGATGAGGCAAATTCGAGGTACATCTCCCCTGCCCGCTTGGAAATTCCGTAGGGGGAGACTGGTTCGGCTGGCTGGGACTCGCTATAGGGCGGACGGACACGATCAGAAAACATCGCCCCACCTGATGAGGAGAAAACGATCTTCTTCACACCGGCTTCGGCCGCGTGCTGAATGAGCGCGAGTGTGCCGAGCACGTTTACTTTGGCATCCGTGACAGGATCGACGACCGACGAACGAACATTCACCTGCGCAGCCGTGTGGAAAACAATGTCAGGCTGAATCTTTTTAAGCAGTGCCGGAAACGCCGGGCTGGTAATCGACATTTTGACGAACTCCGCATTCGGATTCACGTTTTTCTTGTCCCCGGTCGTCAGGTCATCGATGACATACGTCTTAATCCGGCGCTTGATGAGAGCGTCGGCAATATGGGAGCCGATGAATCCGGCTCCGCCGGTGACGAGGGCGCGTTTGTAGGGCATAAGGCTCATGAGTTAGTAGTAAGTAGATAGTAGTTAGTAGGGTTGAATGACGGAAAACTACTATCTACTTACTACTATCTACTATCTATCGATGCTTAAGCTCCTCCCGCAGGAACGCTTCCATAAACGGCTCTAGATCCCCTTCAAGCACCCCTTCCGCGTCCGACGTTTCATGCTCGGTTCGATGATCCTTCACGAGCTTGTACGGATGAAGCACGTACGAACGGATCTGATTTCCCCATTCAGCACTCTGATATTCACCACGGAGGCGGGCGCGCTCGGCACGGCGCTCTTCTTCCTGCTTGGCGACGAGTTTGCCCATGAGAACTTTCATGGCCATCTCGCGGTTCTGTTTCTGGCTGCGTTCGTTCTGGCAGGAGACGGTGATGTTGGTTGGTAAGTGCACGATACGCACAGCGGAATAGGTTGTATTCACACTTTGTCCACCTTTTCCCCCAGCCAT
This sequence comes from Candidatus Uhrbacteria bacterium RIFOXYB12_FULL_58_10, assembly GCA_943354165.1. Taxonomy (GTDB): domain Bacteria; phylum Patescibacteriota; class Patescibacteriia; order UBA9934; family GWF2-40-263; genus CALRBH01. The sequence continues at coordinate 8,719 of CALRBH010000005.1, forward strand.
GAAGGTATCGATGCGCAAATCTTTGGGATCAATGACGACCGCGGCGGATTCCTCGAGTTCAGGGATGACTTCGATGAGGGAGAACGTCGTGTGACGCATTTTCTCGGCGTCGAACGGACTGATGCGGACCAAGCGGTGCACGCCGTGCTCGCTTTTCAGGTAGCCGTACGCGTACCGGCCGGAGACGCGGAACATGAGGCTCTTGAAGCCGACGGGTTCGCGCGCTTCTTCGAGAATTTCGATCTCAAATCCCTTCGCTTCGCAAAAGCGGGCGATCATACGGTAGAGCATGGCCGTCCAATCCTGCGCTTCCGTGCCGCCGCTGCCTGCGTGCATCGCGATGATCGCGTTGCTCACATCATGCGGACCGGAAAAGAGCGTCGCGAATTCCATCTTCGAAAATTTCGCTTCGAGTTCCTTAAGCTTGGTGGCAATGTCATCATGCATGCCGTCCTCGCCTTCTGCCTGCGCGAGTTCCGTCATGTCCTTCAGGTCATCGACCTCCTTCAAAAAGCTTTCCCAGGTGGAAAGTTCGGTACGCATGTCCGCCGCTTCCTTCCCTAACCGCTTCGCACGTTCCTGATCCTGCCAGAAATCCGGCGCTTCCATCTTTTTCTCCAATTCCGATAACTTCGTCTTTATCGAATCCAGGTCAAAGCAACCCCCACGTGCGCACAGCGCGCTCGCGGAGGGCTTGGATTTGGTGGAGGAGTTCTTTCATAGGGATCGTGTGGCGCCCTTACCACCTTAGAGGTTAATTTGCTTCGCAAATTTACCGAGCACGGGCAGCTCCCACATCTTTCCGTTGGCGGCGTTTACGATTCCCATGATGATCAGCATGAAGAGCAGGATGGAACCGAGGGCCCAGACGATCTGACCGAGCACCGGGATGATGTTCCCTACCCAGAGCAGGATCCAGGCGAGGAGAATGACCAGCCCTTGCTTCCCGTGGTGCTGGGCGAACTTACTGTCCTTGGCGAGCAAAAGCGGGATCAGGCACAGGATGCCGAGATAGCCGATGGCTGCGAAAAACTTGTTGTCTTCGATCTCTTTTTCCATAGTGGAGGTATTCTAATACATTCCATCCATTCCGCCACCATGTCCACCACCAGTCCCTGAGCCGATCGAAGCGTCGTTCTTTGGAATCTCCGTAATGGCCGCCTCGGTCGTGAGCACCATGATGGCGATGCTGGCCGCGTTCTGCAGCGCGCATCGTGTCACCTTGGCTGGGTCTACGATCCCTGCGGCGACCATGTCCTCGTACACATCAGTCGCGGCGTTGTAGCCGAAGGCGCCTTTTTCGTTCTTCACGCGCTCGAGGACGACGGAGCCGTCCTTCCCCGCGTTATTCGCAATCATGCGCATCGGTTCCTCAAGGGCGCGGCGCAGGATTTCGATCCCGATGTTCTCGTCGCCTTCCGCCTTGGCGTTTCCGAGCGCAGAAAGGGCGCGAACAAGAGCCACGCCGCCGCCTGGAACGATCCCCTCTTCAACGGCCGCCTTTGTTGCGGCGACTGCATCCTCAATGCGATGCTTCTTTTCCTTCATTTCCGTTTCCGTAGCGGCACCTACCTTGATGACAGCGACTCCGCCAGCGAGTTTGGCCAGACGTTCGTCCAGCTTCTCCTTCTCGAAGCCGGAATCAGTAACTTTAATCTGTGCCTTGATCGCGGAAACGCGCGCTTCGATGAGGGATTTCTCCCCGGCTCCCCCGACGATCGTCGTGGTCTCCTTATTCGAAACGACTTTCGTCGCGCGACCGAGATCCGTAAGCTCTACGGTTTCGAGCTTCAGGCCGATGTCTTCCGTAATCACCTTTCCTCCCGTAATAATCGCAATGTCTTCCAACATGGCCTTGCGGCGATCGCCGAATCCAGGAGCCTTGATGGCGAGCGTATGGAACGTGCCACGCAGCTTGTTTACGACAAGCGTTGAGAGGGCTTCCCCATCGACATCTTCCGCGATAATCACGATTTCCTTCTTGCCGGTCGCGGCGACCTTCTCAAGAATCGGAAGAATCTCCTGCACGGACGAAATCTTCTTGTCAGTGATGAGAATGTGGGCGTCCTGGAACTCGGACGTCATGCGTTCCGCGTTCGTGATCATGTAGGCGGAACAGTAGCCCTTATCGAACTGCATCCCTTCGACGACGGTGACTTCCACGCCGAACGACTGCCCTTCCTCGACGGTAATAACGCCGGTTTCGCCGACCTTCTTCATGGCCTCGGCGATCATTTTACCGATCTCGGGATCGTTGGCAGAAATGGAGGCGACCTGTTCGATCTCATCGCCCTTAATTGGCTTCGCAATGTTCGCCTTAAGTTCTGCCACAAGTGCTTCGACGCCCTTTTCGATGCCGCGGCGGATGGCCTGCGGGTTCGTTCCGGCGGTGACGTTGCGAAGTCCTTCCGCAATCATCGCCTGCGCCAAAACCGTGGCGGTGGTGGTGCCATCCCCTGCGACGTCGTTCGTCTTGGAAGCAACTTCCTTCACAAGCTCTGCGCCGAGGTTCTCCACCTTGTCCTCAAGCTCAATTTCCTTGGCAACGGTCACACCATCCTTCGTCACAATCGGGGAGCCGTATCCGCGTTCGATAATGACGTTGCGGCCCTTGGGACCGAGTGTAACTTTCACTGCGTTTGCGAGTTTATCGACGCCGCGCTTAAGCTTGGCGCGCGCGTCTTCGTTAAAGATAATGTTTTTGGCCATAGAAAAAGGGCTGTAAGGGGAGTAAGGGTTGTAAGGGGTGACTATTCAATGACGGCCATCACATCATCGATCGAGATCACGAGGTACTTCTGCTTTTCGATTTCGACTTCATCGGGGGCGTACTTCTTGAACACTACCTTGTCGCCGATTTTTACTTCCATCGAAGCGCGCGTGCCGTTCTCGAGAAGTTTGCCTGGCCCAACTGCGACCACTTCGCCGCGCTCGGAGCGTTCCTTTTCTACAGTATCTGGAATGATAATTCCGGACTTCGAAACTTCCTCAGCCGAGGTTCCTTTTACGATCAGATGGGAGCCGAGGGGACGGAGGGTCATAAGATAGGGTTGTAAGGGTTGTAATGGACTGTTAGGGGCGAAAGGTCGCTAGGAAAGCACGGACGGTCGGGAAAACCCCTTACCACCCTTACTGCCCTTACAGCCCTTACAGCCCTTACCGCCCACGGAATGTCGCTAGATATTAGCAGTCATCAGTTTAGATTGCTAGCGGCGATATTTTTATCGGTTTTTATTGACTTGTCAAGACAAATCCCACACACAATCGCTGCGAGGGCGAGCCCGCTCCAGAGGCTCCAGAGGTAATGATCAAACAGGGCAAGGACGATGAGGCAGGCGATCAACGAGGCGGCCATGATGCCGTCGCGCGTAAATAATCGAGGACGGAGCGAGCGCCACAGTTCCCTTCCCGCTAGGAGAAAGAAGAGGGAGGCGAGAAGACCGCCTTCGGCGAGGAACAGGAGGAAGGCGTTGTGGACTGGCTGGTAGGCGTAGGACGGGAATCCGGGGCGAAGTGCGGCGAGCTTCGAAGTGAATTGTGAGGTCCCGGTTCCAAGGATCGGACTCGACATGAACACCTCTGGAAATTGGGCGAGGGCGGCGTAGCGTTCTGCGATCGAACGTTCTTCCAGCCGCGCGGTCGGAATGGCGCGCGTAAGGACTTCCGTTCGGAAGACGATGAGAGTCAGGAGGATGGCGCAGCCGGCGATGCCGGCGACCGGAAGCGCGCGGCGTGGAAGTTCACGACGGGACCAGAGCAAGAGGATGCCGACGGTTCCGGTTCCAGCCGCCACCGCGAGCCAGGCGCTGCGGGAAAAGGTGAGGATCAGGGTCGCGGAAAAGATCGCGAGAGCTAAACGCGTCGCGGGCTGATGCCATGAACGGCAACCGCCCCTAACCCCTCCTTGGCGAAGGAGGGGAATCGCGCTTAGTTCCCAAATGCAAAGCAGGATACCAACTGCCAAATAGCCACCAAACACGTTTGGATGCGGGAATGAACCATACGCACGCAGCGTGCGGATGCCTCCGGCGGATTCCACGACGGATGCGCCGAGTTCTGGCGCGTTGTGCGCGGAAAGGCCGAGCCAATGACTGGCGGGACTATCGCCCATGAAGGTCTGAATTATCCCGAAGAGACTCACGGGCACGAGTCCGGCAATGAAGGCGTGGCGTGCCATCGAGACATCGGTTCGCTCATCGGTGATGAGGAGAGCGAGTGCCGCGGCCGCAGCAACATGGAAGAGATGCGAGAGGGCGAGGAGCGGATCTGCGCTCACGAATGAACTCGCGAGCAGGGCAAGAGCACAGAGTTTTGCCCAGCGGAAAAGTAGTTGGTAGGTGGTAGTTGGTAGTTGGGGTTTTCCGCGTGCAACAAGAAGAGCGAGTGCGAGGAGTTCGGTTGCGTACAACAGGGTTTTTCCGTACTCCCATCCCCCGCCATCAAGCGTTCTCTCCATCACGATCCACACCATCTGCCACGGCAACAGGAAAAGCAGCGCGTACAGGCCGTTGGTTACGAGGCGATCTTTGTTCATACGCCGTGAATTCGACATTCCTCAAGCCATTGATCCCTATATTCCTCTCGACGATCCTGGTCGTGGAACTTTAGGTACTCCTCATTCGCGATCACGCGGCTGTCCTTGTTGAGGAGGTCGCGTATGGGTTGTGGGAAGCGACGTTCTTGGAGCTTGCGTGCCCAGGTTTCAGGAATGAATTTGGGAAACTTCCAGACGGGAACCCCTGCCGAAACAGTCGGATGCAGTGCCCGTCCCGCTGCCTGCGGAATGAAGCGATTCGTCCACACGTTAAGCTTATGGAACCTCTCAAATACGCCACCCGCGTCATATACAGGGACAAGTGAACGCGCCCATACCGCCAGATACGGATCACCGCCTGGAATCGAAAGACGTTCCAGGTTGAGCGCGTCCTCGCTTGCGAAAAAACTGAAACAGAACGGGTCGCGCGTCTTCACTCCTGGCCGCTCGCGCGTCAAAATGAACGGCGCAACGCAGAGCAGACGTGACGACCACAGCTGACCCGGCTTCGTGATGACAAAAAGGTCGATGTCGGAACTTTCGCGCGTGTGCGAAAACGCGAGCGTGTTCCCCGCCGCGATGCCAATGACTCCGGGAACGCGTTTGAGATATTGAACGGCCCTGTGAACGCGCGCGAACTTTCGAATTGCGTCGTGCGTCCGCTCATCACGTACCTGAGCGAGCCCCGAGGTTCCCTTTCGTCCGATGTAGGCGCCTTCCTGCACGCATTCTGCCCGTAAGACCATCGACGTCTCCAGGGTGCGATCGATTTCTCCACGCGACGTCTCCTCCCCGTTCTGAAACATCCATGTATAGAGCTCATCGCGCGTCAGCGGATAGTCGAAGAGCGCGTACCACGAGACCGTCCGGAAGATGGCGCTCTCCGTGCGGTTCATAAGGAAGGTTTAAGCTGGAGGAAGGGCTGGAACTCCGACAGGCTTTCGGAACACGATCCACTGCTGGAGGATGGACATGGCGGTGATGACGACCCAGTACAACGCCAGACCGGCGGGCAGTGTGGCCCCGATGAAAATGGTCATGAGCGGCATGGTGTACATCATGGACTTGTTCATGGTCGCGAGCATGTCCTCGTCCTTTGCCCCTGGCGTTCCCTGCACCTGCTTGGGTGGTCGCTTTGCCATCAGCATCTTCGTCTGCACAAACTGAAGGGCTCCGGCGAGCAAGGCGAGAGGGAGAGATTTCTGGGTCAGGTTGAGGAATCCAAGGAACAGCTCATGGATTTCTGTCGGGTGTTTTACGAACGAGTACAGCGCGGAAAAACTCTCCGTAGAGAGCCCCGCCTGAAGCACAGAATAGAGAGCGATAATAATCGGGAGCTGGATGAGGAGCGGTAAGCAGGAAGAAAGAGGGTTCACTTTCTCCTTCTTGTAGAGTTCCATCATGGCCTTTCCGAGCGCTTCCTTGTCGTCCTTATGCTCCTTTTTCAAATCTTCAAGCTTTGGCTGAAGGTCCTGAAGGGCCTTCTGCGACACGAGCGAGGAGTGGTTGAGCGGCCACATGACGAGCTTCACGAGGATCGTGAGCGCGATGATGGCAAACCCCATATCCGCACCGGGCAGCGTGTTATACAACCAAATCAACAGGTTATAGAGCGGCTGATAAAGGACGGTATGGAACAAAGACATAGGTTACGTGGTCTCAGGGGTAGAAGGTGTTGAATCGCTCGGCTGCGCCTCGCTTGTAGAAGTTGTAGAAAGTGGAGTCGTTTCTACATTTTCTACACCTTCTACACTTTCTACAATCTGGTCCGGCTTCCCTTCCTCAGCAATATTGATCTTCCAACCAGAGAGCTTGGCAGCGAGGCGGACGTTTTGACCTCCGCGTCCAATGGCGAGCGAGAGCTGATCGGCATTCACCTTCACGGAAGCGGAACGATCGGATTCTTGCACACTCACGGCCAGGACTTTTGCTGGAGCAAGAGCATTGGCAATAAACTTCTCTGGAATGTCGTTCCATTCGATGATATCCACCTTTTCTCCACCCAACTCTGCAATGATGGTCTGAATGCGGGTTCCGCGCTGACCAATACAAGCACCGATTGGATCAATGGAATCATCCTTCGCAGACACGGACACCTTGGAGCGTGATCCTGCTTCGCGAGCGAGAGCTTTGATCTCCACGGTTCCTTCGGACACTTCTGGAATTTCCATTTCAAAGAGCTTGCGGACTACTTCCTCAGAGGCGCGGGAGAGGAGAATTTCCGGACCACGCGTGGTGAGGGCAACCTGGCGGACGTACACCTTGATGCGGTCGCCGGTGGCGTAACGCTCCGTTGGAATCTGGTCCTCCGGGCGAATGATGCCGGTGGTGCGGCCAATGTCGACAAGAACCACGCGACCCTCGCGGCGCTGCACAGTGCCGTTGAGCATCTTGCCCTCATGTTCCTTGAACTCGTTGAACACGATTTCGCGTTCGGCCTCGCGCAGCTTCTGCATGATGACCTGTTTGGCGGTCATTGCCGCCATGCGTCCGAATTCGCCTTCCATCGGCATTTCTGTGCGGAGCACGTCGCCGATGCTTGCAGACATCTTAAGCACGCTCGCCGCAGAAAGCATGAGCTCCGTCTTTGGATTGAAGGATGGAAGATCGTCTTCGTCGATCGTTACGGACGTAACGCTTTCCCCGCGATCACGGGCCTGTTTGATTTCGTTTGCGAGCTTCTCCACGCGTGCTTTGCGCTCCAGGTCCGCCGCCTCAAGCGCTTCCGGAGTAATGTCGGCAACGACCATCTTTACATCAAACACACGGGTGGCGCCCGTTTCCGGATCGAACTCCACTTCAATGTTCATGTTCTTATCGCCGAAGTCCTTACGGTAGGCGGCGGCGAGGGCGGCTTCGATGGCGGAAAGGACTGCTTCATATGCGAGCCCTTTTTCCTCGCAAATCTGACGAATAGCTTGTTCAATGGGTGATGACATATCAAGAAAAAACGTCTTGGTAAAAATCGAACCCGTCGTTGTCGACAGGTCCAGTACCCACCGAGACTATCACCTTCCATACGGCCCGTCAACGGCCGGAAAGTGAACAATGCTGGGCTCTTCACCCGGTTTCATAGAGATGGAAACTACGTCGATGCGATAGGAACGACCCTCCCAGCTCCGTTCAATAATGTAGGCCTCCGCGCAAGACACCATATGTCGCCATTTCTGCCGCGTGATGGATTCCTCCGGATAGCCATACTCATCCCCCGCCCGTGTTTTTACCTCCACAAAAACGACCTCGCCCTGCAGATCGCAGACGAGGTCGATTTCTCCAAAATGAGTCCGTGCCTGGCGCGCGAGAACTTTCATCCCTTTGCGTACAAGATACTCCGCCGCAATTTCCTCCCCACGATTACCGAATTCCCTCCTCGATTCCATAATGCGGTTACGATCGTCCAGGAAGATACTTGTTCCGTTCACGGTCCAATCGTTCCTGTTCCCTGATTTCCGGAAGACGCTTTTTCAAAAATACGACGATGCGCACCGCCCAAACGATGGCGAGGATGAAAAGGGCCGCGTACCAGAACCGGTTGCCGAAGAACGGCACGTTCTCATAGCTCATGAACGCAAGGATGGTTCCGAGGAGTCCAACCGTTACGCACAGGCTGCCCACGCGGGAAAACATCCGTCCGATGTGGCGGTCCGTCTTCTTGCGGGCGTTTACGATGCGGATGACGATGCCGAGGAAAAACAGTCCGAGGGTGAGCGCGAACACGACGCGGCCAGCGCCTGAGGTGACGTCCGGAATGGAGGTCCAGAAATTATAGGAAATCAGCGAGGAAAAATTCATAATGAGATTATCGAACAAAAATTCCAGCAAAACCGTTCAGGATATCCGAGACAATGTTGGTCGCGATGAACATGCCGATGAACGCGATGATAAGGCCAACGATCTTATACAGGAACCTGGATTGGCCAACGCCGAGCTTTTCCTCCGCCCAGTCATTGGTGCCAAACCATTCAAACACGGTCTCCGTCTTCCAGACAATCAGGAAGCCGACGACCATGACGACAAGACCTAACGGGATGCGCAACAGTGGGGACATATTGTTCAAAACTTGTGGTGGACGCTGGGGGATTCGAACCCTCGACCTACTCGGTGTAAACGAGCCGCTCTAACCAGCTGAGCTAAGCGTCCATAATTTTCAACTAACCAGGTCCGACGCCCTGATGGGGTACGGACCCCCGACCGCATCAGCGCGTCGGGGCTGAGCTAAGCGTCCATAATTTTCAACTAACCAGGTCCGACGCCCTGATGGGGTACGGACCCCCGACCGCATCAGCGCGTCGGGGCTGAGCTAAGCGTCCATAATTTTCAACTAACCAGGTCCGACGCCCTGATGGGGTACGGACCCCCGACCGCATCAGCGCGTCGGGGCTGAGCTAAGCGTCCATAATTGCTATTGACCATGCCTTCCGCAGAGAGTATCTTAATGCTCGCGTCTCATCAAGCCTGCCCGCCGGTAGGCAGGAGTGCGTAACCCTAAAGGAGAGTTTCCGTGCAGCAGCCCCAACCGCAGACCGCCACCGTTCCTTCCGTCCCCCCGACCGTCGTTGGTCCCAAGACGCCGCCCATCGACCCGTCGAACATCACCCCCGAGCAGATCATCTTGGCGATCTCCCGAGATCCAAAGATGTTCTCGCAGCTGTGCACGGAGTTCAGGACCGACAAAGACCCCGTGTACCGTGAACGGCTCCGTCACACCGCCACCGCGCTCATGAAAAACAAGAAGATCAGCTGGAACGACGAGACAGGGCTCATCGGCCTCACGCGTGCCGTGACCGTGCGCAAAGCGGTCGCCGCCGCCTGATGATCGCGTCCCGCTCCCGCCACGAGGCCCACGTTCTTATGACCTACCCCATGCGGTAGGTCTTCTTCTTGCCAAACTCACCCCCTGTGACTATACTGCGCGCGCGATTCAATTCGCGGACGTGGCGGAATTGGTATACGCACTAGCTTGAGGGGCTAGCGCTCGCAAGGGCTTGAGGGTTCGAGTCCCTCCGTCCGCACCACAAAACGCTCCACCGTAAGGTAGAGCGTTTTGTCTTTCCTAAAACATTCTCGTCTTCCCCGTAATCACCTTGAAAGTCATCGGTTCCACGGTGATGTCGAATCGGTTCCCGTGCATCTCTTCCCCGTCAGCAAGGACGGTCATGGTTTCCTGAGAACGGATCTCTAATGTCTGAAGAGGGATAATGCTTTTTCCCATTTTGCGCTTCTTGAACCATCCGCCGGATTCGGTGGTACGGATCACCACTTCAAGGAGTCCATCGCGCGGGTTCCCGACTTCCCCTTCCGTTGGATGTTCCACGGCGGCAAGGTTACGAATTTCGAGCGAGCCCGCGCCCGTAGGACTGAGCTTATATCCGTCACAGATAAGTTCTGCCTTGAAGCGCGGAACCGTGACACCCGCAATGAACCGCCGACCGTTTACCAGACCTGAGTCTATGGTCTCTACAATGCGCGAAGACAACGTATCGCAGGCGGCAATGCCTGTGGGGATTCCGAGAATTCTCGCGAGCCCTTGTGGCTCTCCCATGGGAATCATCCCGAACACCACACCAGTGTCTGCCACGGCATCCAGGACTTTCTTTGCGGTCGCATCGTTCCCTACGGCGACGACCGTCGTAAGCCCGCGCCGAACCTCATCCCGAATCATTTCTCCCGGATCCCGAAAGAGCGCGAGGCGCACGACTTTTCCGGAAAGGCCGAGGTCGGTAAGGCGGCTTTCTACGTCCGCAAGCTCATTGCGGTACTTGGGCTCCGCCAGAAACTCGTCATAGATGTACCCGTACACACGCGGTTATTTCTCCTGTGGCTCGACCGAGCCCCCTTCCATGCTGATGCGGCCGTTCACAATGGCCCCAGGGGCAATAGAGAGTACACGTGCTTCGATATCTCCATGCACACGGGAAGTTTCAAGGAGTTCGAGTCGATCGGACACGCGGAGGTTTCCCTGAATCTCTCCTGCAATGATGGCCGAGTCTGCGGACACGTCCGCTTGAATGCGTGCGCTCTCGCCGACGCGAAGCGACTCGTCCGTATGGACCGATCCGCTCACCTCCCCATCGATCACCACATCTCCCTTGCTCGTAAATTCCCCCTCAACGCGAACACCGACCGCGATGATCGTCTCGGCATGGTTGCTTGGCATAGAGTCTCGTTTGAACATAAACCGGTTTACTTGAGTCTAGCCTTTCCCGTTGCGGCCTTCAAGGTCGCCCGGAACGTAGATCCCTTCAGTTTTCCGGCACTCTCGGCAACAATGGTGCCTCCCATCCCTTCCATAAGCTTTTTGACGACGTACAACCCAAGTCCGGAAGACGTTTTTACAAACTTCGACGCATGGCCGCGGGCAAACTTTTCGAACAAGTGCATCTTGTCCTCGGGAGAAAGCCCAAACCCAGTATCCTTTACCTCGATGACCACAGAGCCTTCCTTCCGTTCGAGACGGATATGAATCGATCCCTTCTCTGTGTACTTGAGCGCGTTGTCCGTCATGTTCATAACCACCTCCTTGAGCTTCTCAGGATCCGCCTGCGTCATGACAGGCTCCTTTGGCACGTCGAGCGTCAACGCGACGCCCTTTTCCTTCGCATGTGCCTGCAGGAAGTCGCCGACCCAATGCACGATGGCTCCCGCATCCACATCCGCCATCTTCACCTGCAGCCGGCCGGACTCGATGCGAGTAAGGTCAAGAAGATGGTTCACGAGCAGGATGAGCGATTCGGTGCTCTGGCGTACGTTTTCAAGTGCTGAGTGCTGTTTCTTGTTGATTTTTCCGACCATGCCGTCCTCAAGCATGGCCACATAGCCTTTCGTGATGGCGAGTGGCGTGCGCAGCTGATGGCTCGCGATCGAAAGAAATTCCGTCTTGAGGGAATCGAGCGCCTTGAGCTTATTATTTGCGACACGCAGCTTGCTGGTGGTGAGCTTCAACGCCTGGAACGTCTGCGCCTTCTGCACCGCAATCATAATCAGAGAGAGAAGGTTTTCGATGGTCTCACGCTCGTATCGCGTAAGATCGTCTGCCGCGCGGTTCAGTCCGAGGGCAAGTACGCCTACGGGGATTTTTCCAGAACACATCGGAAACACGAGCGCAAATTTCGCGCCGTGCTTCTCATCAAGCCGCTCCATCTCTTCCGCCGTGAAGGAAGGGGTGAAGACCTTTCCGAGCCAGTCATGTGTCTGACGCTTCCCGTTCTTAAGGGCTTTCACGCACAAATTTTCCTTGTGGGAGAGGGGAATGGGCAAACGATCACCCACGGGCACATCACAGATCGAAGACTTCTTATCTCCACATGCGGCCGCCATCCAAGTGAGGTGTTTCCCTTCCATAACCGCAACGGCAACAAGGGGAAAAGAAAATTCGCGCACCAGGATCTGCGCGATCTGCCCCGTGAGCTCATGCGGCTCAAGGGAGGCCATGGCGACTTCATCGATGTCGCGCAGGAGCGAGAGGGTCTTATTACGCACAGCAAGCTCGGCGTTGCGCGCATACATCTCTCGATTCACTTCATCGAGCATGCGCTCCCGGCTCGCAAGTGAATGAGAGGTGCGGTCGGCCATACTGGATTAAACGACAAACAACAAATCCCAAACGACAAAGAAAGAGGGAAAAGAAGAAACAGCTAAACCTTTTACCCTTTTTTCGTTTTCCATATTTCTTTGTCGTTTGTCGTTTTTCGTTTCATCGTCCCCTAACGCAGAACTTCAGGCACCGCATCCTTAGAAAACTGAGAAAGATACGGCTTTACCGCCTCGCGGCACACTTCGCGGGACGCCGGCCCGAAGAGTTCTTCGAACTGGCCGACCAGCCCTTCGAGCACGGCTCGAGTATTTCCTGAGATGGTAATTTTATGATTCTTCGCGATCACTAAACCCGACACCTTGCCGGCTTCACGCCAAGCGAGAGGCCCGATCACGAGCTCTTGTTCCTTGATAATGTGTTCTGCAAGAAAAGCGGCTTCCATAGGTCCGTATAAGATTACCATGTTTCAAGTTGCGGTGAAACATCGAGGACGCGTATCATGCCCGCGAGCGGACGTGTTTCTCCCCTTATATGCCTAAAATTTTCCCGCAGTTCGAACCCCTGGACCTCAGCCATAAGCCCCAGGTCGAATCCCTGACCTCGCGGTTCCATCCTTACTCAGATTTCAACTTCACTAGCCTGTTTTGCTACAACACAAACGGGTGTGTCGCCCTCTCGGACCTTCATGGCAACGTTGCCGTGCGGTTTGCCGACTACCTCACGGGCCTCCCGTTCTATTCATTCATCGGCGATGCGTATGCGGATGAAACGGCCCACACGCTCCTCACGCACGCACGCGACGAAGTCGGCGTCGCGGAATTGAAACTTGTTCCTGAATCCACAGCACAAAACCTCGATCGCAACCGATTCGAGGTGCAGGAAGACCCAGACAACGTCGACTACATCCTGTCTGTAGATCGACTGAAGACCTATAATGGCAGCGTCCTGAAACCGTGCCGGAACTCGGTCACCCGCTTCCTCCGTTCCCATATTCCGGAAACGCGACTCCTTGACCTTGCGAACCCCGAAGTCCAAAAGGAACTAAAAACGCTCTTCCTCGCCTGGGCCAAGCAGAAAAAGATTCCGTTCGACCAGACGGAAAACGAGTTCAAGGCGATCAGTAACATTTTTAAGCTTCCGACCTATGATCGTCTGGTGACTATTGGTGTTTTTGTCGAAGGACAGCTCGCGGGATTTTCTATCAGCGAGATCCTCGCCAACGGATACGCAACGACCCACTTTGAGAAGGGCAATCCTTCACGCCATGTCGGCATCTACCAATACATGACACAGGAGACGGCCCGGATTCTTTCGACGATGGAGTGCGCGTTCATCAACTACCAGCAGGACATGGGACTCCCCGGCCTCAAGACTTACAAGAAGGGATACCATCCCATTTCGTATCTAAAAAAATTCCGCGTCACGTGGAAGTAGATCCGCGTGTGTGATACTATTTCCCTAAGTATGAAGCTCAATGAACCAAAGCATTTGCGCAACAGCCTGTCCCTGCGCATCGCGGTCGCTCTGTTCGCGGCCCATCTCGTTTGGTGGGGAGCATTAACACTCCTGAATGCGCCCGACGAAACCAAGGCCATTTGGGGAGCCTCATACCAGGTGCTCGCCCTCTGGGGAGGTGTCTGGGGACTCATCATCGCCCGGTCATGGGGCGGCATGAAGAGCGTCATGGGACGATCCGTCGGTGCGTTTGCCATCGGGTTGATTTTGCAGAACTTCGGACAGAGCGTGTTCAGCTACTTCAACTTGTTCGCCCAGGTTGAAATGCCCTACCCTTCGCTCGCAGACCTTGGCTACTTCGGCAGCATCCCGTTCTATATCTACGGCGCCATCATGCTCGGAAAGGCCTCTGGGGTGAGCATTTCCCTCAAGTCCGTCTCGAGCAAATTGCAGGCCGTTACCATTCCGGTCATCATGCTGGGACTTTCCTACTTCTACTTCCTTCGGGGGTATGAGTTTAATTGGTCGGCACCGCTCCGAATGTTCCTCGATTTCGGCTATCCATTCGGTCAGGCCATTTACGTATCGCTCGCCATGCTCGTCTACCTGCTGTCTACCAAGACTCTGGGGGGAATTATGAAAGACAAAGTGCTCCTGATCCTCGCCGCCCTCGTCGTCCAGTACCTCGCCGATTATAACTTCCTCTACCAAGCCGCCGCCGGGAGCTGGGCCGTCAGCGGATATGGCGATGTCATCTATCTCACGGCTTACTTCCTCATGGCATTCGGACTCATCCATCTTAAGACCGAATACATCCACGCCCGCCCCTCGGCCTCCTAAAAAAATAGCCTCGCCAATATGGTGAGGCTATTTTGTTTTCCCCTAGTTCCCCCAACAGACCGTCTGTTCCCTCACCACCGTTTCCGGCGTAGAAAAATACTTTAGACAGACACGCCGTGCATCTTCGATCACAAACGCCTTACAGGAAAAGATGTCGATGAGCGCTTCGTTGAACTTCGTGAACGTATGAATGGAAACGTGTGAGTAGTCCAGCACTGCGAAGCAGGACAACCCAGGATTTTCCGGCACGCCTTCACAGACCACCGGCCCGTAAAGGATGTTCATCTTCACCACCGCAACGACTTCTACGGCGAATTCCTTTAGGCAATCTTCATCATGAATCGCATCCCCGGCGTGGGAAAGATCGAAGAGAATATGGTACCGAGGTGTCTGCATAGTGGGGGTTACATTTCCATTGCTGGCTTGATGCCGAGGAGCGCAAGACCGTTTTCGAGCACCTGCTGCACGGCCTTCACCGTCGCGAGGCGCGCCATGCGCTCTTCCCCTTCACTCGAGGCGACGGGAACGGCTTCGTAGTAGGAACTGAAGGTCTGGGCGAGGTCGAAGAGGTACTGGGCGATGAGACTTGGCTTCAACTCGGCTCCCGCGGCCGCTACGGCTTCAGGATAAGAGGCCAGCGCAAGCAGCAACCGATGCTCCAGTGGATGTGTGAACCTCAATCCCTTACCACCTTTACCGCCCTTACCACCTTTACCCGCCTTCTTGAGCACACTCGTTGCGCGGGCGAACATATAGAGGAGGTATGGGCCGGAGAAACCTTCGAACGACATGGCTTCGGCGCGATCAAAGATGATTTTCTTGTCCGGATCCTGCTTGAGCATCGCGAAGCGGATGGCGGCGAAGGCTACCGACTGCGCCGCGGCGTCGAGTTGCTTCTGGCTCCAGTCCTCATGGCGCTTCTTGGATTCCGCATGCGCCGCCGCGATCAGCTCATCGCGGAACTCTTCATACCGAATCGCGTTTCCTTTCCGGGAGGACATTGATCCTTCCTTAAGAGTGACGAATTCGTAGGAAACGTGTTCCATCTCCTTCTCGAACCCCATCCGCTTGAGGGTCGCAAACAGCTGGCGCATGGCGAGCGTCTGGCGGCCGTCGATCACGAACAGACTGCGCGGGGCGTGATAGTCATCATCCTTGCGCATCGCGAGGGCGAGGTCCTTGGCGTTGTACAGAAGCGTCCCATCGGACTTCACAAGCAGGTTGGCTCCGAAGCCTTCATCCTCCAAGTCGACGATCCAAGCTCCTTCACTCATTTTTACGATCCCTTTCTTTTTCAAATCCTCGATGATCTCCTTGGTTTGAGGAATGAGATCGCTCTCATAATAGGTTTTCTGGATGGTGAGGCCGAGTTCCTTCTGGATGGCCTTAAAGTTCTTGAGCGACCAAGTGCGGGTTTGCTTCCAGAGGCGCACAGCGGGACCCTTGAGGTCCTCGAGCTCGTGGTGGATGGCGGAAATAGCCTGCTTCACTACTGGATCTGCAGACGCAGCGACCGCTTCCACGTACATGCGCTCAAGAAACGCGATATCATCCTCGTCCGCGCGGCGCTGGTCCTTGCTGCGCTGGATGGCCCAAAGACAGGCGGCCACGTTCGCGCCCAAATCGTTCACATAGGACACGGGAATCACCTCATGACCGAGCGCACGCAGAAGATCAACGACCGCCTGGCCCAAAAAGAAATTTCGAAGGTGACCGACGTGCAATCCTTTGTGCGTATTCGGGTTCGCGAACTCGACGAGGACCCGTTTGCCCTGGCCCGAATCGGACGTGCCGAACTTTTTGCCATCGGCGGCAATCTCTCCGAGGATCGCGGTGCCGAAAGAAGTGTCGTCGAACGTAAAGTTAATGTACGGACCCTTGGCCTCCGCCTTCTTAATGAATCCGTCTGGCGAAATCTTCGGCGCAAGCTCGGAAGCGATCTCCATGGGGTTCCGGCCCATTCCTTTTGCGAGGACGAAACAGGGAAACGCAATGTCGCCCATTGCTGGGTCTGGTGGGCTCGTGAGGTCTGCCATCGTCGGCGCGTATTCCTTGCCGATCGCGGACTTCAACGCGAGCAGGACCTGCTTTTTGGCATCGAGCATGATGGACATAGGGGTCGGAGGGCTGTAAGGGCGGTAAGGGTCGTAAGGGGCTGAATACGTTCCTCCCCTTCGCCAAGGGGAGGTTGGGAGGGGTTGCCGTCCATGGCATCAGCCTTGTATGACACGAACGAAGTGCCGCTTTCCTTTCTGGATGACGTTTCCATTTTCCGTCGGGGTGATCGACAAGTCGTAGCCCGAAACGACAACCTCATCGACTTTCACTCCCCCGCCATCGATCAAACGGCGAGCTTCGCCGTTGCTTGTGGCGAGGCCGGTGCGGACGAGGGCGTCGATGATGCCGATGGAGCCCAGGATTTTGACCGTTGGGATTTCGGTTGGCATCGCATGGTCCTGGAAGAGCGCATTGAACGCTTTCTTGGCGGCCTTTGCCTTGGCGCGGCTGTAAAAGAAGGTGACGACTTCCTCGGCGAGGTGGGCCTTCACATCGCGTGGGTTGGCGCCGGTCGCAAGTTCGTCTTTGATGGCCGCGAGTTCGATCGCTGGGATCTCCGTGAGCAATTCGAAGCCTGGTTCGATCATGCCATCAGTCCAGCTCATCACCTTGCCGAACATTTCGTCTGGCGAATCCGCAAGCGTGATCATGTTCCCTTCGCTCTTCCCCATCTTCTTGCCGGTATTGTCGACGAGAAGCTTCGTGGTGAGGACGAATTTCTCCTTGTGCTTGATTTCCTTCATGAGCGTGCGGCCGGCAAGCATGTTGAACGTCTGATCGTTCCCGCCGATTTCCCCATCGACATCCATAGCGACAGAATCGTAGCCCTGCATGAGGGGATAGAGGAATTCGTGGAGGTGGACTGGCTTTCCTTCTGCGACGCGCTTCTCAAACATGTCGCGTTCGAGCATTTGCTGGACGGTGTAATGCGAAGCGAGTTCGACGACGTTGCTGAACGACATCTTGCCGAGCCACTTAGAGTTGTACTTAAGCTCGGCCTTGTTCTCGCCGGAGAATTTAAGGATCTTCGATGCCTGCTTCTTGTAGTTCTTGGCATTCTCGAGAACCTGTTCGCGAGTGAGACGGACGCGAGTTGCCGACTTGTCGGTAGGATCGCCAATCATGGCGGTGAAATCGCCGATGAGGAGGATGATCTTGTGGCCGAGGTCCTGGAGCTCGCGCAGTTTCATGAGGACGATGGCGTTCCCCAAGTGGAGCGATGGGCCGGTTGGGTCGATGCCAAGGTAGATGGTGAGTTGTTTCCCTTCTACGAGGCGGGCGCGAACGAAATCGCGCGATGGGTACACGTTTTCCACTCCTCGAGTGAGGAGGGCGTCGATTTTGTGGGCGTCAGTAATAACGTTCATATCCCGCGCATCGTAGCGGAAATGACTGATTTTCGCAAAAATCAAACGACCCCGTTGTGGGGTCGTTTATTGCAGGTTATTACAGGGCTTTGAGCTGAACCTCTAAGGCCGACAGCTTCAACTGCGCCTCTGCGAGCTTCGCCCGCATCTCGGCGACCACCTTCTCCGGCGCCTTACCAACGAATTCCTTGTTAGTAAGCTTGGCTTCCGTACCATCAATGTACTTACGAGCCGAAGCGATCTCGCCTTCGATGCGCGTGCGTTCCTTCGCCATGTCTACGAGACCGGCGAGGGGGATATGTATCGTGAATCCGGTACCGACGGCGGACATGCTTCCCTCTGGCTTAGCGGCATCAGCCGCAATCGTCAGTTCGCCCACACGCGCCAATCGACGAATCAGCGATGCGTTCGCTTCGAGAAGTTCCGCCTGCGCACCCGCCGAAATCACCGCGACAATTTCCTTGGCTGGTTCCACCTTGTAGTCGGCACGCATCGCACGAATCGACGTAATGACGCTTCGGACGGTTTCGAACTGCGCTTCGGCCTCTTCGTCGCGCGCGCCCGAACTTGTCGGATAAGGTTCGATGATGAGCATGCCCTTCTCACCCATTTCCTTCCAGATCGTCTCCGTCACAAACGGCATGAACGGATGCCAGAGGCGAATGATTCCATTGAGAATGAACCGAAGGTTCGCGTCGGTCGATACGAGAAGCGTCGCGTCCGTACGCTGGATCTTTGCGATCTCGAGATACCAGTCGGCGAACTCACTCCAGGTGAATTCACGCAAAGTTTCTCCGGCGGCAGAGTAATCCTTGTTCTCAAGGAATCGAACGGTTTTGCTAACAGTTTCCTCGAATCGGGACATGATCCACCGATCAGCCAAGGTCGTTCCTGTGGCCTCCGGCCTAACGCCTAACGCCTGTGCCCCAACTGTCGTCAGCACGAACCGGGAAATGTTCCAAAGCTTGTTCGTAAAGTTCCGCAAGCCGGCAACCTTCTCCTCAGAGAGCTTCACGTCGTTCCCCGCCGTCGAACCGATCACGAGCGAGAGACGCGTGGCGTCCGCTCCGTACTTCGCGATCATGTCGAGCGGGTTGATGATGTTGCCGAGGGACTTCGACATCTTCCTTCCCTGCTCATCACGCACGAGGCCGTGCAAGTAAACTTCCTTGAACGGAACTTCACCGAGAAGATAAGTCGTCATGCTCACCATGCGCACGACCCAGAAGGTCAGAATGTCGTAACCTGTTTCGAGAACGCTCGTCGGATGGAATGTCTTGAGATCGTTCGTCTTCTCAGGCCAACCCAATGTCGAAAACGTCCAAAGTCCGGAGCTGAACCAGGTATCGAGGGTGTCTTCATCCTGAACCCACCCATCTCCCTCAGGAGCCGATGTGCCGACAAAAGTTTCCTCCCCGACCTCCCGGACCTCCCCAACCTTCCCAACCTTTCGGTACCAGACAGGAACGCGATGTCCGAACCAAATCTGGCGGCTGATACACCAGTCGCGGAGATTATCGACCCATTGGAAGTAGGCCTTCTCGAATCGCTCTGGGGTGATCTTCACCTTGCCGGAACGAACGGCGTCCTGGGTCAAAGTTTTCAACGTCGCCTTCTTGCCATCGCGATCAAATTCCTTGGAAGCACTGATAAACCACTGCAATTTAGGCAAAGGTTCGACGGTTCCGCCCGAACGTTCGGCGGTCGCCAAGTTCTGAATCGTCTTTTCCTCTGCTTCGATGAGACCTTGCTCCTTCAACCATGAAGCGACGATTTCGCGGGCTTCTTTCGTTGTCTTGCCAGCGACGAGTGGTCCGGCCACCTCGTTCATCCGTCCGTCTTCACCAATCACCTGCTTCAAGGTGAGTCCGTGACGATCTGCGATATCGGCGTCGATCAAACTATGTGCAGGCGTAACACCAAGCGCACCGGTTCCGAACTCTGGATCGACGGAATCGTCGGCGACGACCTTAATGGAAATCGTCGTGCCAGCGAATGGGATGTTTCCGAATGTCATCCCGACGAACTGCTTGTAACGAGCGTCCTTTGGGTTCACGGCCACGGCCATGTCCCCTACTTTGGTCTCCGGGCGCGTCGTGGAAATGGCGATCGGGAAGTCCTTGCTGTACTTGAACGTATAAAGCGTCGCCTCCACTTCCTTATAGATAATTTCGATGTCTGAAATGGTCGTCTGTCCAAGCGGATCCCAGTTAATGACGCGATAGCCGCGATAAATAAGGCCGTCGTCGTACATCTTTTTGAAGGCGACATTCACGGTATGATTGCGCTCTGCGTCGAGCGTGTAGGCCTCGCGACTCCAATCGAGCGAGCTCCCCATCTTCTTGCACTGGTTCACGATAGTATCGTGGCTCTCCTGGGCGAACTTGTTCACCTCATCCAAAAACTTCTCTCGGCCAAGCGTGTGGCGAGGAGATTTCATGCCGCCCTCGATCAAAAGCTTCTCGACTTTCGACTGAGTTGCAATCGCGGCGTGGTCTGTACCAGGAATCCAGAGCGCCTTCTTGCCGCGCATGCGCTCAAAACGGACCATGAGGTCCTGGATGGCGAGCATAGTGGCGTGGCCCATGTGGAGCGTGCCGGTCACGTTCGGTGGAGGCAGAACCATGGAGAACGGTTCTTTGCGTTCGCCTGGAAGATTGTCGGGGTTGAAGAATCCACTCTGTTCCCAGTCCTTATAGACCTGGTCTTCGTGGGCTCCTGGCTCGTAGGCTTTTGGCATGTCGGGCATAAGCGAGAGGTTTGGAAGGTTGGGGAGGTTCGGAAGGTTTGGAAGGATGAGTTGAATCGGGTTTACTGTAGGGGAAATTGGGCTGGGGGGCAATATTGATGTCATCACAAATTGTGATGACATGGCGTCAACTTTTGAATCCGATTTCATCTTGTGATGAGTCTGGTTCGGAGAGAAGATGGCGCAGAGCCTCGAATACCGTGACGAACTGCTCGTCGTATGTCTTTTCCATCGCTTCTACTTTTTCAAGTAAGTCCTTATAACCCTGGATCATTTCTCGCATTCTCGTAAATACACGGATGATCTGAATATTTACAAGAATCGCCCGCTCACTCTTTAGAACACTTGAAAGCATGGCAACGCCTTGCTCAGTAAAAGCCATTGGTCTCCAACGAAAATGTGTGGAGTCTTCGCCTAAGGTCACAATTTGTGACCTTAGATTTCTTGCTTCATACACAGTTAAAATGAACATAAAATCCTCCGGAAACCGTTCACTGTTTCGTTTCACTGCTTGCTTCAATACCTTCGTGGGCACGCCGTACAGTTCGGCTAAATCCGCATCCAACATCACCTTCCTCCCCCGAATCACGAAAATCCGTTGCTCAATCCTCTCCGACGGTACGAGCGACATATCCATACACGTAAAAAATAAAAACGCCTCCGGCACAAATGCGGGAGGCTACTTATGCAGGTATTAAACCTGATTTTTTCGTTTTTGTCAAACCTGAACATGCAGGCTTGACGCCTCTCAAATTGATCGCTAAGGTACGCCATTCCCATGCTTGTCTCTTACGGGGCCCTTACGCCCTGGAGGATACTCTTAGGCAACGCATGCCCTTCAATAAGGCCCAACAAATCAGCGAAGCATTGAAGCGGAGTGCCTCTCCGGTGGTTTGCGTAGCTGAGGGGGCTGGGGCCGATGGATACGCCGCCGCACTTGGCCTTGCCCGCGCCCTCGGCAAGCTTGGCAAGAAAGTAGAGATCGTCGCAGCCGACGGGAAGACTCCATCCGTCCTCTCCTTCCTCGCAGGTGCCGACACCGTAAAAACTACCTTCGAACGCCTCCGCCGGTTCCGGATTGAACTCGATATTTCAAAGACTCCGGTGGACGGCCTTTCCTACGAATTGAAAAACCAGAAACTGCTCATTCACCTCGAACCTCGCCAGGGATCTTGGAAGAAGGAAGATGTGAAGATGGCCGCCTCGATGTACCGCCACGACCTCATCATCGTCCTCGGAGCTGCGGACTTTGAAGCGTGTGGGAAGCTCTACTCCGCGCATCCGGATTTCTTCACGCACACTCCCGTCCTCAACATCGATGTTCGCGCGGAGAACGAACATTTCGGTCATCTCAACGCTGTTGACCTTACGGCCTCCTCGCTTGGCGAAGCCTGTCTCGCGATCGTTGAATCGATGGACCCGTCGCTCGTCGACGAAGAGATGGCGACTGCCTTCCTCACCGGCATCATCGCCCGCACCCGTAGTTTCCGCGCCCGCACCGTGACACCGAAGCATCTCGAAGTAGCTGGAAAGCTTCTTGGAAAAGGAGCGAAGCGCGATAAGATCGTCGAGAACCTTTATCGCACTCGAACAGTCCCTACGCTCAAGCTTTGGGGCACCGCGCTTACCCGACTTAAGTCCGACGTAGCAACGAAACTCGTCTGGTGCGTCCTCACCCGCGCCGACTTTACGGCGGCTGGGACCGATGAACGCGAACTCGCCGACGTTGTCGACGAACTTATCACTTCGAGCCCTGACGCCCAGGTCATCGCCCTCTTCTATGAGGCGGCCGACGGGTCCATTCAGACCCTGGTCCGCGCCGAGCGCCCCCGCAACGCCGTTTCCCTCACAGAAAACTGGCATGGCATCGGGACGCCGGAAGAGGCTCGTGTGAGCTTCAAGGGAAAGACGATTATTGATGTGGAACGCGAGGTCATCGCACAGATGAAAAAGACGCTGACTGCATAAAGCCGATCCTCGAGGGTCGGCTTTATTTCTGGTACAATGCCCGCACTATGAACGGAGGAGCCGAAGCCGTACGCGAAGCTCTTGGGCGCGATCATGCGCTTGGGTTTGCGTTTCAGCTCATGAAGGATTGCTCCGATGCGGAGATATTCCTCGTTGGAGGGTTCGTGCGCGATGCCCTGCTTGGCCATCCGTCCAAGGATGCGGACTTTGTCGTACGCGGTATCAGCCAGGAAAAGCTCGAGGCTTGGCTCAGTGAGTATGGCGAGGTCGTGTTCGTCGGCCGCGCGTTTGGGGTCTACAAGTTCAAGCCATCGATCCATCCAGAACACGACGAAATCGACATTGCCCTGCCACGTACAGAGGTGCCGACTCAGGACAGCCTTGGCGGGTACCGGGATTTTTCGATGAAGTCCGATGCGATGCTTTCCATCGAGGACGATTTGGCTCGCCGGGACTTTACGATCAATGCCATCGCATACAACTTGAAGGACAACACGCTCGTTGATCCGTTTGGCGGACTCAAGGATCTCGAGGCGAAGATCTTACGCACCGTAGGCGAACCGAAGGATCGATTCGCCGAGGATCTTTCCCGTGTCCTTCGAGGGATCCGGTTCAGCGCCACCTTGGATTTCACGATCGAGGATGCAACCTGGTGGGCGATCAAGGACGCGGCCTCGCATATCAATCGCACGCGGGAGGTCGATGACAAAACCGTGTTCGTGGTTCCGCGCGAAACCGTGGGAACCGAGCTCGTGAAGGCGATCCATGCGAACCCGCACGCGTCTCTCAAGCATCTGCACGACGCCGGGCTCATGCGTGAACTGTTTCCAGAGCTTGAGCACCTGGTGGTTCACTCCTCCTACCTCGACGTCCTCTCAAAGATGCACGCTGATGCCCCACCGGACGCCGTGTTCGCCGTTTTGCTGCGCGGCATTCCTACGGAACGCGTCGGCGCCCTGCTTCACCAGAGCGGACTCGACGCCCTGCCCCGCACACACCCGCTGCGCCTGCATGCGAACGACATCACTTGGATCGTCGCCACGCTCCAGGACGGACGCCCGGATCCAACGGCGCTCGTCGCCTGCGACTTCGAACGCTTCTTCATGAACGAGCGTGCCCCCGCCTACCTCGCCGCCCTCACTGCACAAGGCCACGAGGACGAAGCGCGCCGCGCACGATTGCGAGCTGCAGAAATCCGCGCGCGCTGGTGGGCCACGGACGATGAAAAGATCCCGCCGCTGGTCTCAGGAAACGACGCGACGAATCTAGGCCTGGCCCCTGGCCCCGCCGTTCGTCTGCTCCTCGATGCGATGCGCTCTGCGCAGCTCGAAGGCCAGGTGAAAAATCGCACGGCGGCGCTACACATGATGGAACAATTGATAAAGGAGATGGAATAACAAAACCCGGTCACTGAGTGACCGGGTTTTGTGGTGGGCGGTACAAGGCTCGAACTTGTGACCTTCACAATGTCAATGTGACGCTCTAACCAACTGAGCTAACCGCCCATGCCGAAGCGCGGGCATCGTATGTAAAATGCGATGCGCTGTCAACGCTTCGAACGCGCCGCCAACATGAGGTCTGAGACGTTCGCTCCGGTGATCCCCGTCTTGATCTGGCTCCCGACTTTCTTGAAAAACGTATACGCGTCGTTGTCCGCCAAATACTTCTCCGGGTCGAGCTTGAGGCGCTTTGCCTTTGCCGCAACAGTCACGTCGGCAATGGCTCCAGCGACTGGTGTGTTATCGATCCCGTCAGATGCACACGAAATAACAAGGCTGTCGTCTTCGATGTGCGGAAGAGCTCCCAGTACCAGCTCCTGATTGCGTCCGCCCTTCCCTTTTCCCTTGAGTGTAACCGTGGTTTCTCCGGCCGCGATAACCATTTCCCCAGGCCGTGGCAGACCTGCGAGCAGGCGACCCACCTCGCGAGCCTCGCCGCTCACGCTCGTGCCGTATACGCGCAGCGCATACCCGCGACGCTTTGCCTCTTTCCCCATCGCCTCAACGGCCTTCGCATTGTTCACGAGGAGAATATTCGTGACGTTCCGGAATATATGTGGATCCTTGGGCGTCTCGCGCAATTCACAGGCAGGCATGCGACAGAGTTTGAGAAGGTCATGGTGTTTCATGATGCGTTCAGCGTCCGCAACGGTCGTTGTATCCATTACGGTCGGACCCGAAGCAACTACGCCGATATCATCTCCCGGAACATCGGAAAAAATAAGTCCGAGCACGGTGGCAGGTGCGGCCATGGCGGCCAATTGTCCGCCCTGAACCTCAGAGAGGTGTTTGCGTACCGTGTTCATCTCGTGGATGTCGGCTCCTGCGTTCATCATGGCCTGTGTGATCATGGAAACCTGATCGCAGGTGATCGAATACGGCCAGCACAGGAGCGCGGACCCGCCTCCGGAAATAATCGCGATGACAAGATCATCCTCGCGAAGGCTTTTTAGGATCCCAAGGATATCCCCGGTGGCGCGGATGTTCGACATGGACGGCAACGGATGCGTCCCAGCAATACTTTTCACCTTCTTGAGCTTGCCACGCTTCACGTCGAGCACGACCCCGTCCGTCAGCGAATCACCAAGAAGACCTTCGAGCTCCTTCGCGGCATCGAACGCCGCTTTTCCAATCCCAATGAGGTATACGCGACCGAATTTTTTGAGATCAAAAATCTGTCCGTCCACCACAAGACGGTTTCCGATGCGTTTCACCTTCGTATTCACCACATCGGTCGTACGGACCGCATCCATCCCCGCCTTCAGCACAGCCAGGGCATCCGCGCGCAATGAGTGCTTCATACGATATGAGTATGTTCATCATCCGTTGGTTCATCGAGCCGAATCCATGGTTCCGAGTCCGTGCGGGAGAGATACATGATCAGGAATCCTCCGAGCACTACAACCGCTGCCCCGATGAGGAGCGTGCCGAGGATGGCGACGGATCCGCACCCGACGAGTGCGACGATCTGCTCGGCATCATTGGTACTATCCAGGAGGCAGGCGGTCAGCGAACCTTGCGCGTACCGCACACCGATGAGTGATGATCCGATCCCGGAAGCGAGGGCGAGGAGGCTGAACAGGCAGCTGAACCTGACCTTGCGGACGCGGCCAAGGCGCAGCAGGGCGACCAGAGAAAAAAAGACCCCTCCAAGCACCCAATACGCAAAGAAGGAGATAATCGAAAGGATAATGAAGAGGGCGGTCAGCTCGGGGGGCATGCCAAACATAGTAAAAGAGAGTATACGGGGATTTCCGCTGCATTGACAATCGGCCTCCCGACAGGTAGAACAACTCATCGCCCCGGGTTAGAATGACCGACATCGGGTCCGTAGCTCAGCCCCGACGCTCCCTGATGGGAGGTCGGGGGTCCGACCGCCTCAGCGCGTCGGACCTGGTTACTCGCTCGGCAAACTTGGGTCCGTAGCTCAGTTGGTTAGAGCGCCGAGCTTATACCTCGGTGGTCGATGGTTCGAGTCCATCCGGACCCACCAATCAAATATCTATGCCATTTCTGCTTCTCGGAATAGTCAGCCTGGTCGCTGGACTCATCTTCCATCGGCTCGCAAAGAAAAATCATGACCACGACGGCGAGCTCGGTTCTACCGGACTCATCCTCGGCGGGATCCTTTTGATCGTCTTTTTTGGACTGTATTACCGGGTCGTGACGCTGTTTGGTAACTAAAGAACAAGAGTTAGTAGATAGTAGTAAGTAGTTAGTAGATAGTAGTAAGTAGTTAGTAGATTTTCCGTCGCACATCCCTACTAACTACTATCTACTAACTACTAACTCACGCACCCTATGCCAGCCCTCGACATTCTTTTTGAAAATGCGGATATTCTTGCCATCAACAAACCGGCGGGACTTATTGTGCATGAGGTGAACGAGGGGGATGTGGAGCCGACGCTCGTGGATGCCATCGTGAAGCATGTTCCTGCCATCAAGAATGTTGGCGATGATCCCGTGCGCCCAGGCATCGTCCACCGCCTGGACCGAGACGTATCCGGAGTGATGGTGATTGCGAAGACTCCTGAAGCTTTCGAAAATTTAAAAACAGCATTTAAGGAGCGAACGGTTGTGAAGGAATACATCGCTCTTGTATACGGACAGCTCCCAAAGGAGTTCGACACCATCACTCTGAATATCGGGCGTTCCCAGCGCAGCGGGCGCATGGTTGGCCGGCCGACCTCGCAGGATGGAATGGAGGCGATCACGGATTATGAGGTCATCGAACGCTTCCGCACCGCCACGCTCGCCAAGGTGAACATCAAGACGGGACGCATGCACCAGATCCGCGCGCACATGTTTGCCATCGGCCATCCTGTCGTCGGTGACACATTGCACACCCGCGTCATAAAAAAGATCCGTCCGATTGAGCTTGGACGCGTATTTCTCCACGCCGCCAAACTCACCATCCCGATGCTGGACGGTTCCTCAAAAACCTTCGAAGCGCCCATGCCGAAAGAACTGACGGACCTTCTCGCGAACATGCCGAAGCAGCAGATCAAAGTCAGCAGCCATAAAGACATACCTCTCGGCGATTTCTAAAATCCTGCATATGGTCATCTCCATCACGGGCATGCCTGGATCCGGAAAGTCTACGGTCGGACGCGAGCTCGCAAAATCACTCAACGTTCCCTTCTATTCCATGGGCGACCTGCGCGCCAAAATGGCGATGGAACGCGGGTTGACCATCGACCAGCTGAACGAGCTTGGAGAACGTGAATCGTTTACAGACAACGATGCGGACGCGTACCAGACCAAGCTCGGGGAATCCGGCGAAAGCTTCGTGGTGGACGGCCGGCTGTCCTGGCACTTCATCCCCCGCTCGTTCAAGGTCTTTCTCGACGTAGACGATGTGGAAGGCGCCCGCCGCATCTATGGGGCCTCCCAGAAGCACGCCCGGCCTGATGAGCGCCCGTATGCGAGCGTGGACGACGCCAAGGAGGCCATCGCCGCCCGCGTGGCCTCGGACCGGCGCCGCTATGAAAAGTACTATGGGGTCGATTTTACCGACCGGTCCCGCTATGACCTGGTGGTAGACACCACGTCCTTCCAGGCCAAACAGGTCATTAAGCGCATTCTTGACAATCTGCCTGCACACAGCTAAGGTTCCGGCACTTAT
Organism: Candidatus Uhrbacteria bacterium RIFOXYB12_FULL_58_10; assembly: GCA_943354165.1. Taxonomy (GTDB): domain Bacteria; phylum Patescibacteriota; class Patescibacteriia; order UBA9934; family GWF2-40-263; genus CALRBH01. Next base: position 36,348 of record CALRBH010000005.1, read on the forward strand.
AAACCAAGCAGCCTGGCTACGAACGCAGATCCTTCCCCTCCGTTGAGGGTCAGGATGCGGTCCTCTGGAAGGCGCTCATACGCATTATGTCCGACGCAAAAGTAGTAAACCCGAACGACTCGGTCAAAGTCGCTTCCCCTAAGCAGGGCGAAGTCACCGTGATCCGCGTAGAAGACCTCAAGCCAGGCATGACGGTCCGCGTCCACGAGAAAATCTCGGACGTGTCCGCCAAGGGCGAAGCCCGTGAACGCGTGCAGATCTATGAGGGCTTGATCCTCGGACTGCGCGGCGCCGGCCTCTCCCGCACCATGACGGTGCGCAAGAACGCCAACGGCTGGGGCGTCCACAAGATCTACCCAGTTCGCTCCCCAGTAGTTTCAAAGATCGAACTCGTGAAGCAGGCCAAGGTTCGCCGCGCGAAACTTTCCTACATCATCGACCAGAAAAAGCCGTTCAAGCGCAAGCTCAAGGAACGCAGCTAAAACAAAAACCCCGGCCTTACGGCTGGGGTTTTTGTTTTAGCTCTTAGAGATTCGCAAGGTCACGAGCGGTCTGGACGATGCCGCCGAGGCGGACATTGAACGACTCCGCTTCCGTGAGCTGGATCACCTTGGTCGGCCAGTCAGCCCCGAAGAGCTGGAGGGCGACGTCAGGGGAAGCAATGCGATTGATGGTGTTGTTGGATCCAAGAACGTACACGTTCTTGGTGTCCCCGAAGATGCGAACGAGGGTTCCTGCAGCCACGGTTGCTTTTGGTGCAACTCCACCGAATGGAATCGCGTTGAGCTCGGTCACAGAGATCGTCTTCACGCCACTAAAATTCTTAAAGTAGGTGAAGAAGGTGACCTCATCGTTGAAGACGAAGCGCACCTCGTTCTTTACGAGATACACCGTCTTGCTCCCAGGAGCTTTTACGGCATAGATCCCGGAAGTTGGGTTCATCGTATCGATCAGGATGGAAGTCTTCATGGTAGCCGCATAGATGCGGCCATCAACGCCCTTCCAGTACGGACGGTTGTCCGCGCCGATGGCGGCAGAGGTTCCGCGGCCGATGTCGTGGGCAACGCCCGTGACACGGTCGAGGAAGGCAACCTGCGACTCAGCATTAATGCCGACGGCCTTGTTTCCGCGCACACCGGTGATTCCAATCGCCACCTGCTTTGGAGCAGAAGCGATGTCGAACACGTTCGTGCGAGAACCGCCGTTAGCGGTTGCCGAGAAGAGTTCCGTGCTGGTGAGCAAGAACCGACCGAATGCGGCGTTGCCAATAAACTTGGCGGCGCCGGAGGTGGAAAGTGAGAGGCGATCCTCTGCATCAATCCATGCCATACGATTGCCCTTAATCTGGTAGGCGTCCTTGATAGGGCGGAACCAAGTAATGGTCTGGCCTGGGTAGTTCGTCGGCTCAGCCTGCAACTTTGGGTTGTAGGTGTGGCGCGTGTAGAACTGGAAGTACTCAATGGACCCATTCGAAAGGTAGTGGGCGGCCACGAGGTCTTCCGAGCTGATGGTGTAGCTTGTTGGCACGAATACCGCCTTGCCACGACGGGCATCGACGATCTTCGCATCCATGAACCAGAGCTGCTTGTCTCCGTTCGGGAAGACCATCTTTACGAGGACTTCGCCGTTGAAGACATCCTGAATCTCTTCACGATTCAGCTGGAAGCGTTCGGTAGGCGGACGAGCTTTCTGCTCCTCATAGTCGTACACATACACCGCGGCCTGCTTAAAGGCCTTATTGGTGTTGGTGTGGTTCATTTCAACCTGGAAGAACACGTTCTTCCCTTCCACGAACACATCAATTTTTGTCGCTTCCGCAAAGAAGACGTTCGTAAGGAGATCTGTAACCTCGCCGGTAGCAAGGTTAACTTCCTTTACGTTCCAGCGGCTGTCGGACAGGCCGGTAGGAATGGCGTACACGAGACGTGTGCCGTTCTTCTCTACGCGCTCTGGGGAAAAGGCTCCCGCTGGCACGTTCTGAATGCGCTTCATGGACCCGCTGTTCAACAGAACAAGGTCATAGCGCTCGCAGCCAGAAGCGCCACAGGCGCCGGTTGGCTCCGCGATAAACACGTTTCCACCCAAAGTGTATGGACCAAGGGCGCCGGTAGCAAACGGAAGGCGTTCGACGGAATAGCCGTCGTAGTGCCAGACCGCTTCGGTGACAACACGCTCAAATCCACCAACGTCCGCGTGGACGCCGGTAGCGAGAGGAGCGAGGGCGGCAGACAAAGCGACTGCCGAGATCACAAGTGGTTTAAACATAGGGTCAATATTGATTACTGCTTGTACAAGCCCTCCTTATGAAGGACCGCGCAATATAGCCTAAAAATCGACTTCTGTCAATGATCTTACCCCTTTATTTCCCTTTGTAAAGGACAAAAATACGGGCCGTGTTGGCCCGTATTTTTCTAGAAAATCGCTTTGAGAAACTTCCCTGTCACGCTTTCTTTTACTTTCGCCACTTCCTTTGGCGTCCCTTCCGCAACCACGCGTCCGCCGGCATCTCCGCCATCCGGACCCATATCGATGACCCAGTCGGCCCCCTTAATGACGTCCAGGTTGTGTTCGATGATGGTAACGGTGTTCCCCTTCTCCACAAGCTGGTGGAGCACTCCCATGAGGCGCTTGATGTCCTCGAAGTGCAGACCCGTCGTCGGCTCATCGAGAATATACATCGTGCGTCCCGTGGCGCGGCGCGAGAGTTCCGTCGAAAGCTTCACACGCTGGGCTTCTCCGCCGGAGAGCGTGGTGGCGCTCTGGCCAAGGCGCAGATACCCGAGCCCGACCTCATGCAGAACATCGAGCTTGTCGAAGATGGCGGGCTGGTCCGCGAAGAAACGGCGGGCTTCCTCCACCGTCATCGAAAGGACGTCCGCAATCGACTTGCTCTTGTAGTGGACCTCGAGAACTTCCGCGTTATAACGCGTGCCATGACACTCGGAGCACTCCACGTACACGTCCGGGAGGAACTGCATTTCGATGCAGCGCATCCCGTCTCCGCCACAAGCCTCGCAACGTCCTCCGCCCTTCACGTTGAAGCTGAAATGTCCGGCGTCGAACTTGCGGATCTTCGCTTCCGGCACCTCGGTGAAGAGGTCGCGGATGGCGGTGAAGACGCCAGTGTAGGTGGCAGGATTCGAACGCGGAGTCCGTCCGATCGGCGACTGGTCCACGGCCACAACCTTATCGATGTGTTCAATGCCCTTAATTTCCTTGTGGGCACCTGGGTAAACTTTTGCTCGATAAAAGTGCCTGGAAAGCGTGTTTCCGAGAATATCCAGAATCAGCGTGGATTTTCCGGAGCCGGAAACGCCGGTTACACACACTAATTTTCCAAGCGGAATATCTACGGATACATTTTTTAAATTGAAGGCCGTAGCTCCCTCGATACGAACCGACTTTCCGTTTCCCTTCCGATAGTTCCGTGGAAGCTCGATCTTCTTCGCACCAGAAAGGTAGGCGCCGGTCAGCGACTCCTTATTCTTCGCGAGCTGGGCAGGAGTTCCTTCGGCAACAATCTCCCCGCCGTACTCCCCCGCTCCTGGACCCACGTCGAAGACGTAATCCGCCGCCTGAATCATCGCTTCATCGTGTTCGACGACGATTACAGTGTTTCCTAGGTCGCGCAGGCGCTTGATGGTTTCGATGAGCTGGTCGTTGTCGCGCGAGTGCAGCCCGATGGACGGCTCATCAAGAATATAAATGACGCCGGAGAGCGAGCTTCCAAGCTGGGTCGCAAGGCGCACGCGCTGCGCTTCCCCGCCGGAGAGCGACATCGCGGAACGGTCGAGCGTGAGATAGCCGAGACCGACATCCGTAAGGTGCGTGAGACGAGCGACGACTTCCTTCGCGACGCGTTCTGCGACCATCCGTTCTTCCTTCGAAAGATCATCCCAGGTCACATCGGACTTCCCTTTCTTTTGTGCGAACGATGCGAACCATTCGAACGCCTTGCCGATCGGAAGGTTCACGACATCAGCAATGTTACGCGTACCAATGAGGATCGCGAGCGCTTCCTTGCGCAGGCGCTTCCCCATGCAGGCCGGGCACATCATGGTGCGCATGTAAGTCTCGAGCTCGGTGCGGACGTACTCGGAATCGGTTTCCTTGTACTTGGCTTCGAGCTGGGCGAGCACGCCTGGGAAGGTGACCTGTGCGCCGTCGAGTTCGTACGTCTCATCACCCGTTCCTTCGAGGGCAATCTTGAACTTATCCTTTGGAAGCTTTTCGACGGGGACGCTCATGGAGAACTTGTGGCGCTTGGCGACGAGTTCGAGGAGGCGCTGGTAGCTGGTCTGGTTCCCGGCGATGCGCGTCCAAGGGCGCACGGCGCCTTCTGCGAAGGAGAGGCGGGGATTTGGGATCACGAGGTCAGCTTCGAGGACGAGCTTCACGCCAAGGCCGGTACAGTCTGGGCAGGCGCCATGAGGGGAATTGAAGGAAAAGAGGCGTGGCTCCGGTTTTGGGAGGTTCACGCCACAGCGCGGGCAGGAAAAACTCTGCGAGAAAAGCGTTTCGTCTCCCGTATCATCATTCACCGCGACCATGAGCCCGTTTCCGTACTCAAGCGCCTTCTTTACGAAGTTCTCGAGCGTGGCGTTGTCGTACGTGTTCCCTGCGAGGAGCTCGACGACGAGCATGTCCACGGAATGCGACTTCTTTTTGTCCTTGCGCATGGCGATGGCTTCATCGGTATCCATAAGAAGACCGTCGAAACGCACGCGGGTGAATCCGGCATCAAGCGCGGCCACGAGGGCGGCCTTGTGTTCGCCTTTCTGCTCGCGAATGACCGGAGCGAAGAGTTGGATCGTGCCCTTCCCCATAAGGATGCGCATGCGCTCGAGGATCTGCGGCAATTTCTGCTCGGACACCGCATCGCCGCAGGTCGGACAGTGCACGCGGCCAGCGCGGGCGAAAAGCAAACGGAGGAAATCGTAGATTTCCGTGACGGTCCCAACGGTGGAGCGCGGGTTATGCGAAGAAGACTTCTGATCGATGGCGATGGTCGGCGAGAGTCCCGTAATCTCATCCACGTCCGGCTTGTCCTGCAGTTCCAAGAACTGGCGGGCGTAGCTCGAAAGCGATTCCATGTAGCGGCGCTGCCCCTCGGCATACACCGTGTCGAACGCGAGCGAAGATTTTCCGGAGCCGGACAGGCCAGTGAACACCACCAACTTCCCCTTCGGAATATCTACATTCACGTTCTTCAGATTGTTAACTCTGGCGCCGCGGACAGAGATGAAATCGGTGTGGGAAGAGCGTTGAGACATAGTGCGTGCGATGCTATCAAACAAAACCCCGCCGGGCAAGGGGCGGGGATAGATATCACTAATTTACTCGCGCGCACCAGCAGGTGCTTCGCCTGAATCAAATCGTTTTTGTGCGGCGCCAGGGGTGATACAGGAATCTAAAAGAGTCCCAGGGACAAATGCACATTTCTTGCCGATCTTTTGCTCCACACCACAAGGATCAGTCTCACACATCAGCTTGAGGGTTACTTCCCCCGACATAAAGTGTCCGGGTTGAAGATGGGTCATGCTCGTAATCGTTGTTCCCGTCGCCATTTCATTTTGCACTTTCAAACTCTCATATTGTTCACAATTTTTTATGGTGTTGCAAACAATCGGAACCATCGCACATGTCCCTGTCGCCACATCATCTGCATACCCCGCGACAAGTAGGGCTCCCGTCACCTTGGTCCCTGACCATAGGCTAGAGACAATAATCGACCCGGCACTGACAGCCGCCGCGGTTGTACCAACCACGCCAGATGCCGCTCCGACCGCTCCAACAGCCGCGGTCCCACCGCTGAGCACGAACGCAGCGGCTGCAGTTCCGATCGCAGCAGTAGCAAATGCGAGCATCTCACCACCGCTCGAGATGGCATTAATGTCCTTTGTATAAAAGCACTGCTCTTTAGAAACTAACTTCTCGTTATTCATGACGACGTTCCTGGACAAGGTACTGCAAATTGCCGCCGAAGGAGGCACTTTACCTGGATTTCTGCTGGAGTCGGAAACCACCTCTTCACATCTCGTACAGATCCCTTTCCCATCTGGCTGAATTGCACACAGCTTGCCGGCCTCACCGTTACAATCTTTTCCTGTCACAGACCCTCGGAAAGAGCACAAGGAACCGTCAGCCTGTTCAACACCAGCTTCGTTTTTTATGATCACTCCTTTATCCCCACACTTCCCAGAAGTAATTGGTTTACTATTTTTATCACCAATCGTAAATTTTTTCTCAATCAATTCTTCGCAACTGAACCCTCCGGTAAGAGCTACGTTCCGAGGCATCGGCATGCTTGGGACCTGTAATTTTACGAGCTGCGGGTTCACGGTGAAGAGAATTACGTAGGCACCCATAAGAAGAACGAGACCGATGACCGCATTTTGGATCATCCCCTTGGCCTTTGCCGTCTCCCCCGTCTGCGCCGCAAGGATATATCGCAACCCTCCGATCATCAAAAGGACGATTGCAATAGTGACTGATACCCCAAGCAAAAACTGGTAAGCCTTCTCAATATAATCCCCAAGGTCTGTCACAGTAATGACTCCTGCTCCAAGAGGAATGGAAAGTGAAATCCCTTCTGAATTGATTGGAAAACAATACCCTCGTTCTCGTGAGCATCTCGGGGCATCATCTTGAAACTCACCGGTTATTTTTCCATCAGGAGATTTGAAGGATGTGCATTGTTTTTTGGTAAAACAGAACAAGCCGGTGTCCGGATGTTGATCGAGTGTCTGTGCACAGACGATCATGGCATTTCCATCGCTGGCACAGGCAGCGCTACACGCCTCCGCAATTGTCTTTCCCTTAAGCTGCGCGAACTTACTCGTCTCGCACCAACAATCGCACGCAGGGCCCGACTGCGCGCCTGCTGGCATCGGCAACGCTAAGAGCAGTGTGGCGATAGAGAGGAGGATGGAGGCAAAGACACGTCGCATATCGGTTCTACTTGAGGGCCCGTTGAATAAGCGCGTCCAGGACATCGGCGGGGATAGATCCAGGGATCATGGTTCCGTTCACGAAGAAGGTCGGGGTGCCTTTCACGCCTGCGGCGACCCCATCGGCGAAATCGGCGGCGACTTCCTTTGCGTACTTTCCGCTCGAAAGACAGGAACGGAAGGTCGCCTCGTTCAAATTGAGCGCACGGGCGAAGGTCTGGAGCTCGTTTGCCGACACTACTGACTGGTTTGCGTAGATCTTATCGTGATATTCCCAAAACTTCCCCTGGTCCCCCGCGCAGTTGGCCGCTTGTGCCGCCATCTCCGCGAGCGGATGAAGTTCCGTGATGGGAAAGTCCCGATAGATGAACCGAACCTTGTCTCCATATTTGAGCGCGGCTGATCGAACGACGAAACTAGACTCGCGCGAGTACGGACAGCCGAAGTCGGCGAACTCCACGATGGTGATCGGGGCCTTGGCGTTTCCAAGGGACGGATCGTCCGTGGTCGCCACGTTCGTCGAAGTTCCTGTAAGAGGGATGGAAGCGGCGATGGAGCTCGGGGTGTAGGCGGAAAGAAAGGCGAGTTGCGACGGATCGAGTTCCCCGGAGCGGATGAGACGCGCGTAGTGGGTCACGCGCCACGCGAATACCCCAAACGCACCGATTGCACAGATGATGGCAACCCCTCCAAGCACTCGCCCAATTCTGATGCGCCCTCCCCACATAGTGAAAGGAAGTATATCATGGTGAGGTATGGAGGAGCACGAGCGGGACGTCCGTACTACGGACGAAAAATTCAAGAAACGGCAGAAGAAGCTCCGGCCGACGATGAAGGTGAGCGGACGTGGGATGAAACGCTTTGCAGGACGCAAGATCCCCAAGCGTTGACGTAAGAGGTTACTTTTGATAGATTCTTGCCAACCAAATCTATGATTTCCACCATCCTCAATTGGAGCGAGCTCGTCTTAGCCGGCCTCCTCACTGCCAGCATTCTCATGCAGTCCCGCGGCGCCGGCCTTTCGAGCGCTTTTGGCGGAGAAGGCAATGTGTACCGCACCAAGCGTGGCGTTGAGAAAGCCCTCTTTCAGGCCACAATCGTTTTCGCTATTTTGTTCTTCGGAACCGCTCTTGCGAATACACTGGTTTAACCTGTGTTCCAACGTAAACAATCGCATTCAAAGGACCTGGCAATGCGTCAGGTTCTTTCAACCTTGAAGCGTTCTCGCTTCCCAAGCCTTCGCCAGTGGAAACATCTTCCACGGCTGCTTACGAGCACGGAACGACTCACTCTCCGTATCTGCCTGGGCGTTGGAATCGCTTCCCTTGCCATTCTCGCCACTTGGTACGTACTCACGCACCGTGCCGAGGTCCCAGCCGTTGGCGGAACCTATACAGAAGCCTTTATTGGAGAACCGAGATTCATTAATCCGCTTTACGCCTCCACAAGTGACGCGGATGCAGATTTATCGCATCTTATTTTTTCCGGACTTGTACGTTGGGATCCCATCGAGGGGATCGTAAATGACCTGGCGGAAGAAATCACCATCTCGGAAGACGGAAAGACCTATACAGTCCAGCTTCGTGAGGATGCGCACTTCCACAATGGCACATCTGTCCGTGCAAGCGATGTCCTGTTTACTTTTGCGGCCGTTCAAAATCCGGAATATCGATCACCTCTTGCGGTGAGCTTTCGTGGCATCACCATCAGCCAAGTTGACGACCTTACGGTTTCTTTTGAACTCACCAAGGCATTTGCCCCATTCATCGCAAGCCTTTCGTTCGGTATTCTTCCCTCCGAGCTCTGGGTAGACATTCCAGCAAAAAATGTTCCGCTTGCAGCCCTCAACCTTGAACCTATCGGGAGCGGTCCATTTAAGTTCAAGGAATTTTCGAAAGACAAAAAGGGGACCATTCTTTCCTATACGCTCGAGCGCAATGCAAATTTCTATGACGAGAAGCCGTTCCTAGAGACGTTCACGGCTAAATTCTACGCAAATGCCGAGGATGCCATTTCCGCGCTCGACAACCGCAATGTCGAGGGGGTTGCCTTTGTGCCACCAGAACAAGAGGATCGCGTCCTCAAATCCTCCATCGCCAGTTTGGCTCACCCTTCCATTCCTCTTACGGCTTCCATTTCATTCAACCAAGACAAGCACGCAGCCTTAAAATCGCTCGCTGTGCGCCAAGCGCTCGAACGTCTCATTGATCGGGAGGCGCTCGTTCGTGAAGCACTGCATGGAAACGGTCAAACGGCTTATTCCCCAATCCCTGACGGGATTCTTGGAGCAAGCGTGGATCTTGCAAAACATCCCTTCGACCCAGGGGCCGCCATCGCGCTGCTTGAAGGCGCGAAGTTCATAAAAACGGAAGGTCAACCATACCGTTCTCTCCCGAAAGATATAGCGGATGCCCGCAAAAAGCAGCTTCCGGAGAATGCAGACCCCTCGACAGCATCGGTGCTTTCTGTTACCATTACCACGGTACAGAAACCGAAGTTCGTGCGCACGGCAGAACTTCTGAAGGCTCAGTTCGAGGCGGCCGGCATAAAAACAGAGATTGCGGTTGTGCCCGCCGAGAATCTCCTCGACTCCGTCGTAAAGCCAGGAGCCTACGAAATTCTTCTCACGGAAACCTTAACGGGAGGCGATCCTGATCCCTATCCGTTTTGGCATTCTTCTCAGATCGGCAACGGCGGACTCAATTTGGCGCATTACGCGAACCGCAACGTAGACACGTTGTTAGAGGACGCGCGTGCGACCGTGGATCCAACCGTACGAGAAGCCAAGTACAAGGAATTTCAAACCATCCTCGCCGATGAGGTGCCTGCCGTATTTCTCTACCGTTCTACGTATGCATATGCCTACGCCAGCAAGCTTCGTGACGTGACGATTGATCGCATTCTGACCCCTCCAGACCGTTTTTCCACGATCTCCAAGTGGTTTGTGAAAACAAAGAAGGTGTTGAAGTAGCGGTTTTGCCCAGGTGGCGGAATTGGTATACGCGCAGGTCTCAGAAGCCTGTGCCCTTACGGGCTTGAGAGTTCGAGTCTCTCTCTGGGCACCATTCGACTCGCTGTTGCTCGCTCATGGTCTTTGACCATCGGAACGAATTTTTCAAACTACTAACTACTTACTACAAACTACTAACTGTATTTTTTGCTATGGACCCTAAGCCCCAGACCCCAGCCCCACGCCGCAACGACCGTCCGAGCGGACGCCCAGCGCCGAGCAACTCCTCACGCCCAAATCCAAACGGACAGGGACGTTTCGACAAGTTCCGCGGCAAGGTGTTCACCCGCGATACTGTGAAGCCAAACGTTGCCCCCGCCGCTGCCGCGCACCCAACCGGCCCAGAAGCGCAGCCAGCCACCAAGCCACCCGCCACCGGCGATAAGCTTCGCATTGCGGTCATGGGCGGCTGCGAGGAAGTTGGGCGCAACTGCACCCTGCTTGAATACGGCAATGACATCATCTTCGTAGACATGGGCCTTCAGTTCCCTGAAGAAGACATGCCGGGCGTTGACTACATCATCCCCAACATGAGTTACATCAAGGGGAAGGAAAAGAACGTCCGCGGCATTATCATCACGCACGGCCACTACGACCACATCGGTGGGATCCCGCACAACGTGCCAAAGATCGGCAACCCGCCAATTTTTGCCCTTCCGGTATCCGCCGCGATTATTAAGCGCCGCCAGGAAGATTTTCAGTCCCCACCGCTGAACGTGAAGATCACGGGCGTGGATCAGGTCCTGCAGCTCGGTGTCTTTAAGGTCAGCTTCTTTCACATCAATCACTCCATCCCTGATGCTGTCGGGATTGTGATCGAAACTCCAGCAGGTGTGGTGTGTCACACCGGCGACTGGAAGTTCGATTTCCATCCAACCGGCACCGTGCATGCGGATTTCCAGAAGATCGCCGCCATCGGACAAAAGGGCGTGCTGTGTCTCATGGGCGATTCCACCAATGCCTCCAAGCCTGGCCACCAGGTTTCTGAAAAGGTCATTGGTGAGGAGATTGAACGCATCATTGAGAAGGCTCCAGGACGTGTAATCGTCGGGACGTTTGCTTCCCTTCTCGGCCGCATCAAGCAGATCATCGAAATTTCTGAAAAGCTTGGCAAGAAGGTGGCACTCGACGGCTTCTCCATGAAGACCAACGTCGAAATCGCCAAGGAGCTTGGGTTCATCAAGGTTTCTCCTCATACTTTCATCCCCATCGAGGATGCGGACAGCGTTCCACCAGAAAATCTGGTGATCGTCTGTACCGGTGCGCAGGGCGAAAAGAACGCGGCCCTCAATCGAATTGCCAGTGACGAACATCGATCCATTAAAATCATCAAAGGCGACACGGTGGTGTTCTCGAGCTCCGTCATTCCGGGGAATGAAGGGTCCATTCAGCGCCTGCAGGACACGCTTTACCGCAAGCGCGCCCGCGTCATCCATTACAAGATGATGGACGTGCACGCCGGCGGACACGCGCAGCAGGAGGACATTAAGCTCATGCTCGCGCTGTTCAAGCCAAAGTATTACGTGCCTATCGAAGGCAACCATTTCCTCCTGCGCGAGAACGCCCAGGTGGCCTACTCCATGGGTTGGAAGGAGGAAAATGTCTTCGTCGTAGACAACGGCCAGGTCATGGAATACTGGCCAGGCGGCGGCCGCATGACCCAGGAGAAGCTCGTCACGGACTACGTGTTCGTGGACGGCCTCGGGGTCGGCGACGTTTCGCAGGTCGTGTTGCGTGATCGTCAGGCCCTCGCTGAGGACGGTATGGTGATCGTGGTGGTGAAGGCCGACAAGCATACGGGAGATCTCGTAGGCGTGCCGGACATCATTAGCCGCGGATTCATCTTCATGAAGGACCACCAGGAACTCGTCGAAGGGACCGCCAAGAAGGTCCAGGACGTCCTCAAGAAAACCACCAAGAGCGAAGCGGATCCTGAGCACATCAAGACGCTCATCCGCGATGAAGTTGGAGCGTACCTGTTCCAGAAGACGGAACGCCGCCCAATGATTCTCCCAGTCCTGATCGAAGTCTAGACAGACAAGGAACGCCCCACATGGGGCGTTTTCCTTTTCTGGCTCCCCTGTTACCATGCAGCCGTATGATAAAAGCTCTGACCGCTCTGCAACCGACCAATTTTTTCCATATCGGAAACTGGTTTGGGGCGATTGAACCCGCGGTTGCCTTGCAACGAGACCATAAACTCTCGATGTTCATTGTCGATTACCATGCGATTACGGTTCCGCAGAAGCCGGAGGAGCTACGGAAGAACATTCTCTTCGCCGCCGCCACGTATCTTGCGGCTGGCATCGATCCGAAGACGACGACACTCTTCCAGCAGTCGGCCGTCTCCGAACACACGGAGCTCGCCTGGGTCTTGAACTGCATTGCCAAGGTCGGCGAACTTGAACGGATGACCCAGTTCAAGGATAAGGCGAAGGGCAAAGGCGAAAGCGTTTCTATGGGCCTCTTCGGATACCCTGTGCTCATGGCCGCGGACATTCTTCTCTACGACACGGAAGTCGTTCCCGTCGGCGAAGATCAGAAACAACATGTCGAACTCGCTCGCGACTTGGCGATCCGCTTCAACCGCGACTTCGGCGAAACGTTCGTGGTCCCAGTTCCGAAGATCCGCGAAGTCGGCGCCCGCATTATGGGACTGGATGACCCGATGAAGAAAATGTCGAAGTCGGCTCCGAGTGCGAAGAACTACATCTCCCTCATGGACGATGCGGACACGGTCGTGAAAAAGATTAAGGGTGCGGTGACGGATTCCGGAAGCGAAATTCGAGGTGGCAACGATCGCCCTGCGTTCTCGAACCTACTCGCGATCTATTCGCTCATCACGCACCGATCAGTTGAGGCCATCGAGACGGAATATATCGGCAAACAATACTCAGACTTCAAGGGCGATCTCGCGGAGGTTCTGAACCTCTGGTTGGCCCCGTTACAGGCCAAAATCAAGACATTTGTTGAACACGAAAATGATCTCAAGGCGATTCTTAATGAGGGGGCGCAGAGGGCGCGGGAGCAAGCGCAGAGGCGCATGAAGCAGGTGCGGGAGAGGATTGGGGTGGCGCTCTAACTGTTGACCAACCCGCCCAATCGTGTTATATTCCGGCGGTCCTGGGACGGCCGGACGGCTACGGTGGATCGCAAGATTCGCTGAGGAAAGTCCGAACACCCGTGGCATCGCAAGGTGCTACGCCAAGGAACGTCGCTAACGGCGACCGGGTATACCTGTGGGATGTAGAGGCGTTGGAGCAATTCACGCTTTTGGATCTCATAATAAGCCTAGGGAAAGTCTCCCCTGAAGATAGGACGGGGAGTGCGAAACCAGATCGAAAGGTCTGGGGACGTAGCCACAGAGACAATACTGACGGCCTTCGCGCAAGCCAGGCAGCTGCCTGGCAAGCATGGCCGCTCAAGGTGAAAAGTGAGGTGATGTGTCGCAAGACGCTGCACCTCTCCCTGCATGGTGACATGCAGGCGATGCAAACCCGTTCCGGTGCAAGAGCAAGTTTGGTAGCTCGCACGAGCCATGCAGCAATGTATGGACCAGAGAGATGGCCGTCTCCTGCGCACCTAACCCGTGCGGAGAAGACAAAATTCGGCTTACAGGCCGCTCCCAGGACAGCTAAAACCCTCGCTTACCGCGGGGGTTTTTGCTACCATACGCCTACTATGAAGCGCTCAGAGCTATTCTTCACGATCGTTCTCCTCCCCGTGGATCTGCTGGCCCTCATCGCGGCGTCTATTGCGGCGTTCCATTTGCGTCTGCACCCGTATTTCGTGAACCTCCGACCCGTCACCTTCGACCTCACCATCGAGAACTATCTTCCGGTAGCGACGCTCGTCTCCTTTGGGTGGATGGTCATCTTTGCCGTGAGCGGATTGTACGGCATGCGCCGGCGCGCGATGGCGACAGAGCTTACGCGCGTATTCCTTGCCTGCTCTGCCGGCATGGCCGGAGTGTTCTCCATTCTCTTCTTCTCCCGCACGCTTTTTGAATCGCGTTTCATCGCTGTCGCCGCATGGATCCTGGCAATCATTTTCGTCTGCGCGGCACGCATCGCGGTTCGTCTTGTCCAGCGCAGTCTCCTTTACGCCGGCATCGGCGAACATAAGGTCGTCCTCATCGGCAACAGCCATTCCGGAGACGAGCTCGAGAAATTCTTCAAAGCCCGTCATCGGTTCGGCTTCCATGTCGCCGGTCATTTTCCTAAGTTCGATGAAGCCGCCCGCGAACACATCCATGCCCTCAAATCCAAGGACCAGGTCGATGAAATTTTCCTCGTCGATCCGGAAATGAGCCGAAAGGACGCCTTTGAGATCCTTTCGTTTACCGAAAACGAACACCTGGGCTTCCGCTACGTCGCCGATCTCTTTGCCGCGGCAGCCGGACGATCGATTATCCATACGTTCACGGGGATTCCCGTCATCGAAGTACAGAAGACTCCCCTCGATGGTTGGGGCGCCATCTACAAGCGCATTTTCGACATCGTCGGATCGCTCGTTCTCATCATTGCAACCTTACCGATTCAAATCGTGGTCGCCATCGCCCTTTTCATCGAGAGTCCTGGGCGCGTATTCTTCTCCCGCCTTCCGAATGGCAAGAAAGTTCTGCGCATGGGCGGTTCAGGCCGGCCGTTCCACTACTTCAAGTTCCGTTCGATGATCAAGGACGCCCACCTGTTCCGATTCGATCCTGACTTCGTAAAAAAGTACGGCAACCTTCGGGAAGGATCCCCCATGTTCAAACTCAAGGACGATCCGCGCGTCACCCGCGTAGGAAAGATCCTGCGCAAATACTCGCTCGATGAGCTGCCGGAGTTTTACCTCGTCCTGCTAGGCCGCATGTCGCTGGTCGGTCCACGCCCACATCTCCCGGAGGAGGTCGCTAACTACAAGCCGCACCAGCGCAAAGTGCTTACGATTAAGCCTGGAATCACCGGAATGGCCCAGATTAGCGGCCGTGCCGACCTTGACTTTGACGAAGAAGTCCGCCTAGATGTGAGCTATATAGAGCGCTGGAGCCCATGGCTCGACCTCTACATCTTGCTCAAGACCCCCTTTGCTGTTTTGTTTAGAGGAGGGGCGTATTAAAAGGGCTGTAAGGATGGTAAGGGCGGTAATGGACTGTAAGGGCGAAAGATCGAACCAACCCCTTACCATCCTTACAACCCTTACAGCCCTCACCACCCCACGATCCTCATGAAACTCGCGATTGTCCACGACCACCTCGTCCAAGACGGGGGTGCGGAACAGGTGCTGCGGGTTCTCCAGGAAATCTGGCCCGAGGCACCCACCTACACCCTCGTTTTTGATGCGGCCAAAATGCCGTCGTTCAAGGACAAGGACATTCGATCTTCGTTCCTCCAGAAGCTCCCGTTCGCGAAGTCCCGCTACCAGTGGTACATCGCCCTCATGCCAACCGCTACGGAGTCCTACGACCTGCGGGAGTTCGATGTAGTGGTCTCGAGCTCGAGTGCATTCTCCAAAGGCATCATCACGCGCCCTGGAGCCATTCACATCTGCTACTGCCACACGCCGACGCGTTACCTGTGGTCGGATTCCGTGAGCTATGTGAACGAGCTCAAGGTTCCAAAGCCGATCAAGATGTTCCTGCCTCCCCTGCTCTCGATGCTGCGGGTTTGGGATCGCCATGCGGCAGATCGCGTCGACCATTTCATCGCGAATTCTGCGACGGTGAAGGAACGCATCAATAAATATTACGAAGCACCGAGCACTATCATCCATCCGCCGGTTGATGTGTCGAAGTTTGCGATTTCTGATGCGCCAAAGAGTTATTTCCTCGCTGGCGGACGACTCGTTCCGTACAAACGGTTCGACCTTGTGGTGCAGGCAGCCAATAAAACCGGCATTCCTGTGAAGATTTTCGGTTCTGGCCCTGCGGAGGCGGAGTTGAAGGCGATGGCCAAAGGGAACGTCGAATTTCTCGGTCGCGTTACGCTCGCCGAGCAGGCGAAGCTGTACGCGAACGCCAAGGCGTACATTCATCCGCAGGAGGAAGACTTCGGGATGACGGCGGTTGAGTCGATGGCCGCGGGCCGGCCGGTGATTGCGTTCAATCGCGGTGGAGCGACAGAGACGGTTGTTCCAGGCGTGACGGGAGAGTTCCTCGATGAGCAAAGTTGGGAAGAGCTTGCGGATCATCTCATTCGATTCGACAATGCGAAGTACGATCCAGCGGCGATCCGAACCCATGCGGAAAAGTTTTCTACGGAGCAATTTAAAGCCAAGCTCAAGGCGTTCGTCGAGGAGAAACTTCGGAAATAATCTGTGAACATTCTCATAGACATCCGACATCTTGGAGGAGGAACTCCGAGCGGAGTCGGTCAGTACGCGCGCGAACTTTTGCGTGCGCTTCTTCCGCTTGATCCGACCGTTTCGTACACGTTGCTTTCGACCGGCTTTCGAAAACCAACGCTTCCCTTTTCACTTCCGCTAAACGCAAAACACGTTCACATCCACGCGCCCAACCGGGCGTTGTTTGCGTCCATGGCGTTGGCATTTCCGAAGCTCGATAAGCTCGTAAAAGGCCGATTCGACGTAGTTTTCGTGCCGAATCTACATGTGACTCCCCTCTCGGCTGGAATCCCGATGGTCCTCACGATCCACGACGCGAGCTGGCTGGTAAATCCGTCCTGGTTTTCTCCAAAGACAAGGCTCTGGCACAAGATCGTCCGACCGAAAGTGCTCGTCGATCGCGCAACGCGATTGATCGTTCCGTCTGAAAGCACCGCGCGAGAAGCACAGGCTTTCCTTGGCGCTGACCCGTCGAAAATTCGTATAATCCCACACGGCGTGGATCCGATCTTTTCGCCGAAGCCGACGCCACAGGATCACGGCGTGCGATCGCGCTTGAATCTTCCGAAGCGCTTCGCTCTCTTCCTTGGAACCATCGAAGCGCGTAAAAACGTCGACGGAATCATCGAGGCGGTCCGAATGTACCGCGAGAAGACCGGCGATCGACTCGAACTCGTTCTCGTGGGATCGAAAGGTTGGGGAAGTTTGGGAGGTTCGGAAGGTTTGGGAGGACGAAAGGATGAGTGGGTTACTCGTCTAGGTTACGTCCCCGACACTGACCGTCCGGCGCTCTACCGATTCGCGTCCGTGTTTCTTTTTTCATCTCACATGGAAGGGTTCGGCATGCCTGTCCTTGAGGCGATGGCGAGCGGGACGCCGGTCATCACCAGTCCGCGCGGTGCGCTCCCGGAAGTTGCCGGTGACGCGGCGATGTATGCAGACCCAATCGACCCGAATCGCATCGAAATGTGCCTTGAGCAATTCTTCGGTAGCCAAGAGTTACAAGCGAAATTATCGGCGCGTGGATTGGAACGAGCGAAGGGGTTTGATTGGGGAGAGACCGCGCGAAAGACCTTGGAAACATTGAGAGAAGCGGCTGGGCACGAATAGTAGTCAGAAATAATGAGCACCCGGCAGACGAGCTGGGTGCTCTTTGTCTACGCGGGTGCGATTCAGTTGTCGGTTTTGTTTTGACGTACCGTTCCAGTGAAGTACATCTTTTGGAAACGATCATTGATGTAGACCATTATCACCTCGTACTCCGTGGGGCCTCTTCCCTGCCACCAGGTGTAGTGTTCTACTTCCTTTTCTCTGGTATCCCTGCTGTCGTCGCGACGCTCTTTTCTTGTCATGGGCACGGAATCCTCCTGGAGCGCCATCAGGTGATGATGAGTCGCTTGAAACGACGTGAGAGCCTGAAAGCTCGTTTGGCCAACAACCCAAAACTGAGTGCAGCGACAAAAAAGAACACGATGAGATAGACAGGACTTTCGAGGAAATACTGCCGGACGGCGCCCACCAGCATTCCACCTGAAGCCACGACGTTTCCTATCGCCTGAAACAGGCGGAATCGACTCTCTGATCTGTACTTCATGTTGAGCCTGTCCTGCATCTTGATAAGGACCCATCCAATCATATTCACCTCCGCCGAAGATCCTAAGCTTTTCCAATAGTTTTTTCAACCCCAACCTCCCCAACCTTCCGAACTTCCCAAACCTCCCCAACCCCTCGCGATTTGCTATACTGCCCGTATGAAACTCGGCATTGATGCACGCATGTATGGGCCGCGCGTGGGGGGTGGGGGGATTGGGCGGTATGTCGAGGAGCTTGTGAAGCGCCTGGCACGCCGGTCTGATGGGATCCGCTACGTGCTGTTCGTGAAACCAGAGGCCCGGGACCTGATCCCGAAGGCCGCCCACTTTGAGGTACGCGAGGCTGACATTCACTGGTATGGCGCCGCTGAACAGCTCCGGATGCCGGCGCTTATCGACAACGAAAAGCTCGATCTCGTCCATGTGCCGCACTGGAACGTGGCGATGCTGATGAAAACGCCATTTGTTGCGACGATTCACGACCTGATTTTGCTCGAAGAACCTCGCTCCGCCCGGGCAACGACTCTGCCTGCGGCGTTATATACACTGAAGTACCTCGCGTACCGTGCCGTTTTGCGCCAGGCTGTGGTAAAATCTCGTGGGATCATCGCTCCATCGCAGGCGGTAAAAGATTCGATTCTTTTTCACTTTTCGACTACGGACAACGCAAAGATCCAAGTGATCAACGAAGGGGTCACTGAGCTCCCTGCGCCAGCCGGAAATCTCCCTGCGTCACTTGCGGGCCATCCGTATTTCCTCTGCGTGGGCAACAGCTATCCGCACAAGAACCTTGGAATGGTTCTGAACGCTTTCGCCGCCTTTTTCCCGTTCCATCCGGAAACCAGACTCGTCTTTGCCGGCCGGAGGGACACGTTCCGCATGAGCCTCGAAGCAGACGTTGCAAAACTCGGCCTGCCGGAGGACGCCGTCGTCTTCATCGACAGTCCGTCGGACACGGAACTTTCGCTCCTGTACGCAAACACCACGCTCTACTTGTTCCCTTCCCGCATCGAAGGGTTTGGCCTGCCGCCACTTGAGGCGTTGGCCGCCGGAGCACCTGTCGCCGTGTCCGACATTCCAGTACACAGGGAAATCCTCGGGGGCGCGGTAAAATATTTCTCCCCGAACGATCCAAAGGCCATCGCAAAGATCATGAGTGAATCTCTTACACGTTCTGTCACCCCGACTATCGACCCCCGACTACCGACTGCCTACTCGTGGGACAAGATGACCGAAGAAACCGTCGCGCTCTACAAAAAACTCGCTTAAACGTATGGAGGAGAACGGCCGCAACAATCCACGCATTATTGCTCGGGTAAACGAAACCGCGAGCGACTCGGCGCTTGAGAGGCTTTTGCGTACGCGCCGTTCGAGTCTCACCGCGGACAACTCGCTTCCAGGCGAGGTGCGGGCGCGCAGTCTGTTCCAGCCGGAGGAACAGGGACTTTTTCTTAAACGCACTTCACACAATCCCCTTTCCCCGCACATTCTCTCCCTGCGCGCGCCCGCCCAGGAGCCAGAGGCCTCGTTTGATGGCGTGAACATGCTGGATGGCGAAGTGGTAGAAATTGTAGAAGGCGTAGAAAATGGGCTTGGTTTGGATCGCGACGACCTTGCCGGACAGCTGCTTGAAGAAACCCTGCCGCTCATCGACACTTCAAAGACTTCTTTGCAATACGTAGAAATTGCCCTGCCGGATCTTGCTGGTTTCCGCCGCGAAGCCGAGCTCCTTGGACTGAATGCCTTGGAGGTTGCGCCGGATGGCGCAGACCTCTCCGTACTGGCGCCGGTTTCCATGCCAGAGCGGCTCGCAAACATGTTCGAACTCCCCGATGCCGATGAATCGGAGGGTGAGGAAGAAGACGTTCTCATCGAATTCGCCGGACACGACGAAGGTGTCGTGACAATCGAAGAGGTTGGGGAAGTTTGGGATGTTCGGGAAGTTGAGGAGGAAATAAACCTTCCGAACCTACCAAACCTCCCCAACATCCCAAACCTTTCGTTTTGGCGCTTGCCGCAGCTCCGCACGCTCGGAGCGTTCGTTCTGCTTTCCTTCGCCATCGTTCTGCCGATTCATGCAATGAATGTGGCGGGAATTTGGGGGAATGCCAAAGACGCTGTGACGAAGCAAGGAGAAACCGGGGCGACGTTGCTTTCTTCCGGAGCCTCTTCCGCGCTTTCGCGTGATGCGTCTGAGGCGGCGCGTGCGTTTGGCAGCGCGCAGACGAGCTTTGCGCAGGCCCAGTCGTCCGTGTCGAATCTTGGCGTCGCGGCGAACGCGATCATTTCGGCATTGCCATCAGGATCGAAGGTGGCCTCTGCGAACGCCGTGCTTACGGCCGGTGAAGCTCTCTCGATTGCTGGCGGTCGCATCTCTGAAGGCATCGCTTCGCTTGGGAACGATCCGCTCGCGAGCCCAACGGACCGCATCGCGCTCTTGCAGGCGTACCTTGAAGGCGCGCTTCCTCACCTTGAGCGTGCGGAGGCAGCCATCGCAAAGGTGGATGTACAAACCCTCCCACCAGAAAGCCAATCACGTTTCACCATCCTTCAACAATCCATTCCAAGCGTCGTCTCCGGGATCCGCGAGCTCATCGAAGTGACCGATGCGGCCTATGCCGTGCTTGGCGGAACCGGGACCAAGCGCTACCTCGCCATCTTCCAGAACAATACGGAAATTCGCCCAACAGGTGGGTTCATGGGGAGCTTCGCCGAGATGGATATTCGCAAAGGCGAGATCGCCAAGCTCACCATTCCGGGCGGCGGAACGTACGATCTGCGCGCGGGCGTCATGAAGCCGTTCATTTCTCCGAAACCACTCAGACTCCTCTCCGCCGCATGGGAATTCCAGGACGCGAACTGGTTCCCAGACTTCCCTACGAGCGCGCGCCAGATCATGCAGTTCTATGAACATGCCGGACAACCAACGGTAGATGGGGTGATCGCCGTGAACGCCACGTTCGTCGCCTCCCTCCTCGATCTCCTTGGCTCCATAGAGATGCCGGAATACGGACGCACCATCGACAGCAAGAATTTCCTCCTCGAGACGCAGAAAATCGTAGAGAATGAATACGATCGCGACGAGAACAAGCCGAAGGCGTTCATCGGCGACCTCGCACCGAAACTTCTTGAGAAGGCTAAGGCGCTTCCGCCAGAAGGATTCCTCGCCTTCCTCGACACCTTGCAGCAAGGACTCTCTTCCCGCGACATCCAGATCTACTTCGATGATCAGGAGCTCCAGAAACAGGTGATTGAACGCGGATGGGGCGGCGAGCTCAAGTGGAGCGACGGCGATTACTTCATGGCCGTGGACACCAACCTCGGCGGCGGGAAAACAGACGGCGTCATCCAGCAGAAGATCGACATAAAGGTGAACATTGAGGCCGATGGAACCGTTACGGACTCCGTCACGGTCACCCGCACGCACTTTGGCCAGCCAGGAAGCGACTTCTCCGGAGTGAACAACGTCGATTACCTGCGCTTATACGTTCCCAAAGGCAGTGAGCTTCTCTCAGCCGACGGGTTCTCCATTCCAGACGCCTCCCTCTTCGACGCTCCGATGACGGATTGGCTCATCGACGATGACTTGATCTACGGATTGGACGGTGCAAAGACGGATGCGAAGAGCGGAACGGACATCTTCGAGGAATCCGGGAAGACCGTATTCGGCAACTGGATCCAAACGAAACCAGGCGCCACATCCACCGCACATTTCACCTATCGACTGCCGTTCAAGGTGGAGGTCGGGAAGGCGGATCCTACGCTCATCGACCGGCTGAAGACTTCCCTAGGGGTCCCAAACACCGGCCGCTACACACTCACCCTCCAGAAGCAGTCCGGGATCCTCGATCGCACCACGACCGTTCACCTTACCGCACCTGAAGCCTGGAATCTCGCCTGGTCTTCGCATGAAACGGACGGCGTATCCTTCACCAACGCCATGGATTCATTCTTCGCTACCATCTTTGAACGCAACTAGCTTATGTCGGACGTCCCCTCCCCACAGTCGGAACCACTCACCCGCAAGGAAACTCTTGAGGAGGGATTGAATTCGATTTACAAGGATGCGGCAGGAGACATGCCGGACTTCACAAAGCTCGAAAAGCGCGGGAGCAACAAGCTCACCGGGCTCCTCGTGAAAATTCTCTTGGTGCTGACGGTCGCCTCGGCGCTTGCCTGGGGAGGATTCTTCCTCGTGAACACGTTGGGGACGGATTCCAAGAGCTTGGAAACATCCATCGAAGGCCCAGCAACGCGTCGGGCGGGCGAGGAGGCTTTTTATACGATTCGTTATAGGAACACGGGCAATGTTCCCATCGCTGCACTCTCGCTCACCGTAAGCCTCCCCCCTGGATTCGAACTGAAAGAAACCCTCCCAGCCCCCACGAATGACTTCACTTGGACGCTCGGGTCGCTGACGCCGAGTTCCGATGGGGCCGTCACGATCCGCGGGCGATTCCGGAGCGCCGTGCCGAGTACGGAAACCATCCAGGCACTGTTCAACTATCGTCCAGCCAATTTCAGCTCAGAGTTCCAGGACCTTTCGACGATTCCTGTGAGCATTAACGACTCTTCCGTAGAGCTTTCGGTGACGGGGCCGGAAAAGGCGCTGCCAGGAGACGAGGTCACCTACACGATCGAAGTCCTGAACACGACACGTGAGATACAGAAAGGCCTGGTGGTGACAGCAAAACTGCCGGAGTCATTCACCTTCGCCGGATCTGAACCAAAACCGGAAGATCCTCTCCGTGCGGAGTGGAAGATGGCGGAACTTGCCGCGGGAGAAACGCGCTCCATCACGGTGCGCGGCCGTTACACCGGATCCTCGGAAGGCACGCAATCGTTTGGTGCGGACCTTTCCTTCCTCGATACGACAAACCGCCTGCCGCTTGCCACCAAGCAGGTGGCGACGGACTTACTGGGCGGAGACCTCACGTTTCATCTGGTCGTGAACGGAAGCGCGAGCGATGGGTACGCCACGCTCGGCCAGAACCTCAAAGTTTCCATCGATTACGCCAACCGCGGGCGTGAGCTCATCTCTGGCGTTTCGCTCACCCTCGCCATCGCGGGCGTTGGAGGCAAAGCGGCTCCGATCGCCCTGGATAAGGTCACTGGGCTTCCAGAAGGCATGATCGCAGGCGGTACAATGGTCTTCGACGTAACTCACTTCCCTGACATCGATAGTCTGGATCCGAATGAAAACGGAATCATCGATCTCAACATTCCCCTCCTCGGGGCGATTGACCCGGCAAAAATTGCGGATGAACTGACGCTGACCCTCACGGCCAAACTCGAGAAGGTCGGTTCCGTAGCGAGCCCACGCTCGATCCCCCTCTCTCCCATCGACATCCGTCTTGGTTCCAATCTCGCCATCTCCGCGGAGGCCCGTTACTTCGATGATGAGGGGATCCCGGTTGGCAGCGGTTCCCTGCCTCCAAAGGTTGGCGAGTCCACCAAGTACCGCATCTTCTGGAAGGCCGCCAACACGCTGCACCCGCTCACTGGGCTGCGCATGACCACCAACCTTCCTCCGAACGTTGCCTGGACCGGAGTGAGCGGCGGAGAAGGCACCATGAAATTTAATGACACAACACGGATCGTCTCCTGGGAGATTCCCGCCTGGGCCGCAGATAAAACCGCCGCGAACGCCTACTTCGAAGTCGGGGTCGCGCCGAATGCGAGCGACGTGGGAACCTTCCTCAAGCTGACCAACGCGATTTCGGCGGAGGCCACGGACGGGAAGAACGGTGCTCACCTCTCGAGGGCGCTCGACATCCTCACGAGCGAGGCGCCGACGGACGCAGGAGTGAAAGGAAAAGGAGTCGTCATTGATCGCTAGAAGAATAAAACGACTCCCTCTATGGGAGTCGTTTTATGGTGCACCTGACTCGATTCGAACGAGTGACCTCTTCCTTCGGAGGGAAGCGCTCTATCCAGCTGAGCTACAGGTGCAAGGCGGGGTGCGAAGTGAGGAGACGGTAGGTCGAAAAGGCCTTTTCGTCAACCAATCCTCCTTATCATTCTTCCTAGACGATAGACCTGATACCCGATCGACGAGACAGGAACGTCAAACGTTCCTGGAACGGATACTCGTGTCCCATCGAAGCCGAGTTTAAAGCGAGTGATGCCAGACCATGAATGATCTGCGGGCGCGTCTACCGGAGCGATCCCCCACCAGTCGTAGGCCTTGAGTCCTTTCGCCTTGGCATCTTTCATGAGGGCCCAGTGAAGGAAAAATGGAGCCATGACGTTCCTGTGGCGGTCGCCTGAGGCGCCATGCAGGTAGGTGCGCGTGCCTTCAAAGTCTATGGCAATGGCCGTGGCGATAGCTTCGCCGGCGAACATGGCCTCGGCGCAGATGACGGACGGGTTCGTCTTCAGGAGCTCATAATAATAAGAGGCTGGATGCACGCGGAAGTCTCCGCGGTGCGCGGTGGTTTCGAAGAGGGGCCAAACGCGGTCGAAGGCGGCATGCATGGTGACTTCTACTCCTTTGCGCTCTGCCAAACGAACGTTGTAACGCGTCTTTTCGTGCATGGCGGCGAGGAGAGCTTCTTCGGCCTTCGTCAGGTCCGTGATGAGCGTGTCCGATGGCTGGATCGGCGATGATTCTACCGCGTGAGCAACGTATTCGCACGGTTCAACGCGTAAAAAAACTGCACGCTGTGCCCGGGCGTACTCGATGAGCTCGAACATGGCGCGCTCCGCATCGCCGATGGGGCCTTTTGGACAATAGAGATACGACATCTTGAGCGGGAGCGGCATGGTAATGAGCTGGGCGGCCCAACCAACGCCTGCAACGCGTTCGACCTTCCGACCGACGGACGATTGAAACTCTCCCCAGCCCCAGGAATGCAGAAATCCGCCGGATGCGGGGAGCATTGGCGCAACGAGGGCGTTCCATTCGTGTTGATCAGTGACAATTCGCACACTTATCGTGAAAGCGATTTAAGCGCGGCGCGGATACGGTCTTCGACGGAGCCTTTCGTGTCCTTCAGCGCGTCGTCGGCTTGTTTGCGGGTGTAGCCAAGGCCCATAAGCGCATCGATTTCCTCTCCGTTTTGTCCGCTACCTGTCGAAGCGTCGCCTTCCTCGGCGATGATTCCTGAAAGTTCAAGGATGATCTTCTGCGCGGTCTTCTTTCCGATCCCCGGAACCGCCGAAAGGAACGCGACGTCCCCTTTCATGATGTGTGACTTCACTACATCGACCGTTCCCGCGTTTGCGATCTTCTGCGCGCTCTTTGGCCCGACCCCGGAGACGGTCGTCAGCCTCCAGAACAGCTCCAGCGTGTTCATGTTTTCAAACCCAAAGAGTTCCCGGCCATCATCGCGTTGGACCTCGTGCGTATAGAGCATGACCTCGGACGGCAGCGCGCGGATGAGCATTTCCGGCATGGTGACTTTGTAGCCAACCCCGGCCACGTCCACAATCAAAAACCCATTTCCGCGAAAAGCCACTGTTCCCTTGAGCATGGCAATCATAGGAATGAGGCCCGATAGAACTTCTGCGCGCGATCTTCGATTTCTTTCAGGACAGGCACGGGAAGTCGCGGCATTTTTCCATGGCCGACAATGGCATCATGAATGATGCGCATCGTTTTTCCAAACGAGGGGCCTGGATCCATCTTGAGCAGCTCCATGAGCGCCATTCCATCAAGTCCGGCCTCGCGGAAGAGGCGGTTGCGCTCCTTGGTCTTCTCCACGCCCCGGATGGATGCTTTTTCCGCTCGTTTCCAGGGGGCGAAGTCGTGTTCTGCACGCAAAAAGTTCACGAGGACCGAGGCGTCATGCCACCAGACGTGCCCATCATGGCGGACGGACGAAACTACGGCGTCGAGAAAGACGGCGCCTTGGAGAATGTCGATGAAATCATCCGGATCGTATCCGCGATCATGAGACAGTCGGACAAGGGATTCGATCTTCCCGGGATCGGCGCCCATCGAGAAGCTTCCGATGGGTTCCAGGTGGCGTGCAATGACGTCTTCCACGATAGCGGTGTCGCGCGAGGTGAGGCGACGTGCCCCGGCGACGCGATGCAGAAACGATTGGTAATGCGGCGAATGAATGGCGCGGTCATGCCCGAGGAAATGTGCACGAATACCGTACGATTCGTAGAACATGAGTTCGAGCGCGCGGGCGGATAGGTTTTTGTGCTTAAGCGCGAACTTTTCGAAGAGATCGATGTACCGGGCGCGAAGTTTAGCCCGATCTGATGCACCGATATCCTCCCAACTGGAGGAAGCATCCATTTTGAACCCCAGCTTCTCCCCTTCGCTCCCCGGAAGCACGCTAAAACTCACCGTGGCCCACTTGGCGGTGTCATGACAAAGGACAAACACCTCAAACAGCGCCGCATACTCCTTAAGCGTGTCTTCGAGTTCCTGAATCTCACCTTCGTACCCCTTCAAGCGACGAAACTCTTCGATATCAAGGAGGTGAATGTCCCCTTCAATGAGGCCGTAAAGTACGGTGAGGGCGATACGCAGGTGATCTTCCAGGAATGGGCCTTCGCAGTGGTACGGCGGGGTTTGCGGGGTCTTGAGGGACTCGGCAAACAGGGGTTCCTGGGAGGCCATCCCGCGCAAAGTAGCTTCCGCCCGGCCGGCCAGGGTCTTATTGCGAAAAACGGCCTCTAAAGCCGTGGTAAGCGGCTGAGATTCCGGTCGGTCATGGGCACGTTTCGCTCCCCACATAATGAAAAGATTATACTCCTTTCCCGCCATCTTCTGAAATAAAA
Organism: Candidatus Uhrbacteria bacterium RIFOXYB12_FULL_58_10; assembly: GCA_943354165.1. Lineage (GTDB taxonomy): Bacteria > Patescibacteriota > Patescibacteriia > UBA9934 > GWF2-40-263 > CALRBH01. Next base: position 62,966 of record CALRBH010000005.1, read on the forward strand.
TGGCGGCCCTGGGGTCGGGCCGCTTCAGACATCAGAACCTCAGCGTGGAAACCGGCGTTCAATCTCTACGGCAAGCTGGGCCGCGATGTCGGCGCTCGACATGTCGTGACTGACAGAAATCACCACATCGGCATGTTTCTGCCAGATTGGACGCATTTCGCGCACAGAAGGCAGCATGATTTTCTCATGATACTCATCCGTATACGAGCTTCCCTGTCGCATCCGGCGCCGCTCCAGAATGAGCGATTCTTCCGGGTCAATGAACACCTTCAGGTCCGCATACTGCCGCACCGGATCGTGAAATCCGAAGATGCTATCGAGCAGGATCCGTTTGCCGACCACCGCATCGGGCTCAAACTTCTCCACGCCGATCCGCGCATGCTGCTGGCGAGAATAGGCCGGAAGCTCCACGTAGCTCACTCCCTTTTTCAGGGCGCGCACAACGTATGAAAGACCCACCAGATCAAACGCGCGTGAATCCTCCCAGTTGTGCATCCCGTCCACCATCGGCACCGACTCAAGTCCGTGGTAGAACCCGTCCCCTCGCAATCGCTGCGCGCACCGCGTGTCCTGCAAGAGGTCAGCGGTTGTCGACTTCATGGACCCAGCGGACGGTCCCGTAACCACAATAATCTTTCTTTCCGAACTTTCCATGGAAACCTCCGCGCGCAACTATATCACACGCTATTTTTTTAGCACGGCGTAAACGGAGGCTCCCATCGCGGCGACCCCTGGGCGATGGAACACGACACGCTCGTCTTTCTCAAGCGTGCGACGAACGGATTCGCGCAACGCGCCGGTTCCATTTCCGTGGACGATGTGGATGACTTCTGAACCACTCAAGTATTCAACGTCAATAAATCGTTCGAGTACGGCGCGAGCTTCATTCAAATCAAGCCCGTGAAGATCGACTTCCGGAGCATTCCCCGCCATCTCGGCAACCGAAATCTTGCCCTCAGGCGAACTCTGCCCGTGGCTGATTGGGTCCCCGCTCACGGTAGGAACATTCTTGCGTTTCATAGGTTATTCGGCGAGAACGGCTTGAACATCCACAAGTTTTACCTTGGGTTTTCCTTTTTCGTTCTTGTATCCCCAGCATAGGCCAAACCCAAAGGTAAAGCCAC
>CALRBH010000006.1 GCA_943354165.1 Candidatus Uhrbacteria bacterium RIFOXYB12_FULL_58_10
TTGGTCCCTGAAAATTCATGCGTCTCCCCGACAGACTTCGCGAGCTCCACGCTCGCACGATGTTCGTAAGGACCGAAGGCGAATATCGTTCCCGAAAGATCCGGAGCAATCAGCGTTCCGATACCGTTCCAGAGAATAAACCCAGCGCAGACGAGCGCAAAAATATTAGAACGCGCGAGCCGCTTCACATCAAACCACGATGAAATTGATCACGCGTCCCGCCACGTACACCACCTTTTTCACCTCTTTCCCCTCCAAATGCTTCGCAACATTCTCCGTAGCCTCGGCACGAGCCCGGGCTTCATCGGCTCCAAGTTCCGGAGAAATGTCGATGGTCGCGCGTAGTTTGCCGTTTACCTGAACCGCGACGGCTACAATCGAATCCTTGAGCAAGGATTCATCAGCCACAGGCCACCCATGATCAAACACACTCTTCGCCCCGCTCACTTCCGACCAAAGTTCTTCGGCAAGATGCGGCGCGTACGGAGCCATCGTGCGCACGAACGTCATATACGCCTCGCGCGGAATCGCTTCAGCCGCGGCGAACACATTCGCACACTTCATCATCTCAGCGATCGCCGTATTGAACTTCATCGCATCCGTATCGTCACCAACGCGCTTCACACATTTGGCAACAGCCTTATCGATCGCTGGATCGACGGAGTCGGCGAGCCGTTCACGCGCCATCCAAACCTTATCCAGGAAGCGACGCACACCGACCACGCCCTTAGTGTCCCAAGGCTTGGCATCTTCGAGTGGCCCCATGAACATTTCGTAAAGGCGAAGCGTGTCGGCTCCGTATTCGGAAACGATTTCGTCCGGGTTCACGACGTTGCCTTTCGACTTCGACATCTTCTCCCCGTCGGGTCCAAGAATTAATCCCTGGTTCCGCAACGCGACAAACGGTTCATCGAATTCAAGATAACCAAGATCCTTAAGCGCATAGCAGACGAAACGCGAATACAGAAGATGAAGCACAGCATGTTCCGCGCCGCCGACGTACAGGTCGACCGGACACCAAGCCTTAATCGATGCTTCGTCCGCAAACACTTCCGAGTTTGTCGGATCGGTATAGCGCAGAAAATACCACGAAGAATCAACGAACGTATCCATCGTATCGCTCTCGCGGCGTGCGGCATTTCCACACTTTGGACAGTTCACTTCATGGAAGGATTTCGAACCTACGAGCGGTGACTGGCCTGTCGGTTTGAAGTCGACATCATCTGGAAGAATCACTGGCAGGTTTTTCGGATCGACTGGTTGCACGCCACAATCCTCACACCAGATCGCAGGGATCGGCGCACCCCAATAACGCTGGCGAGAGACGAGCCAGTCCCGGATGCGGTAGAACGTGACGCGGCGACCCTTCTCTTCCCCTTCGAGGGCGTCGGCAACTTTCTGTTTTGCGTCCGTACTCGTAAGGCCGTCGAACTGGCCGGAGTTCACTAGGATTCCCATGTCCGTGTAGGCAGCATCGGCAACACGATCATCCTGATCGGGCGATGCGATGACCCACTTGATCGGCAGGTCATACTTCTTTGCAAACGCATAGTCGCGCTCATCGTGCGCAGGCACACCCATGACAGCACCGGTCCCGTACGTCGTAAGCACATAATCGCTCACCCAAATCGGAACGAGTTCGCCCGTAAGCGGATGATGCGCATAAGCACCCGTAAAAATCCCGGCCTTATCCTTCTCAAGCTGCGTGCGCTCAAGCTCGCTCTTCTTACGCGCCTGGTCGCGATAATTCACAAGGTCCATCTGATGCTCTTCCGTGACGAGTTCGTCGAGCAGCGGATGCTCCGGCGCAAGGACGATGTACGAAACGCCCATGAGCGTATCCGGCCGCGTCGTGAAAACACGAATCACTTCTTCCTTCTTGTCATCAATAATATCGAAGTCGATTTCGACCCCTTCGCTCTTCCCGATCCAGTTCCGCTGCATCGCCTTTATGCGCTCTGGCCAATCGAGCTTATCGAGCCCAGCAAGAAGTCGATCGGCATATTTCGTGATACGGAAAAACCACTGCTCGAGCTCCTTCTGAACCACGAGCGTCCCGCATCGCTCACACTTTCCGTCGACGACCTGCTCGTTCGCGAGTACGGTGTTATCGGTCGGGCACCAGTTCACCGGAGCCTTAGCGCGATACGCAAGATCGTTTTTCCAGAGCAACAGGAACAGCCACTGTGTCCATTTGTAATACTCCGGCTCGCACGTAGAAATCTCACGATCCCAATCGTACGAGAATCCAAAGCTCTTTATCTGACGTCGGAAGTTATCGATGTTCTTGCGAGTAATATCGCGCGGATGCCCACCCATCTTGATGGCGTAGTTCTCGGCCGGCAAACCAAATGCGTCCCAGCCCATCGGGTGCAGCACGTTGAACCCCTCCATCCGACGCTTTCGCGCCGTAATATCGGTAGCCGTGTACCCCTCAGGGTGCCCAACATGGAGCCCCGCCCCAGACGGGTACGGAAACATGTCGAGAATATAGAGATTCCCCTTTTTGCTCTTTTTCGAAGCATCGGCACTGAAGGCGGAATCCGCTTCCCACTGTGCCTGCCATTTCTTCTCAATCTCCTGGTGGTTGTAAGGCATACTGGCTTGGATGCTAACACCTGGGGCTTATGGAAGCAAAACAAAAACCCCGGAGACCAGGGTCTTCGGGGCAGCTAAGCCGTTTACCTCATGCCGTACTCCTTCATTTTGATCATCAGACTCTTTCGGGAGATCTTGAGCATGCGTGCCGCGTGAATGACATTGCAGTTGGTGTGTTTGAGCGCTCGTTGAATGAGATCCTTTTCGAGTTCCCGCGTGGCATGTCCAACAATGTCCTTCATTGTTTCTTGATGTTCTGTTGTCACATACGCATCAGCGGGAGATTTTGTGGGATCCGGATTGTTTGTGAATTTAGGAGTGACCGTCACAGTAACGACAGTGCCATCCCCATCAATATCGACGGACACACCGAATGAATTACCTCTCGAGAGATTCTCATCAATCTCGTTCATGAGGAACTCAGTCATTTTTTGTCGACTGCCAATCCACTTCCGAGTGAAACCAACAAATTCGAAAGAACTTTTCTTGAGCTCCACGGTAACCTCCTTTATTGATAGAAAACCGTGACGAAGAAACATACCTAAAAATCGACAGATTGTCAGTCCCTGCTTGGTCAGATGAAACAAAAAACCGCCCATATCGGACGGTTTCCCACTCTTATTCCTTATGCGCGAGGTACTTCTCCGCCTCCAGCGCCGCCATGCACCCAGTCCCAGACGCCGTTATCGCCTGGCGATACTTATAGTCAGCCACATCGCCTCCTGCATAAACGCCCGGCACGCTCGTCGACGCCGTACCAGGCGTGACGATCACGTATCCCTTGGCATCCAAATCGATCTGGCCCTTGAGCATCTCCGTATTCGGCTTGTGGCCGATGGCGAGAAAGAGGCCGTTGGCGTCCATCGTCGAAACTTCGCCTGTCTTAAGATTCCGTGCTTTGACGCCAGTCATCTTCGTACCGTCACCAAGCACTTCCTCAACGGCCGTGTTCCAGACGAACGAAATCTTCGGGTTCGCTTTCGCGCGTTCCTGCATGATGACGGACGCGCGCAACGCTTCGGAGCGAACGAGTACTTTTACCTGTGTCGCGAACTTGGTGAGGAACAACGCCTCTTCCATGGCAGAGTCTCCCCCACCAATAACGAGGATCGATTTCTCGCGGAAGAAAAACCCGTCGCACGTGGCACAAGACGATACCCCGCGACCCTTGTACTTATCCTCGCCAGGAACTCCAAGCCAGAGAGCAGAAGCACCGGTCGCAATGATTACTGCATTCGCTGTGTATTCGTTCGTCGTTGTCTTCACAAAAAACGGACTCACAGAAAAATCCACCTTGATGACGGAATCCGTCACAAAGCGCGTACCGAATCGCTCGGCCTGCTTGCGGATCATCTGCATCATGTCAGGACCCAAAATCCCATCCGGATACCCCGGCCAATTTTCGACATCCGTTGTCAGCATGAGCTGACCGCCCGGCTGCGGGCCTTCGATAAGCAGCGGCTTCAGCATCGCGCGCGACGCATAAATCCCGGCCGTGTATCCGGCCGGTCCGCCACCGATGATGATCAAATTTTCATGTTGCATGAGAGCTGTGGGTTGTAAGGGTTGTGAGGGTAGTGAGGGTTGTAAGGGGCTTCTTTCCCTTACCACCCTTATCGCCCTTACCACCCTTACCGCCATTAAACGTGTTTTTCAACACGTGCTTTCAAAGCGTCCTTGGACATCGATCCGGAAAACTGGTCTACAACCTGCCCACCCTTAAAGACGATGAACGTCGGGATGGAAAGAATGTTGTACCGGCTGGCGATGGCGATGTTGTCGTCCACGTTGAGCTTCCCAACTACAAGGGAACCGAGTTCCTTTGCGAGCTCTTCCACAACTGGACTCATCACCTTGCATGGTCCGCACCATGGAGCCCAAAAATCTACCAATACAGGTTTTTCGGACTGAAGAACGGAAGTGTCAAAGTTCTCTGCCGTCAGGACAAGCTCGGACATATGTGAAGGGGTTGTAAGGGTGGTAAGGGTTGTAAGGGTGGTAAGGGGGTTTATTCCCTCACCGTCCATTACCGCCCTTACAACCCTTACCGCCCTAAAATTAACGTTTCGAAATTCCTTCCAACACAAGCAACTGGGCCTTGTTTTCCTCTGAGTAGGCTTCGAGTATATCACCGATTTCGGCCTTTACACGACTCTTGTAGCGCATCCCGCACTCCTGGCCGCCCTTCGCCTCGCGGAGCTCGGATTTGCCGAGCTGGAGCCCGATGATTTCGCCTTCGCCAATATACACCTCTCCGCGCTTGATGCGGAGCTTGGCCTTGGGGAGAAGTTTTCCGCCCATGACGCGTCCGCCCACGATCCAACCCTCGTCCGTCTTCTTGAAGTTGGCGAGCACTTCCAGCTTGCCGAGTTCTGTAATGATAATTTCGGACGGGAGAAGCTTCTGGAGTTCCTTAATCGCGTCTTCGAACAAACGGTAGATGACCTGATAGGTGCGGACATCGAGTTCCTTATCGCGAATGAAGCCCTGAGCGGTGGAAACGATCTGAACATTGAAGCCCATCACCATGGCCTTGGACGCATCGGCGTTCTGCACGTCCGTGTCCGTGATGTTGCCGAGTCCCTTTGCGATCACCTTCACGCCAACCGACTCATGCTTGATGGTGTCGAGCATGCCGAGGATCGCTTCGAGCGAACCGAGCACGTCCGCGCGCACGATGATGTTGAGCATCTTTTTCCCGGCCGCATCGTCCGAAATATTTTGGACATGCTTGATGGAGGCGACGTCTTCCGACGCCTTATTGTTGTCCGCTTTTACCTTGATAAGCCCAGCAACGCTCGCAGGAACCTCCATGACATCTCCGACCGATGGAGCCGCCTTCCAACCCAAAATCTCTACCGGAGTAGATGGAGGAGCCTCCTTCAGTTCCCCACCCTTCCAATCCTTCATGGCACGGACGCGACCGAAGTGCATTCCGCGCACACCAAGCACATCGCCAACACGCAAGGTGCCGGACTGTACGAGGAGCGTGGCGATAGGGCCCGAGCCTGGATCAACATGGGATTCAATGACCGTTCCGATCGCGCGGCGCGAAGGGTTCGCAACAATGCGCTCTGCCTCAAGTTCATTTACGAAAAGCAACTGGTCGAGCAGTTTATCAAGTCCAATATTCGACTTGGCAGAAAGTGGAACCATGATGGTCTTCCCTCCCCAATCGTCTGGAATCAAATTCAATTCCGCGAGCTGGGACTTTACCTTCTCAATGTTCGCGTCGGCCTTATCGATCTTGTTGATGGCAACCACGAACGGCAGATGCGCGGACTGAATAATGTTGATAGCTTCCTTGGTCTGTGGCTGAACACCGTCATCCGCCGCAACCACAAGCACCGCGATGTCAGCCACCTTGGCTCCACGCGAACGCATGACCGTAAACGCTTCATGTCCTGGAGTATCGATAAAGGTCAGCGCCTTATCCTTATGATGGGCCTGGTACGCGCCAATGTGCTGCGTGATGCCGCCGGATTCCGATGCGGCCACGTTTGCCGAGCGGATCTTGTCGAGAAGCGTGGTTTTTCCGTGGTCCACGTGACCCATGATCACGATAACTGGCGCACGCGGCGTATTTGCCTCTGGGCCGACTTCTGCGAGCGCGGCCTTAAGCGTATCGACACCCTCGACGTCCGTTTCCCCGCCGACTTTTGCTTCCATGGGCACCGCCTTAAACCCAAGATCTTCCGCGATGATGGAAGCGGTATCAAAGTCGATGCGTTCATTAATGGCGGCAAGAATCCCGCTGCGCATGAGTTCCTGCATCACCTTAGGGACGGGAAGGTTCAGGAGGGTGGCGAAATCACGCACCGTAATGACGGGCGGAACGGAAACCGGATGCGTCTCCGCAATGGCGCGACGCTGCTCGCGCGCTTCCGTGGCGGTCTTCTGGGCTTCCATCTTCTGGTTCACGCGCTCACGGCGCTTAAGCTCCCCCCAGGCTTCCATGATCTGGCTGGCCACGCGGTTGTCTACCTGAATAGCCTTGCGCCCAACCGCAAAACCGAGATCCGGAAGTTTCTCTCGGAGCTCATCTGGCGGAACGCGTAGACGACGGGCAAGTTCTGTAATGTTCATGGGGAGGTGTTAATGCGGCAAGGGTAATGGAAATGGGCTTTGTAGTCAATGAAACGACAAACGACAAAGAAATGCAGGAAACGACAAATGGTTAAAATTTTACCCGTTTGTCGTTTCCTGCATTTCTTTGTCGTTTGTCGTTTGTTTTTTGTCGTTTCTCCCCTAGCGCTGAACGGAGATCGGGATGGAAAGCTCTGGATCGCAGGCGCTCACAAGGATCCGCCCGCCCGCCGTCTTATTGATCACATAATCCGTGTTTGCCGCGGTTCCCGTATTTGGATCGATGGGAATAGCAGAGAGATAGGTTGGAACAAGAGCGGACGTAAGATCCGTACAGGCGGCCAGTTCAGTTCCCGCAAGGGTGCAAGTAGAATCACAACCGGACCCAGCCGTTCCAAGCACCTGTGAAGTCCCCACGACAGAATCGAGCGCTGGATACATGAGGGCGCTTTGCGCTTTTTTCTTAATCTCATAATCCTTAGCGTACCGCACGGCGAGGCTTTCCAGATTCTCCGAAAGCGTCCCGGACTCCTCCCCCGCCCGTACCATGCTGATGAAGTATGGATTGAACGTCTTTGGGAAAGACGCAAGCGCATCCGCAAGCCGACTGCCTCCGAGCACCTCTTCCCGCACACGAAGAAGCAGCGGCTTCAGGCGTCCGGCGGCCTGCTCCGAAAGAATTTCAATGGCTTCATCAATCCCAACTCCAGCCTTAAGGAGCACCGCGAGATTTTTTGTGAACACCACCTTCTGCAAATTGGAAACGCCGCCGACGTAATAAATCTTCGCGACATGAACCGCATCGATGGACACGACCGTAAGTCCGCGCTCCTTCAGGTCCTTCACGGCGTTCGCACGCGTTTTCGCCTCAAGCGTTCCCTTGAGTTTTTTACCGGCTTTGGATGTGGCGACGTACGTAAACGTCATATCCCCCTAAATAGTTTTGCGCCTGCCCTCCGAAGCCTTAGCGTAGGAGGGTTAATCCGCGGCTACGCGGAGAACCTCCTCGATGGTCGTGACTCCGTCCACAAGTTTCCTCAGACCGTCCTCAAACATACTCGTCATCCCTTCCGTCAGGGCCTTCGCCTTCATGACGCCCGCATCCGCTCGGCGAGTAATGAGCTCCCGGATACTATCCGTCACTTCCATGACCTCAAAAATACCTACGCGCCCATGGAACCCCGTATGCTGACACACGGTGCACCCTTTTCCGTGATACGTCCGAATGGATTTCTTCGTCCCAAAATATTTTTTGTACAGCGGGGCCGGGATGCTTGTCTTCAACTTCGCGAGGCTCATCTCCAGGCTCGTAATGCAGACCCCGCAAATACGCCTCACCAGCCGCTGGGCGATAATGACGTTGACCGAAGACGCCACGAGAAACGGTTCCACGCCCATATCGAGCAGGCGCGGCAGCGTGGTGGCGGCATCGTTCGTGTGCAATGTCGAAAGTACAAGGTGGCCCGTCATGGCGGAATTCACCGCGATGCTTGCGGTTTCCTGGTCGCGAATTTCTCCAACCATGATGACGTCCGGATCCTGATGAACAATAGACCGGAGCCCGGCGGCAAACGTAAGGCCCGTGCGTGCATTCACCTGGATCTGGTTCACGCCCTCAATATCAAATTCCACCGGATCCTCGATGGTCTGAATGTTCACGTCCCGTTTGTTGAGAATTTTCAACACCGCATACATGCTGGTGGTCTTGCCGGAACCGGTCGGACCCGTCGCAAGAATCATACCGTAGGGACACTCCGCCGCCTTGTGGACGCGCGCGAGATCCGATGGCGCGAAACCAAGGGTGTCGAGCGAGAAGGCCCGACCCTTGTCCGAAAGAATACGCATGACGATCTTCTCCCCTCCCGTAATGGGAACGATGGAGACGCGGACGTCCACCTTCTGCCCCTCGATCACCGCGCGCAGCTTTCCGTCCTGGGCACCGAAGTGTTCGTCCGTACGCAGGTTCGAGAGAATTTTTATGCGGGCGACCACGAGGTCGTGCAGGGGCTTGGGCATTTTGGCCACGTCCTGCAGCAGCCCGTCGATGCGATATCGCACCACGCTCGCCTTCTCCTGCGGCTCGATGTGGACATCCGAAGCGCGGTTCGTGTAGCCGTATTGAAGAAGCAAATCCGTGTAGGAAACGACGAGGCCTTCCTGCCCCTCGCTCTCTTCCTTGATTTTCCCCGCCTTCGACAACTGCTCGAACGAATCGGAAAGCGCAACGATCTTCGTGATGAGATTTTCACTGAAGGTTTCAAGCGCCTCTTCCAAAAGACCCGGCGTGGTATAGCCGATATCAATAGGCACGCCGGTTTTCTTTTCAAGAAACCCGACGATTTCGATATTAGAAGGGTCCGTCATGGCGACCTCGAGCCGCCCATCCTTCCAGGCATAAGCGAGCATACCGTGTTTGCGCATGAGTACGTCCGGAATGAGCATGGCCGCTTCCGGAGCCACCTGCAGGCGCTTCATGTTCACGAAGGACACCCCATACGCGTCGGCCACGAGCCTTCCCGCCTGTTCGTTGGAGAGGGTGCCGTCCTCGACAAGGACCGCTTCGACCGGCTTCCCCTGCTCGCCAGCCATGGCAAGCGCGCGTGAAAACTCCTTCTCAGCAAGAAGGCCGGATCCGACAAAGATTTTTTTGTATCCGTCGGCCGTAATCCCCATACGTAAGTCCGCCTATGGCGGAGGTTCTAACTATTTGGAAATCGCCGCAAGGTGTTCTTGGATTTTCTTTACCATCTCTGAAAGTGAGTAGTCGGCCTTTACGAGATATTCACGCACGCCTAGTTTTTCAATTTGGGCGATATCTTCCTGTTGTCCGAGGTTCGACAAGACGAGGACAGGGAGTTTCGCGAGCGCGGGGGTTCCACGGACTTCCGTCAACACTTCGAACCCACTTTTCTTAGGCAGAATAAGGTCGAGCAGCATCAATGTAGGCTTGAGCCGATTCGCCTCTTTCACAGCGGTCTCTCCATCGCTTGCAACCGTAACATCGATCCCTTCGTCCATGAGACGCTTAGAGAGCACCTTATAGAGAAACGGATCGTCCTCTACGAGGAGCACGTGAATTTTTGAAGATGATTTTGGCACAAGGTTTAGGAGTTCAAAACTTGTTCGATGGTGGAATAAAGCAGATCAGGACTGATGATGGTTTTTACCAGATATTTCTCCGCACCGAGGCTGATCCCCTGACGTTGCTCGAAGTCCTGGTCAAGGGAGGAGAGAATAATCACCGGTTGTTTGCGGGTCTTCGGGTTGCGTCGAATTTCTGTGAGCACCTCGAATCCATCTTTTTTTGGAAGCAGGACGTCGAGTAATATAAGGTCGGGGGCGGTATGAAAGGCTTTCTCGATCCCGGTTACTCCATTATCAGCCGTATCAACTTCATAGCCTTTTGCCTCAAGCCAAGCCGTATACATCTCACGCAAAGCCTGCTCGTCTTCTACGACAAGCACCCGTTTCTTGGGAGTGGAAGATGTCTGTTTCTTTTTTACCGGCATATCCTATGTAGTATACAAGATTCAGCTTACTCAAGCGAGGGGAAACGCCACAAACATAGAGGTCCCCTTCCCTTTAGAACTCGTAAACCACACATCTCCGTTCATGCCCTGAGCAATCGCTTTGGTCAGCGTAAGACCGATCCCCTTGCCGTCCACCCAGAGGTCACGGGCGTCGGACCCGCGGAAAAACGCATGGAACATGCGTTCCCGCTCCTCCGCCCCGATGCCGATCCCTTCATCCCGTACCGCAAGCACGAGCATGCGGTCGAGCGAAGGCGGAATTTTCCACGCCTTCCGTTCTGCGGCGGATTCCTTCCCCTTAAGCTGAAGCAGGCGGACCGCGATGGTTTTCCCGGCGCCGTGAGAATAACGGATCGCATTATCGATGAGGATGTTCACGATCTGTGAAACGCGTTCCGGATCTGCATGAATCTTTCCAGGAATCGTTTCCGGATGTTTCCAGTCCAAACGCAACCCCTTCTGCCGCACAGGAACGGCCCATCGGCCGGCGACCTCATCAATAAGCGCGACGAGATTGCACGCAAGCGGGCGCATGCGCAACGGCTCTCCGCGCAACACGATCAGTGCGTCCTGCAGTTCCGAGGCCACAGAGACAAGTTTGACGGTAGAATATTCCAACTTGTCGAGAATTTCCCGCTGTTCCTCGTTCACCTGTCCGGCCTCCTCGTTCTTCAGGGTCTCCACGGACCATCGGATGGCGTTAAGCGGCGTGCGCAGGGTATGCGCGATGTAATACATGAAATCCGAAAGGGTACCGGTAGCCTCTGCGGTTTCCTGTTGGGTCCTGTCAATTTCCTGCTGTAAGGATCCAGTAAGCGTTTCCATCCGTTCACCAAATCCATGCAGCGCATGAGCAAGCTCTTCGGTTTCAAGGCTCGTCGCCTCGAACGGCCGCTTCAGAATCGCCACGGATTGCGGGTCCGTCGGATCCGTGTCGATGACCCGGCGTGCCAATCGACGGACATCACAGGTGAGGTAGGTGGAGAGATGCCAAGCAATGGCACCGAACAACAGACCGATGAGCCCAAGAAAAAGGATTCCTGACGCCCACCCGTTTGCCACGGCCATGGCAAACATCACTAGCACTGTCAGACTGGAACCGAACAACGCCAAGCATAACAAGATGCGACCACGTATGCTTTGAAGTGGGGTGTGTGGCATACTCCTCCTAGGTATGGTAGCAAGATTATATCACACTGTATGGAAGGATTTCTCTTGATCGACAAACCCGCCGGCCCGACTTCACACACGATTGTGAACATGGTTCGGCGTCTCACAAACGAAAAGCGCGTAGGCCACGCCGGCACGCTCGATCCGTTCGCAACCGGCCTGCTCATCGTCGGCGTCGGCCGTCCGGCCACACGTGAATTTTCGAAGTTGGTCGGAATGGATAAGACGTATGTAGGAACGATGGTCCTCGGAGCCACGAGCGATACGCAGGACGGGACAGGCGTAATTACGAAAGGTTTGGGAAGTTTGGGAGGTTCGGAAGGTTGGGAAGGACGAAGGGGCGAGTTGGAGAAGGTCTTCGAACGGTTCGTCGGCCTGTTGAAACAGATTCCCCCGATGTACTCCGCCAAAAAGGTCGGCGGCAAGAAACTCTACGAGCTGGCCAGGCAAGGCAAAGAGATCGTCCGCCAGCCATCGGATGTGACCATCTATTCCCTTTCGATCGTAAACGTCGATTTACCACGCATCACCTTCGAAGTGCGTTGTTCGAGCGGGACGTACATTCGAACCCTCGCCCATGATATCGGCCAGAACTTGGGTTGCGGAGCCTATCTAGAATCTCTTCGACGAACCTCAATTGGTCCATGGACCATCGATCAGGCCGTTAAACTAGATTCCCTCACCAAAGAGAACGTTCAGGGGTCGCTTTTAGCAATCCAAAACGTAATTCCTGTTTAATTTTTGTCGTTTTCTGTCTTTATTTGTCGTTTGACGTTTGTTGTTTGTCTTTTTCCCCTCAGGGCCATATAGTAGGAACGTAACCATTAACCCCCGTGTGGGGGCTGTGCGAACGCATTTCTTGTTCTGGACGTTATGGATCTGACACATATTTGGTGTAAAAACAGGCAGAATTTCTCACGGACTGAATAGCCTGTTTCGGCCCATTTTGTCATATCCGCGCACGGTCTATCCTCAGGGACAGATTCGTTATGTATTTCGCTCTTATTGGGATCGTCTCCCTCGCCCTTGGTGGGGCCGTAGGCTATGTCGTCCGCCAGGTTCTAGGAAAGCGCTCCGCAGGTGACGCTGAAAGCAAAGCAGAAAAGATTCTCTCGGAAGCCAAGCAAAAAGCACAGGAGGTCGTGCAGGAAGGAAAGAATCAGCATCAGGAACTTCTCATTGAAGCGAAGGAAAAGGCCCTGAAGATTGCCGAAGAAGCCAAACAGGACGAGTTGGCGCGCCGCAACGACATCTCCGAACAGCAAAAACGTCTAGAAAAGCGCGAGACGATGTTCGATTCCAAGCTCCTTGAGATCGAGGACAAGAAGACGCGGCTCGAGATCGAAGCCAAAGCCATGGAATCCACCAAGGCTGATCTTGAGTCTCTGCGCATACAGCAAACCACCAAGCTCCAGGAAATCGCCGGCCTCACCAAGGACGCCGCCCTCGAACGCTTGATGACCGCCATTGAAAACGATGAAAAGGAAGCGCTCATGGGCCGCATCCGCAAGCTTGAAGACGTGGGCGAAGAGGAATTGGAACGCAAAGCGCGCAACATTCTTTCGCTCGCCGTCACACGCTACGCCTCGTCCGTCGTTACTGAGACGACCACATCGAGCGTCGATCTGCCATCCGATGAAATGAAAGGCCGCATCATCGGGAAGGAAGGACGCAACATCAAGGCGATCGAGCTCATCACCGGAACAGAAATCATCGTCGATGACACACCGAATGCCATTACGATCAGCGGCTTCTCCCCTATTCGCCGCCAGGTCGCCAAGCGCGCGCTTGAGGCCCTCATCAAGGACGGCCGCATCCAGCCCGCCCGCATTGAGGAAGCGGTGAACGATGCAAAGAAGCAGCTCGCAACGGATCTCAAGAAGGCCGGCGAGGAAGCGCTCTACGCCCTCGGCATTCCTGTGACGTCCATCGATCCAAAACTCGTGTCGATTCTCGGCCGCATGAAGTACCGCACCAGCTACGGCCAGAACGCGCTCCAGCACTCCATCGAGGTCGCCCAGATTGCAACGATGGTCGCTGAGGAACTCGGCGCCGACGTGTTCATCTGTAAGAAAGGCGGCCTCTTCCACGACATCGGCAAGGCCGTGGACCACGACATGCAAGGCGCCCACCCAGAGATCGGCTACAACATCATGAAAAAGTTCGGCTTCCCAGAAGAGATCGCGTACCAGTCGATCGCCCACCACGAAGATCGCCCTCGGACAATCGAAGGTGCCATCGTGAAGGCCGCTGACGCCATCTCAGGCGCACGTCCAGGAGCCCGCAAACAATCACTTGAGCAGTTCATCCAGCGCATGGAACAGCTCGAGCACACCGCCAGCGGATTCGAAGGCGTAGAAAAAGCCTACGCCATCCAGGCCGGCCGCGAGATCCGCGTGTTCATCCACCCAGAAAAGATCGATGACCTCGGTTCGTACAAGCTCGCCAAGGACATTGCGAACAAGATCGAAGCAGAGCTGTCATACCCAGGCGAGGTGAAAGTCACCGTCATCCGCGAGACCCGCGCGATCGAGTTTGCGAAGTAGTGAAACAGAAAACCGCCTGGCACATGCCAAGGCGGTTTTTGTTTGAGGATATGCCTATGCGACTGGGGCTGATGCAGGAGCTGCGGCCGGCGCAGAACCTTCCTTCCCCTTCAAGGCCTTCTTCAAAGCGCTCCCCGCCTTAAACTTGGCCACCGTGACGGACGGAATCTTCATCTTTTCCGTAGGCTTCTGAGGGTTCACTCCCATGCGGCCAGCGCGCTCCTTGGCAGAGAACGTGCCGAATCCGGCGATGGTCACTTCTTCCCCGTTCATAAGGGCGCTGGTGACGATGTCTTCAAAGGCCGCGACGAAATCTTCTCCCATTTTCTTGGAGACACCCATCTTGTCACCAAGCTTCGAGGCGAGTTCTGCTTTGTTCATATCGGAGCTTGTTACGTACTATCTGCCCTGATGCTAGCCAAATTCCTAGGAAAAGGCAAGCCAGCCTACCGGGAGCTCCGGAATGTGGCGCCGATCGGGTCAAAAACCGCACTCTCGTTCAGGAACACGGAAACGATGAGGAGGGCGTCTTTTACCGGCACAAGATAGTGGTATTTCGGCTCTCCGGCCTCTGTGGTGCTGGTAATCTTGGTTGCAGACATCTCTCCAAGTTTCGTCTCCTCCGCGGAAGTAATTTCGATCCCCGCGCCGGATTTCACGAGCGCGTCCTTGAACGTATCCACCGTAACGTCCTTCATGGCGTAAAGATAAAATACGTTCGTCGGCTTCGAATCCCGGACGACATCCCGTACGCTCGCGAAGAAATCCGCAGGAAGGCCGATGTACGTGGTCTGACGAACACCTTCGTCACGCGAGCGGACGTCCATTTCCTTTGGATACGAGAACGCAAACCCATACTGGGGGTTTTCGTACGTTGTGTTCCCTGCGGGGATCACAGGTCCCGCGCAGCCAAACCCCGCAAGCGCGAGGGCTATCAAACTAATGAGAAGTCGTTTCATAGGGTTCATTCATGAACGTTGTAACATGCTCGACGATTTCGGCAAGGGGGACGAGTTTTGCCTCCTCCTCATGACGAGGCTTCCATTCCACCGATCCCTGTGCAAGAGACTTCGATGAAACAACCAATCGGAGCGGTAGACCGATGAGGTCCGCATCTGCAAACTTCTCCCCAGCAGATGCTCCGCGTTCGTCCCACAACGGTTCGAACCCGGCCTTCGTAAGCTCGTCGTGAAGCGCGGACGCCGTGGCCGCAACCTTTTCCTGCTCCGCAGGATCCTTTGCGGAAAGCGAGACGAGGTGTACTGGATATGGCGCGACCGACTTCGGCCACATCATCCCCTTCGCATCGTTACAGGCTTCAACAATCGTTCCGAGCAGACGGGTCGTTCCGATGCCATAGCATCCCATGATGAGATGTTTCCGTTCCCCGTTTTCATCGGTAACAGCCAAGTTGAACGCTTCTGAGAATCGACTTCCAAGATCAAAGATGTTTCCGACTTCGACACCGGTCATCACTTCGAGTTCCTCGCCGTTGTCAGGATTCTTGTCCCCAGCTTTCAAGGTGGAAATTTCGATGTTCTGCGCGAACGAACCGGTCTTCGACGTCAGAATCTTATCCTCCCCCGCTGGCGTGAGCACTTGAAATTCGTGCGTATGCTTCGTCGTAAACGCACCTCCGCTTGCTTCAACGACCTTCGCATCCAGCCCGCAGCGGCGATACACATTCAAGTACGCAGGAATCGTTCGATCATAGAACGCCTGAAAATCTTCCGGAGTAAGGTGGAATGAATACATGTCCTTCATCCCAAACTCGCGCCCGCGCAGAACGCCGGACTTTGCGCGAAGCTCATCGCGATACTTATTGGAAATCTGATACACGGCAAGTGGCAAATCCTTATACGACTGCACGAACTGCGCAACGAGCGGCGTGATCACTTCTTCCGCCGTCGGCCCGAGCGCGTACTGTTTCCCCGTCTGGCTCGGCACCTTAAAAAGCACGTCGACGGTGTCCCAACGCTTTGTCGTATCCCAATGCTCCTTGGATTGGAGCGCGGGAAGCAAAACCTCGTGCGCGCCGAGCTTGTTCATCTCGTCACGAACGATCGCTTCCACGTTTCTAAGTGCACGAAGTCCGAGCGGAAGCCAGGCGTACACCCCAGCCATTTCCTGTCGGACAAAGCCGGCTTGCACAAGAAGGCGAGCGTTGGCGGAATCGGCATCGTGCGGGGCGGACTTGTTTGTTTTTCCAAAAAGCTGTGAATAGCGCATAAGGATTGATTCTCGCGCAATGTAACAATAAAAGACGGTGGGAGCAAACCCACCGTCTCCGCGGCATCAGCTGAGCTGAGCTCTGTCATACCGCGTAAGCCATTTCTGCGTCGTAGGCGTCCTGCATCCGCTCCAGATCGCGTCGCAGCACGTGTTTCAGATCGTCCCAGTTACGGAACGCTTTTATGTGCCCCGGGAGCGTCGTTACCAGTGCGGCAAACTGCTCGTCCGTATCATGCACCCGCAACAGGTACTGATAGGGCACATCCTCCCGAGAAATCTTTTCGAGCACGTCCAGTCGGTCATCCACAAAATGTGTCAGACCAAGCTGGGCGCAATAAAGATCTTTCCTGTCACGCTCACCGGGAAACCGGAGAACGGACTTCTTCACCTGATAGGTCGATCGTTCCGATCTCGGCACCTTGGCCAGCTGCTTATAGGGTGAGGAGACGCACAGACCGGTCCGATTCTCGAAGTCATGTTCATCCAACCACAGAATCCGCGAGGTCACGACCTTCGGATAGCCGGACGTGACAATGAACACCTTCAGTTTTCTGTCATCGCTATCCTTGCGTCTCACATGGCGTCCGCGGTACACGTTCGGCGGAAACTCGAAATCCTTCACAAGGCCAGCGATGGCCACGAAGGCACCATCAACTTCCGGAAGTTTCGGGTGCCGCCGCCGGAACCGTTCGCCAGTCTCTGGATCAATCATGTACTTATCGATAATCACGCCCCCGAGGTCCAACCCGAGGCGCGGTACTCTTGCGCGACTCATGGGGTCCTCCAAGGGTTAGATATACGGGTACAAGGCGGTTGTATGATTTTTTGAGAGATTTGTCAATCCTCTCCCTAATAAAAAACGCCGTCCGAAAGGTCTCGGACGGCGCATGAGATAGGTATGATTCGCATCAGGAAATGAAGGGGAACGACTGTTGCCCCTCTGACTTGCCGATCTCGATCACCTTCATAAAGGCTTCATATTCGCTCGTGAATGCCCAATCGGCGTAGACCGTTTCCTGATCCAGTCGCAGGAACGGGTCCGGCACATGACGCCGAAAGACCATACGAGCGTCCATCGCGACCACGCTCCCCGCGAGACGTCGGATGAAACTGAGCCGTGGGACGCTTCCAACGGCTTCGATGTGACAACGCCACTTGATGGAACACTGGATGTGCTCCTTCGTCCCATCGACCTCAACCGTGAACATCTCTCCGTTCACGGCGATCACGGTGCCGTGCTCCAGACAATGCACTTTCTTTCTTTTCCCCATGGTTTCCTCCTGCAATAAGGTTGTCTGACGTCGGCAATAATAGCCTAAAATCGATGAAATGTCAATGATCTGAACTAAACAGAAAAACCACTCCTTTTCGGGAGTGGTTTTTGTGGTGTGGGCGGAGGGATTTGAACCCCCTACCTCCTGGTTCGAAGCCAGGCGCTCTATCCAAATGAGCTACGCCCACATGCGGCCTATCCTAGGCTCAATCTTGACTAGGGTCAATGGATTTGCGATACTTCCGCCGTTACGCATCGGTAGCTCAGCTGGTAGAGCAGGGGACTCTTAATCCCTTGGTCGTGGGTTCGAGCCCCGCCCGATGCACCAAAAAAATCTATCCTCCAGGATGGATTTTCTTGTTTCGGCGTGCTAAAGTCGGATCCACTATGAGCTTGTTTTCTTTCATGAAATCGACGGTCCTCGACCTCAAAACGGTCGGAACACTCTCCCCCGCCTCTTCGTTTACCGCGAAGCGCGTTGGCAACGCGTTGCCACCAAACGCAAAAACCGTCCTTGAACTTGGCGCCGGCGATGGAGCCATTACGCGCACCTTGCTCGAACGCCTTTCCCCGGACGCTCGCCTGCTCGCCGTAGAAATGAAACCGGAATTCGCCGCCGTGCTCGAAGCCATCGGCGACGCTCGCCTTTCCGTTTACACGGGCGACGCGCTCCAGATAAAAAACGAAGCCGCATCGCGCGGCTTCGTTTCTTTTGACGTCATCGTGTCGAGCCTACCGTTCGCGCTCTTCCCAGAAGCAGCGCGCGATTCCCTGCTGAACGATATTTTTGATTTGCTTGCGCCAGGTGGCGTCATCATCGTCTGCCAGCACATGCCTACCCTGCTCCCGGCGCTCAAGGAGAAATATCACATCGATATCCAGGTGGAACCACTGAACATGCCGCCGTATTTCATCCTGCGCGGGACGAAGCGGTAAACCGCTTCTGGGTCTGTAAGGGCGGTAAGGGTTGTAATGGACTGTGAGGGGCGAAGATTCGTTTTGTTTTCCCCTAACAGCCCTTACCACCATTACAACCCTTACCGCCTTTCGCCTCCTACCATCCCTTCGCCTTAATCGCCTCCTCCGCCGCAGCGACCTGCGCTTCGTGCTTAGAACTTCCGGACCCCTTCGCAACGAGTTCCTTGTTCAAGTAGATGCCCACTTCGAAAATTTTATTGTGATCGGGACCCACCTCGCTCATCACTTTGTAGTTTGGCGTGATGCCAAGCTTCTCCTGTGAAGCTTCCTGGAACCGACTCTTAGGATCCACGTATAATCGGTGTTCAAGAATGCGCGGAAGCTCGGAGAGAACCACGCGCGTGATGAATTTCTTGGACTCGTCCCAGCCGCGATCGATGTAGATGGCGCCGATGATGGCCTCGATGGCGTTCGCGAGAATATAGCGGCGAGCCTTTGAGTCGGCATCCTTCGATTCTCCACGCGAAAGGTAAAGGAACGGCTCGACATCGAGCTTCTTACAGATATCCGACATCATGTCCGCGTTTACCAAGGCCGCGCGCCAGTTGGTGAGCTCACCCTCTGGATTTTCGTAATGCTTGTAGAGATATTCCGTAACGACCAGTTCGAGCACGGCGTCGCCAAGAAACTCTAGGCGTTCATTGTGCCCGAGCGGAAAATCAGGATGTTCGTTGAGGTAACTGCGGTGAACCAGCGCTTGGCGCAGCGTATCCGTGTTTAGAAACGTTACACCAAGGGTTTGTTCAAACGGTTGTAAATTCGTCATAACGTCTATAGGGGAGTTGCAGATTGAACTTCCTCCACTTTTTTCACCACGGGAGCCTTATCAATATCCTTCGTCGTCCCCGTTGCCACCATGTCCTTGTAGATAGCCCCGAGCACACCGTTCACAAACTGCCCCGACTTCTCTCCACCGAATCCCTTGGCGAGTTCAATCGCCTCGTTGATGGCCACCTTGGAAGGAACCGATGGGGAAAAGCGCAGCTCATAGCAGCCGAGGCGGAGAATGTTCCGGTCGACCACCGTCATGGCATCCAGCGGCCACTCTGGGGCGAACTGGGCCAAGATGGCATCGACCTGTTCCATGTTCGTAATCGTCCCATCCACCAGTTCCTTAATGAACCCGCCGTCATCGAAGTTTGAGGCGAACTCCGCCTTGCAGAACTTCATAATCTCCTCGATCCGGCCTTCCGGACGGCCAAGAAAATCCCATTGGTAGAGGGTTTGCATGGCGATGGTTCGGGCAAGATGGCGGTTGGACATAAAGGGCAAGGGCTGTAAGGGATTTCAGTAAACCCATGATAACAGAAAGGCGCCGATCCTGTTAGACCGGCGCCTTTTGGCTTACTTGGCGGCTTTTGGAGCCTTTGCAACCTTCTTGGCATTAGGCGCGGGCTTTTTCTCGTCGTCATGACCTTCGCCTGGGGCGTGATTATGACCGGCATGGTCATCAGCCATAGGCGCTGCCTTCTTAGCGGAAGCCTTCTTTACGAGCTTCGCGGCGATGCGCTTGGTCGAAAGGACCTTCTTGCCCTTGTAGGCACCGCAGTTCTTGCAGGCGCTGTGCGGAGCGATAGGAGCCTTGCACTCGGTGCAGACCGAAAGCGCAATCGGCTTAAGGGCGAAGTGGGAAGCGCGGCGACGCTTGTGTGAACTTGTACGGCGATGTCCGGGAAGGCCCATAGGAAATAGGAAGAATTGATTGGCGGGAGCTTAGCAGTGGGCTCTTGAACCGTCAAGAATCTAGACGATGGTGGCGGTTGCGACCGTATCATCCACCTTCTTGAACCGCATCACACGGACCCCCTGTGTCGCCCGACCAATCACGGATACCGAGGAAATCGAGGAACGAATGACCTGGCCATTGGCCGAAACCACGATGAGATCGCGGTCGTCCTTGGCGTTTACGATCGTTGCGATCGTGATCGTACCCGTCTTCTTGGTAATCGCGGCTGTAAGAATCCCAGATCCGCCGCGACCTTGAGTCTTGTACTCAGTCACGTCCGTGCGCTTTCCGTACCCGTTTTGCATAATGACAAGGAGCTGAAGCTGACCAGCCTTCGTGCCAGTTCCCGCTTCGACGACTTCCATGCCGACAACCTTATCGTTCCCCTTGAGCTTGATCCCGCGCACACCTGCGGCCATACGACCCATCGGACGCGCGTCCTTCTCGGCGAAGCGGACGGACTGACCATTCGAAGTGACGAGCATGATGTCGTCCTTGCCGGAGGTCGGCTTCACCCAAGCGAGACTCTCGCCGTCCTTGAGCTTGATCGCGATGAGTCCCGAGCGGCGCACGTTGTCGAACGAATCGAGTTCCGTCTTCTTCACGGTTCCCTTGTCGGTTACCATCAGGAGGAATTTCACGTCTTCCATCTCTTCCAGCGAGAGCGCAGCCGAAACCATTTCCCCTGGCGCAAGTTGAAGGAAGTTCACCAATGCCTGACCCTTCGAAATTCGAGAAACTTCCGGAACCTCGTACGCCTTGAGCTGGAACACACGTCCACGCGAGGTAAAGAAAAGAAGATCCGTGTGTGTGGTCGTCGAGAAGATCTGATCGATCTCATCCTCCTCCTTGGTGGTAATCCCGGACACGCCCTTCCCTCCGCGTTCCTGGCGCTTGAAGGTATCAGGTGGCAAACGCTTGATGTACCCGCCGCTCGTAATCATCACCATGGCCGGAACGTCAGGAATTACATCCTCAATGGAGAATTCCTTGATGCCCGTCTTCACAATCTGCGTGCGGCGCTCGTCGCCGTAGGTTTCCTTAAGCTCCTTGAGCTCGGTGGAAATAACGCCGAGCATGCGCTTCTCTGATTTCAAAATCGCTTCAAGCTCCTTAATGATCTTCATCTTTTCATCGTATTCCTGTTCCACTTTCAAGCGTTCAAGGTTTGCGAGAGCCTGCAAGCGCATTTCAAGAATGGCCACGGACTGAATCTCGGAAAGCCGGAATCCACCCATGAGGTTCACACGGGCGTCGTCCTTGTCCTTGGACTTCTTGATGGTGGCGATGATCTTATCGATCTGAAGCAATGCAATACGAAGACCTTCAAGAATGTGGGCGCGATCCTGTGCGCGGGCGAGATCGTACGCGGTGCGACGACGAACCACTACGCGGCGATGCTTGAGATATTCCTCAAGGATCATCTTGAGCGTGAGCACGCGCGGCTGAATGCCGTCCACGAGCGCCAGCATGTTGTAGTGGAAGGTCTCCTGAAGCTGGGTGGTCTGGTACAGGCGGTTCAACACCTTCTTTGGGAACGCGTCCTTCTTGAGTTCGATGACGATGCGCACACCGTCCTGCGTGGACTCATCGCGAAGATCGCGAATCCCTTCAAGCTTCTTTTCCTTCACGTTATCCGCAATCTTTTCAAGAAGCGTGGACTTGTTCACCTGATAAGGAATCTCGTTCACGATGATGGCGAAGTTCCCTTTGGAGTCCTCAACGATCTCCGTCTTCGCACGCACCACTACGCCACCCTTCCCCGTAGCGAAGGCGACTTTGATGTCCGAGGAACTGTACGCAATGCCGCCCGTTGGGAAGTCTGGACCTTTAACAAATTCGCAAAGTTTATCGACATCAACGTCAGGGTTTTCGATGAGGTATTGAATCGCATCGATGATCTCGCCCAGGTTGTGGGGAGGGATCGATGAAGCCATACCGACAGCAATGCCGACCGTGCCGTTCACGATCAGGTTCGGAACTTTTCCTGGAAGAACCTTTGGTTCCTTATGTGTTCCATCAAAATTCGGACTGAAGTCAACGGTGTCCTTCTCGATGTCCGTCAACATTTCCTCCGCGAGGCGCTTGAGCTTGGCTTCCGTATAACGATACGCAGCGGCCGCGTCGCCATCGAGCGAACCGAAGTTTCCCTGGCCCATGACGAGCGGGTAGCGGAGCGAAAAATCCTGCGCCATGCGGACCATGGACTCGTACACCGCGCTGTCGCCGTGCGGGTGATACTTACCAAGAACGTCTCCGACCACGGTCGCGGATTTACGGAACTTGGCGGATGCACGGAGTCCTGACTGCCACATGGAGAAGAGAATGCGTCGGTGCACCGGCTTCAAGCCGTCGCGGATGTCAGGAAGCGCACGACCAACAATCACGCTCATCGCGTAATCAAGATAGCTCGTCTGCATTTCATCGACGATGTTCTGTTGAAGGATGGTGCCGCGGTTTGAGGCTTCAACCGGTTCAGTCTCTCGTGGCATATCAAGGAGTTTCTAAATTCGTTTTCATGCGGGCGGCTACATCGCGCAGAACCGCTTCCTGCCGCGCGACTTCAGCGGACTGAGGCGGCTCGGCGACTTCCTGCTTCACCAGATCGCGCTGCGCACGCGTCTCTTCGTCTAGTTGCAGGAAGAAACTCTGCGCGCTCTGCACCCCATCGCCACTGGAGGCGACCGCGCTCATGACCACAGACTTGATCGTGAACACCCAGCCCACGGCCACCAGCGCAAAAATCCCCACGATCACGCTCCAAAACTTGGCGTGTTCCGCGTGAGACCGTACCGGGACGTAGACATGGTTTTCCATACCTAGCGGGTTAAGACCACGATGATCATATCTTCCTCAGGCAAATCCTTGCGCGCTACCTTGTACTTGTTCATTTCTTCCTTGCGCGCGCCACCCATCGCCTTCACGAATTCAGAAACAGGTTGAAGCTCTTCCTTGAGCCCGTCCACTTCATAGGTCATCGGGATCACCACGCGAGGTTCCACCGCAGCGATAATCTCCGCCGCCTTTTTCCCATCGAGCACGCGTCCGCCGCCAACCGGAATCATGAGAATGTCCACGTCTTTCAAGGATTCGATCTCTTCATCCGTGAGCATGCGATCAAGGGCGCCAAGGTGGGCCACAGACATGTCCTCGCTCTCAATGCGACAGATACGATTGTCGCCCTTCGCGTTCGGCGCACTCACTGCATACACAAACACGCCTTTTACTTCGAATTCGCCAGGCAAATCCACGCGGAACGGCGAGCCCGTAACAGCGCTCACGTTATCCGCATCGTTGCCTTTGTGGCTGATCGTCACAATCTGCGCCTCCAAGGCGCGCTGCTTCAGTCCGGTCGCCGCATCGTACGGATCCGTAACAATAACTACCTCGCCATCCGAGGTTTTGGTCGTAATTTCAAAACAAGCCAAGCCATTCCAGGAGATTTGCATAACGGCGCAATCTTATCAGCCGAGGCTTGTATTTACAACTGATCGTCAACCCCCGACTACCGACTCCCAGCTACCGACCCTTCTCTTAAAGTTCCTCGCCCAACACCCCTTTCCAGTACTCAATTTCCTTGGTGACCTCCTCAAGCTCCGGATCACGCTCGGTGACAAGGAACCCTTCGCGGAAACGTTCTACGCGCCCCATGATTTCCTGGTTCCACTTGGGATCCTTAAGCGCGAGTTTTTCGAGTTCATCGATCTTTGCTTCGATGGCGGCGGCGTGAGCCTCCCACTTTGCGAGAGCTTTCTTATACGCCTCATTCTCCGGATGCGCGGCCTTCCCCATCTCTTCCTTAAGATGATCCGCCGCATCAAACAACGCGTCCTCTACCTGATAGCGCTCCTCCGCCGTAAACTCTTCTTCAAAAATCGAACTGTTCGTAATCGCCTCAAGCGGAACGCCGGCATCAAGATGCTTCTTGAGCTTCGCAAGCACCTTTTCATCGACATGCTCCAAAACCATCTCAAGCTTGCGAGTCTCCTCAAGCTTTCCCACCACATCATGAAACGCCTTACGATGCGGATATTCCGCCCGCCCCGTCTTCTCAAGCGCCGCGAGGATCTCCTCCTCCATGGCGTTCTCATTGGCAAGTAAGGCGTCGTGTAGACCCTGGCCTTCGGCTTTTACCTCTGCAGGGACAGTAGGAACAAGGTGATCGATGGCAAATTGGTATTCTTTAAGGAGATTTTCGTGAGGATGCATAACGAGAATTGGGGATAAACCTATGGATAGTATGAGGCAGGCTGAATGAAACGACAAACAAAAAACGACAAATGACAAAGAAAGCCTGAAAATCCGAAAGGTTAAATGAGCTCATTTACCTATTTGTCGTTTTCTACTTTTCTTTGTCGTTTGCCCCTGCCGGAGCCCTCAGGCGAGGACAAACGTTTGTTGTTTGTAGTTTAGTGGCTCTCCCTTGCTAAATTGAGCCACTTCCAGTACCTTTCCCCCGCTATCTATTCTTAATTCCGACGGTCTAATCCCCTGGTTTTACTGGGCTGGAAACATGACTTTCGGCAACTCTTCTATGGCTACGGCCAAGAAAGGCGGATTTGTGGAGCTGATGGAGGAAGGATCGAACATGGCCATTCCTCAGGTTGGCGATGTGGTTCGTGGCAAGGTGCTTTCTGCCAGCCGCCGCGAGGTGAAGCTGGATATCGATGGGATGCGCGTAGGCGTGGTCCGCGGCCGCGAACTCTTTGCGGAGTCCGCCGAGTACAGCAACCTCGCTGACGGCTCCGAGATCGAAGCCACAGTCATCGACATGGAAAACGAGAACGGCGAAATGGAACTCTCCTTCCGATTTGCCGGTCAGAAGAAGGCTTGGGAGGAATTGAAGCGCCTGTTCACCACCGGTGAAATGGTTGAGGCGAAGATCCTCGAGGCCAACAAGGGCGGTCTCCTTGTGCGCGTGAACAACGCCGCAGGCTTCCTGCCAGTGTCCCAGCTCTCACCAGACCACTACCCACGCGTGTCCGGCGGCGACAAGCAGAAGATTCTCGAGAAACTCAAGACCTACGTCGGTACTTCCTTTGAAGTCCGCGTGCTCGATGTGAACGAAGAGGAAGAAAAGCTCATCGTGTCTGAAAAGGCCGTTTGGGAAGACAAGCAGAAGAACGTGCTTTCCAAGTACCGCGTGGGCGACACCGTAGAAGGTGAAGTCACTGCTGTGGCCGACTTCGGCGCCTTCGTCCGCTTCGATGCGCTTGAAGGTCTCGTGCACATTTCCGAAATCGCTTGGCAACGCATTGACCACCCACGCGATGTACTTACGGTCGGCCAGCAGGTGAAGGCCGAGATCATTGGGATTGAAGGTTCCAAGATCTTCTTGTCCATGAAGAAACTCGTGCAAGACCCATGGAAGAACATCACGGACAAATACAAGATCAACGACATGGTGGAAGGCACTGTGCTTAAGGTGAACCCATTCGGCTTCTTCGTGGAGCTCGATTCCGAAATCCACGGTCTCGCCCACGTGAGCGAACTTTCTGACACCCCAGTCGCCGACGTCACCACCCTCGGAAAAGTTGGCGATCGCCTCAAGTTCCGCATCGTGTCCATTGAACCAACAGAACACCGCCTCGGTCTCTCACTGAAGAGCCAGCCAAAGGAGGAACCAAAATCCGAGAAGAAGGCCGATGAAGCCGCCGCTTAAGGCGTCTCCGCACACGCCAGCCAACGTATGCGACCCCTCACAAAGCAGCTCACCATTGCCGTGCTCGCCGTAATTATCGCCGGGCTCGCCCTCTCTTCCTATTCCCTCTCCGGCAAAGCGCCGGAAGAGGTGACGATCTCCGCCCTCATCGAGCATATTGAGAAAGAGAATCTCAAGGAACTTTCCGTGGAAGGCAGCACCATTACCGCGACCCTTAAAGACGATACCGAGGTGAAGACCCAGAAAGAATCGGAAGGATCGATTGTGGAGCTTCTCAAGAACTACGGCGTTGACGAGGACAAGATCAAAGCCGCCAACATCACCATCTCGGAACGTTCGGCACGCTCCTATATTTTGAGCTACATCCTCCCCTCGCTCATCCCGTTGATTCTCGTAGGCATCCTGCTCTTCTTCATGGTGCGCCAGATGCAGGGCGCCAACTCCAAGGCCATGACGTTCGGCAGCTCCGGCGCGCGCGAGGCGGACCCTAAGGGAAAGAACCGCGTGAAGTTTTCGGACGTAGCCGGCGCCAAGGAAGCCAAGGAAGAACTCCACGAAATCGTGGAGTTCCTGAAGAACCCTAAAAAGTTCGCCGACCTCGGCGCAAAGCTCCCTAAAGGTGTGCTCCTCATGGGCCGTCCAGGTACAGGAAAGACACTGCTCGCCCGCGCGGTCGCTGGGGAAGCAGAAGTTCCCTTCTTCCACATCTCCGGATCCGAATTCGTGGAAATGTTTGTCGGTGTAGGTGCAAGCCGCGTACGCGATCTTTTTGCAAAAGCAAAAAAGAGCGCGCCATGCATTATTTTTATCGATGAAATCGATGCGGTCGGCCGCCAGCGCGGAGCCGGACTTGGCGGAAGCCACGATGAGCGCGAACAGACCTTGAACCAGATCCTCGTGGAAATGGACGGGTTTGAAGCGAACCTTGGTGTCATTGTCGTCGCCGCCACCAACCGCCCAGACGTACTCGATCCAGCCCTCCTGCGCCCAGGCCGCTTCGACCGCCGCGTCATCCTCGACCTTCCGGACATCACGGAGCGTTTGGAAATTCTCAAGGTGCACGCGATCGGAAAACCAATGGCAAAGGACGTCGCACTCCAGCGCGTTGCTGAACGCACCGTTGGATTCGCCGGCGCTGACCTCATGAACCTGCTCAACGAAGCCGCCATCCGCACCGCGCGCCAGAACCGCGCAGAGGTGACCCAGGAAGACATCCTTACCTCTATCGAAAAAGTCATGCTTGGACCTGAACGCAAGAGCAAGGTCATGTCGGAGGGAGACAAGAAGCTCGTGGCCTACCACGAAGCCGGTCACGCGATCGTGGCCCACTTCTCCAAGCACGCGGATCCCGTCCATAAAGTTTCGATCATCTCCCGCGGCTCGGCCGGCGGGTACACCATGAACGTTCCTGGCGAGGACCAGCGCTTCCCGCGCCGCGCCCAGTTCATTGATGACATGGCGGTCTGTCTCGGTGGATACGTGGCCGAACAGGAAACGTTTGGCGATCTCACCACAGGAGCCTCAAGCGATCTTAAAAAGGCTACGCGTATCGCCCGCGACATCGTCACTCGCTACGGTATGAGCGAACTCGGCCCACAGGTATTCGGCGAATCGGAAGAGATGGTCTTCCTCGGCCGCGACCTGCATGAGACACGCAACTATTCCGAGAACACGGCCCAGCGCATCGACGAAGCCGTTTCGAAGCTCGTTCATGGCGCCATGGAGACCGCTCGTGGTATTATTACGAGCAAGAAAGTTGAACTCGATAAGATTGCAAACGCGCTCCTCGTAAAGGAGACACTTGAAAAGGAAGCGTTCGAAGAACTTCTTGGCGGAGCGAAACAGAGGTAGTAGTAAGTAGATAGTAGTTAGTAGATTTTACTTCACCACTACTAACTACTTACTACTACCTACTAACTAAGACTTTCATACGGAGGAATATGAAACACACACCCATGGTGCTCCACCGTGAACTTTTGCGCGAAGCGTTAGGGCTCGCGTGGAAACGGAAAGCGCTGTGGGTGTTTGGTTTGTTCGCCGCCCTCGTATCGACGGGTGGAATCGTCGATATGGCCTTCCGTACCTTCCGCCAAGTGGAAGCCGGACGCGACCTGTATTTCCAGGCTCTCGATAACGCACTTCCCTTCGCCTCCTGGTTCTCCACCTATTTCCGTCTACTCGACGTCGTAGACCATTCGCGCGTCACCCTGACCATCATCGTCGCAACACTCCTCCTCATCGCCCTCGCCTTCTTTGCTGTGCTCTCGCAGGGAGCGCTTATGGTGGGATCGATGGCAAAGAACCATGAGCACCCGTCTACCCTCATGCGCAAGGCACTTCCCTGGGTACCGACCCTGGCGGTCATCGCCTTTATTGGAAAACTCGCCCAGGCGATTCTCGTTGCCCTCACCACTCTGCCCCTTGTCCTCTATCTCACAAATGCGAGCCTGGAGAACGGGTTGATTTACTTCGTCCTCTTCCTCATGTTCTTCCCGGCGACCGTCCTGGTGCAGCTTGTGAGCATCCTCGCAGGCTTCGAGATCGTCCGGCACGAGACATCCCTCGTTCAGGGATTCAAGGGAGCGCTCGCCATGGCGTACCGTCATTGGCTGGCCGCACTTGAACTTGGAGTACTCCTGTTCCTCATAACAGGTCTCATGGGGATGGCAGCCGGCGTCCTCTTCATCCTCCTCGCGATTCCGTTCACGATCCTTATTTCTGCCTCCATTGCGGCCGGTACACCCGTCCTCTTCATCGGAAGCGTTTCCGTGGCTGCCATTACTGCCGCCGTCCTCTCGTGGATGACCGTGGGAGCTTCCATTACCATCCAGTACACCGCCTGGTCCCTCTTCCATGACCGCGCGTCCCATCCGCATCCAAAAACACGTATGATTCCAAAGCTCGAGCGCCTCTGGGCAAAGCTTTAGCTGGGCCGTACACTAGCGCAAACGACCAGCACCTTTTTGTTTGCTCTTTGTCGTTTGAGGTTTGGAGTTTCATCCCATATGTCCGATTCCCAAAGCATTGAACAACTCCTCAAAAAACCAGGCGCCGCAGGTGCTTCTTCGACGATCCCAAGCGTAGGAGACAAGTTCGATACCAAGATGAAGGACATCCGTCTCAAAGAAAAAGAGCAGGAGGCAGAAAAGCAGGCGCAGGCTTCAGGGATTCCGTACGTGAACCTCAAAGGGTTTCCCGTAAGTCCGGAAGCGCTCGTCCTTATCCCGCGCGAACAGGCGAACGCCCTCAAGACGCTGTGCTTTCTCTTTACTGGAACAGACTTCCGCCTTGCAGCCATAAGCCCCACCGACAAATCCGTCACGGAAATGCTCTACCAGATGGAAGAGCGTCTCCAGGCGAAGGGCGGCGTCTACCTCATCTCCGAGGAAAGTTTCCGTTCCGCGGAAAAGCTCTACGACGCGCTCCCAAAGATGCGCAAGATCGTAAAGGGTGTGAAAGTCACGGATGAAGAGTTGGCCCGCTACCAGCAAGACCTCAAGACCTACGCGGACATGCAGCGCGTTCTTGAGAAGGCCTCGGTAACGGACATCATGACCATCATCATGGCCGCTTCCCTCGCCTTCAACACGAGCGACGTCCATATTGAAGCCGAGGAAAAGAAAGTGGCCGTTCGCTTCCGTATCGATGGCGTGCTGCAAGAAGTCGCCACCATGCATGCAGAGCTGTGGAAAAAGATCATCGCCCGCGTAAAGCTCATCAGCGGACTCAAAATCAACATCACGGACCGCCCACAAGACGGCCGATTTACGATTTTCTTAAAAACAGGCGACACGGACGTCCGTGTTTCGACCATCCCAACCGCATGGGGCGAGTCCGTCGTCATGCGTATCCTGAAGCCATCGGCCATCAACGTAGAATTCGCCGGCCTTGGGTTCCGCCCGCTCGTCGAAGCGAAGTTGCGCAAGGAAATCGACAAGCCACATGGCATGATCATCACCACCGGCCCGACCGGTTCCGGAAAAACCACCACACTCTACGCCATCCTGCGCAAGCTCAACACTGCGGATGAGAAGATCGTCACATTGGAAGATCCTATCGAGTACAAGCTGGAAGGTATCAACCAGTCCCAGATCGAGTCCTCAAAGAATTATACGTTCGCCTCGGGTCTGCGCTCCATTCTTCGTCAGGACCCGGACATCGTCATGGTCGGAGAAATCCGCGACCTGGAAACCGCCGAGGTCGCCATCAACGCCGCCCTCACCGGCCACCTCATGCTTTCAACTCTGCACACCAATGATGCGGCTGGTGCGCTTCCGCGTTTCATTTCGATGGGCGTAAAGCCGTTCCTTCTTTCCCCGGCCCTCAACGCCATCATCGGTCAGCGCCTGGTTCGAAAAATCCACGAGGCCTGCAAGGAAGAATTCGTACTCGCACCTGATGTGCTTGCGACCGTAACCAAAATCATGGCCAAGCTCTCCCCCGCCTCCGGAGAAACGCCGCTCCCACCGGAGCAATGGAAGTTCTCTCGTGGCAAGGGATGCGAAGTGTGCAACATGTCCGGATACAAGGGCCGGCTTGGGATTTACGAGGTCCTCATGATGGACGACGCCATCCGCGGTTCCCTTTCCGAATCCATCAACGAATACCAGGTCCGCGAGCTCGCCCACACCCAAGGCATGGTCACCATGACCCAGGACGGGTTCCTGAAGGCGCTCGACGGCATCACCACCGTCGAAGAAGTTCTTCGTGTAGCTGGAGAAGGCATTTGACGCCCCAATGAGACGTGGTTACATTGGGAGGGCTCGGTCTCAACGTTGGGAGTAACATGAGTGAGAAAACGGTATTTCGCCTCGGATTTCGTCGCACGGACACGGGGGTCATCGAGTCTTGGTGCTCCCCTCACCATGACACCATCGTCACAGAGCTCCAGCTTCTCGTGCCTTTCGTCCGTCTGAAGAGCGGAAGCGCCTTCTATATCAGCGCTTCGGTGGATGATGAAACGCGCGTGCGGGGTGCATGGCTCCATCCGCGCGAGCTCTTCGACCGGATCTGCGACATTGTCGAGCGCGGCGCGGACGATCTCGAAAAAGTGCGTGCGCGAAAACAGGTCCAGGAAGAGCCCGTGCTGCCCGTGGCGTTCTCCCTCGGGATCCGTTCTCCTGCCCTGTGGAGCAGAACCCTGTTCCCGCGCGCCTACACGGAATGACCGACTCTCGCGTCCTGCAGCATACCGCCTCAAAAGGGCGGTTCTTTTTGCCCAAAAAAAGAAGAACGGACCCGCGTGGTGGGGCCCGTAAGGTTGCTCCCGATGGAGCGCGTATCACTAGAAGCCGGACTCTTTCATTTGCGGAAGCCCGTTCAGCTCCCGCAGGGTTTCCTGGATATCCCGCTCCGTGCGGATCGACTTGCGCTCGTTGCGCAACTTCCGGATCAGATCCTCCGTGATGCAGTTGTACCCGCCCGGCGTGCAGCAGTAGGGCGGTGTGTTCGACTCCCGATGGTAACGTTGCTGGTTCGTCTCTTCTGTCTCCTCCTCGGGTTGCGGAGAAGTTGGAGCGTCGGACTTCGCCGTGTCAGTCATGGATCCTCCGTGGTGCGTGGTGGGCGGTACATTAAACGAAAACGAGGGTCATGTCAACCCTCGTTCCCCGCCCGTTCTATGGAAATTTTACGAGTTACGTCGCCCGTAGCATCGATGGTGACCTGCCAAATCGGCGTTCCGGCGGGCACGGCAAGCGCCTCCGGCGGCCACTCGACGCAGACAACGATGTCTGGTCGGCCAGTGAATTCATGGAGCCCGAGCTCGTCCAGCTCGTTCGGATTTTTCACACGATAGAAATCCAAATGGACCAATTGCGTGATCGCCTTCGCTTGAACACGATAGATGTTCATGATGCTAAAGCTCGGACTGCGCGCTGCCTCCCCACCGAGCGCTTCGACGAGCCCTTGAACGAACGCCGTCTTCCCCGCCCCGAGCGGACCGGTAAGCAACACCAATTCCCCGCCATGGAGATTCTTTGAGAACTCGGCGGCGAACGTTTTTGTTTCTTCGATGGAATGCGTCTCGATGGTCATACGCGTTCAGCTAACTTCATGTTCGGATCCGCCGCGAGCAAAAGCGGGTTCACCGTCTGCCCTGAACGGAAACGAAAATATCCGGCCGCGGCGATCATCGCAGCATTGTCGCCGGTATAAGCGAGGTCGGGAATGTGAAACGTAATGCCGTCGATCTGCGCAACGGATTCCGCGAGTCGTTCGCGCAACACACGATTAGCAGACACGCCGCCGCACAGGATCACGGACGCCGGCTGGGTCTGCTGAACCGCGGTCATGGTCTTTTGCACAAGGATATCGGCGACAGCTTCCTCAAGCGAAGCGCAAACATCTTCCCGCCTCGCCTCCGGGTGTTCGCGAACATACACCGCGACGGCTGTTTTCAATCCGGAAAAACTAAAATCAAGGTCCCCGCTTTCAAGCATCGGACGTGGAAATTCGATCGCATGAGGATTTCCTTTCTGCGCCAGCTTGGACACGTTCGGTCCGCCCGGATATTCCAAACCGAGCAGCTTCGCCCCCTTATCGAACGCCTCCCCCGCCGCGTCATCGCGCGTCTTGCCGAGCAATTCATATTCCCCGTGCCCGCGCATCAGAATGAGCTCCGTGTGACCGCCAGAAACAAGCAGCGCGAGGGCTGGAAACGCCGGAACCTGCTGCTCCAGCCAAACTGAATACAAATGCCCTTCAAGATGGTTCACGGGCACGAGTGGCTTCTTCCAAAGGTAAGAAAGCGTCTTTGCCGCCTCGACGCCGATACGCAGCGCAGGAACCAATCCCGGCCCCGCCGTCACCGCAATCGCATCGATCCCCTTCCCATCCCGCGGAACGCCCGCCGCTTCGAGGAGTGGAAACAGCGCGTCGACGTGACGCCGAGCCGCGACTTCAGGAACCACGCCGCCATACTTCGCATGCTCCGCCGCCTGGGACGCGATCGCATTCTCGTGAACCATAAGCACATCGCCTTCTCCAGAAAGGAGGGCGACCGCGGTTTCATCGCAACTGGTTTCGATGGCGAGGATGCGCATAAGTCAAGAAAAGAGAATAACGGGAAATGCTCCGTATGGCAAGGAATGCTGGCAAAAAAAATACGACCCTGCACCACGTGGTTCAGGGTCAGAAACCAGCAAGATCGCTGGCGAGAGAAACTATTTCTTGGCAGCGCGTGCCTTGACCTCAAGCTCCTTGAGCTCAGTTTCACTCGTCTCAAAGTACTCGAGAGAGAGCTTGGAATCCCGGAACTCCGTCAGGAAGCTCTGGTAATGAATCAGCGTCGGAAACTTCCGCAATCGTCCGAGCGCCTGCTTGGCCAGCTGGTTGATCAGCTCCTTCTTCTTGTCATGAGGAGTCCTTGCGAGCTGCTGGCCTGACTGCGATACACTCATGGCACCTCCGTAGGGGAAACGTTCCCCGTGCCCGATCGGTAAAGACCCTACTTGGGTTTCCCTATGAAAGCAAGAAGGAAAATCAAAAACCGCCTGGAAAAACCAGACAGTTTCTGTGGTGACCCCAAGGAGAGTTGAACTCCTGCTACAGGCTTGAAAAGCCCGTGTCCTAACCGTTAGACGATGGGGCCGTATGCGGCGGAATAATAGACAAAAGGAGTCCGTTCGTCAATCCGTACCACTCTTGCCTTCCCCGCCACATACGCTACCCTACCCTCCATATGATTGAACTTCTCTTTGGGCTGTCGCCGTTTATTGCCATCGGTCTCCTGGCCTCATTGCGCCAAGTGAACCAATATCAGCGCGGAGTGCGGTTTACGATGGGTAAATTCTCCGGCCTCGCCGAACCAGGCTGGCGCCTTGTCATCCCCGTCTTTCAGTCGATGACGAAAGTCGACTTGCGTCTGAAGGCCGTGGACGTGCCGTCGCAGGATGCGATCACCAAGGACAACATCAGTGCGAAGATCAACGCCGTGATCTACTACAAGGTGACGGACGTAAAAAAGGCCGTACTCGAAATCCAGTCGCTCGACTACGCCGTGCTCCAGCTTGCCATGACCACCATGCGCAACATCGCCGGCGAGGTCACGCTCGATGAGCTCCTTTCCCAGCGCATGATCATCTCCGCAAAGATCGAGGAGCTTGTTGATGAAGCCACCAAAGACTGGGGCGTGGAAGTCACCACCGTCGAGCTCAAGGACATCAACCTCCCTGCCGACATGGTCCGCACCATCGGAAAGCAGGCGGAAGCAGAACGCGAGCGCCGTGCCGTCATCATTAACTCGGAAGGTGAAGTGGCTGCAGCAGCCAACCTCGCTAAGGCGGCCGAAATGCTCTCCGCAAGCCCAGGTGCCCTGCATCTGCGCACGCTGAATTCGATCAACGATATTTCAAGCGACGCATCGAACACAGTAGTATTCGCCGTACCGCTCGAGATCCTAAAGGCGTTCGAGGGGATGAAGAAATAAACGACAAACGATAAATCCCAAACGACAAAGAAAGAGGGAAACGACAAACGGGTAAAACTTTTGTCGTTTTTCGTTTGGGATTTCTTTGTCGTTTGTCGTTTCCTCTTTGTCGTTTTCGCGTTATACTGAAACAACTATGCCCGCGTTTTCCATCGTGTCTATCGTATTACTCGCCGTGTGGCTTCTTCTGTTTGCCGTAGGAAAGCACACGCGTCGTGAACAGCTCATCATGAGCCTGCTTGGAATATTCATCTCCCCGGGCGCACTTCTTTTTGCCGCAACGGACTATCGAGCAGGTGAGGCGGCGGGCGTAGCCTTTACTGGATTCCCTGAACTCCTCTTTGGATTTGCTGTATTTGGCATCGCCGCCGTGCTCCACGAACACCTTCCTCACAAGCGTCAGCCCATGGAGCTGCACCCGAAATCCAAACTTGTGCGCCCGATCGAACACTGGCTTGCACGTCTATGTGTAGTTAGTGGAGTCTGGCTGTTTGTCGCTGTGGCGGGAAATACGATCTTCCATCTTCCTTCCGTATCTGCCTTTATCCTCGGTGGAGCGCTTGTCGGCGTCTACGTCATTGCGGACAGGAAGGATCTGGTCCTTGAAGCGCTCCTGTCCGGCGTGTTCATCACCATACTTATTTTCCTTATCGAACAGTTTTTCTTTGTGCGACTCTACCCAGAAGCCGCGGCGGATTTCT
Organism: Candidatus Uhrbacteria bacterium RIFOXYB12_FULL_58_10; assembly: GCA_943354165.1. Lineage (GTDB taxonomy): Bacteria > Patescibacteriota > Patescibacteriia > UBA9934 > GWF2-40-263 > CALRBH01. Next base: position 34,931 of record CALRBH010000006.1, read on the forward strand.
GGAAGATCGGAAACCTCTCTGGCCTCATCCTAGGAGGGATTCCCGTAGAAGAACTGCTCTGGGCGGCTATTGTAGGTTTCTCGGTAGGTCCTCTCTATGAATTCGTAAGTGGAACGCGTCCCAAGCCTTTCGTATGACGGAATCCAATGACCAATCCTATCTCACCGGTCTCACAGACGCGGTACTAAAGCCCGAGGAAGGCCAACTTTCCGTGGACGTCATTGAGCGTACGCACGATATTGTCGTCCGCTCCGCCATCGCTGGCGTGGGCGCGGACGATCTCGATGTTCATATCACCCGCGACACCATCACCATTCGCGGCCTCCGTCACCATGGATGCGAAGAACAGTCCACGGACACCGTACACATCCAGGAGTGTTTCTGGGGCACCTTTTCCCGTTCCATCATCCTCCCCTGCGAAGTGGATCCAAACGATGCGGATGCCACCATGAAGAACGGCATCTTGACCATTACGCTACGTAAGGTAGAACAAGGGAAGACGCTATCGATTAATTATGGAAGTTGAGGCCCCCGTCCCACAACCCCGCCTGCTTAAATTCCCCCGCAAAACCGTAGTCATCACCGCCACGGCTTTTGTCGTCCTGATCGCTCTTGGAGCAGGCAGTGCCTATGTCTGGGCGGATCAATACCAAGGCCATATCGCCCCGAATATTGCCATCGGTCCGGTAGATGTGAGCGGACTTGAACCGGCGCTCGCCCGCATCAAGGTCCAAAATGCGGTAGACCAGCTGCTCGGAACCGGCATTCCCGTGATCTTCAATGGATCCCAAACCACGCTCCCTCTTTCCGCCTCCGGTACGGACGCAGTGGAACTCGTCTCGTTTGAAGTCGATGCCGCGATCGCCAAAGCCCTTGCCTATCGACGTTCCTCGGAAAAGGCCTTGGACACCCTTTATTTGATTCAACATCTCGTCACTCGATCCAACGAGGTCATCGCCGTCCCGGTCACCCTTCACGAAGAGGCGATTAAAACTTCCATACGTTCCCTTTATCCGGACGCAGAGATGGCTTGGAACAATGCCTCCTTTTCGTTCTCGCGCATCGGAGCTGACTGGCAAGGCCGCGTAGAATCCGCACGTCCTGGACGCGTGTTCAGCTATCCATCCTTCTTCCGTGACCTCACCGCAAAGCTTTCGGTCCTCACCACAGAAGGCTTCGTCACTCTAGAAATTGTCTCTGCAACCCCGAGCATCACAGACGCGGATGCACAGGCCGTGCTCGCCAATGCGGAAACCGCCATGCGCCGAGCCCCCTACTCCATCATGGAACGTCCAGAAGGCACCGGACGCACCTGGCCCATCCCCGCAAAGGATTTGGGCAGCCTCCTGCGCCCTGACACCTCCGGCGACGGTCTGCGCATTGGGATCGATGCGGAAACATGGAAGCTCTATCTTGAGGAACATGTTTCCCCAGAGGTTGAAGAGCTGGCTGTGAATGCTCGTTTTCAAATCGAAGACGGAAAAGTAAAGGAATTCGCCGGAAGCGCACAAGGCGTCTCGCTTGATGTCGATGGTATGCGCGCCGCCCTTGAACAAGCGATCGCTGAAGACACCACTTCCATCATTCTTGCGACATTTGTGACCGAACCGGAAATCACCACGGAAGAGGTGAATGATCTTGGGGTCACGACGTTGCTCGGGACCGGAACGTCCTCGTATAAAGGCTCACCGAAAAACCGGATCCAAAATATCAAAAACGGCGTCCAACTCCTGAATGGACTCCTGATTGCTCCAGGAGAGACGTTCTCCCTTCTGAATGCGCTTCAACCGTTTGTCGCGGAGAACGGCTATTTGCCGGAACTTGTCATTAAGGGCGATAAGATCACTCCTGAAATCGGTGGTGGACTCTGTCAGATCGGCACGACCACCTTCCGCGCAGCCATGAAATCCGGACTGCCTATCGCCGAACGCCGCAACCACAGCCTTGTCGTCTCCTACTATAACGATCCGGCCAATGGAAAGCCGGGAACTGACGCCACCATCTACGATCCAGCCCCAGACCTCAAGTTCACGAACGATACGGGACATTTCGTCCTGTTCGAGGCGCTGAATAACACAAAAACCCAAGCGCTTTCCTTCAGTTTTTGGGGAACCTCCGATGGCCGCAAGGGTTCCTACACACCACCGGTCGTCATCCGCTGGCTTCCCGTGGGCGAGACCAAGCGCATCGAAAGTGCCGATCTCAAACCCGGCGAGGAAACCTGTCAGGGAGAACACGTCGGAGCAGATACCACCTTCACCTACACCGTCCTCAAGGCCGATGGTTCAACCGTGGACACCGTCTTCGATTCCCACTATCGCCCGCTCCCAAAAATCTGTCTCGTGGGCGTAACGCCCATCCCCGGAGAGACGCCTGCGGTTCCCGAAACCATCCTCGAACCCACCGTAACCCCCTAACCGCCCTTACAGCCCTTACCACCCTTACAGCCCTACGTTGTTATCCACACCGAGAGCTTGCGTAGCGCATACGGGAGCGTATCATCTTCATCAGACCCGCGATGCTCGACCTAGCATAAGCATGGCCGCGCCTCGATGGGCAAGAACACAGACAAAAGAAAATCCCCTACCGTTAGGTAGAGGACCCTCGCGCCCGTTGTAGAGAGTGAACTGCAGGCAAGAAATTTCAGGTATCAAACGGACGAGCCTTGGCCCGACCGCCGGTACTATGAAATCCCATGCTTGTCGTGCCTGCAGGCTACTGTCTGCAACGGGCTTCACAGGGGTTCCTGTGACTGCGAACCTTAGCACATCGCTGGGTTGTGTCAAGCGTTGCAAACACCTCACTGTCAATCACTTCTGACACTCCGCCCTTGGCGGTTTTTTTGTTGTGGATATTGGGAAATATGAATGTCAAAGCCCGTGAGAAATTCACGGGCTTTGACCACAGGCAGAAGGCAGACAAGGCCACAGGCCGGAGAAAACATCGCTGCTTCCTGTGGCCTAACGCCTAAAGCCTAACGCCTCACGACTTATTGATGACCTTATCAATAAGTCCGTAAGCGAGTGCTTCTTTTGGATCCATGAAGTTATCGCGTTCCGCGTCCTGTTCCACTTTAGCCATCTTTTGGCCCGTGTGCTTAGCGAGGATCGAGTTCAACTGATCCTTGGTCTTCAGGATGCGATCCGTATGAATGCGGATATCCGTTGCCTGACCCTGAAAGCCTCCGAGAACCTGATGGATCATGACTTCGGCGTTCGGAAGCGCGAACCGCTTTCCCTTCGCCCCACCGGCGAGCAGGACGGCTCCCATCGATGCAGCCATGCCGATACAGATCGTCGAAACGTCTGGCTTCACGTACTGCATGGCATCATAAATCGCGAGGCCAGCCGTAACGCTCCCGCCTGGGCTGTTGATGTAAATCTTGATGTCCTTGGTCTTATCCTGGCTTTCAAGGAAAAGAAGCTGGGCAACAACGAGGTTTGCCACTGTGTCATCAATCTCTGTTCCGAGAAAAATAATGCGATCCTTCAGCAAACGGCTATAAATATCGTAAGCCCGCTCCCCCATGTGGGTTTTTTCAATGACGGTCGGAATGAGGATGGATGATTTCATAGTGGAATGATTATGGCATGGGTTTTTGAAGAGCCGCAAGGAGCGTCGCCTCGGCCTCCTGAAGAGTTCCAGGAATCTCGCAACCGGCTGCCTGTTTGTGCCCTCCCCCACCGAACTGCTTAGCAAGCGCAGCAACATCCCGTTTCACCGACCGAAAACTCGCCCCTACTGAACCCTTTGCGCCTTCTGCGGCCTTTGAGCCATTTGAGCCCTCCTGTTCCTTCAGCACACACACCGTATCCGTCTCACTTACGATGCCAAGATAATTTTTGAGTTCATACATTTCATCGTCTGTTACGCCATTTTCTGTAAGGTCTGCCCGTGTCAGGTGGGTGACGACGAGGTTGTGCTCCGGATATTTCCGAAGTCGACCGAGCGCGGTTCCCCACACTCTAAGCGCTTGAACACGACGATTGCGCAACAGCTTGTTCGCCACCGCCTCCGGCTTCCCTCCCATCATGGTGAGATCAGCGACCGCATTCAACGCACGCGCATTCGTTCCACCGTTCCCGAGAGCCGTCGTGTCGAACGTGATTCCTGTAAGAAGCGCTGTGACCGCTTCGCGTGTGAACGAATAGTTGGCGGCGACGAGAAGCTGATAGACGAGCTCGGCCGTAGCCGGCGCCCCCGTGTCGACAAGGTTCACTGTTCCGTATCGCGGATTCGTCGCGTGATGATCGATGTTGATAATCGACGGCGATGCTTTCATTTTCCCAAGGATCTCGGCGACATACGGTCCATCGGAACAGTCGACGAAGATGAGAAGATCGATCGTCGGATCGACGAGGACACCGGGGTCGGTCGTCATCTTATCGGCATGCGGGATGAACTGATATCGCTCCGGCAATGGGCCTGAGATGTAAGCTTTGGCTGACTTCCCTACCAATGCGAGATAATCGATGATTGCAGCCGCCGACCCAATACTGTCCCCGTCCACGCGAACGTCTGGAACAATCAATGGGTGATCGGCCTTGCGAAGGAGGTTTAGGATGTCAGTTTGGATCTGATCCATAAGGGGTCGAGGTTATCAGCTCTGGATCGATGGGTCAATCGATGTTATCGTCTAAGTAATATGGAACAAGCCACATTCCGCGTCATTATTGAACCAGATAAGGGTGGATATCATGGATATGTCCCAGCTCTTCGAGGCTGTCATTCTTGGGGAAAGACGGTCACGAAAACCCAACAGCATCTCCAGGAAGCGATTGAACTGTTCATCGAGTCCCTCGCGGCTCATGGCGATCCGATCCCGACAGATGTGGGTTTTGAATCGTTCCAGACCGTTACACTTCCAAAGACAAAAGCTATTCGCTCGCGTGTTGCAAGCCGACAGTATGCCTAAGATACCAGTCGTCAAACCTCGACGACTCGTAGCGGCACTGCTTCGACTTGGATTCGTACTCGATCGTCAACGCGGCGCCCATGCGATGTATCGGCATGATGATGGACGCATGACGATTGTTCCAATGCATCCAGGCGACATTCCACCAGGAACACTCCGAGGGATTCTGGAAGATATCGAGGTGACTGTTGATCAAATAAAAGAAGTGCTGTAACCCCCGCCCTGTGCGGGTTTTACATTTCGTAGTTTCGTAGCCGTTCGTAGGTTCGTAACACCGCCTAATAAAAAGCACCCCACACGTATGCGGGGCGCTTGTTGGACGGAATGTTGTTCTAGGGCTGGCAAGCGGGAGGGTCATGAGAAACCACTTCCGCAAGCACCGCCCGATCAGCTCCTTCAGTCGCAATCAGGAGCTCAGCGAAGTCTACAATGGTGACTGTCGCACGATTGCGCGTGCCCATAAAGCACGGTTGTCCTTCCTGGTAGAAGTCCTGGTCGAAGTCATTCCTGATCCCGAAGTAGTCTTTTGCTTCTTTGGTGTTCCAGAAACAAAGCGTGTACGACTCTACTGGCAGCTTGGCACGGGAACTCTCGTCGAGGTCGAAGCAGACAGTATCCCCCGGAACCTCGTTGGGCGAGAACCAGTACTCACCCGAGATCTCTGCTTTTCCATCGTAGTAGTCGTAGTCGGCGATGTGGTAGCTGAACTGAAACGACTCATCAGGAGAAGGCTCTGTGCCACATCCGGCACCGACGAGCACCAGAAGCGAAGTGACAATGACTGCGAACGTTTGCTTCATAATTCTTCCTCCAGCACCAAAATAGTGCGACCTCAAAATATCACAAAATCAGCCTTTTGTCAACCGTGATATACTCCTTCCATTGAGTTTTCTGACTTGAGCTATGCACCTCGTTAAACTTGAAATCCAAGGTTTTAAGACGTTTGCCAAGAAAACGACCCTCACGTTCCTCGCTCCTAAGGAAGGCGTGAGCCCGCTTACCGCCATCGTGGGTCCGAACGGCTCTGGAAAGTCGAATGCCGCCGACGCCATCCGTTGGGTACTCGGTGAACAATCCCTCAAACTCCTGCGCGGAAAGAAGTCCGAGGATATTATTTTTTCTGGTTCCGAAGGCCGCGGACGCGCCGGCTTCGCCGAGGTTTCGATTTCCTTCAACAACGAGGATCGGAGCATGCCGATCGACTACACCGAAGTGACCATCACCCGCCGCCTTTATCGCGATGGCGAGTCCGAGTATCTTTTGAACGACGCCACCGCGCGTCTCGCCGACATCCAGCTTCTGCTCGCCCAAGCAAACGTCGGCCAGCGTTCTTACTCCGTGGTCGGCCAAGGCATGGTGGATCACATCCTCGTCTCCTCCCCCGAGGAGCGCAAAGCGTTTTTCGACGACGCCACCGGCGTGCGCCCGCTCCAGATGAAGCGTCATGAAGCGATGTTGAAATTGAAACGCACGTACGAAAACCTTACTGAGGTCGAAATGCTGCTTACGGAAATCGAACCTCGCCTTCGATCGTTGAAGCGCCAGGTGAGTCGTCTTGAGCAGCGCGATGAAGTAGAAAAATCCCTCCGCTCCCTTGAGGCCGCCTACTACGGAACCATGTGGTGGCAGCTTGAGGACCAGCACAAGACCGCGAAGGAACGCCATGCGAAATTGGAAGCCGATGTTGAAGCCGCAAAGGGCGGAATGGGTGGACTCGAAGCGCGCGTCGAAGCCATCGCCGCCGAAGATTCAGGAAAGAAGTCCGAAGCCGACGCCGGGCTTATCGAACTCCAGAAGCGCTACCAGGAACTGCAAAAAGAACGCAGCAAGGCCCGCGAGGCGGAATACCAGTCGAGCCGCCAGCTTGAGCTCATGAAAGTCCGCGCACAGTCGACCTGGGCTCCGCTTCCGCTTACAAAAATCATCGAAGAAATCGACACTATCGTCGCCGAGCAGCGCCAGCTGCTCGAACAAGTACGGTCCCTTACAGACCTTACCGCCCTTACAACCCTTACCGCCCAAATCGACGCGACTCTGTCACGTTCGACGAAACTCGTCGGCCGCCTCCAGCGCCCTGCCCCGGAAGACGTAAAACCCGACCCCGTCCTCGTTGCAAAAACCGAGGAGCACGCCAGCGATCGCGCGCGCATCGAAGGCGAGATCGCCACGCTCGAAAAGGAAATGGAAACCAAGGCGACGAGCGAAAAGCAGGTCCGCACCGAGCTCATCGACCTCCAGCGCGAACTCCGTCAGAAGCAGGCGCAGCTACATTTACTTGAAAGCCAGCGCAACAGCGTCTCCATTGAACTCGCGCGCTTCGAGGAGCGCCGTGGGAACCTTGTGCGCGAAATGGACGAGCAACTCAAGGGTGAAATCGGCGACATCCGCACCGTGCGCCCATCGACGTTTGCCGACACCGCCGCGGCCTATCCGGAAATCCAGCGCCTCCGCTACCGCCTGGAACTCATCGGCGGCATCGACCCGGAGATCGTCAAAGAGTTCGAGGAAACGAATGCACGCTTTACCTTCCTCGACGCGCAGGTCAAAGATCTACGCGGAGCGATTTCGTCGACCGAAAAGCTCATCGACGAGCTCGACGAAGACATTCACATCCAGTCCGAACAGTCGTTCAAGGCCATCAACGTGGAGTTCCAAAAGTTTTTCAAACTGCTCTTCGGTGGCGGATCCTGTTCCCTGCTCAAGCTCACGAAGGAAGACCTCGAACCGGAACAACCGCCAGGCGAAGGGGTCACACCTGAACGCGTCAGCACCGACACCGGAGCCGCCGAACGCAAGGAACATGAGGAAGACACCTCGGTAGAAGCCATCAAGATCCGCATCAAGGAACGCGAGGACCGCGTGG
>CALRBH010000007.1 GCA_943354165.1 Candidatus Uhrbacteria bacterium RIFOXYB12_FULL_58_10
TCAGACCGTCAAAGGTTTGGAAGAGAAGGCGAGCAAGGCCGGCATGGAAGTTTGTGTCCGCCTCGTGGTTTCCGGGAAAGACGCCCATGCCGCGGAGACGACGCTCTCAAGCATGATGGCGGCCTTCGCGCAGTTCAATATCTACGAATACGGCAACAGCTTCGTGAAAGCCGTTCCGCGATCGAAGAACGGTTTGGTGCAAGGCTTCATTCGCCGGACGTTCGATGAAGGGCATCGCCTGATCCTGAATGCGGAAGAGATGGCCACGGTTTGGCATCTTCCCACCCCATGGACGGAAACGCCGAACATCCATTGGCTTGGCGCGCGCAAGGCTCCGGCTCCGGCAAACGTCCCAAACTCTGCGGACGGTCAGGTCGAGCTTGGCTTCAATGAGTATCGTGGCGTAAAGACGCCGGTCTGGATCAAACAGGCAGACCGCCAGCGCCACATGTACATCATGGGCAAGTCCGGATCCGGTAAGTCCGAACTCATTGGGAAGCTCGCGATCCAGGATATTGTCGCCGGCCGAGGTGTGGCCGTCGTTGATCCTCACGGCGACCTCATCGACAGGATCCTGGCGAACATTCCGCGCGAGCGCGTGGACGACGTCATTTATTTCTGCCCAGCCGACACGGACCGTCCGATGGGACTCAATATGCTCGAGTCCAAGGACCCGGCCATGAGGGATTTCGCCGTGCAGGAAATGATTTCCATTTTCTACAAGCTGTTCCCGCCAGAAATGATCGGCCCGATGTTCGAGCACAACATGCGCAACTTCATGTTGACCCTCATGTCAGACACGGAGAACCCGGGCACCATCGCCGAGGTGCCGCGCATGATCACGGATGACGCCTTCCAGAAGCAATGGCTCGCGAAGGTGACGGATCCCGTCGTTCGATCGTTCTGGGAGAACGAAATTGCGAAGACGAGCGATTTCCACAAGTCCGAAATGTTCGGCTACCTCACCTCCAAGGTGGGCCGCTTCGTGGAAAACGAAATGATGCGCAACATCATCGGCCAGGCCAAGTCGAGCTTCGACTTCCGTGAGGTGATGGACCAGCAGAAGATTCTGCTCGTGAACCTGTCGAAGGGGCGCACCGGCGACGTGAACGCGGAGCTCCTCGGTCTCATCATCGTCTCGAAGCTCCAGATGGCCGCGCTCGGCCGTGCCAACATGCCGGAAGCGGATCGAAAGGACTTCTACCTCTACATCGACGAGTTCCAGAACTTCATCACGGACTCCATCGCCACCATTCTTTCTGAGGCGCGTAAGTATCGTCTGGACCTGATCATCGCCCACCAGTACACCAGCCAGCTGGTCAAGAACAATGACACGAAGATCCGGGACGCCGTGTTCGGGAACGTCGGAACCATGATGGTCGCCCGTATCGGTCCGGAAGACGTAGAAACCTTCGAAAAGATTTATTCCCCGTACTTCGCCGGATACGACCTCCAGAACAGCGACAAGTTCACCTGGTTTACGAAGATGATCGTGGATAACGCGTCAACCAAGCCGTTCACCATGGGCTTCAATCCGCCGCCAAAAGGCGACGTCGAGATCGCCGAGGCTATCAAGGAATTGTCCCGCTTGAAATACGGCCGTGATAAGGCGATAGTGGAGGCAGAGATCCAGGAGAGAACGACGATTAATGTTGCTCCGGCGGTGGAATAAGGGCGGTAATGGCTGTAAGGGCGGTTAGGGCGGTAAGTGGGAGAAAAACAAAACAAATATGAAAGACGATGAGATCGTTTTTGAACCTGAACAGGATGGGGAAGGGGAGGTGCGGACGTCTGAGGAAACGAAGCGGGAGATTGCGCTTCGTTTGCTTAGGCAGGTTCAGGAGGGTGTATCGAACGCTATTCGATTGCTTGAAGGAGGCGAATCTAGTTCACGTGCGGCGCTGGAGCTCATGCGGATCAATAAGGATGCGCGTGAAGTCACTGCGGAGGAAGGGCGCACTGTCCAGGGGATTTTCGACGGCAGCACGCTTGTTGGGAACGATGGGCGCTCGTACCCCGTGCCGCCCAACTATGCGTCGAAGTCCCGTCTCGTGGAAGGCGATGTCATGAAACTGACCGTCCGCGAGGACGGAAGCTTTGTGTTCAAGCAAATCGGCCCGGTTGAGAGAAAACGGCTGGTCGGAAAACTCGCTACGGATGCATCCACAGGCGACCCTCTTGTCCTCGTCGGCACAACCCCGTACAAAGTCCTTAACGCCAGCGTAAGCTTCTTCCGCGCCTCGCCCGGAGATGAGGCGGTGATCTTGGTTCCGAAAGGCGCCAAGGCTGTATGGGCCGCCCTCGAAAATATCTTGAAATCATGAGTCTCGCTTTGTATCGAAAATACCGCCCGGCCCGATTCGAGGACGTGGCTGGCCAAGAAACCGTCGTTCGAACGGTGCGCAACCAGCTTGCTTCTGGTTCGCTAGCGCATGCGTACCTGTTTACCGGCCCGCGCGGAGTAGGGAAGACCACCATCGCGCGCATCCTTGCGAAGGCGGCGAACTGTTTAGAGTTGAAAGATGGGGAGCCTTGCGACACGTGTACAGCTTGCGTGTCGATCCAGAACGGTTCCGCCCTCGATATCATCGAGATCGATGCGGCTTCGAACACGCAGGTCGAAAAGGTTCGCGACGTCATCGTGGACGGTGTGCGCTTCGCCCCGAGTGCGCTCAAACGCAAGGTGTATATCATCGACGAAGTGCATATGCTTTCGACGGGCTCGTTCAACGCCTTGTTGAAGACTCTCGAAGAACCGCCAGCTCATGCCTTGTTTATCCTCGCAACAACCGAGATCCACAAAGTTCCCGCCACGGTCATTTCCCGTTGCCAGCGATTCGATTTCCGGAAGATTCCCGCACAGGTCATCGTCGACACACTGAAGTCGATTGCGAAGAAAGAGGGGATCGAAGTCGAAGATCAAGTCTTCTCCGAAGTCGCCAGACACGCCGATGGCGGGCTTCGTGATGCGGAAAGCGTCTTCGGCCAGCTCCTCGCCCTCGGGGAGAGAAAAGTGACGATGCGCGAAGCCATGCTCGTTTTACCCGCGTCGTCTGCCGAACGCACGTTCGAAATCCTCGCCGCGCTCGCACGGAAGGACGCGGCAGGCGCGATTCAGGCACTGAACGTTTCTGTCGAGGAAGGCATCGACATGCCGCACTTGTGCGACGACCTCATCGACACCCTCCGCGCCGCGCTCCTCGTCTCCATCGGGTCGCCCGCCTCCGCCAGGGACCCTTCGGCAAGCTCAGGGCTCGGCCAGTTCGACGACACCGCGCGCGCCGCCATCGCGCAAGCGGCAGCCCAGCTAGGCACCGCGCGCGCCGCAGACGCCGTCCGCCGCCTGAGCGACGCCAAGCGCCACATGAAATCCGATTCCATCCCGCAGCTCTCGTTAGAGATTGCGTTTGTTGAGCTGTGTTCGCGTGAGGACGCGAAAGGTTTGGAAGGTTTGGGAAGTTCGGGAAGTTTGGGAGGTTCGAAAAAACCCGAACTTTCAACTGCCTCAGTTATCCAACCCGTCGAAACAGTTCCTTCCCAACCTTCCGAACCTCCCAAACCTCCCCAACCCACGAGCGTTGTGCCCATCGCACCCATCGCTACCGCCTTCGGCGGTGCCGTGCCCGTCATAAGTCTCGACGACGTAAAGAGCCGCTGGCCAGAGGTGTTCGCCACGCTCAAGTCCGTGAACGCCTCGCTCCCCATCGTTATTAATGCCGGCGAAATTTCCCGCATCGACGGCGACCGTATCGAGATGAACTTTACGTATGCGATGCATGCGGACATGGTGAACGCGGACCGGAACCGCAAGCTCCTTGAACCGGTTCTTGAGCGCATCTATGGGAAGAAGATGTATGTGATCGGTACCCATGCGCACAAGGAATCGGATGAGACGGTAAACCTGCTCGTCCAGGAGTTCGGGGGGAGTGCCGCCTAAAAAAAAGAGTGACACCCAGTGAGGGTGTCGAAGGCGGTTGCCTGGGTCAGCTTTTGGGACGTTTCCCAAGCTGATTCAATAGGGCTTTTGCGATCTGTTCGGACCGCGGCACGTTGATTGACTGTGCCTTCCGGCGCGATTCCCTAATACTCTCATTGGAAGCCTCGAAGGACTTCACGCAGGAATCACAGACACCGCATCGTTCTCGTTTCATTCCGTCTGTTGGGGGAGGGCAAAAGGAGCAATCCTGCTTCATGTCCACGTCTCAATCTCCATGAGGAACCGAAATGATATATGAACTGGAGCGAACCTTCAAGGGTCTTTGACGGCGGTTCAAGGCGTTGACGATGTAACGAGAATCGCCTATTATCCCCGTCGTATTCCGAGATCGTCTAACGGCAGGACAGAGGACTCTGAATCCTCTAATCATGGTTCGAATCCATGTCTCGGAACCAAAAACATACCACCCGACCGGGTGGTATGTTTTTGCCCTGAGCGAGGCCACAGCCGAGTCGAAGGGCTTCGAATCGCTGGGGATATTTTAGCTTGACCATGAAAGTACGCCAGAGTAATATTATAGGGCTGTGATGGACGCGGGATCTCCGTCCCGTTCCACTCCGGCTCTTCTGAAAACACCTGGTCGTGGGGGCCGGGTGTTTTCGTTTTGGGCCTATTCGGCGTACTGCGCGTTGAGTTTTTCAGCCACCCCGAGAAACGCTTCGAGGGACGCCATGTCGCTCACCTTGTTCATTTCTCCGCGGAGTTCCTTTGCCCCATGTTGGCCCTTGAAGTACCAGGTGAGATGCTTGCGGAAACTCACGAGTCCATCCTCGCCATACTGCTGCAGATGGAGTTTCGCATGCTCACGAATGGTGCGAAGCCGTTCCTCGAGCGTCACTTCGCGCATAGGTCGACCATTAAGGAGATCGTCGGTTTGGGCGAAGATCCATGGATTGCCAAGCGCACCGCGCGCGACGAGTACGCCATCGCACCCAGTCGCCGTCAGACAGTCGACGACTTTCTGTGCCGTATGTGCATCGCCGTTTGCGAGGACGGGGATCGAAACACGCTTTTTCATCTCGGCGATCATCTCCCAGTTCGAAGAACCACTGTATCCCTGCAATTTCGTGCGGCCGTGCACCGTAATGAGCTCGGCACCAGCTTCCTCAAGCTTCGGGGCAAACTCAAGACATTCACGCGGATCGCTCCAGCCTGTGCGGATCTTTACGGAGACAGGAACGTTTGGAACCGCTGCCTTGATCGCCCGGATGATCGCTTGGGCCCGCGGCGCGTCTTTCATGAGGGCGGCGCCATTAAAGTTATGGACGATCTTATAGACGGGGCAGCCCATGTTGATGTCGAAGGCCTCGGGCTTGTGCTGCTCGTAAATGATGCGCGCCGCTTCGCCCATTGTCTCCGGTTCGCTTCCGAAGAGCTGCTGCACAAGCGGGCGCTCCGCTGGATGGATGTCGGTCATCCCAAGCGTCTTTTCGCTTCCGCGGGTTACGGCTTCCGAGGAAACCATCTCCCGAAATACGACCGTTCGATCCGTTATTCCCTGAGCGGAGCCACCGTGGCCTTCGACAAGCTCAGGCAATAAGGGTGGCGGAGTCGAAGGGCTTGGGATGGCTATGACAGGTCCCAGTCCCCATCGCTCATTTACGATTCGTACGGATTGACAAAACGCCGAATCGGTCATGTCGGCCATCGGAGAAAGCGCCACAATCGGGCGGGGAAGGTTTTTCCAGGAGAAGCCCATGTTGTTTTTATTCGAAACGATCGTATACTAGTCTCATTCAACGAATATTTCAAGCATTTCCCTTATGAAATCTATATCGTCTTCCACGGCCCTTATCGCAGGCGCGTTACTTGTTGTGGTCGGACTTCTTGGTTATGCGGTATTCCACACAGCTGCACCTTCCGTAAACGACGGTTTTGCGCAATGTCTGACAGAGAAGGGCGTGAAGTTTTATGGCGCATGGTGGTGCCCTCATTGCACGGCGCAGAAAAAACTCTTCGGCACCGCATTTTCGAAGCTTACCTCCATCGAGTGTTCGCCAAACAACACCAAGTCCATGTCCGTTCAGTGTAAGAACGATGGGATCGAAAGCTTCCCGACCTGGGTGTTCTCCGACGGAACCAAATTAGCCGGCGAACAGTCATTTAACAAGCTCGCCGAGAAGACAAAATGTGAGCTTCCTAAACAAGAGGGAGTATGATCGTCACTGACAGAAAACTTTTGATGGGGATCAAGGTCCTTGCCTTGATCGGCGCAGGGATCGCCGTGTATTCGCTCGCGCATAAAAGCGGATTCGCGTCCGGGTCGTTCTGCACGATCGGCACCACGTTCAATTGTGATATCGTGAACAAAGGTCCTTACTCGGAGCTCTACGGAATCCCCGTGGCTCTGATCGGTATTCTCGGGTACGGCTTCCTTGCCATGACCGCCTTCCTGAAACTCCGTTCGCCCGCTGATAAGACTCTTACAAAACTCTTGGGTCTTGGCACGATTGGTGGCCTCGGATTCAGCCTATACCTTACAAGCATCGAAGCGTTCGTCCTGCAGACCTGGTGCCTGCTGTGTCTTACGTCCCAAGCCATCATTCTCACCATCCTTGTCCTAACCATCATCTATGCAATTCGTGAACGTCGATCGGGAAGCGCTGTTTGAAGAAATCGTTGAGAAAGGCCGCGAAGAGGGGATCACGGACGAAGCCGCCTACCGCGATCTTGTCGATGACATCGTCGAGACTCATCGTCGTGTAGGCGAAATGCACGATGATAGTAATACAGACGGCTTGTCCGAAAACATGGTCGCGCGGTTTGCGGAATACCTTGAACGCATGGGCGAAGCCAAGCTATGAACATTTCCTTCCATGGGGCGGCAAAAGAAGTAACGGGTTCTTGTTATCTCGTGGAAGCGAAGGATGCGGCGGGGAAGGCACACAAGCTGTTGATCGATTGCGGCATGTTCCAAGGCGAGCGCATGTGCGGAAGCAAAAATCTGCTTCCGTTTAAGTTTGGCGCGGGTCACATCGAAGCGGTGTTCGTCACACACCCACACGCCGATCACACCGGGCGTTTGCCGAAGCTCATCAAGGACGGGTTCACGGGGAAAATCTACATGACGCCTCCATGCCGTGCGCTTACCCGGATCGTCCTCGAGGACGCATTTCACATCATGTCCGATAACGCCGAGGAATGCGGCGACCCGGTGCTGTACAGCAAGGAAGATCTCGATCTCCTCATCGCGCACACGGAAGGCGTCGGCTACCACGAGGAGGTGAAGCTCGCGGAAGGTCTCACCATCATGTTCCACGATGCTGGTCACGTGCTCGGTTCCGCCTACATTTCGATCATGGCGGAAGGGAAGACCGTGGTGTTCTCCGGCGACATTGGGAACGATAACGTCCCCATTCTTCCGCCAACGGAAGCCATCTCGCATGCCGACGTCATCGTCTGCGAATCCACCTACGGTCATCGTCGTCACGAGTCGCACACGGAACGCCGCACCAAGCTGAAGGAGGCTATCGAGCAGACGATCAGGGATAAGGGCGTGCTCATGATTCCAGCTTTTTCAATCGAACGCACCCAGGAATTGCTCTACGAGATGAATGCGATCCTGAAGGACGTGCAGACGAACATTCCAATTTTTCTCGACAGCCCAATGGCGATTCGCGCGACCGAGATTTACCGCCAGTTCAAAAACTATCTTCTTTTCGACTCACCGATTCTTGCAGAAGGGGATCGTGATTTTTTCAGCTTCCCAAACCTCAAGGAGACGCTCCATCGCGATGAGTCCATGGTGATCAATAAGACGCACGCCCCGATGGTCATCATCGCTGGTTCAGGAATGATGTCAGGCGGGCGCATCATGCATCATCTCATCCGGTATTTGCCCGATCCACACAGCACACTTCTCATCATCGGCTACCAGGCCGTAGGGACGGTCGGGCGCAAATTGTACGAAGGCGCGCATAACGTGGAAATTTTCGGGAAGCACATTCCGGTGAAATGTCGTATTCGCGCCATCGGATCTTTTTCGGCACACGGCGACATGGATAAGCTCACGCGCTGGCTCCACCCAGAAGATGGGAAGGTGCCTGCGAAGATCTTCGTGGTCCACGGCGATGAGGACGCCCAGACCGTGTTCGCAACACACCTGCGCCACGAGCTCCGTACCGAGGTGATCGTTCCGGAGTTTGAGAGCAGCCATGAGGTTTGATTGACCCGCCGCCCCGTTTCCGATAGAGTCTTCAAGCTTCACAACCAAGGAGGAGGCACTCAATGAACCAGCCAGTAGATCTTTCCATGTACAAGCGGCGTATCAAGCGTATACGGGCTATTCCGCAACCGCTTCGTAGAGTAAATCGTCTTGTGCGTCTCGCGACCAAGGCGGGCCTTCCGGAGGCCATCGACCTCATGCTTCTTGCCGTGGAAGAAGCGTCGAAGATCAACAACCTCCTGTTGCTTGAACCGGCGGTCGACGAGCTCGTGGACGGGTATACCGACCTCGGACTTTTCATGCAGGCGCTCGCCGTCACGACGAAGTCGGAGAACGCAGTTGTTCGTGCCGCCTGGTACGCGCTTATCCATGCCGCCGCAACGGTCATGGGTCACGAAGAGGGGATGGAGCGTTCCAAACAAGCACTTCAGAACGCTCGTCCGCAGCTCAATAAGCAGGAGCTCGCCGAGCTCGACCAGATGCTCTCGCTCCTTGCGGACGTCTGACCACGTTCTGGACCAGGTTCTCGTAGCAATCCCCGTCATCCTGATGGGGCTTTTTCTTTACATGGACGCACCACACCTTTTCCGCTAGGATAACGGCACTTCTATGCCCACCTACGCTAAGGCATCGGCGGGCAGGCACTCCACTTATGCAAGATCAAAGTAAAATTAGGAACTTTTGCATTATTGCCCACATCGACCACGGGAAATCGACCCTTTCGGATCGGTTGCTTGAAGTTACGGGGACTATCGATAAGCGTCAGATGAAAGATCAGATTTTGGACTCGATGGACCTCGAACGCGAGCGCGGGATTACCATTAAGCTCGCTCCAGCGCGCATGACGCACAAGGGCCACGTGCTCAACCTCATCGACACTCCCGGCCACGTCGATTTCAACTACGAAGTTTCTCGCTCACTCGCTGCCGTGGAAGGCGCCGTGCTTCTCGTCGACGCAACGCAGGGTGTTCAGGCCCAGACCATCGGCAACCTGTACCTCGCCCTCGCGGAAGATCTCGTCATCATCCCAGCCCTCAACAAGATCGACATGCCAGCCGCAGACGTTCCGCGCCGTATGGCGGAACTCGTCCAGCTCATCGGTTGCAAGCCAGAAGAAATTCTTTTGGTGAGCGGAAAAACAGGGGAGGGCGTTCCAGCTCTACTCGACGCCATCGTCGAACGCGTCCCCGCTCCAGAAGGGAACCCAGCCGCTCCAGCACGCGCGCTTGTTTTCGATTCCGCATACGACGATTACAAAGGCGTCGTCGCCTACGTTCGCGTCATCGATGGCGGGTTCAAGAAGACCGACAAGATTCTCATGATGGCCTCAAAGTACGACGGGGAAATCCTTGATGTCGGCGCGCTGCGTCCAGGAAAGTTCGAATCGACGGCGGAGCTGGAGTGCGGACAGATCGGCTACATCGTCACCGGCTTCAAGGATATTCAGGCCTGCCGCGTGGGTGACACGATCACAAGTCTCAAAGTTCCCGCAACCGAAGCTCTCGGCGGCTACCGTGAAGCACGCCCGATGGTGTTCGCCGGATTGTTTCCCAAGGAAGGCTTTGACTATTCCCGTTTGCGCGATGGGATGGAACGGTTGAAATTGAACGATGCCTCGCTCACGTTCCAACCTGAACATTCCCCAGCCCTTGGCTACGGATTCCGCTGCGGACTCCTCGGCATGCTGCACATGGAAATCGTGAAGGAACGTCTTTCACGCGAGTTTAAGATCGAACTCGTCGTTACAGTTCCGTCCGTTGCCTACAAGATCGTAAAGACCTCGGGCGAGATCCTCGTCGTGAAATCCCCATCAGAACTTCCGGACATGTCCACGATCGCGGAGATTCAGGAACCATGGGTGAAGGCCGACATTGTGACGCCAGGTGATCACATCGGGGGAGTGATGCAGCTCGTGACCGAGCGCCGCGGCATCTACAAGAACACGGAATATCTTTCCGAAAATCGCGCGATTCTTCACTACGAGATTCCTCTCGCCATGGTGATCGTCGACTTCTACGACAAGCTGAAGTCCGTGAGTGCCGGCTACGCCTCGCTCAACTACGAAGTGATCGATTTCCGCGTAGCCGATGTGGCCAAGCTCGATATTCTCGTCGCCGAGGAACCCGTCGAAGCGTTTGCATCGCTCGTCTATCGCGACGAAGCCGAACGCGTTGGCCGTCGGATGCTCGAATCCCTCAAGACATCCATCCCGTCGCAAAACTTCGTCATTAAGCTTCAAGCCGCTATTGGCGGAAAAGTCGTCGCAAGCGAACGCATCAGTGCCATGCGCAAGGATGTGACGGCCGGCCTTTACGGTGGTGACGTTACGCGTAAGCGCAAGGTGCTCGAGAAGCAGAAGAAGGGTAAGGCCAAGATGGCGGCGATGGGACGTGGAAGCGTGGATATTCCGTCGGAGGCGTACATGAATATTCTTAAGCGAGGATAAGGGTATGCGTCGAAAAACCATCTCCGAAAAGATCATGACCGTTGTCGCGGTGATCACACTCATCAGCATGATTGGGCTTACCGTCGCTGGGTACTAGATGGACGTGGATAACTTACGGACCCGCGAGGGTCCGTTTGTGTTAGTCTGTCACCACATGAAAACCTGGCACGTTGCAGAATCAGCTCCGCCCGAGGCGAAAACAACGCTTCCGAACCTGCATCCGGTTGCCTTGGGTTTACTTTGGAATCGTGGCGTCCGGACCCAGGAGGCGATGGAACAATTCCTGAACCCCGACTGGGTCCGAGATACCCACGATCCGGCCATCTTCAAGAACATGGAAGCGGCCGTCGCCCGCGTGTTCCGCGCCCTCGAAGAAGGCGAGTTCATCGCTGTTCATGGCGATTACGACGCGGACGGCGTCTGCGGTTCGACTGTACTGCTTTCGACGTTGCGAGATCTCTGCAATTCGATGGGCTTCGACTACGAAAACATTTCCGGCTACATCCCGCATCGAGAGAAAGAAGGCTACGGCGTCTCCATCGCCACCATGGAACTCTTGAGTGAAGAGCGCGGTGTGTCGCTCGTCATCACGGTCGACTGCGGCATCAGCAACAAGCCGGCGATCGACCGTGGGCTCGAGCTCGGCATGGACACGATCGTCTGCGATCACCACGCGATGCCCGAGACGCTCCCCGTCGGCGCGATCCTTTTGCATCCGCAAGTTCCAGGCGAGGACTACCCGAACAAGAATCTTTGCGGCACAGGGGTCGCCTTCAAGCTCGCCTCGGCGTTGATTATCGAAGCCCGCAATCGCGGTGCGAATCTTCCGGAAGGATATGAAAAGTGGCTCCTCGATCTCGTCGCTATCGCAACGGTGACCGACGTTATGCCTCTTACTGGGGAGAATCGCGTGCTCGAACGCTTCGGCCTTAAAGTTTTGAATAAGACGAAGCGCCCGGGCCTCAAAGCCCTCATCGAAGTCGCCGGCGGAAAACCAGGCGAACTCGACACGTATTCCATCGGTTTCCAAATTGGACCTCGACTAAACGCTGCCGGACGCATGGAACACGCCAAGCTCGCGCTCGAACTTCTCTTAGAGGAAGACGTCGTCGAAGCAGCGACCAAAGCGCAGGGTCTGCACGAGACAAACATCGCCCGGCAGAAAGTGTCTGAAGACATGTATCAGGAGGCCAAGGCAATGGTCGGTGAACTCGGCGATCGCAAAGCCATCATTGTCTGGAAGGAGGGTTGGCTCGCCGGACTCGTCGGTCTTGTTGCAGGCAAACTCGTCAACGACTTTTCACGTCCTGTGTACGTGGTCGGCCGCGAAGGCGACAAGTTCGTCGGTTCAGGGCGCACGGCAGGTGGATTCGACGTGACAGCTGCGCTCCACGTCGCTTCTGCGCATCTCGATAGATTCGGCGGCCACCCGCAGGCGTGCGGCTTTTCGGTACATGGCGAAGAAAAGTTCTTCGAAGCATGCAAAGTGATCGAAGCGCATGCGATGGAGGTGCTGAAGGCGGAGCATCTCATCCCAACCCTCAAGATCGATGCAGCGGTTGAACTCGAAGAAATGGACTTCGCGCTCCTGGGCGCGCTCGAATCATTCGAACCATTCGGCGAAAAGAATCCGCGCCCCGTATTCGCCGCGATGAACATCGACGTAGCCTACGCCGAACCGATGGGCGCGGAAGGGAAGCACTTACGTATTACAGCAAAGTCGCCGCGTGGTAAGATCGCAAAGTTCATCGGTTGGCGGATAGGTGACCGTGCGGCAGAGCTTAAGCCGGGCACGCGCGTCGATATTGCCTTCGAACTTGAAGTAAACGAATGGAAAGGACGGAGAGATCTTCAAATGAAAATTGTCGATATACAAATCGCAGGCATTAGGCATTAGGCTTAAGGCCGAAGGAAGTTCCTCGGTCTGTCCTGTGGCCTTGTCTGCCTAACGCCTAATGCCTATGCGATTAATCACTTACTCCGACGGAGGGTCCCGCGGCAATCCAGGCCCCGCGGCAGGTGGTGCCGTCGTGAAAAACGACGATGGTGAGACGCTCGAGACCGTCTCGAAGTTTCTCGGAAAGGCGACGAACAACGTTGCGGAATACACCGGCATCATCATTGCCCTGGAGGCCGCCAAGCGACAAGGCGCGACGGAAGTGGACATGCGGATGGACTCGGAACTCGCCGTAAAACAGCTCAAGGGAGAATACAAGGTGAAGAACCCGGACTTGGCCAAGCTGTTTATGCAGGTGCATAACCTTGCGCTCGGCTTCAAGAAGGTCACCTTCAAGCACATCCGCCGAGAACTCAACACGGACGCAGACGCGGCGGTAAACGACTGTCTTGACCGCCACTAATTTTTTCTTCTTCCAAACCTCCCGAACCTCCCAAACCTCCCCAACCCGTGTTATACTCGTAACACTATGAGTCTCTTTGGAGGGAAAAAACCGGAAGGCTTTCTTGGGATCGATATTGGTGCCAATGGTCTCAAGGTGGTTGAACTCATGAACGAGAAAGGCCGGGCGAAGCTGCTCACGTACGGCTATTCAGAACGCAAGACGGGCGATGCGGCTGTTTCGCCATTTGAGGATACGCGTGGCACGGGCGAAGTACTGGCCGAAGTCTGCAAGCGAGCCGGCGTGAAATCCGGACAAGCCATGGCGGCACTCCCCATGTCGTCCGTGTTCTCGACGATCATTGCCGTCCCGCGGAAAAAGGACGAAAAGGAACTCAAACCATTGATCGATGCCCAGGTGAGCAAGCTCACTCCGCTTCCGCTCGCGGAAATGGTCACCTATTCGACGTTCATCGATGATCTTAAGGCTCCGCCAAAGCCAGGCGCCACCAACGGGAACGATTACGTTCGCGTTCTTGTAACCGGCGCGTCCAAGTCCCTCGTGCAGAAGTACGTGGATATTTTCCGTTACGCCAAACTTTCCCTCCAGGCGCTCGATACGGAGGCGTTCGCGCTCATTCGTGCGCTCGTCGGGAAGGACAAGAGCGCCATCATGGTAGTGGACATGGGTTCCACGCGCACCAGCATCACGATTGCCGAGAAGGGGATCCCGTTCCTTTCGCGTAGCATCAATGTTGGCGGAACGGCCGTGACGCAGCGCATCATGCAGCAAATGAAAGTGAGCGAAGCCGAGGCCGAACGTGTAAAAACCGATCTCGAATCGCTTCCTGGCGCCGAGGCCGGAGCGTTGCCGGCCGTGCTCGCACCCGTGATGCAGCCAATCCTGAACGAAATCCGCTACGCGCTTTCGCTGTATGGCCGCATGGAACTTACGGAATCCAAGCGTGTGGAAAAAATCATTCTTACAGGTGGATCCGCACATCTTCCAAGCCTCCCAGAATTCCTGTCGTCACAGCTCAACATGAACTGCTACCGCGGGGATCCGTGGGCACGCGTGGCGTATCCGGAAGACCTGCGCCCGGTGCTGGATGAGATTGGCCCGCGCATGAGCGTGGCCATCGGCCTTGCCATGCGTGACATCGACTCATAGCTTTTCTTTTATGAACCGCAAAGGATTCGCCACCATCGAACTCATGATCGCGCTGCTCGTCATCGGCCTCATCACAGCCGGCTCCGCGCTCGCGGTGAACGCGGCCCGCTCCCGTCAGCGCGATGCCGTGCGTCTTTCCAACATCCGCCAGATTCAGGCGGGGCTTGAGTTGCATTTCAACGAAACAAGCTCCTATCCGCCCGGTTCCGCGATCCCGCTCGGCGATGCGCTTTCCACAGGCTGTCTCAACACCACCGGGTTTGCCGCTTCGTGCCCAACGGACGGAAAGACGTTGCTACGAGTGGTTCCAGGCACCGTCCAGAAGGGCCTGGACGGCATTTCTTCCTGCGGCACTCCTAAGCGCGACGCGTTCTGCTACCTGCAAGTTCAGGATGGCAGCACCTACCGCATTCAATTTGAACTTGAAAACGCTCTTCCAGAAGTCGGCCTTCAAGCGGGGATCAACTGCGGATCACCAGATGGCCTGAACGGCGGACAGTGTCGATAGTATGATCGAAAGCCTGTTCGTCTTTGCGTTAGGGCTCTGCATTGGGAGCTTTCTCAATGTTCTGATTTTGCGGACCAAGGAAGAGAAATCCTTATCCGGAAGGTCGCAGTGCATGACGTGTAAGATGGAGCTCAAAGCGATCGATCTCATCCCGGTCGTAAGTTTTCTCGCCCTTCGAGGGAAATGTCGGCAATGCGGCTCCGCGATTTCCGTGCAATACCCGCTCGTCGAGTTCGCAACAGGACTTTTGTTCCTGATATTTTTCCTGCGGTTCGGGCAGGGGATCACCATCGGCGGCGATTGGATGCAGGGCATGGAAGGAATAAACCTGTTGCGAGTACTATTTTTCATAAGCGTGCTGGTCGTCCTCTTTGTCTACGACCTCAAGTATTACCTGATCCTCGATCGATTTACGGTTCCCGCCGTCGTCATCGCGGTCCTGCTCAACCTTTGGATCGGCATACCACTCTGGTCCATTGCCGTCGCTTCTGTGGGACTCGCGTTGTTTTTCTTCGCACAATACGCCATCTCCCGCGGCCGCTGGATCGGCGGAGGAGACATCCGTATGGGTGCGCTCATGGGCGCCATGCTCGGATTCCCACAAGCATTAGTCGCCTTATTCCTGTCATATGCGATCGGCGCGATCGTCGGGCTGTTCCTGCTCGGTTCCAACAAGTCCGAATGGAAAACCCAGGTCCCGTTTGGCACATTTTTATCCGCCAGCACCATCATTACGCTCCTGTTCGGGGAACCCCTGTTGAACTGGTACCTGGGGTTGTTGGGATAGGGGGAGGGTGTAGGATGGTCTGGACCGTATGAACAAATCCGAAGCATCCACGCGCATCGCCGAACTGCGCAAAACCATCGATCATCATCGACATCAATACCATGTCTTAGACCGCCAGGAGATTTCCGAGGCGGCGTTAGATTCGCTTAAGCATGAGCTTTATAAGCTAGAACAGGAGCATCCGGACCTTATTACGGCTGATTCTCCGACGCAGCGCGTGGGAGGAAAGCCGCTCGAAAAATTCGGAAAGGTCACGCACGCAACCCCCATGCTTTCCATGGAGGACGTATTCAGTCCGGAAGAGTTCAACGCATGGGTCACTCGTATCCAGAAACTCACCACGCATAAGATCGAATTTTTCGCGATGCCCAAGATCGATGGGTTGGCGGTTTCGCTTGTCTATGAAGATGGGCTTTTGAAGTCCGCTGCAACGCGTGGCGATGGAAAGATCGGCGAAGATGTCACGATGAATATTCGGACGATCGAGTCGATTCCATTGAAGTTGGAACGGTTGGAAAGGACTGAGGTTCGAGGAGAGATTTACTTTCCTTTGAAGGCGTTTGAGGCGTTCAATAAGAAACTGGTCAAGGAAGGGAAGGTTGCGATTGTTAACCCTCGTAATGGTGCGGCTGGCAGTATTCGGCAGTTGGATTCGGCGGTTGCCGCGAGCCGT
This sequence comes from Candidatus Uhrbacteria bacterium RIFOXYB12_FULL_58_10, assembly GCA_943354165.1. GTDB lineage: Bacteria > Patescibacteriota > Patescibacteriia > UBA9934 > GWF2-40-263 > CALRBH01. Next base: position 16,086 of record CALRBH010000007.1, read on the forward strand.
CCTCTGGCGTTCGTTGCCTGGGATTTTGTGACGGATGTGGGGCAGAAGACCCAGGCGGAGGAGTGGGATATTTTGCAGAAAATGGGGTTCAAGGCAGCACCTGGTTCGGTCCTGTGTGACTCGGATGAAAAAGTGTTACACTTTTGGAACACCTTGCTCAAAGAACGCAGCAAATTGGACTACTGGATTGATGGTATTGTTTTGCGCGTGAACGACAACGCGACGTTCGAGTCGCTCGGCGTTGTTGGCAAGACTCCACGCGGGCTCGTCGCCTGGAAATTTCCCGCCGAGGAAACCACGACCATCGTCCGCGACATCGAATGGTTCGTCGGCCGCACGGGCGCCCTCACGCCGGTCGCCGTCCTCGACCCGACGTTCATCGCCGGGACGACGGTTCAGCATGCGACCCTGCACAACTTCGACGAAATCCAGAGACTCGACGTTCGCATCGGCGACACGGTGATCCTCTATAAGGCCGGTGACATTATTCCGAAGGTCAAACAGGTTTTGAAAGAGCTTCGACCTCACGAAAGCCAGGAAGTGCACATCCCAAAGACCTGTCCCGTTTGTGGTTCGGCCGTCGTTCGAAAAGAAGGCGAAGTGGCCGTGTACTGCGGCAATCCCAAGTGTTTCGCCCAGGACAGCGAGAACGTCCTGCACGCCGCCCGTTCGTTTGAGATCGATGGACTTGGGCCCCAGACCATCATGGCGTTGATCGAAAGCAAGATCCTGCATCGCGCACCTGACCTATTCATTCTCAGGCCGGAAGATTTGCTCGGTCTCGAAGGGTTCGCGGAAGTGTCGGCGAAGAAACTCGTCGAGGCGATTGCCGCAAAGCGAACGATTCCGCTCGCACGATTCATCGTCGCCCTCGGCATCCGCAACGTCGGCGAGGAAACCGCCCGCGACCTGGCCGAACAGTTCGGAACGATCGACGCCATGATCAAGGCATCGAAAGATGATCTCATGGCCGTGCCGAATATTGGTGAGATTGTCGCAGACTCGATCGTCGAGTTCTTTGCACAGAAGCACAATCACGAACTCGTCGAAGCCTACAAGAAGAACGGCGTCACCATCGAGCGTGCCGTGAAGCGAGAAGGTGGTCCGCTCGCGGGGAAGTCGTTCGTCCTTACCGGAACGCTCGCATCCATAGGTCGTGACGAAGCGAAAGAGAAGATCCGTGTCCTCGGCGGCCAGGCCATCGAGTCTGTCTCAAAAAAGACCTCGTATGTCATCGTCGGCGAGGAACCGGGCTCCAAGGCCAAGAAGGCCGCAGAGCTGGGCATCCCCGTGTTGTCGGAAGAGGAATTCCTCGCTATGCTGAGCCGAACCTAACTGTATGATTACGAACGAAGACATTCTTCACCTCGCAAAGTTGGCTCGCCTTCAGGTGGCTGAAGCCGACGTTCTAGGGTATCAGACGGACCTGGAAGCGATTTTGGGCTACGTAAACAAGCTAAAGGAACTCGACACAGAAGGGGTGCCAGAAATGGCTCACGCCGATGGATCAACGAACGTCTCCCGCGAAGATGTGGCCGTTGTCTGCCCAGTAGATGAGCGCACGGCGATGATCGGAGCTTTCCCGGTACGATCGGGCGACCTGCTAGAAGTTCAAGCCGTCTTTGCGAACCGCACCGAATAGGTATGAACCCTTCTGAACTTACGATTCTTGAAGCCGCCAAACTGATGCGCGAAAAGAAACTCACGGCCTATGACCTTGTAAGCTCGTGTTTAGAACGCATCGAAGCGGACAATGGCGAAATCAACGCTCTCGTTTCGGTTTCCAAGACGGCTCTCGATGAAGCAAAAGCCATCGATGCGCGTCGATCAAGCGGGGAAGACTTGCCGATGCTCGCCGGGATTCCGCTCGCCATCAAGGACAACATCATGGTGAAGGGTTGGATGGCGTCCGCCGGATCGCGCATTCTTGAAAATCATACGGCGGCGTATGACGCGACCGTCGTCGCGCAACTTCGCGCGCAAGGCGCCATCTTCATCGGCCGTGCCAACATGGACGAGTTCGCCATGGGATCGTCCAGCGAATCCTGCCACTTCGGCGTCGTTCGCAATCCAGTCGATCGTGAACGCGTGCCAGGCGGCTCATCGGGCGGTTCTGCTGCGGCGGTGGCCGCTGGATTTGCGCTGGGAGCGTTAGGATCGGATACGGGCGGCTCCGTGCGCCAACCGGCGTCGCTGTGCGGCGTAACGGGTCTTAAACCGACCTACGGCCGTGTTTCTCGCTACGGCTTGATCGCCCTTGCTTCAAGCCTCGACCAGATCGGTCCGCTTGCAAAGACGGCGGCGGATGTGGCCGTGATTCTTTCAGCGATCGAAGGGAACGATCCCAAGGACGCCACCTCATCGGGTCCTTATGAAACGTATCTTCCAGAAATCGACACGGAACCATCTGTTGAAGGAGTGCGCATCGGCATTCCCAAGGAATACTTTTTGGATGGAATGGACGAGCGCGTGAAGGCGTCCGTGATGTACGCGGTGCGCCAGCTCGAGAAAAAAGGGGCGAAGATCGTCGAGGTCTCTTTGCCGACGACGGAATACGCACTCGCCGTGTACTACTTGGTGATGCCGGCGGAAGCGAGCTCAAACCTCGCACGATTCGACGGGATGCGCTACGGCCTGTCTGCCGGGGGCGCCACGCTTCAGGAGACTTATGAGCGTACACGCGGGGAAGGGTTCGGGGCGGAAGCAAAACGACGCATCATGCTCGGAACCTATGTACTCTCCAAGGGCTATTACGATGCGTACTATCGGAAGGCCTTGAAGGCTCGTGAGCGCATTCGCCTGGATTTTGAAGACGCGTTCAAAGTTTGCGACGTGATCGCTTCGCCAACCTCACCAACCGTCGCCTGGAAGATCGGTGAAAAGTTTGGGGATCCGCTTACCATGTATCTTTCCGACATTTACACCATCTCCGCCAACCTGGCTGGAATCCCCGCCATTTCCGTCCCGTGCGGAACCGCGGACGGATTACCGGTCGGCCTGCAGCTCATGGGCAAGCCATTCGATGAAAAGACCTTGCTGCGCGTCGCGTGTACCCAACAGAAAACATGATTCCATATCTTCAACTCATTTCTTTCAAGATCGGCCCCCTCACCATCTATGTGTGGGGGTTGATGGTTGCCCTCGGAATCATTGCCGGTACCTACGTTGCGGCGAGGTTCGGAGAGAAGCGCGGCCTAAAGCGCGAAGTGTTTTGGGATCTCGCCTTCTGGTGTGGTCTTGCTGGCTTCGTCGGCGCGCGACTTTTTGATGAGCTTGCCTATCAAGGGAGTGGAGGATATTCGAGTATCGGCGGGTTCATCGGCGGAACGATGGCGGGGTTGATCTATCTCAAACGAAAAAAGCTCGACGTCTGGATGTATGCAGACACGGCAGTTTTCGGGCTTCCGCTCGGCTATGCGATTGGCCGCGTCGGCTGCTTCCTCATTCATGATCACCCTGGAACCGCCACGAATTTCTTCCTGGGCGTGCCGTATCCGGACGGCGTAGTTCGCCACGACCTCGGTCTCTATCAGATCATCGATGGGGCGGTCCTGTTTGTCATCTTCCTCGTTCTGCGAAAGCGAAAAGCCCCCGTGGGAATCTATATAGCCGCGTTTCTCCTCTGGTACGGGACAACACGTTTTTTCCTTGATTTCTTAAGGAATGCGGACGCCCGTTACATCGGCCTCACTCCAGCGCAATACGCAGCCATTGCCATGATTCCAGTAGGATGTTGGGCGGCGAAGAAAACCTTCAAGAAAGTGTAGGCAAGATATTGACAAGATTCTATTTTATACTACGCTATAACTAGCGCAGTTTTTCAGTGGTGATCGCATTTGAAGCATATAAGTTGCCATATATGTCCTCCCGTACGACCATATCTATGCGCACGCTTGTAGAGCTCGGGCTCTCGGAGTCCGATCTCGAGATGTACGTTTCGCTGCTGCGTTTGGGGTCGGCTCCCCTCCGCCGCGTGGCCGAGGAAGCTTCTCTGAATCGCGGCACGGCGTACGACTCACTCAAGCGGCTCATGCGCGCGGGTCTGGTGTCCTACATGGATGCCAAGACCCATCGGCATTTTATTGCCGAAGATCCGCATAAGCTCCGTGGATTGGTGACACGAAAGGAGGAAGCTCTCCTTCACGCACGTGCCGAACTCGACAGCGCCATACCCGCGCTTTCGGAGACGGCTCGATCAGGCGCGGCGCGTCCGGCCGTTCGCTATGTAGAAGGTGTGACGGGCGTACGCGACTTGCTTCTCGATGTGCTCACTACCACGGAGCGTGCGGAGTCGATGCTCTATCGCGTCTATTCTGCCGCTCAGGTCCGAGATCTTATTAGCGATGCCTGGCCGACCTTCACCAAGGAACGTATCAAGCGCAACGTGCGTGTCCACGCGATCGCCGTGGGAAAGGGAGGGACGGGAGCAGAGCTTGCCGAGCGCCGTTGGCTCAATAAGGATGCCAAGGCTCCAAGCTACATCTTCATCTATCCCGGAAAGACCGCGTTCGTGTCTGCGGACTTGCACAAGCGTCTGTTCGGGATAGTGATGGATGACCCTGCGCTCTCAAAGACACAGGAGCTCGTGTTCGATACGTTGTGGCAAACTCTTGAATAGGTGAGGTGAAACGCATGAAGCAGGTCGTTGTGATGTTCTGTGGGCCGTTGTACGGCAAACCATTTCATTACGGACGCATCGATCATGCGGTCCGTGTGGCAAAGAAGCGTGGATGCCCGTTGGTCATTTGTGGAGACGGCTCAAAAGGCCGAGAGCTGGAAGAGTTCGAGAAGCGCGCGAAGGATGCGGGGATCGCGAGGGTGTGTACGCGGTATAACCGTCGAGCAAACACCAGAGGCGATTCCATAAGCGCTGCCGCCATGCTCCAAGTGTTCTTTCCAGAAGCCACCCGTGTGTTGCTGGTGACGGATTGGTACCACATGGCACGGTCTATCGTGCAGATGTATCGACGCATCAATCGCTGCAAAATGCACAAGATCAATGTGTTTCCGTCACCGGTCTGGGAACACTTGAAGGGAGGGTTACTGCGCCTTCCTCGTGAGCTGCTCGGAACGATCCATGCGCTCATGGGGGTCCCGCAGCCGATCAAAAGCAATGGGATCTTTCAACTTCTTCTGCGCAGCCGTCGGATCATCCGTCGGATGCGGCTCAAGAAGCGCTTAAGGCACTGAAAATATTCAGCGCATCAAACACAAAAGCCTCCAGAAGCTTAGCCTCCAATACGGGAGGCTTTCTTATTTCTCCCGCTAGAGGATCCTGACGAACGGAGGCTGGGTTGAGTGAATAGGGAGGTCGGCAAGTGGTAATACACGTATCCAATTCGGTTCAAACCGATAGAGAGTATACTCGCCGGTCCCGACCGTAAGGATGGGTGGACAGAAACCTTTCACGTTTGTGGCTTTTTTAGAGATGAGGTTAAGAAGCTTTTGTATCTGTGGGCCGGAAACGATTTTCACGGTTCCATTCATTTGAACATAAATATTCCCAAGCTCATACATTGCGAGAGATGCCCGTGGGTTGTCGGTTATGAGTTGGTGCTTATAACTGTGCGGATCAGAAATAAAATATACGTTCCAGTCCCGATCGATGGTGTTCAATAAGACCGCAGAATGGGGGAGTCCATGAAGAGTGCTAAACGCAACGGTCATGAAGGGGATTCGTTGTGCCATCTTCAGGAACTGGGCTTTTGTAGGAGGTCGTTTCTTCGGTGGTCTGATCATACGTGGAATGATAGCACACAAAAAATCTCGCCAACGAAAATCGTTGGCGAGATCAGGCAAACCTACTTTTTCTTGTCTTTTTTCGGCTTCTTTACGTTTTTCTTCTGTGCATGGTTTCCTTTTGCCATATGGGGGGGCTAGTTAGTAGTAAGTAGAAAGTAGTTAGTAGTGTAGAGGGAAATCTACTATCTACTTACTACTATCTACTAACTTCTGAATGAATAATAGAAGTATAGCACGAAAGAAAAAACCTCGGCAGAAGCCGAGATGTTTTCATGGCGGAGGGGGAGAGATTCGAACTCTCGGACCCTTGCGGGTCACACGCTTTCCAAGCGTGCGCACTAGGCCGCTATGCGACCCCTCCTCGATGCGGGAGGAGTGTATACTGTCCGCTCCAATACGTAAATACGGCACCCGAGTAACAGGTGCCGTACAGACGAAAGCAAGGAGTTCCTCTCTTCCAATCGTACAAAAACAGGCTTCATGATTCCTCTTTTCGGGAGTTTGTGTTGACGAAAGTAATGAACAACGACGTCTAAACATGTCAAAAATTAAGGTTTTCGTCAAGGGCGAGGTCTGCTAAGCTGGGCGGACATGAATCAATTCATCCAAGGCCCACTCCCAGATCGCGGATGGAACCTTCTCCGTCGGTTGGGGTACGCGGAACAGAAAGTCGTCGGCGAAGAAATCGGCTTCACGCGTCGTTTAAGCACGGATCAATTCCCGCGCTATCATGCGTACACGGAAGAGGTCGATGGGGGGATTAAGGTCAATTTGCATCTCGATCAGCGCGCGACCACGCACGGGAAGCAAAGCGCACACGGCGGGGAATACAATGGACCGCTCGTTGAGCGCGAGATGGCGCGAATCGTTTCTGGGATCTCGTCCATGAAGTCTACTCCTCCCAAACCTCCCGGACCTCCCCAACCTACCGGCGGATGGCTTTCACGGTTGTTCGGCTAACGCTCGACATTCGCCTCTCCCTCGGGCAAGCTGCGAGCAGATATGGACCCCAAGGAAGAAATAAAATCGCGCATAAACATCGCGGAACTGATCGGTTCCTACATCACGCTCAAGCCCGCCAGCGCGGCGAGCTTTAAAGCACTCTGTCCGTTCCATGCGGAGAAGACGCCGTCGTTTCACGTCTCGGCCGACAAGGGGATCTGGCGATGTTTCGGCTGCTCGGAAGGCGGCGATTGTTTTTCGTTCATCATGAAGATGGAAGGCATGGAGTTTCCGGAAGCGCTGCGGTTTCTCGGGGAGAAAGTTGGCGTGGAAGTGAAGCGCTATGACACCAAGGAAGCGAACGAGCGCGCGCGTCTCGTCACGATTAACGATCTGGCGGCAAAGTACTATCGAAAGCTACTCGTCGAATCTCCAGGCGCTCAGCACGTTCGTGAATACGCGGAACGTCGCGGCATGAGCGTAGACCTGCAGGAAAAATTCGGCATCGGATTCGCTCCAGACGCCTGGGACACGCTCAGCCTGTTCCTTTCGTCCCGAAGCTATGGCGAAAGCGAATGCGAGCTCTCCGGGCTCGGTATGAGGCGCAGGCAGGGAAGTGGGAACATCGATAGGTTCAGGAATCGACTGATGATCCCGATTCGCGATCAACATGGAGCTACGGCAGGATTCACCGGTCGAGTATTACCGGGTGCCGCTGACGATGTGCCAAAATACCTCAACACTCCGGAAACCCCCATTTTCCATAAAGGAAAGTTACTTTTCGGACTCGACCTCGCTAAGCAGGCGATCAAGCGCGCCGGGTTCGTCGTCATCGTCGAAGGAAACCTCGATGTCGTCGCCTCGCACAAGGCCGGCGTAGAAAACGTCGTCGCAAGTTCCGGAACCGCGCTCACGGACGATCAGATCTCGCTTCTCAAACGTTTCACCAACACGATGGCGTTCTGTTTCGATGGCGACGCCGCCGGATTCGAAGCCGCACGGAAGGGAATTACCATCGCGCGCGCCGCCGGCGTGGATGTTCGTGCGGTTATTCTTCCGCTCGATGCGGGCAAGGATCCGGATGAAGTCGTTCAGAAAGATCCAGCCATCTGGAAATTCGCCGTCGAAAATACAGTGCCTATCATGCAGTACCTCATCGACAGGGCTATCGCCGGAAAGGATCTGAGCCAGGTCGATGACAAGCGCACCGTCGCCGCAATCCTTTTACCAGAGTTGAAAGCGACCGTGGACGTGATCGAACGCGAGCACTGGCTCACAAGCGTCGCCGACATTTTGCGAACCGACGCAAACGAACTCCGAAAATCCATCGAGGGAGAGCCGAGTAAACAGGCTTGGAAAAATCCAAACATAAAAACTCCTACTCCCTTACCCACCCCGCAAACCCCGACCACCCCATCGGTTCCACATTCGAAAGAAGCCGTCGCCTCCATGGTCCTCGTCGGCATCGCCGCCCAATCGGCCGAGATCTTCAAACGCGTGTCCGATACCCTTGGAACGGTGCAGTTTACCGACCCGTGGCATGGGCTTTACGCAATGCTCTCAGATGTGTATCATCGTCCGCAGACAGATGCAGCAGGAAATGCCTTCCGGATCATTCGCGGCCAACTAGAGGCCGATCCCGCGTCCACTGAGCTTTTGCGCATGCTAGACCATGCGGCCCTTGAAGGGGAAACGCTCATGAACGCCCTCGCCGGAAAGGACATCCCCCGCCGCATCACCGAACTCGTCCGCACCATCTCTGCCGCTGACCTTGCGCGTCACCGCCAGTCGATTGAGTCGGACATACGTCGCGCCGAGCGCGACGGCGACCGCGCCACCGTGGAGCGCCTCATCCGCGAATTAGGAACACTTCGATAATCCCGTTTCGATGGGATATCGCGGTACCCGCCTCCCCCTTCGGGTTCTATGCCGTCAAAGAAGAAGTTGGTGAAGAAAGCTGTCGTGAAGTCCAGCAAAAAGCCTGTCGCAAAGAGTGCGCCTAAGAAGGTTCACCCGCCGCGCGGCAAATACGTGAAGGCACTTCCTCCGTCCGAGGACATGATCGCCAACATGTTAAAGAAAGGCCAGTCTCGCGGGTTCATCACCGAGAACGAGATTCTCTTTGCGTTTTCCGAGGTAGAAGATTACCTGCCGGTGTACGAGGATTTCCTTGAACGATTGGAACGCATAGGCGTTCACCTCATCGAGATGAAAGACGGCATTCTCGGCCGCGATAAGGATCGCAAGGACGTGTACGACAAGATCCGCGTCACGCACGAAAAGGAAAAGCAGCCGACCAAGAAAACGACCGCATCCGTCACAGGTGGCGCAGAAAATTCGATTCCAGAACTCACGCAGGACTCCATCCAGATGTACCTGCGCGAGATCGGAAAAATCCCTTTGCTTACAGGTGAAATGGAAGTCGCGCTCGCTAAGCGAAAGGAACGCAACGATAAGGAAGCGGACCGCCGCCTCATCGAAGCCAACCTGCGTCTCGTGGTTTCCATCGCGAAGAAATTTGTCGGCAAGCAGATGTCACTTCTCGACCTGATTCAGGAAGGGAACATCGGTCTCTTCCGCGCGGTGAAGAAATTTGAATATCGAAAGGGCTACAAGTTCTCCACGTACGCCACGTGGTGGATTCGCCAGGCCATCACGCGCGCGCTTGCGGACCAGTCCCGCACCATCCGTATTCCGGTGCACATGGTGGAAACCATCAACCGCTTCATGCAGGTGGAACGCCAGCTCATTCAGGACCTCGGCCGCGAGCCGTTGCCTGAGGAAATCGCCGCAGAAATGAACGAGCCGCTGGATAAGGTTCTTCACATCCGCAAGATTTCTCAGGAAACTGTTTCGCTCGAAACGTCAGTGGGTGATGACGATGAAGACTCCAAGCTCGAAGACTTCATCGAAGATACAAAGACGATCAGCCCAGACCGTGCCGCCGCTCGCGAACTCCTTCGCGACTACGTGCACACGGCCATGAAAGATCTTTCGCCACGTGAGCAAAAGATTCTCGAAATGCGTTTCGGCCTTACGGACGGCGTAAGCCACACGCTTGAGGAAGTCGGAAAGGAATTCGATGTTACGCGTGAACGTATTCGTCAGATCGAAGCGAAAGCGCTCGAAAAGATTCAGGCGAATCCGATTATTGCTAAGTTGCGCGATTACTAGGACGAGTTAGTAGTAAGTAGATAGTAGTTAGTAGAGTTACGATCATTCCGTAAATCCTACTAACTACTTACTACTATCTACTAACTTTTCATTTTGCAACGATGCGCGGGGTTTTGTTATATACTTGTGAAAGGTTCGTAACTCCTTGCCCTATGGAAGAAGAAAAGGAGGTGGTAGAGCAAGCTAAATCTAACCCCGAAGCCTTCGGCCGGTTGTACGATGCGTACTACCAGCCGATCTTCGGCTATCTCGCCAAGCGCGTCGGCAGCATCGAGAGCGCGCAGGACCTCGCAAGTGAAACGTTTTTCCAGGCCTTTAAGAATATTGGCCGATATCGCCAGGAAGGGAAGCCGTTTAAGGCGTGGTTGTACGCCATTGCCGTTGCGCAGGTAGGGAATTTCTTCCGGGCGCGCAAACGTAACCTTCCCATCCTTTCGGAAGAGTTTCCGGAGGTGGCGGCAGACGAAATGATGCGGCCGGACGTTCAATACATCGAGGATGAAGACAATGCGGAGCAGAAAGCCCAATTAGTCCAGATGAAACGCCATCTCATAAAGCTGAAAGAGAAATGGCAAACCATCCTCACCTTGCGCTACTGGCAGGACATGACCATCCCGGAGATCGCGGTGGCTCTGAATATGAAGGAAGGAACCGTAAAATCCCACATTCATCGCGCACTTAAGCGCCTCCAAACCCTCATGGCAGAAGAAGCCGCTCAAGAAGCCTATGCCCGAACCCCTGAGCCTAAACCATATCGAGAACTTGCTCATGCAAATGGGCAAGGATGAACGCATCGGCGAGGCTAAGCACCGCTATGCGCTCCGCCGGGCCCTTATGAACTCCGCCGCCACGACGTCTGCGGCGGAGCCCGTATTCGCCTGGCTTTCGACGACCGGTATGGTGTTTGCTACAGGAGTCGCTACGGTTGCCGTGGTGATCGTCGTGAGATTCTCTGACTCCACGGGCGCGGCGGAACAGCTGGCTTCGATTCCGGAGCAGCCGGCCGTGGAAGACATTCAGCTCAGTGTCCGTGAACTTGAACCATCGCCATTTGCCACGTACGCAGATTTCCGTCCAATTCCTGCGCGTGAGATTTTCGAAAACATGCAAATTCGGCTTGCTGGAGTGGCAAGGTAACGGTTAAGCCAAAGCCTGTTGAACAACAGGCTATTTTGGTTTAAACTTTTGGGAATATAACTACCAAAATAAAGGTATGTCCGACCACACATTACCGTCCATAAAGTCACTCCTGACTGAATTGCTGGACAAGGCAAAGAAACAGTGGAAAACGCTCGTGATCATTGCCGTCATTCCATGGGGAGTATTCATTGCCTCCGCGGTGTTGCTCGCTGTGGTCGGGATTGCGTTTGGCTTGTCGGTGGGAGGACAGTCTATGATGAGTCCAAACACCATGTCACCTGAGACGTACATGGGCCAAGGGATGTTTCTCGGAATCCTCGCGTTGGTATTCGCGGCGATTAACATGCTCGCAAGCTTTGTTGGCGGGCTGGCACTCATTTACGCCACGTTGCATCCGGATTCGGACGTACGAGCGTGCTATCTCATGGCGCTAAAAGTGTGGAAGTCGCTCCTGTGGGTTTCATTGATTGCAGGGTTCGTTTTGATCGGCGGCACCTACCTTTTTGTCATTCCAGGGCTTGTGGTGGGCCTCATGCTCGCGTTTGCGGAATATGTGGCGCTTGATGAAGGGAAGAAGGGGATGGATGCGCTCATGCGTTCACGCGAGCTCGTGAAAGGCCGTGGATGGTCCGTACTGTTTGTATTGATCGTTATGGGCATTGTGATAGGTATTCCAAGCCTGATTCTGGGCTCTATTGCCGATCAGGGAAACGAGGTATTTGGATTCCTTTCTTCTGCTTATGATGGACTGGTGGCGATGCCGCTGTACGTCCTCGCGGGCGCCATCGTGTACCACCATGCAAAAAAACTTCCTTCGCTTGCCGGTCCGGAAGTAAATGCACGGAACGTTTACAAAGGCTTGGGCATTCTCGGTGTCGTCGGTATTATCTTTATTGTGCCAGCGTTCATCTTCATTGCGATAAGCGTGCTTTCGGGCGGAGGGTTCGGGCCCATCAATCAAGAAAATTTTGACAGCTTCGACTGGACCGGATCCGACATCCAATACGCCCCTGACATTTCTGCCGGGGAGACCATCCTCATCCAGCAATAGGCAAACTAAAACCCCACCAGCTCACGCGTTTTGGACTAGATGATAGTCGGGGCCGACACAAGGTCTGCCCGCGAGGCTCTCATGGCATGGACAAGTCCATGCCGGTTCTAAGCCTACAAAACGATTAGCCAAAGCGTGAATCAAGTGGAGTCTGCCTTGAGCGTAACACGAATAAAATAACTCGGAAACGGTCCCGAGTTTTTCGTGAGAAGGTATCGTCGTCAATCGTTGACGGGACACGTTCCAATACATAGGCTGGGGTAGGTCTTTTACGAAAGGAGTCTACATGTCACAACGAGACGGAAATATGAGGTTCCGTCGCGGTGACGTCGGGCCCCTCATGAAAGCGGCCATGCGTGCACCTTTGCTCACACGTGAAGAGGAGATTACGCTCGGCATGTGCGCGATCCCGTCATGGGAGGCGCAGACGCGCGGTGTCATTGACCCGGTCTCGCGCCGGATCTGGCAACGGGCGGGAAATACCTTCATGGCGCACAATCTCCGGCTGGTGATGAAAATCGCCTTGCGGTTCCAGCATCGCGGACTCGAGCTCGAGGATTTGATGCAGGAAGGCACCATCGGACTGCAAAAAGCGGCGGAACGTTTCGACTATCGCAAGGGATTCAAGTTTTCTACCTATGCGACCTGGTGGGTCAGGCAGGCCATGCAGCGGGGCATTGGAGACATGGGTCGTGACATACGGTTGCCGATCAACCAGAGCGCCATGGCCGTGGAAATCCTGCGCACCGAGGATTACATTCGAGCGAGGGTGCGAAGAGAGCCAACGCAGGCAGAAGTTGCTTACTTCCTCGGTATTACGGAAGAGAAGATCGGACAGATCAAGGTTCAATCGCAATCGCCGGCCTCGCTGGACGGGCTCGTAGGGCCAGACGGGGATCAGACGCTCCAAGACCTCCTTCCTGACGTGGCAAAGCTTCAGGATGTGCGGTGTGAGGAGGCAGAGACCTCGCTGCGCCTTAAGCGAGCGATCGGACGGATCGCCTCGGAAAAGACGCGTACGGTCCTGTTGGCCCGCTTCGGGTTTACGGGCGGGGACATTGAGACGTTGTTGGACATCGGGAAGACGATGGACGTAAGTCGTGAACGGATTCGCCAGATTGAGTCCATCGGATTACGACAACTACGGAACGATAAGCAGCTGCGCCGTGATTTCGACGCGGACTGACGGGGCCTCTCTGGCCCCGTTTTCTTTATCATTTATTGGCCTTTTGAAAGGTGAAGCGTCGATCGGTCGCGTTCGATCATGCCGTCCGCAATCATGCGGTCGATCATGGCACGCACCCACTGAGCGTCGTTTACGGAATTGTAGGACGGGTCAATGCGCCCGCCGACGGCTGATTCCTTGATGCGAGGGTTCTCGCGGACCAATCGAAGAATTCTCCCCCGATAAATGCGATCAGGATGAGACTTTCCCACTTGAATCGTCTCCTTTGCCTTCTTGATCGCCGCTTTTGGAATACGGACACGCCCCGCAATGAACTTCTCTGCCATCGGACACTGTTTGCGCAGCGGACACTCCGCACACGAGGGGGTCTTTTTGCAGACGATGGTGGCGAGGTCGAACAGCGCCTGGGGAATCTCCCAGAACTTCCGTGACGACTTCATAAGATCGATCGACTTTCTGCGAATGCGTTCATCGTCATCGAGTTGGGAAAAAGGTTTCGCGAGAAGTAGGCGACCGAGCACACGTCGAATGTTCGTATCTACGGGCATGGTGCGCTTGTGGTTGGCAAAGACGGCGAGGGCCGCCGCGGTGTACGGGCCAATGCCTTTCAGAATGCGCCAGCCATCCTCTGTGGTCGGTTCACTGTTTTTCGCTACGCTGCGGGCAATATCGCGCAACATAAGCCCGCGGCGATTGTAGCCAAGTCCGGCCCACATCGTAATTACCTCTGCATTTGTGGCCTTGGCGAGTTCGTTCCAGTTCGGAAACGTTTCCATCCATCGATCGTAAAATCCGAGCACACGCGACACCTGCGTTTGCTGGAGCATGACCTCGCTGACGAGGATCCGGTACGCGTCCCGCGTCTCTCTCCAGGGCAGGGTGCGACCGTGCGTTTCATACCAACGCAATAGCTGTGAGCTTAGGGATGTTTTCGGGGAGGTATACACATGTTAGCTAACGGGGATTATTGTATACTAGCCTCAAGTTCTCGGAAAAAAGACGAAGTAAACATGTAACGACCAGTTCCAGGGTTGGGGCTGGTCTTCGTGTTTTCGGAGAACGCGTAAGGACCATTTGGCAATGGTGTATAATGTCTTAGATATGACACGGCAGGAAACCTGCCGTACATAATGGTACACAGACTACGGTTGTACGCTTCATGATATTTTCCGGAATGGTCTGGCGGCTCAGCATAGAGCTGTTCATTCCCGTGATGGCGCTGTTTGTGGTTTCCAGGATCGAAGGCGGCGGTCCAGTGGTGGTAGGAATTTCTGCCATGATCGCCTTGCTGACTAAGAGCCTATTCCAGATTCCCGCCGCGGCGATCGCAGACAAGATCGATGGGGAATTCGACGACTTCTGGATGATGTTTCTCTCCGCCCTCCTGAGTTCACTCTTTCCGCTGCTCCTGCTTTATGTCGAAACACCAACCGGGCTTTACGCCGTACAGTTTGCGACCTCCGCAAGCCTTGCGTTCTCCTACCCGACGTTCATGGCGATCATGACCAGGCACATACCTCCCAAGAAGGTGGGAACCATCTGGGGGACCTATTTCACGCTTACGGACGTCGCCGGAGCCATTGGGGCGGCCCTCGGCGGACTTATTGCGGTCACGTATGGTTTCGATACGCTCATTATGCTCGTGAGCGGGATTGGCGTTGCATCTGCGTTCCTGTATATTCCCATTTACCACTTCATGAAGCACGCAAAAAAAAGAGCCCCAGGTCGGGGCTAATGAGGCGTGGAGTGAGAAGGTCACTCCTTGGGCAGGGCTGAGCGAAGCGCGTTCTCGATGGAGTCCGTGGGGACGTGCTGGATGTCCATCGGCACAAGGTCGGGGTCCGTACGGTCCCCGGGAGCGAATCCGTCTACGTCTGAAAAATCCTGTTCCTCCACAGGAGGGGTTGCGGGTTTGGGCGGCTTTGGACCTTCTGTCGTCATTCAATCTCCTGAACGAGTGCTGAAGGAACATGCAGGGAACATGGAGGGCTGTCTAGATATCAATATGCCAAAACGAACCATTCTTCATACGACAGTCGAATTTATCGCGGTTTTCGGGTTTTTCATCGGCATGGGATTCCTGGCAATGCCGTTGCTTGAAATCATTTCCACGTATCCGTGGTGGGCCGCAATCATCCTTGGACTCGCGGTGCTCGGATATCTCGCCGCCGATTTCTTTTCCGGATTCGTGCATTTCATGGGCGACTCCTTCTTTCACGAGTCTACGCCAATTATCGGGAACGCATTCATTTCACCATTCCGCGAGCACCACACGGATCCTGAGGCCATAACGAGGCATGATTTTGTAGAAACGAACGGAAACAATTGTCTTGCATCTATCTTGATATTGCCGATCGCGTTCCTGTTGCTCCCTCTGTACCCGCTCGTATCCGCCTTCATCTTCTTTTTTCTCCTGAGTATCTTCGCCACAAATCAGTTCCACAAGTGGGCACATCAAAAGCACCCGAACCAAACGGTCCAGGTGCTTCAGAAGCTCGGTCTTATTCTTTCGCCAAAGCGTCACGTCCTCCACCACACGCCTCCGTATCACAGCGATTTCTGCATTACGGTAGGCTGGCTAAATCCCGTGCTCAATCGTCTGAAGTTCTTTCCGACCGCTCATCGAATCCTTTCGATGGTACTACCGAACGATTCCTCGTATTAATTCTTGGTAGCGGCACCTAGGCAAGGAGCGAATTCGCACTTCGGACCGCCACGGCCTACGTAGCTGCCATCAGGACACTGTTTCGCTTCCATTGTGCAGGCAACCATCCCAGGAGCTTCTAAACCCTCTGGTGCGGCAGGCGACATAAAGGTTTTCACGGAATACACAACTCCGCCGACGACTACGAGGAGAGCCGTGATGATGAGAGCTATTTTCGAGGTCGACATAGCTGGACGATAAAGATGTATTTATGGTTCTGCGGCCCGGTCTCGCTTGGTGTTTTTTAGAGGGCTTTCAGCTGCCTTTAGGATGTGTGGTTGACCCGTTCCGGTCTGATAGAACCATGGTCCTGGACACGGTTCTCTGGAAGATTGACAGAATCCTGAATTCTGGTATCCTGTAGTTACATTGGCCTCGCAAGAGGCTCCGAGAATCCTCCGGCTTAGGTCGGGGGATTCGTTTTTATGAGCGCGACGAATCCTTCGACCAACGGTTGAAACTGTTCGGGGGAAAGATTCCCGATTTTTCGAATGAGCCGTTTGGCACTGATTGTTCTTGCCTGCGCTAAAATTGCTTGAGTTTTCACCGCATCATATTTTATTGGCTGATACCAGCTGCCGACCTTGGATTTGGTCGTCGTTGGTATCACAAAAAGCATGTCCTTGCTAAATTTTCTGACAATGACCACGGGTCGTTCGAAGTGAAAATTTTTCCCATTGGTTTCCGATCCAATATTCTCACCTAAACTCGCCCACCAAACTTCTCGTTCATAAAAGTAAAACTCAGGACGATCGGTGAAGTGAATACTGATCTTCCTGCTCGTCCACGCAAGAAAATGCTGGACGGGATCGAGGATGTCATCAAGGCTCATACGCACCCTATTCTTGTTGCATCGAAATCCGGAGCTACCGAAGTTAATGTCACGGGTTCAATCGAAAAGAATCAACAATTCTTCTGGCCGTTTCCTCAAAGGATGAATCTTCGTATGAGTCGGTAGTGAAGGTTATTTCTACGTCCGCGTCGGCCCCTTGGGTCGTTGGGATAAAATAATGTTCGTCGAAACGATCGGTAAAAGTTGCGGCACAAAGATAATGGCGGAGAGTAGGTCTATCATCCGCAGCCAAGCCGCATATCCTTTGCATTGTTTCGTTCTCATCAAACCATTTATTCGATGACGGAAAAACTATACTGACATATCCAGGACCTGGTTCAGGTGTCCAGGATCCAAATACAACATTTTGGTATGACTCGTTCGCTGGAAACGGATCGTCTTTGCCAACGCGAGACTCAATGATCGGCCAATTTTCTGGATAGGAGACGGACCAGTGGTATTTTGGATTTTGATATGTCTTGAAGCCTGCCGACAGAGATGTCGAATTCGAAATTGGAGCAGAGCCGGTAGGAGAATTTTCCTGTTCCGCCATTGACCTTTTTGCCACAAAAATACACCAGCACCTATCCCGACAAGAAGAGTAACCCCTAAGATCAACGCTATTTTTCCTTTCATACGATCGTAATTGTAGCACGAAAAAAGCAAAAACCCGGAGTCTTGCGACTTCGGGCTTTTACTGCACCGCACGCCGAAGCCTCGGCGTAGGCGTGGTCACACCCTGTTCCGGTCTGTAGGAACAGGTCGTGATGGTTCTGAGGTTTGGATTCGAACCACTTACAACAGGGAGTACTATAACGCGAATGCGTCTAGCTCATTCGACATCAGGTGAAACCAATCACGATAGCCCGCATCACTGGGATGGAAGGAATCGGCGGCATAGTAGACCTTTGGTTGTAAGGCAAACGGGTCCTGGTCACGCTCGCGAAACAGATCTGTATACCGGACGTTTGGGTTTCCCGCATGAGTGATTTCCGCAAGAAAGATCTCACGAGCCTTGCGTGTTCGGTGGGTAAAGATTGGTCGGCTCAGGGGAGGGAGAAGTGGGGCAGTCCCCATGTTTCCTGTAGAAGTGACAAGGACGTTCGTGCCCTTGCCTTGTGCGAGGTTCAGAACCGACTTTAGACGCGCCCGAAACTCCTCATGCGACGTGAAGTGCGTAATATCGTTCCCGCCTACGTGTACGAGGATTAGGTCAAAGAACTTGGGGTCATTTTTTTTCAGCTGTTCAATGACGTCCAGCAACCTGGCGCCGCTCACCGACCTATTCACGATGCTGGCGCCGAGGTACTTCTTTCCGACCAACCCAGCGAGTGACTCTTCTGGTGCCCCAGCCCCAACTCCAGCCCCCGTACTATCGCCGACCATGAGGATACGTTTTCCTCCTTCTGACCCTCCGTGTTCAAAGGGGACCGCTTCTGCCACTAGCACACGCGCAACGCGAATATGCCCATACGTTCTATAGGCTTGAAACGCAATACAGGCCACAAGAAAGAGAAAAACGATAAGCAAAAACATACGCATATCATGCAGGTTGACTAAAGAGTGAGAAATACTTGCACCTAAGCCACCTCCTTGTTATACTCGCATTCGTTCAATATAGGAACCAATACGTTCCGAGGTAGCTCAGCGGCAGAGCAGTGGACTGTTAATCCATTGGTCGTGGGTTCGAATCCCACCCTCGGAGCCATGAGCGACTGTGTCTGGCGACCTAGACACAGTCATTCAAAAAGCCATCACTTTTGTGGTGGTTTTTTGAATGGTCCAAATTTCCCGTCTTTTTACGAAGGTTTTAGAACAGAACGGTTTATAGACTTGAGTAAAAAGGCGATTTGCTAGTTGCACAGACCGGCACTCCTTGCGGTTGATGTAAAAAATTTAAAAAAATAGAGAATATTACTAATATGTGGGATAATGTAGTATCAATATATATGAAGAAAAAAACTATGAACATCACATTAATAATTATCGGAGCTGTGTTGGTTGTTTGGTTTTTGTATAGCTGGCTTCCGGTTCGTAATATCGAAGAGCCGAAGTATACGACCGTGAGCGAGGCCGGTGACTATGAGATACGCGAATACGCAAGCTCTATTATCGCCGAGACAACTATCACCGGGGTCAAAGACCGTAGCGATGCCGCAAGCAAGGGCTTTCCCATAATTGCGGGCTTCATCTTTGGTGACAATACCAAAAAAGACAAGATCGCGATGACAGTACCGGTTAATACCCAGACAGGTACTTCAGAAAAGATCGCCATGACTGCGCCGGTTAATACCGAAGAAGAAGCCGAGAGCGGCGCATACAGAATCTCTTTTGTCATGCCGAGCGAATATACGCTTGAGACATTGCCGCGGCCAAATGATACGCGGGTAGGGTTGCGTGAAGTGCCGGCGCGCAAGGTGGCGGTGCGCAGATTTGGCTGGACGACCAGTGAGTCAGCTTTCAAAAAACACGAGGCGGAGCTTTTGGAAGCGCTGGCGCGCGATCAGGTGGAGACAGTGGGTGCGGTCAATTCGGCGCGCTACAACACGCCGTGGACAATACCGTTTATGCTTAGGAGTGAGGTGCAGGTGGAGGTAAAATAAATTGGTGTACTTATCTCTATGACACCACCATGGATAGATAGTTTCGGATTGTTTCTGCTCCTTGCCGGTTTTGTCATCGGCCTTGGCGCGGTAACGGTCATTGATATTCATGGCTTTCTCGGACGAAAGTCGTCATACTGGAGCGAGGCGACCACTCGGACGCATAAAGTGACCAAGCCAATGATCTGGGCTGGGATTTTTCTTTCCGTGGTCGGCGGTTTGATTTTC
This sequence comes from Candidatus Uhrbacteria bacterium RIFOXYB12_FULL_58_10, assembly GCA_943354165.1. Lineage (GTDB taxonomy): Bacteria > Patescibacteriota > Patescibacteriia > UBA9934 > GWF2-40-263 > CALRBH01. The sequence goes on from CALRBH010000007.1 coordinate 35,688, forward strand.
TACCGCGCGCAAAGCTTTTCCGGCATTCCCCTCATTCATGCGGCCATCGCGCTCGCCCTCATCCTTAACGGCTATTTTCTGTCTTTTAAGGTCAGTCCTTTTTTACTGAGGCGAGAGAAAGAGGGTCGGTCGGGTGAACTTTTGCCGGCTTCCTGGCAGAAGAAAATCATGGTGAGTCTCATCGTCTCCGATCTCGGCTGGTGGGGCGGATTGTTTTTACTGGTCGTCTATCTTGCAGGCCAAAAAGACCTATGAGAAAAAAGATGATAACAGTGAACGACAAATTCCAGAATGGTTACACATACGAACTCACCGCACCGGTGGGACGAAATTTTCATCCCGATTTCAAGCCGGAACTTACGCCAAAGGAAATGCTCGCGCTTGGCGTCTTTGGCGGCAAGTACATGACCGATTGCAAGAAAGAGTTTCCGCAAAGTTGGTTTACGCGTGCCAAGCTCTCGCCTGACCATCACGATGACACCGTAAACTTTTTTCATAAGCACGCCAGCCAGCCTCTCAAAGTTTGGCAAAAAAAAGGATGGATAAATGAAGCGCATGATCCTCGCGGCTGGTTCCAATGGTATTGCCGTTATTATATGGGCAGACGGCTTCCCGTCGAAGATGAACGTCAGATCAATCGGTGGAAAGCCATTCGTCGGCACATTTCACAAATCAAGAAGAATTGCCGACGGAAAGATCTGACATGCCGCCCCGCTCAAAGACAGGCGGTCCTGCACTGGGCATATGACAGCCGAAAAATGTAACGAGGACTGATGGCTCAAAACCGAGTTCACCACCCGGCCACCGAGCCAACATCATCTCAGCAGAAATGCTGGGATTTTGTTATGATGAACAGGTTGTCAAAATAGCTGAATAAGCATACGAACATTATGAAACGCTATAGATACAATTTCCTCACATTCACCATGCTTGCGGTGTTTTTATGGGCTCCTAGCCTGGCATTCGCACATCAGCCACGCATCGTAGAAAGTAGACAAACCACTGTCATGGATCCTGAAATTTCCAAAGCCTATTACGGCAAGCTTTCTGGCGAGGCGGATGTCTATGTCATCAATGCAAGCGAAGCGTTTGACCTCTATGTCAATGTCCTCGTGCCGGATATCGCCGGGCAGAAGAAAGATGTCTCCGCGGTGGTGCTAAAAGACGAGAAAGAAATCGCCCTCCTCGACGGTACAAATTTTGAATGGAAACAGTTCTACGAGCCCTTTGGCGCCGACACGTACTGGATGGGACCCGAGTACAAAGCCCGCGCCGAAGCCGGCACCTACGAGATCCGCGTGTCGAGTAGCAACAATGACAGCAAGTACTCGCTCGCCATCGGTGAGATAGAGGTATTTGACGGCAAAGAAGGTTTGGGCGCGCTTACGATTATCCCCGAGCTTAAGAAAGACTTTTTCGACAAATCGCCAATCGACTTTATCGCTTCACCATTCGGCTGGGGTCTTATCGTGGTTATGTATATTCTTGCGTTCATCGTGGGTTTCATCTACCGCGCGATTTTGAAAAAGTTTGCCGAAAATTCTTCCCGTGGCGTTGCCCGTAACATCGGCAAACCCGACCGCTTGCTCCGCACAATCATCGGCGTAGCATTGCTTCTCTTAGGCATCACCACCACCTGGAGCCCTATCATCATCTTCTTCTCCGGCTTTGCATTCTTTGAAGCAATATTTAGCTGGTGTGGCTTCTATGCAGCGATGGGAAAAAACACCTGCCCAGTTGCATAAGTAATCGCAAGAAGTGCCGTATCATAATTATGTATGATAAAAGTCTTATCAATTTTAATCGGCGTAGTCAACCTCAATAAGTCAAAACCATTCTATGAAGAAATTCTTGGAATGACCTTCGATGAATTTCGTCCACCGTTTGCTTCTGCAAAGCTTCATGGTATCGAGTTCAATATTGAAGAAAATGTGGACTATCGTTCCAAAGATTGGGCCGGTAAATATATAGGAGGGCGTAAACAAGTCTCGTTTGAAGTAGATAGCCTAGAACAATTTATAGAAAGAGCTAATAGCTATGGCGTAAAAATTGTTCAATCAATTGAGATTAAACCTTGGGATTGGAAAGAAGCTATAATTGCTGATATTGATGGAAACGAATTTATAATTGAACAGAAAATATGATTGATTATTCAAAATACAAAATAGTTATCGAAAATCCAAAAGGCTCATACAAATCATTCCAAACAGAAAGTGATTCTGTTTGGAATTCATATCCTCTCAAAGGTGTAAATTATCCAGTTGATTATGGATATATCGATGGATATAAAGGAGAGGATGGAGCTGAACTTGATATTTTTGTTGGGAGTGGAGATAAAAATGGGTATATCAAAGTTTGGAGATTAGATGTACCAGAGGAGACTAAATTTTTTATTAAACTAACTAAGGAAGAATTAAAGGAAGTCTTAAATGTTTTTGAACCGGTTTTTTTGAAATATGAAATACTTCAAGGAGAAAATTTTACCCTTGCAATAGAGAAATTTAAAATAAATGAAAAATAATGATGTAAAGCGGCAAAATACTAAAATGGGTTCTCGGGCCATTACCACTTCCTGGAGCCCTATCATCATCTTTTTCTCCGGCTCCGCCTTTTTTGAAGCGATATTCAGCTAGTGTAGATTCTACGCCGCGATAGGGAAGAATACTTGCCCGTGGAGTAATATAAATTTATGGCCAAAGTATCTTTTTCCACTGAAAGCCGAGGTTCGCAAAAAAAGAATAGTGGTTTTTAAGCAAATGAAGTTTATAATAGAAGTAAGGACTGAAAAAAAATAAATGGATACTATAACCATACACACGATTGCTGTCATTGCGTTTATTATCTGGAGTTTTCCTCTGGGATTTTTTCGGAGTCGATTTAGGAAGATGGTCTATCAAACCGATAGCTGGTGGATTAATGTAAAGCCCGTTTTTTGGGAGGAGATCAAAGTAATTTTTGACTTTCATCAGCGCACGAAGAGGGCAGAGTTGCGGGTGATTAATTTCTATCGTTTTTATCTGATCGCATACTTCGCTATTTTTATTTTGATACGATCAACCTGATAGATGAATACTATGAAAGAAGCAACATTAGTCTACCCTCATCAACTTTTTATAAAATCACCGGCTATACAAAAAGCACGCATTATTTTTTTGATTGAAGAGCCGTTGATTCTGTCGCGGAACCCTATCCATTATCAAAAGCTAATTTTGCACAAATTAAGTATGAGTGCATATGGAGAGCTTTTGAAAAAAGAGGGGTACAAAGTAAAATGTCTGACGATTGAACAGTATCCGAAGACGAAAGATTTTTTTGATTATTTAAAAAAAGAAGGGATACAAGAACTTCATATTGTCGATACTAGTGACTTCTATTTGGAGCAGGCTATAACAGCTTCCAAGATAAAGCGGGTTTGGTATGAGTCACCACTTTTTATTTTGCCAAAGGAGGAATCAATAGCAAGATACAAAAGCTCAAAGAAAAATATGGCGATGTTCTACAAGAAAATTCGAGAGGACTTGGGTATCATGATGGACGAACATGGAAAGCCCAGAGGGGGCGCGTGGAGCTTTGATGTAGATAATCGAAAAAAACTTGCTCGAGATACAACTCTCCCCGAGGATATTGTTTTTGAAAATGATTTTGAAGTATTAAAAATGAAGAAGTGGCTCGATACAATACAAGCTGAAAAATATGGAGAGATAGCGTGCTGGCTACCATGTACACACAAGGATGCCGAAAAATTTTTACAGGTGTTTTTAGAAGACCGCTTTGCACATTTTGGTGTGTATGAAGATGCGCTTTCTACGAAAAGCGTAAGGCTCTTTCATTCGACATTGTCAGCGCTTATAAATATTGGATTGCTCGAACCGAGACAGGTAATCGATAGGGCAATAGTGTATGCAGATACTCACGCTATACCTATAAATTCACTCGAAGGTTTTGTGCGACAGATTATTGGGTGGCGTGAGTTTATGCGTGCTTCCTATGAGTGTGATGGTGCCGTCATGCGCACGAAAAATTTTTGGAAACATTCCCGTCGCTTGCCAATAGGATTTTGGACTGGAGATACTGGTATTGCTCCGGTCGACAGCGCTATCAAGAAAGCTCTGCACTATGGATACAATCATCATATCGAACGATTAATGGTTATCGGTAACTTTATGTTACTTTCTCAAGTCAATCCTAATCATGTGTATCAATGGTTTATGGCAATGTACGTAGATGCGTATGATTGGGTAATGGTACCAAATATATATGGGATGAGTCAGTTCGCTGATGGTGGTATTTTTGCCACCAAACCGTATATCTCTGGTAGCAATTATATTAAAAAAATGTCAGATTATCCCGGGGGCGGCTGGGAAGAGAAGTGGACTGCGCTGTATTGGAACTTCATAGCTAATCACCGTGACTTTTTCAGAAGCAACCATCGACTGTCGATGATGCCGAGACTTTTTGACAAGATGGAAAAGAAGAAGAAAGAGAATTATTTGAAAATGGCAAAGGAGTATCTGTCAGAAAAATAATTTCATGTACGACTGGTCCTCGACTCTAATCAAACCGACAGGCCTGTCCGTCCGCGGCATTATCGGAGGCGGAGGACCAGAGATAGAATCATTATGAACGAACCGACACGATATCAAGCGCTGATAAAACCATCTTGGAGCCCACCGGGCTGGCTCTTCGGGCCGGTATGGACGGTTTTGTATGCGATTATCGCCGTGTCTTTCGGCACGGTATTTTACAAAGCATTTACCAAGCAGATTCCATGGATCGTGGCATTGCCGTTCGCGCTCAACGTACTTTTCAATTTCGCCTTCCCGCCGATACAATTCCGCTTGGTAAATAATTTCTTAGCGTCCATCGACATTTTACTTGTGGTCGGCACGCTTATCTGGGCACTTTACGCCGTTTGGCATGCATCGCCCGAACTCAGCTGGGTCGTCTATGCCAATATCCCGTATCTCTTATGGGTGTCATTCGCCACTTGCGTGCAATTAAATATAACGTATCTAAATAAATGACACATGTCATTACATATCAAAATAATTTTAGCGAGCGTGCGTCAGGGCAGATTCGGCGACAAGCCTGCGGAGTGGATTACGACGATTGCCAGAGAAAAAGAAGAATTATCGGTCGAGTTGCTTGATCTTAGGGATTATTCCCTTCCGATTTTTCAAGAGGCCGTGTCACCAATGCAAATCAAAGGAGAGTATGGAACACCGGAAATAAATCGCTGGGCAGAAAAAATTGCCGAAGCAGACGGATTTGTCGTTGTCACTCCCGAATACAATCACGGCTACCCGTCCTCGTTAAAAAATAATATCGATTACCTCTATAAGGAATGGAACGACAAACCCGTTTGCTTTGTCGGTTACGGTTCAACGGGAGGCGCTCGGGTGATTCAGCAATTACGCCAGGTTTCAACCGAACTACAGATGGCCCCCATTAGAAACAGTGTGCACATCATGTCTCCGTGGTTTCTGACCGAGACCGACGGCACCCTGAAAGCCGGGGCGCTCGATGTTTACGTGAAGTCGGCTGAAAGTATGTTGGCGCAGCTCACCTGGTGGGCCGACGCCCTAAAGAAGGCTAGAGAACGATGAGATGAATACG
>CALRBH010000008.1 GCA_943354165.1 Candidatus Uhrbacteria bacterium RIFOXYB12_FULL_58_10
TTCAGGCCACCCCGCCAGGGAAGCGCCTCAAGGCCCTCAACCTCCTCTCCGGCGGCGAACGCGCCCTCACCTCAATCGCTCTCCTCTCCGCAATCATGGCCGTAAACCCATCTCCGTTCGTCGTCCTCGATGAAGTCGATGCGGCCCTCGACGAATCGAACACCTACCGCTTCGCCTCAATTCTCGATGAACTCGCCAAGCTCACGCAATTCATCGTCGTCACGCATAACCGCGCGACCATGGAAAAGGCGCGAGTGCTCTATGGTGTCACCATGGGCGATGACGGGGTGTCGAACTTGCTCTCAGTGAAACTGGAAGATGTGGCAGATGGCGGAACGGCTCGCAGATAAAAGAAGACGCCCCTGTGAACCAGGGGCGTTTTTGATATGCAGACTTTGAATTCATTGACTATGCAGTCGAATGATCGTTCGTTCCTCGGTTGCAAGCTGGCGAAACTGTTCCTGCAATTCGTCACGCGAGACATAACGAGCATCGTGGGAATAATACCCGTAATCGTCACGCAACCACATTGCTCGCAGGATGCCCACCCATTCTTGAAATGAAGCGGGGCCAATGTGGGACTCAAGGTCAGAGCGTATGCCAAGCCGCCACCTTCGTTCGCGCGCGGCAAGCTTATCTGACGGCACGCCGTTCATCGCGAGATCCGCGATCACCTCGCTCATCTGCGTGCTTGCCTCCGCGAACTTGTCCGTTGCCGTAACGGCACCGATCGTACAGATTGCCTGGTCAACGTCGAACTCATTGTGGATGGAATACACGAGCCCTAATTCCTCTCGCAGCCGACGAAAGATTCCGTCTTCCAGAAACGAAAGGGCCGTCTGACGAGGATGTGGAACAGTGAACGGATCTTTGATTCCCCACACGAACAAAATTCTGGGGGACTCATTGATCTCCTCGACCGACTCATCAAATGCCCCGACCATTCGCATAGGAGGTGGTGGCAATGGACGTCGTGCGCCGGGCACGCCACCCATAGGCCAGCGCAGTACCTCCTCAAGCAACACCTCGTGTTTCACGCCTCCACACACAATGAGCGTGGCATTCCCAAACCGGTAGTCCCGTTCGAGACGGGCGTTTACGTTCTTTGCAGAGATTGATCGAATCCCCTCCTCATTTCCAATCGGATGAAACGTCCAAGGCTCCTTCTCCTTAAAGAGCATCTTATCGCGGATTCGAAAGACGGCATGATCGATCCATCTTTCCTTGTACTCCGCGAGAATCACCGAGCGTTCCGCTTCAACCTCCGGCTTCTTAAACCTTCTGCCGAAACACAGGTGGAACAGCGCATTCACCATGGATGCACACTCCTCGACCGGACCGTCAAAATGGAATGCTGTGCAGGTCAGCCCAGTCATCGCATTATAATCCGTGTTCTGGGCCTCAAGTGCGCGTCTCAAGGAATGCTGAGCACGCGTCCCATCTTTCCCGATCAAATGCTCGATGAAATGCGCGAGCCCCGAATAGTTGGTGTCATCGACGCCACCCGTCCGGAACACCATCTCAGCATGGACGAATGCGGAACCGGTCTCTGCCGTAAGGACGGTCAGACCGTTGTCCAACACCGTACGACCAACCCGAACCGGCATGTTTTCAAAGAACGTCGTCTTCATGTCTTTCTCCTTTTTTGTGCCCGGAAATCGGACCCATGACTCTAGGGGAATATCTGCACGCCGTCAAGCAATAAGTTCAAGGTTCTATGGCCTCCTGGAACGCAAAACCGCTCGGACATTCCGAGCGGTTTTTGATCTCCTGAGCTTATCGAACGTGCAGCGTAGCAGCGCCGCCACCATCGCAAGTGATGTTGAAATCCCCTGCCGTCTTGCCGGAATTCGCAATCGCGAATCCGTAGGCGCCGAGCGCGTACGACTTGGTCCCGATCATGATGGTGTGCTTCTTGGCGTCGCGGTTATCAAGCATCACGGTTGCACCCTTCGCGACGTTGATCTCGCCTGGCGTCCCGTGGCAGCCGATGAACTGGAAGCGATAGTCTCCGTAGAGGTCTACCGCTGCATCATAGGTAAGCGGGAGTACTGGGGCGGTAGCCGTACCAGCTGGCGCGTCATTCTTATCTGGAGTGAGGTCGAAATCCCCAGAAAGTTTAAGCTGCTTCACGAGCGAAGCTACGATGAGCAGCGTAATGAGAGAAACACACAGCGCGGCGAGCGATACGACAAACGTCTTATTAACCATGTGCTTTTCTGCCATATGAAGTACGTGGGGGTTACTGCTTTATTGATCGAAGTGTGCCATACGGGGCTAAGTTGTGCAGAATCGTTGACAATCTGCTCAAGCTCCCCTACACTCCCGTCACCGTAACAAAGCCGTAGCAAGCAGCCGCTCTACCTGTTTGCTGCATCGTAGTTAGTAGTAAGTAGTAAGTAGTTAGTAGGTTTTCCTCCTAAACACCGAACCTTTGACTACTAACTACTTACTACTAACTACTAACTCCCGACACATGGTCTCCATCCGTCTCTCCCGCGTAGGTCGGCGCAATTCGCCAAGCTACCGCGTGATCGTCGTGCCAAAGCACAAGGACCCTTGGGGCGACGTGATCGAAATCCTCGGTCACTTCAATCCGTTGAAGAACCCTAAGGAACTCGTCATCGATGCTGAGCGCGTAAAGTACTGGATCGGCCAGGGCGCTGAACCGTCTGACACCGTGTGGAACCTGCTCGTGGACGAAAAGATCGTCACCGGCAAGAAACACAACGTCACCCACATCAGCGACACCCGCCACGTCACATTGAACGAGGCAAAGAAGAAGGCAGAGCCAGCTCCTGCAGCTGAAGCTCCAGCCGCGTAAACATAAACTCCCGCCTACACGGCGGGAGTTTTGTTTTCGCGTTGTTTGCCCTTCCGCCACTCCTCTATCTTCTTATGATCGCCCGAGAGCAGAACCTCCGGCACGCTCCATTTCTTATACACCTCCGGCTTCGTATACTGCGGATACTCAAGCAACCCTTCCTCGCCGTGCGATTCCTGTGCGAGCGATTCCTTTGCACCTAGTACGCCAGGAACGTTTCGCGCGATCGCATCGATCATCACAAGGGCCGGCAGTTCGCCACCGGTCAGAACGTAGTTCCCGATCGAAAACGATTCGTCCGCAATCTTTTCTTCGACGCGCGCGTCAATACCCTCGTACCGCCCACAAAGAAATATGACCTGGTCATATTTCGCCAACCGAATCGCGTCCTGCTGCGTAAACGGCTTCCCCGAAGCCGATGTCACGATCACCCGAGTCTTCTTCCCCCTTACAACCCTTACCGCCCTTACCGCCCCATCGAACGGTTCGATTTTCATCACCATCCCCGGCCCTCCGCCATACGGCGAGTCATCTACCTTATGATGCTTGTCCATCGCCCAGTCCCGCAGGTTGTGCGCGACAATCGAAATCAACCCGTTCTTCTGCGCACGCCCAAGAATCGACGCTTCCGCGTACGGAGCGATTACTTCAGGGAAGATCGTAATTACGTCGAAACGACGGAGCTTGAGTTTGGGCATACAAAAAATCGGCTACGAACGAGCGTAACCGATTTTTGCCTTTCTGACTAGATTCCGAGGTCGTCGATGGAGGCTTCCTGACGCTCCGCTGGAGCTGCCCCACTATCGGCCATCCCGTTCCCTTCCATCTCGCGCATGCGGCGGGAGCCTTCTGGCTCATGGATCTTGAAGTTCACACGGGCGTTGTTCTTGGCCCCGACGATCTTCAGGAGCGTGCGGACCGCGCGCGCCGTCTGGCCCTGGCGGCCGATGACGTAGCCCATGTCTTCTGGATTTACATGGAGCGTGATGAGCACACCGCGCTCGTCCACCGTCCGTTCCGTCTTTACTTCATCTGGCTTATTTACGATGTTCTTAATCAGGTATTCCGTAAATTCCTGGTCTCGTTCCATATCAACTGTCTCCTAAATAAGTTAGTCAGCTTCCCTATGGTACTGCGAGGAGAAATGCCGTCAACTTGAGACGGATTAGTCACGAAGCTTGTAGGTGACGTTCACTGTGAGCATAACTTCATTGGTTCCTGGCTGGATGACCGGACCGCCGCCTCCCATCCCCGATGACATCTTGTCGTAGGCATAGTAAGTAGCGGCGTCAGTTGCGTATTCCGTGTAACCGACAACGCGTTCGAGTCTGAGCCCAAGCTGCTCCGCAATCATGCCCGCGCGCTTCATGGAATCCGCCAATGCCTCTGCACGAGCTTCGTCCTTGAGGCTGCTTGGATCATCGATCGTGAAGTTAGGTCCGGAGATGTTGGTCGCCCCGTTCTGGCCGGCCACCTGGATGACGTTGGAAATTTTGTCCGTGTTGCGCACCTTCACGTTCACTTGCTGGCTCACGATCCACTCGCCCGGTTCGCTCTTACCGGTCTGCGGGTTGTAGGAGGTTTCCTGATACGCATTATAGGAAGAGGTCTGCACGTCATCCGCCACGATCTCAAGCGCCTTCATTTTATCGATGAGGGTGTTCATGGACTTGGAGTTCCTGTCCTGTGCCGAGGCCACATCCTTCCCGCGAGTCTCCACGCCAAAGGAAATGGTGGCGATATCCGGCCGGCCTAACACCTTCCCTACTCCCTCCACATTAATGGTGTGTTCATACGGAACAGGCTTATCCAACCGCATGGTCTGCTGGATGGCCTGATGGGTTTTTGCCCCGAGGAATACAACTCCATAGGCGATGAGGATGAGCAGGCCGAGCGCAAATGGGCGATTTTCTTTCCAGGTTGGGAACATAAGTTCTCTTAAAGATGAGTGATAATTGAGGGAAGTATACACCTTTTCCCTTCGCTTCGCAGGGCCTTACAAATCAGGCTTTTTTATCCCCATCTCCCACACACAGACACCCCTTGACAGGCTTTTCCGACTTCACTAAGATGCCCGCACGCCGTTCACAAATATGGTCTGACCGAAACGAGGAGATCACATCTTCCGGGGTATCCCTGGGGTGTAGGAGTCCTAAGACCGTGTACGAGCCCGCTCTGTCACAATTGAACAAGTTTGACCTAAAGTTGTACGCAAATAAACAGAGCTGGATCGGAGATATCCTTTCAAGAGATTGATCGCAAGATTTGTCGCCTGGATGGTTGCAACGTCTCCTGCTTCTTAACTGAAGCGAACCGACAGAGCTCTGACACCTTCTTCGGAAGATCAGAGTTTATTATGAGAGTTTGATCCTGGCTCAGGATGAACGCTGGCGGCATGTCTAAGGCATGCAAGTCGAACGGATCTATTTGAGATCATATCAATTGTAGATTAGTGGCAGACGGGAGCGTAACACATTGATAACCTACCCTGGAGCCGCGAATAATTCGCCGAAAGGTGGACTAATACGCGATACGGAAGCGGGGGCATAAGCCATTCGCTTTGAAAGCTTCGGCACTCCAGGAGGGGTCTATGTTCTATCAGCTTGTTGGTGAGGTAATGGCTCACCAAGGCTATGACGGATACCAGGCGTGAGAGCGTGACCTGGCTCACTGGGACTGAGACACTGCCCAGACATCTACGGATGGCTGCAGTCAAGAATATTCCACAATGGGCGAAAGCCTGATGGAGCAATGCCGCGTGCCGGAAGAAGGCCTTCGGGTCGTAAACGGCTTTTTATAGGGAAGAACAAATGACGGTACCTATAGAATAAGAGGTTGCTAACTCTGTGCCAGCAGCAGCGGTAATACAGAGACCTCAAGCGTTATCCGGATTTATTGGGCGTAAAGGGTCCGCAGGTTGCAACGTAAGTCATGTGTTAAATTATCGGGCTCAACCCGGAAACTGCACGTGATACTGCGTAGCTAGAGGCTGGGAGAGGTGCATGGAATTGCTAGTGTAGCGGTAAAATGCGTTAATATTAGCAAGAACACCAAAGGCGAAGGCAATGCACTGGAACAGTCCTGACACTCAGGGACGAAAGCGTGGGGAGCGAAAGGGATTAGATACCCCTGTAGTCCACGCCCTAAACGATGAATGCTAGATATTGGGAGTATCGACCCTCTCAGTGTCGTTGAACCAAGTTAACACGTTAAGCATTCCGCCTGGGAAGTACGACCGCAAGGTTAAAACTCAAAGGAATAGACGGGGACCCGCACAAGCGGTGGAGCATGTGGTTTAATTCGACAATAAGCGAGGAACCTTACCTGGGCTTGAAATCAAGCTGCAAGCCGCTGGAAACAGTGGCCGCCTTAGAGGGTGCTTGGTAGGTGCTGCATGGTTGTCGTCAGCTCGTGGCGTGAGCTGTTCCCTTAAGTGGGGTAACGAGCGCAACCCCCATCTTGTGTTAATTTTTCACAAGAGACTGCCCTCGTAAGAGGGAGGAGGGTGGGGATGACGTCAAATCAGCATGGCCCTTACGTCCAGGGCTACACACGTGCTACAATGGTTGGTACAATGGGTTGCCAAGCAGCAATGCGGAGCTAATCCCACAAAACCAATCTCAGTTCGGATTGAGGTCTGCAACTCGACCTCATGAAGCTGGAATCGCTAGTAACGGCCAATCAGCCACGTGGCCGTGAATACGTTCTCGGGTCTTGTACTCACCGCCCGTCACGCCAAGAGAGTTGGGGGCGCCCGAACGTCGCCGTAGGGCGGCGGAAGGCGAAACCAATGATAGGGGCGAAGTCGTAACAAGGCACCCGTAGCGGAAGCTGTGGGTGGATCACCTCCTTTACCAGGGAAACTATCACGCTATATGCGTGACAAGTCCTAGGTCGAGATCAGATTCGTCTGATCGGAAAGACATCAAAGCGAGACGTTGCAACCATCCAGAAGATAAATCCAAAACACCGGATCCCCCGGTGTTTTGTTGTTCTTGGACGAGGTTTTAGGTGCACAATTCCCTATTGACCGTTCATCACGAATTTCATACACTGCTCCCGCTGTTCACAATGAAGTTATCGGTGTAAGTCTCTAGCCTGGATGAGATTTCGTTGAGCGACGAGCACCCATCCCGAGCCGTACTATCAAGTACGGTAAGCGGTGGGCGCGCAGGAGCGAGACGAAAGATCGCCAGGATAGAGGCTTACACATTAAGGGCGTGTAGCTCAGTTGGTTAGAGCGCGACACTGATAATGTCGAGGTCCCAAGTTCGAATCTTGGCACGCCCACCATCCTTCGCCCTTATGGGCTACGGATGGCAGGCCATTATGGCGAAGGATGTCCTCCGAAGCCGTAGCGTAGGAGGACGCGAATCGCGCACACAGCAGGCCCGAGAAAGTTAGCCGGGGTAGCTCAGTGGTAGAGCGCAGGCCTGAAGAGCCTGGCGTCGTGGGTTCAATTCCCACCCCCGGCACCACAAAAAAGCCCTAACCCGTTTAGAGCTTTTTTGTTTATCTGTGCTATCCTGTTCAGGAAATCATCGATTCTATGATCCGTAAACTTTCCCTTACCGCCCTTACTACCCTTACCGCCCTTACTACCCCTCTCGCCTCCTTCGCGATCGCCCCAAACGATCCGTATGCGGATACGGTCTTTTCTGTCTCAAACCAAGTACTCGCTCCCATGAATGCGCTGAGCGCGCCCGATGGTGTGTATGCAGACTTCCTTCAGAAGGATGCAAATGTAACTTTGGACATGGGCGCAGGCGAAGAAGGAACCGGCGACCTCGTCCTCACGATGAAGCCGTTAAACTTCGGGGCAAGCTATCGAGTAGAGTTCATGGACGCCACCTTCCTTATGTTGGAATCCAAGGGAGACTTTCTTCCACTGGATTCGGATGAAGAACTGGTGACCTACGCAGGATCAACGCCGTACCGCTATGTACGCATCACGAGTCTTCGGGAAGAAAACTGGCGTCTGGACTCCATCGAGGCAAAGACGTCCGTTACAGCTCCCATCGTGGAACCAACTCCTTCCCAACCTTCCGAACTTCTCCAACCTCCCAAACCCACCTCTCCACGCGGTCTCCTCCTGAAGGTCGTGGACGACAAGAACCCAATCACGGAAACGGATTCGATCGTGTACTCGATCGGCGCGGACGGAAAACGTCACGCCATGCCATCGTTCAGTGTATTCAGTACGTGGTATGCGGATTTCAACGATCTTTCCTACATCGACATCGACCACTTGGCCGAGTACGCGCTTGGAAAGAACGTAACGGTGCGGCCGGGGACCTCCCTCGTGAAGATCACGACGGATCCAAAGGTCTATGCCATTGAACCGGGCGGCATCCTCCGCTGGATCACTTCAGAAACGATCGCGATCCACTTGTACGGCGCCACATGGGCAAAACGCGTGATAGACGTTCCAGATACGTTCTTCGGAAACTACACGCTAGGAGAACCCATCTTCACGGAAATTCATCCAAACGGTTCCGTAGGGGTATTACCGGGTGGCGAAGTGGTCTATATCGAAAACGCGACGGCTCACACCATCCCTGGCGAGGTGTACACCGACATGCGTTTCAACCCGGACTTCTTTGTCCCTATCAACAATACGCAGGAGGCAATGTATGGACACGGAGCGCCCCTGACGTCTGATCCGAACCTGCGGTTTCCGTATTAGTTAGTAGTAAGTAGATAGTAGATAGTAGTGGTATATAAGTACGATTTTTTATCCAATCTACTTACTACTAACTACTCTCTACTAACTCTTGTAAAAACAAGGGGGTTTTGATAGCATGCCGTCGAAGTAGATTAAAGAGATAAGCAACTTGGTCGGACCGTGGCGCAGTTGGTAGCGCGCCTGGTTTGGGACCAGGAGGCCGCCGGTTCGAGCCCGGCCGGTCCGACCAAGTTGCGTATCATTAAAAAATCGATGGCGCAGCCCCGACGCCCCATGAAATCCGTGGGGTCGGGGGTCCGACCCGATCACGGCGTCGGACTTGGTAGCGCGCCTGGTTTGGGACCAGCCCCGACGCTGATGGTCGGGGGCCCGATCCCATCAGGCGTCGGGCGAGGCCGCCGGTTCGAGCCCGGCCGGTCCGACCATTGAAAATACCCCCGCATGGGGATATTTTTTTAACATCATATGATTTCAATTTTTCTCTCACTTGTTCTCCTCCTTGCTCCCCTTCCCGCTCAGGCGAAAGGCTCCGCAGGAACAGACGAATATCTTCGGCGCACGATGGGGTATTCAGACGCCGAACTTTCCACGCCCCTTGCCGCCGAGAAACGTGAATCGTTTGCGGTCGTCGATGGGACAAATACAGTCACGGACCCAGTGGGCGATATTGTCGACCGGGCAGGTAATACTTCGAAGCTTGTCGTTCTATGGACGGATATCATCTCCGCATCAGCCCAGAAAAATACCGAGACTTCATCTTGGGATTTTACGATAGAAACTGCCGCAGACATCCCCGCCCGATCTACGGAAAAGAAAACACAGTTCTTTTTCATGATCGATAAGGATGGAGATGCATCAAACAACGAAACAATAGGATTCAACTCAAACGTCGACACCGAGTACACCGTCGAATGGAACGAAGCGACGGGATGGAGCACGGACTACCGATGGTACAACCAACCGGTAGATTTCTGGGCCTTCAACAAGGACACGGCCTCCACGTTTGTCTTCAACGGAAACACGCTCGTTTATTCCGTCCCATTTTCCGAACTTCCAGCAGACGCGACGATTAAATGGCGCCTCTCTGCGGCGGTAGCAAATGATGATTCCACGGCGATTGATACGGCACCTGGCATTGGTTTCCCTCCTCCAAAGGGAGTGCCTGCCCACACCGCTTCGAGATTCCAGTTTCCAGAGATTCCGGTCTACGCATATGTCATCCTTGTAACCCTCGCTATCACCGCCGGCGCCTTCTTCCGATCCCGTCGAAAATAGTCTATGCCATTCGTCTCACGCGCCGGGGAAAAACTTGCACATGCGCTCGCGACGTTTAAGATCGACGTTCGTCATCTTATCGCCGCAGACTTCGGCTGCTCCACGGGTGGGTTCACGGATTGTCTTCTCCAAAACGGCGCGGCAAAAGTGTTCGCCGTGGACACCGGCTACGGCATCATCGAATGGAAACTCCGCAACGATGAGCGCGTGGTCGTGATGGAGAGGAAGAACGCGATGCACATCGTCCTCCCGGAACTCGTCGATCTCATTACGATGGACACCAGCTGGACCAAGGTGAAGAACGTCCTCCCAAACGCCTTCAAGAACCTCAAGGACGGAGGAACGATCATTGTCCTTGTGAAGCCGCACTATGAGGCCGAGGAGCGGGAGCGCGTTAAAGGCGTAGTCCCTGATAAAATGCTCCCAGACATCCTCAAGCGCGTCCGAAGCGATATAGAGGCCGCAGGAGGCCTCATACAGGCAGAAACCGAGTCTCCCATCACCGGAGGAAAGGGTGGAAACCGGGAATTCCTCTGGCAGATCACGCGCGCTTGATAAAAAGGGCGTTTCCTGCTAGTATGCCCTTCGTTGAGTGAGGAGGCCTTTAAATACATCATCGGCAGAATGACTTCTAAAAGTCAGGTATGCGGGCGTAGTTTAGTGGTCAAACGACTCTCTTCCAAGGAGTAGTCACGGGTTCGATTCCCGTCGCCCGCTCCAGCCTTCGCTAAAGCTTCGGCTGGCGGGGCCAGACGAGTTTTAGCGAAGGCTGGTCCGCCGAAGCCATAGGGCGTAGGAGGACCTCGAGGTGAGTGCGCACGGCTGGCGGAGCTACATGCACGGTGTGAGTCGGCTTCTGGATATGACTTCGTCATGCATAGAAGCCGGGACATCCGGAATTATCCATTTAGCGATCGGGAGACCCCCATCGCAAGTATCTATGCCAGACATCAATCTGACGTGCCGCGACTGCGGAAAGCCATTCGACTTCACAGAACGCGACCAGGAGTTCTACGCAGAAAAGGGATGGCAGAACCAGCCAACACGCTGCCGCGACTGTGCGAAGGCCCGCAAGGCTGACGTCAACGGTGGCGCACGTGGCGCTGATCGCCAAATGTACCCAGCTGTATGCTCCGATTGCGGCAAGTCGACCACGGTTCCATTCGAACCAAAGGAAGACCGCCCAGTTCGCTGCATGGATTGCTTCAAAGCATCCAAGGGTTAATCGCCCAAAACAAAATCCGCTCCGAGTTTTTCTCGGAGCGGTTTTGTTTATCGCATCGACGCGGCACAGAGCGCGAGTCCGAGCGCATCCGCCGCGTCATCGATCTTCGGCCCTTTCTTCATCTCAAGAATCTGAGCCACCATCCACCCCATCGCCTTCTTGTCTGCCTTGCCGTTGCCTGTGAGCGCCGACTTGGCCTGGCTCGGGGTGAGTTCGATCACTTCGAGACGATGGCGCGCGGCGGTGAGTATGATAACGCCGCGCGCTTCGGCAACTTGCATCGCCGTTTTGACGTTCTTTGTGAAGTACAGTTTTTCGACCGCGAGACGATCGGGCTTATGTGTGCGAATAAGCTCCTCAAGATCATCAGCGAGCTGGACGAGGCGTTGGCCGAACGAGTCTTTGCCCGATGTGCTCACGATGCCGTAATCAAGGACCGTCGTTTTTCCACGTGCGACTTGGATGCATCCGAAACCCATTCGACCGTAGCCAGGATCGATTCCAAGAATAATCATACGGTTGGAATTCCAAGATCCTTACAGATCTTCTTCGCAAGATAATCGTCGATCTCATTGTGCCGCGGCACCGTCGAGAACCGATTCGTCACAGGATTCAAAAACAGGCTGTGTTTGCTGCCCTCGCGGACAAGCACACAGCCGTTTTTCCTTAAATGACTCAACAGGTCCCTAAGCTTCACACGGCGACACGAATGGATTGCCGGACAGCGCGTCCGCGGGGACGAGACTTCTCTACCATATGGCGATTGGCTTCAATCACCATGGAGAGCGCCTCTTTGAGATTCTCCTTGGTCTCCGAGAGCGTCGCTCCTTGCGTATTCACGCCAGGAATCTCCTCCACCCATCCGAGGAACCAATCTCCATGTTTTTGGTACACGGCGGTACATGTCATACATTGATACGTTATCGATATTCCGATCAGACGTCAAAATCCAGCATGAGCGGCGCATGATCCGAAACTTCGTCGGGCAATACTTTAAAATCCTTCACCTTGATGCCCTTCGAGACCATTACGTAGTCTGCGAACTTTCCTTCTTTCTTATAGAAGCTCGTTCGTGTGCTCGTGATTCCGAATTCTTTCACGAGATTTCGAAGCCCGGCCGCTTCGATGATGGCCAAACTCTCTGTGTCTGGATTCAGGTTGAAGTCACCACACAAAATAATCTCGCCTTCGATCGATTTCAGCGTCTCGATGATCTTCCGTGATTGTTCCAGTCGCTCTGACGAATCGCCTTTTCCTTTCCCGTTCCACAGGCCGTGAAAATTTACGATCGAAAACTTTTTCGGAGCGTCGAATGTAGCAATCTGAACATTCCGTGCACTTCGAGCCAAGTCATCAGGATCGTACCCCCGAAACTCATACACAAAAATGTCTTCCACCTTTACTGGTTGCGATGTCGATCGAACGAACATGGCCTGTCCGTAAAAATCCGCAATGTAAGGATGGAAATACACGGCATGTTCTGGCAGCACGGCGCGAATATCACGAAGAAGGTCAACGTGATTTTCCGTATACTGCCTCACCTTCCCTGCCGCCTCATGCAGAACTTCCTGCAAACAAAAGACGTCGGTCGTCCCCGCTTCCCGTTTCAAAAACGAAATGAGGTCATCGTGTCGTCGACCGCCCCATGTGTTGAGCGTGATGAGTTTCATACCTAGGCTTCGTTCGTATACACCGCCTCCACATCATCATGATCATCCAAAAGCTCGATCAACTTATCGAGCTCCGCCTTAGCCGTCCCATCCTCAACCGCCACAGGCGTCTTTGGGATATAGCCGATTCGGACATCATCTGTCTTCAATCCTTGGCCGGCAGCTGCCGGGCCCTGCGCCAGGAGCGCATTTACGACCTTTGCGAGGTCATCAGGGGCACATAGGACCTCCAGAGCGTCGTCCGCCCACTTGATGTCGTCAGCTCCAGCGTCAATCATCGACAGCTCAAACGCATCACGGTCTTTCACGCTCGACGCATCGCCCACGGCAATCATTCCCTTCCGATCGAACATCCAGGCCACCGAACCAGATGAGCCGATCGTCCCGCCGTTCTTGGAGGCGATGATTTTCACTTCCGCGACCGAACGGTTCTTGTTATCCGTCACGCAAGCGATCATGAGCGCAATGCCGCCCGGACCGAACCCTTCGTACACGGCCTCTTCGAGCACAACACCGTCTCCCCCGCCCGTCCCACGATCAATCGCACGCTGAATATTATCGTTCGGCATGTTCATGGCCTTTGCTGCTTCCACCGTCATGCGCAGTTTGAAATTAAACGACATGTCTCCCCCGCCGTCCTTGGCCGCGACCGTAATGTTCTTCGCCAACTTCGAAAAAACTCCGGCCTTGGCCCGGTCGGCTTTGCCTTTCTTGAGCTGGATGTTATGCCAGTGACTATGCTTTGCCATACGAGTTTGGTTGGGGAAGTTTGGGAGGTTCGGGAGGTTCGGGGGGTTTGGAAGGTGGCTTTTGATGTTGAGAATCGATGAGTTGGTTTAGGAGATACGCCGTTCGGTTTTGTTGATCGTCTAGTTTTTGGTATTCGGCGATAGACAGGTATTTCAGATCACGCGAAAACTCTAGGAGAACTGCACACTCTCTGATAGATCCTTTGGCAATGTCTAAATACCGAATAAAATCAGGCCTAGTCGCTTTCCCTTGCCCCTCAACGATATTCGCAACAATTGAGACCGACGCACGTCTTAATTGAGATGTGATCCCATACATTTCTTCTTTTGGAAACGTTTGTGTATGAAAATAAATATCTAAGACAAACTTATACGCTTCCTTCCACACAACAAGTTTATGATACGGCTGTTCACCCATAAAATCATCAGTAAAACAGTTCCTCCCAAACCTCCCGAACTTCCCCAACCTCCCAAACCTTCGAACCTCAGCCTACCAACCCTACGGACACAACGCAAAACCGCCCCTTATGAGGCGGTTTGCCGTTTCATTACATCCCTGCCTCAGCCGCTTCCTTCGCCCGCTTCTCTTCCTTATCAGCTGCCTTGCTTGCCGCCTTGTGATCCACGCCGTATCCCGTACCTGCTGGGATGAGGCGTCCGATGATCACGTTTTCCTTGAGGCCCTCGAGCTTATCAACCTTACCGGTGACGGCAGCATTGATGAGCACGCGTGCGGTCTCCTGGAAGGACGCAGCGGAGAGCCAAGAGTCGGTCGAAAGGGAGATCTTCGTGATCCCGAGGAACAGGTCCTCAGCGACCGCTGGTTTCTCGCCCTTCTTTACGCCATCGTTGGCATCGAGGTATGTAGCCTTCTCCACAATTTCACCTGGGAGGAGATCAGTATCGCCTGGGTCGCTCACCCTCACGCGTGAGAACATTTGGCGGACGATAACTTCCACGTGCTTGTTGTTGAGCTTGATACCCTGGGAGGCGTAGATGAACTGCGTCTCCTTGGACATGTAGCGCTGCACGGCGCCCTGACCCTTGTGCTTGAACAGCACGCCAAGGTCCAGGTTTCCGTCCGTGATGGCGTCGCCGGCCATGGCTTCATCTCCTGTCTTCACCATGAGAGTGAAGCCTGGGGGGATGATGTACTCGCGCACCTTCTCGCCTTCGAATTCGATGTTGAGAAGTCCTACCTTTGGAATCGTGACGATACCATCGACGTCGGAGAAGACTTCTTCCCCGTTCTTGAGAACGGCGAGCAGAGTTCCGATCTTCACCTTGGCGCCGTCCTTCACACGCACATCGCCAGTCTTGCCGACCACGAACGCCTTTTCGTCCATGCCGATGTAGGCGATCTTCACGGTCTTCTGGCCTGGGCGCATGTCCACGATCTGCTTGCCGGTTCCAGCCTGCACAATTTCGCGCGGGGCGGTCTCGACAGTAACCTTTCCGGACACTTCGGCCATGATGGCCTTCTGCTTAGGCTGACGGCCTTCGAACAATTCTTCAACACGTGGGAGACCCTGTGTAATGTCTTTTCCAGCGACACCACCCGTGTGGAAGGTACGCATAGTGAGCTGCGTTCCAGGTTCCCCGATGGACTGAGCGGCCATAATACCGACAGCCGTTCCCTGCTTCACGAGCTTGTTGTACGCGAGGTCGTAACCGTAACACTTCTGACACACACCGCGACGTACATGACAGGTCATCACGGAGCGAACGTGCGCTTCCATAAGAGGCTCCTTGGCTTCCTCGAGATCACGAACGTGCTGTTCCGTGATGAGCTCGCCGGCAGGAACGATCACCTTGCGTCCACCTGGCTTCACGATATCAGAGAGAGCGAAGCGACCGAGGATGCGGATGTTGAGCGGCTCGCCGATGTCGTCGGACTCGGCCTTGGTGAGAAGCACGCCAGCTTCGTCGCCACAATCTTCGCCACGTACCACCACGTCCTGCGCCACGTCCACGAGACGGCGGGTGAGGTACCCAGCGTTCGCGGTACGCAGAGCCGTATCCGTCAGACCCTTACGCACACCGTGCGAAGAGATGAAGAATTCGAGCACGTCGTATCCGTCTTTGAAGGAGGAGAGAACTGGAAGTTCGATAATGTCTCCGGACGGGTTGGACACGAGACCCTTCATCCCGATCATCTGGGTCATCTGGCTCCAGGTACCACGCGCACCGGATTCAATCATGGTGTAGGCAGGGTTTTCCTTAAGAATCGCTTTCTTGGCGATTTCCGCCACACGGTCCTTCACATCGTTCCAGATCTTGATGACCTGGCCATGGCGCTCCGTCTGCGTAAGAAGACCCTGACCGAAGTAGTCGTGCACTTCACGCACCTTGACTGCACCTTCTTCCAGAATGGCCTCGCGACCAGGAACTGGGGGAAGGTTCGACATGCCCCAAGAGAATCCGGACTTGGTCACGAACGAGAAACCGAGGTCCTTCAACCGATCGAGGAAGGCTGCCGTACTTTCGAGGCCGTGGATTTCAAGCGCGTACTTCACGAGGTTCGCGAGTTCCTTTTTTCCCATCACCTGGTTCATGTAGGGAACGTCCGATGGGAAGATCGCGTTCACAATGATGCGGCCGACGGTCGTCGCGATAATTTCGCCATTGTTCATGCGCACCTTGATCCAGTCCTGCAGTTTGAGGGACTTGGACTGGAACCCGTAAATCGCATCAGTCTCGCTGGCGAACGACCGCATGGTTTTCTCATCTGGTTCTACGTACGTCATGGTCATCCAGTAGGAAGCCCAAGCAATGTCCTTCCCTGGCGTAGTCACCGGACCGCCGTGCGCAGGCTTGAGCAGGTTCTTGGTGGCGAGCATGAGCTCAGCCGCTTCCTTCTTCGCTTCCTCCGTCAGGGGAACGTGCACAGCCATTTGGTCTCCATCGAAGTCGGCGTTGTACGCTTCACACACGAGTGGATGAATCTGAATGGCTTTTCCTTCGATGAGCACGGGCTGGAAGGCCTGAATACCCAAACGATGAAGGGTCGGAGCGCGGTTCAAGAGCACGAAGGCCGTCTTCGTAATTTCTTCCAAGATGTCCCAGGTCTCTGGGCGATCACTTTCGATAAAACGGTTCGCGGAGCGAATGTTGTGCACGTATTCGCGCTCAATCAACTTCGCGATGATGAACGGCTTGAACAGCTCGAGCGCCATCTTCTTTGGGATACCGCACTGGTTCAATTTCAAGTGAGGACCGACCACGATGACGGAACGTCCGGAGTAGTCGATGCGCTTACCAAGAAGGTTGGCGCGGAAACGGCCCTGCTTCCCCTTAAGCTGGTCAGCGAGGGACTTCAGCTGGCGCTTCTTACCGGTAGCCGCAATCACCGTCTTTGAGTGACGTGCGCTGTTGTCGATAAGAGAGTCCACCGCTTCCTGAAGCATGCGCTTCTCGTTGCGGGCGATGACCTCTGGCGCGTTCAATTCCTTGAGGCGCTTAAGGCGATTGTTGCGGTTGATGACGCGGCGGTAGAGATCGTTAAGGTCGGAGGTCGCAAAGCGGCCACCATCCAACGGCACCATTGGGCGCAAATCTGGTGGGATGACTGGAAGGGCCTGGAGAATCATCCACTCTGGGCGAATGTTATTCGCGGAGAGGGATTTCAGGAGCTTCAAGCGGCGCATGATGCGGTCGCGCTTGGCCATCGAAGCATCTTCAAGCTCAGCCTCAAGCAACTTTGCCGTCGCTTCAAGGTTGATGCGCTTGAGAAGCTCGTGGATGGCGTCCGCGCCGATGGAAGCTTCAAACACGTGGCCGTACTTAAGCGACCAGTCGTGGTAAACAGTTTCAGAAATAATCGCGAGCGGCTTCAGTTCCTTGAGTTCCTTCTCGGCCAGATCAAAGTCTTCATCAAGCTCCGCAAGCTTTGCATCCCGGATTTCTTCCAGGTGCTTGAGCTCGTCCTTGACGACCTTCACGGCCACCTTGGTCTTCTTTCCCTCCTTCTTCCCTTCTTCCTTCACCTCGGCTTGTTCAGCAACGACTTCAGCCGCAGGAGCGGCTCCAAGACGATCCGCATCGCGCTTGAACTCGCCTTCGATCATCTTCTGCTTGCTCTTGTATTCCTGCTTCACCTGTTCAATGAGCTGCTCCTTAGCGGCCTCATTCACGTCCGTAATGATGAAGCTTGCGAAGTAAATAACTTTTTCGAGGGACTGAACGGAGAGGTCGAGGATCGTCCCGATCTTGGATGGTACGCCGCGGAGGAACCAGATGTGGGTGATCGGAGCGGCCAACTCAATGTGGCCCATGCGCTCACGGCGAACAATAGAGTGGGTGACTTCCACGCCACACTTGTCGCACACGATCCCCTTGTAGCGGATCTTCTTGTACTTTCCGCAGTAGCATTCCCAGTCCTTGGACGGCCCGAAGATCTCTTCCGCGAAGAGGCCGGACTTTTCCGGCTTCTGCGTGCGGTAGTTGATGGTCTCCGGCTTCTCTACCTCACCGAAACTCCAGCTCCGGATGGTTTCCGGAGACGCCACGCGCAAGCGGATGGCGTCGAAGTCGGTGATTTTCAGTGTTTCGTTGCGTTGAAACATATGGAGGGGGTTTAGCTCGCAGATCCAGTCGGCTTCTTCTCAGATGGAAGCTCGATCTTTTTCCCGTCCTTCATCAACTCGACGTCCATGCACAAGCCCTTAAGCTCGCGGATGAGCACGTTGAAGGATTCTGGAATGTTCACCTTCTTGATCCCCTCGCCCTTGATGATGGACTCGTAGGCTTTGGAACGGCCTGGAACGTCATCGGACTTGATGGTGAGAATTTCCTGGAGCGTGTGGGCGGCACCGTAGGCCTCGAGGGCCCAGACTTCCATTTCTCCGAATCGCTGTCCGCCGAACTGCGCCTTTCCACCGAGCGGCTGCTGGGTGATGAGCGAGTAGGGGCCGATGGAGCGCTGGTGAATCTTGTCTTCCACCATGTGGTGGAGCTTGAGCATGTACATGTATCCGACCGTGACTTCGTGCTCAAACGCTTCGCCGGTGCGGCCGTCGTAAAGCGGCATCTGGCCGGTCTTTGGCATGCCGGCGCGTTCAAGTTCGTCCTCAATAGTCTTGAGCGAAACACCGTTGAGCACTGGAGTTGCGACGCGGTAGCCGAGGGAGTTTGCCGCAAGGCCTAAGTGGACCTCGAGAATCTGCCCAAGGTTCATACGCGACACGACACCGAGCGGAGTGAGGATCACGTCCACTGGAGAACCGTCGTTCAAGAATGGCATGTCCTGAATAGGAACCACCTTGGAAATAACACCCTTGTTACCGTGGCGTCCGGCCACCTTGTCACCCACCTGAATCTTGCGCAGGTCGGCGATGGTGATCTGGATCTGGCGGATCACGCCTGGAGGAAGCTTGTCGCCTGCCTCGCGGGAGAAGATGTTGATGTCCACCACCTTCCCATGTTCACCCTGGTCGAGGTAGAGCGAAGAATCACGCACGTCGCGGGCTTTTTCACCGAAGATCGCACGCAGAAGTTTCTCTTCCGCGGAGAGTTCGGTCTCACCCTTAGGCGTAATCTTTCCGACGAGAATGTCGCCAGACTTCACTTCCGCACCGATGCGGATGACGCCTTCGGCATCGAGGTTCTTCAATTTTTCTTCAGAGACGTTTGGAATGTCAGACGTCACGACTTCAGGACCAAGCTTGGTGTCGCGAACGTCGATCGTGTAGTTCTCCACGTGCACGGAGGTGAAACGGTCGTCGTGCACAAGACGCTCGGAGAAAATGACGGCGTCTTCGTAGTTGTAACCATCCCAAGCCATGAAGGCCACGAGGGCGTTCTGACCGAGAGCGAGCTCCCCTGCATCCACAGCGGACGAGTCGGCGAGCACATCACCCTTCTTTACCTTCGCGCCGACGTTAATCGAAGGACGCTGGGTGATGGCGGTGGAGTTGTTGGAGCGCAAGAACTTCTTGAGTTCGTACTCGAAGACGTTGTTCTGCTTGTCGGTAACTTGAATGCGCTTTCCATCAGCCTTGGTCACTTCCCCGTCCTGGTCAGCCACAATCACGTGACCGGAGTCGAGGGCGGCGCGGCGTTCTACGCCCGTTCCAACAATCGGCGCTTCAGGGCGTACGCATGGCACGGCCTGGCGTTGCATATTGGTACCCATGAGGGCGCGGGTGGCGTCGTCGTGCTCAAGAAACGGGATGAGCGCGGTGCCGATGGACACGATCTGCTTGCTGGAAACGTCCATGTAATCGACTTCCGAGCGGTGCACCATGGTTGGTTCTCCGTACTTACGGGCATTCACGTATTCATCGACGATAAAGCCCTTCGCATCCACCTTCACCGTGGACGGAATGGTGATAGAGCGCTCTTCCTTAAAGGCGTTGATGTATTCAACCTCATCAGTGATCTGCGCCTTCCCGCCCTTTTCATCCTTACTGATCTTACGGTACGGCGTCTCAATGAATCCGTAATCGTTAATGATGGCGTAGGAAGCCAAGTGACCGATCAGACCGATGTTTGGTCCTTCCGGTGTAGCGATAGGACAGATGCGGCCGTAGTGGGAAGGATGCACATCGCGCACCTCGAAGCCGGCGCGTTCGCGGGAGAGACCACCTGGACCCATCGCGGACAAACGGCGCTTGTGCTCAAGCTCTGCGAGCGGGTTCGTCTGGTCCATGAACTGCGAGAGCTGCGAGCTCATGAAGAACTCACGCACGGCGCCGATGACTGGGCGCGCGTTGATGAGGCGGCCTGGAGACAAGGCCTCGATGTCCTGGGTGGACATACGGTCCTTGATGATGCGCTCCATGCGGGCGAGACCTACGCGGAAACGGCTCTGGATGAGTTCACCCACGGCGCGCACGCGGCGGTTGCCGAGGTGATCAACGTCGTCTGGATCTTCCTGGGTAATGTTGAGGCGGATGATCTCACGCATGATCTGCACGAGGTCTTCCTTAGTGATGATGCGGTTGGCTTCTGGAGCGACGGTTTCATCGGACGTATCGAGACCGAAGCGAAGGTTGAACTTGTAACGTCCAACTTTTCCAAGATCGTAACGATCGAAGTTGAAGAACATCGAGTGAATCAACGAACGAGCGTTATCAGCCGTGGCACGATCGCCTGGGCGGATGCGCTTGTAGACTTCGATGTTCCCTTCTTCCTCGTTCTTGGCGGCATCCTTATTGATGGTGGATTCGATGTAACGGTTAATAGGATGCGTATCGACATCCTTGAAAAGCTCAATGATTTCCTCATCCGTGTGGTAGCCGAAGGCGCGCAAAAGCGAGGTAACAGCCACCTTGCGCTTACGGTCGATCTTTACCCAAATGACGTTCTTAGGATCCGTTTCAAATTCGAGCCAAGCCCCACGGTTAGGGATGATTTTGGCCCCATAGTAGCGGCGACCGCGATAAACATCGGCAGTGAAAAACGCACCAGCCGAGCGAACGAGCTGGGAAACAATGACACGCTCAACGCCGTTGATGATGAACGTCCCGCGTGGGGTCATCATTGGAAGATCACCGAGGTAAATCTCCTGCTCCTTTACGGAGCTGTTGCGCTTGTTGGTGAGGCGCGTCTTTACGCGAAGCGGAGCCTCAAACGTGACGTTCTTCTGGCGCGAAGTCTTTTCATCGAACTTCGGCTCATCGAGGTAATAGCCGTCGAAGAACAATTCAAGATCGCGGCCGATAAAATCGCCGACTGGGCTGATCTCGCTAAAAAGTTCCTTGAGACCTTCCTCAAAAAACCATCGGTAGGAGCGACGCTGGACCTCGATCAGGTCCGGCACTTCCATGGCATCATGGACGTCGGAAAAACTCTTGCGCTCCACCTGCAGGTTCATGTTGCGTCGGTATTGCATACCCTTAAGAACGAAAAACCCCATCCCAAATAAAATGGAATGGAGGACTTATGAGTTTTCCGCGGCGGAGAACGACATCAAAGAGGCGTTAGGTGACTCTCTGGTGTCATGTGTCCTGTAGACATATCCGCCAAAAACGGAACACTCTGACCGCCGGAATCTATCATGAACTGTTTAAGGCGTCAAACGAGAGGGAGGCAGGGGGATGTAAGGGTTGTAAGGGGCGTAACGGCGGTAAGGGATTGGTTCGGGGTGGATACAGGGTTTATTGGGCTTGAACAATAAAAAAACGCCAAACTTTTCTATTTGTCGTTTTCAGCCTTTCTTTGTCGTTTGACGTTTGTTGTTTATCGCCACGATCTCCTCCCTAAGGCTGCAAAGTGGCGCCACGATTTACGAAGTGTCAAACCAGTGCATCCAGAGCGCGAGGAGAGAGATTTATGTCCCCAGTAAAGGGGACAAAACGCCCTTCTGCCCTGATCCGACGGAATCGTACGCCGCTTCGCAGCCTTTGAGAGAACATCGAGATTGATCACCAGCCAGGCCACGCGCGTACCGCGCGGCCTGGCTGGCAAGACTACATCGCCTTCTTCTGGTCGGACGTTGCAACCGGAGCTTCCACTGTAGTGGAGGCCTCCTGGTCGCGTTCCTCACGCTCGCGCATGAGGGCTTCCACCGGATCTTCCACGAACACGCCGCTCTCCGGATCGGTGGTCACGCTGGTGGCCACGCTGACGGTGAGAGGCGCTGGATGCGGATCGAATCCAAGATTCGCCTTCAGGACCGCTTGCACAAACGCCGGCTTTCCCTTGAGCACGTCGGCGAAGGTGGCATTCCACGCTTCCCGGTGCATCATCCTTGGCAGTTCAGTGTCTTGCACGAGCTTCACCTTCACCTTCCGCCGTGCCACCCGACAGTAGAGGCAGAGACTCTGCCCTTCCACCGTGGCGAACATGGGCTCGGACTTCACGTCCGTAGGCCATGGAAGACTTCCATTGACCCGACACGAGAGATCCTTTCCAAAGGATCCGCTGGGGTATCGACCCCGACATTGCACATTCTCACAGGTTTGTAGCCCGGAAGACCCTTCTTGCTCCATGTTGTTCCCCTTTTGTATGCGATTGCTCTCCCACTCGGAAGACCGGAACACTGTTCCGACACACGCTTCTCTCCCCCAGAAACACGTGTCGGAACACTGAAAAGTGGATAATACGCCTGAGGGCATCTCTAGGCAAACCCTCCTTCGCTCTGAAGAGCTTCGGAAGGGCAAACGAAAACGACCGATCGCGGCAGACGAGAAAACTGCCCAGTGGCCTCGCGCGAGCGCGTGGCATAGACAGCAGGTGGGCGTATACGGTGAGGATACAGCCGGAGCCGCATCCTCATCGAACACCCATCCAACAAAGACGCTTCCCTACGCATAGGGTAGGCAAGAATCTTCGCAACCTCTCGTCCTCCGCGATCGGTCGTTATCGCTTTGGGATAGTTAGTAGGTAGTAGAAAGTAGTTAGTAAAGCTACGGACCAGCCGTAAAACCTACTAACTACTAACTACTTTCTACTAACTTTCGAACGCACTTTTCAAACAGCAACTGGCTAATCTAACAGAAAAAATGGATTTTGTCAACAGACCTTGTCACGCAAAGAAAAAAGCCCACGCTAGGCGGGCTATTGAGAGCTTCGAGGCACGAACATGTACGAGTGATCAGATGTCCTGATCGGAGTCGTTGTACATGGACGATGCGACCGCGATCTGGCTGAACCGGGCTTTGGGCTTGCTGGAATTTCCCTTTCCGGTCTTGAGATCCTTCCCTTCCTTGCGCCCCTTGGAATGGCTGCGCACAAAACCACCTACATCGAACTGCGCCTCGTAGACGTGGGACGGGACCTTCGGCGTGGAGCGCGGGAGCTCCACGACCTGCGACTTGGCACGAGCCACGCGGGTATCTGCGTTGGTCATCTGCGACCTGAGCACCCCATTCGCATGATAGAGCGACATGCTGCGGAGGATCTTATCCTCCTGAGCCAGCGTGTGGTCTTGAGGCAAGACCTCGCCATGTGAGACATGCTTTGCATGTCCATTGGTGCCATTCGTCTTCCGTTGGGCCTGACCTGTCGTCTCAAACATCGAGTAGCCTCCTCAGTTCCCGCCAAAAGTGACGGGAGCCAGCAAGATATCCCCGTGCATGAATATCGTCAAGGGTGATAGAATACTGACACTATGGCTCGAAAAAAGAAGCGTTCCAGATCAGAGGAACCGGAGGAGAGTTTATTTGAACTGAATCCTGAGACAAAACGAGGTATTATCGTGGTGTTTTTATTTGCCGCCTCCGCCATTCTTTTCCTCTCATTCCTGAAACTGGGTGGATCCCTTGGTGATTGGATCGAACAAGCCCTCACAACCCTTTTCGGTTGGGACCGATTTCTCATCCCAATTTTCCTGGTCATAATCGGTGCCACGAAAGTCTTCCCGGAGCGTGGATCCCTTTCTGCTTGGAACTACCTGGGATTCCTCTTCTTTTTCCTTTCCTTTAACACGCTTCTTAACCTAGTGCTCATTAATCGCCCGGAGCCGTTCACGTCAGATCTAGGGATGGCAGGTGGACTTATTGGACAACTCCTAGGCCTTTCGCTTCCCGCCATCATTGGTTACATAGGTTCATTGATCGCATCGGCGGCCCTCCTTTTAGTATCCATTCTCCTGATTTTCAATACGTCCCTCCGACGCATTCTGGGAGTTCATGAGCACATCACGGGATGGATCGGGGAAAAGGTCCACGCTCAGGGCGAATCCGAACAAGAAGAATCGGAAGAAGAGGACGAAGACTTGGAAACTGTAGAGATGATCGAGGAGGCGGATGAGGATGAAGAAGAAGAGGTTGAGGAAAAACCCAAATACAAAGCGAAGGCCGTCGCGATGCCCGTGGAAACGGAGAAGGCACTCACCACCAAAGTGCGTCGCACGGTTATCATTCCTCTCGACCTTTTGGAGAACCGGCCGAACAAGGCTCAATCTGGGGACATCGAGCGCAATCAGGAAATCATTACCAAGACGTTCGAGCAGTTTGGGATCGATATCGAGATGGGCGACACCGCGACCGGCCCGACCGTCACCCAATACACCATGCGCCCAGCACAGGGTGTGAAGCTCGCACGCATCATCGGCCTCTCGAACGATCTTTCGCTCGCGCTCGCCGCCCACCCGATCCGCATCGAGGCCCCGATCCCAGGCAAGTCCTTGGTGGGTATCGAAGTGCCTAACCAAGTGGTCTCCACTGTATCCCTGCGCGAACTTATAGAATCAAAGTCCTTCACGACCCGCCCAGGCAACATGGCTCTTCCGGTTGGAAAGGACGTCACGGGAAATACCTTCACCATCCAGCTCGATAAGATGCCACACATGCTGGTGGCCGGTTCCACAGGTTCCGGTAAATCCGTCGCCCTCAATACCTTCATTGTCTCCCTTCTTTATGAGAACGGTCCGGATGATCTCAAGCTCATCCTTGTAGACCCTAAGCGCGTGGAAATGGGCGTCTATGAAGGCATCCCTCACTTGCTCATCCCGCCTATTACCAAGGTCGATGACACCGTGAACGCCCTCAAGTGGACCGTGCGAGAAATGGAACGCCGTCTGGATGTGCTCGCCAAGTTCGGTGCGCGTGATATCAATTCCTATAACGAGCGTGCGGAAGAAAAGATGCCGAAGATCGTGGTCATCATCGATGAGCTGGCGGATCTCATGCAGACCTCCGGCCGCGAGGTGGAAGCGCTTATCGTACGCGTGGCCCAGATGGCCCGTGCCGTGGGAATCCACTTGATCCTCGCCACTCAGCGCCCGTCCGTGGACGTCATTACCGGCCTCATCAAGGCGAACGTCCCAGCCCGCATGGCCTTTGCCGTAGCTTCCCAAATGGACTCCCGCACCATCCTCGACATGAGCGGTGCCGAGAAACTCATGGGCCGCGGCGACATGCTGTTTACGAACGCCGAGATTTCAAAACCGAAGCGCTTACAGGGTGCCTACATCTCGGAAGAAGAGTGCCGACGCGTGGTGGAGTTCCTCAAGAAGGAAGGAAAGCCTGACTACAACTACACCATCACCCAGCACCAGAAGAGCGGAACGGTGTTTGATAGCAATGGAGACGATGACGGCGATGCCCTGCTCGACGACGCTGCCCAGGTGGTGATCCAGGCCGGAAAGGCATCCACCTCCCTCCTGCAGCGCCGCCTGAAGGTAGGCTATGGTCGCGCCGCCCGCATTATGGACCTTATGGAGGAGCGAGGTATCATAGGCCCAGGAGAGGGCGCAAAGCCTCGGGAAATCCTCGTAGACACCTGGCCGCAGGATAATGGGGAAGGCCTAGGTGAAACGATTCCCACGGCTGACGATGATATAAGAGAGGCGGATGTGGAGAATGTGGTAGATGTTGAAGATGCAGAAAGTGGAGAGGAAAAAGACAGTAAGGAGAGATAATAAAGGTTTGGGTGGGCAAGAGTGGGCGGAGTGGGCAAGAGTGTTGGAAATTTTTATAAAAAGAATTCCTTCACCCTTGCAAACCCTTGCCCACCCCGCAAACCCTCTCGATTCCACGACCATGTCGTTCGTCATCCGCAAACTAGAGGACGGGGAAACGTTGGGAAAACGGCTCAAAGCAATGAGAGCCGGTTCCGGATTAACGCTGTCTGAAATGAGCGGGAAGACCAAGGTACGCAAGCATCACCTCGCGGCGTTTGAGGCCGATGCCTTCGACAAGCTCCCAGCGCCCATGTACGCCCGGCAGTACCTCAAGAGCTACGTGCGCGCCCTCGGCGGCGATCCGGACTACTTCCTCCGCCGCTTCGACGATGAACGCGGCACCTGCGATTATCTTGAAGGGGCCCGGTTGCCCGTGGAACGTCCGCGCAGTTCCCTGTTCTTCGTCTCAAGTCGATTCCTGAGCGCGTCCGTGTTCGCTCTCGCCATGCTCGCGGTGGTTGGGTACCTCGGACTGGAGGTAAGAGCGGTCACAGCCCCGCCGGAGCTCGTCATCATGGACCCGGCGGACGGATTTTCCACGGATAGTGCCATCGTGAAGGTCCACGGCCACACGCATCCGGAAGCGCGCGTGTATGTGAACGGAGTCACCGTCATCACGGACGCGGCAGGCGACTTCTCCACGGAGGTTCAACTGGAACGCGGCCTCAACCTGCTGGAAATCCAAGGAACCAAACGTTACTCACGTACAAAAACCGTATACAGACGCATAGTTCTGACCGAAAACAAACAAACCGCCGCCCGATAATCCGGGCGGTGTTTTTTCATCCACAGCCCGCCTTGCCCGCCCCGTGGCGTCTGTTAGGATTCACAGACGTTAACGATTCTAGGTTGGGGATGTTGGGGAAGTCCGGGAGGTTTGGGAGGTTAATTACCTCTCGATCCTATTGTCCTCCCCAACATCCCAAACCTACCGGACCTCCCAAACCTTTCTCGATATGGCCAAAAACATTACGGAAGACGTCGTCGCGAACCTCCGCTCCAAGGCGGCACTTGAGGCCGTCTCGCAAATCAAACAGAAGTTCGGTGAGGGCTCCATCATGCGTCTTGGCGAGGCTAAAACCATGGAAGTTGAGTCGGTCACCACCGGCTGCCTTTCGCTCGACCTCGCGCTTGGCGTCGGCGGCGTACCACGTGGACGTATTATCGAAATCTACGGTCCGGAATCTTCTGGAAAGACCACCCTCGCCCAGCACATCGTCGCTGAGGTGCAGAAACTCGGCGGTCTTGCCGCGTATGTGGACGCAGAACATGCACTTGATCCGGAGTACGCGGAAAAGATCGGCGTAAACATCAACGAGCTATTCATTTCCCAGCCAGACAACGGCGAGCAGGCGCTCGATATCGTCGAAACGCTCGTTCGTTCGAATGCGGTGGACGTGATCGTCATCGACTCCGTCGCGGCCCTCACCCCAAAAGCAGAAATCGAAGGCGACATGGGCGACAGCCACATGGGACTCCAGGCTCGCCTCATGAGCCAGGCCCTGCGCAAGCTCGCGGCCATCATCAACAAGTCAAAGACCACGGTTATCTTCATCAACCAGATCCGCATGAAGATCGGCGTCATGTTCGGCAACCCAGAAACGACGACTGGTGGGAACGCCCTCAAGTTCTACGCCTCGGTCCGCATCGAAATCCGCCGCTCCGCGCAGATCAAGCAGGGTGACAAGATCATCGGGAACCGGACCAAGGTAAAGATCGTAAAGAACAAGGTCGCTCCCCCGTTCCGGGTGTGCGAGTTCGACATCATGTACAACGAAGGTATCTCCATCGCCGGCGATCTACTCGATGTAGGCGTTCCCGCCGGCGCTATTGGCAAGAGTGGGAACAGTTACACGTTCGGTGAGGAGAAGCTCGGGCTTGGACGCGAGGCGGCGAAGCAGCATTTGCGTGAGAATCCGAAGCTTATGAAGGCGGTGCGCAAAGAAATCGAAAAGCGCATAAAGGACGGCGTCCTCGAGGACACGAGTGAGCCGACTTCTGACGAAGTTCCACCGCCATCAGTGGAATAAACGAATCAAAAGAGCCGACCCATACGGGCCGGCTCTTTTGTTCATCGAAATTACTTCCCCACGCGCTCCGAGTACGAGCCATCTTCCGTGTCCACGACAATTTCGTCCCCTTCGCCGATGAAGATTGGCACCTTCACCATGAGGCCGTTGTCCATGATCGCTTCCTTGGTCACGTTTCCGGAAGCCGTATCACCCTTCACTGCAGGCTCGGTGCTTGCGATCTTGAAGGTGATCTTCTTCGGGAGCTGGATGGTGAGCGGGACATCGTCGTGCGTGACGATGGTCACCTCGATCCCCTCCTTGAGGTACTGGATGTCCGATCCGATGTCAGGCTTCGCGATCTGGACCTGTTCGTAGTTGCTGTTATCCATGAACGTGTAGAGGTGGCCGTCGTTGTAGAGGTACTGCATCTTCTTGTACTGAACCTCCTCGAACGTAAGGCTCTCGGCGGACTTGAAGTTGTTGTCGACGACCTTGCCGGACTTGAGGTTCTTCAAGCGCGTGCGCACGAACGAGCTTCCCTTGCCTGGGGAGACGCGCTGAACTTCGATGACGATACATAGATCGCCGTCGTAGCGGATGACTGTACCTTTGCGCATTTCATTGGGAGACATATGTCGTGGGATCGTGGGGCTGTAAGGGGAGTAAGGGTTGTAATGGTGGTAAGGGGAAAACGGAGCAGTCCCTTACCGCCCAAAATTATTGAAATAATTTTGAGGCCGGGAACAGCAGGACATCCTCTATCGAAGCCGCCCCCGTTGCAAGCATGTGCAATCGGTCGATTCCGAGGGCATTTCCAAAGGTGGGAGAACGGACGGATGGTAGCAGCGTGAGCAGGTCCTCGTCAACGGGGAAGGTCGACTTCCCTTGTGCCCGGCGTTCCTCAAGTTCACCTTCGAAACGGGCCCGTTGTTCGGCCGAATCAATAAGTTCTGTGAACCCATTACTCAATTCTACCCCATCGATATACGACTCCACCCGCTGGGCGTATTTCCCGTCGGCCGTCTTCGCCGCTAGTGCGGCCTGGCAGAGCGGATAGTCGTAGACAAACGTCGGATGCATGCCGATTTTCGATTCCCCCCACACGAGGAAAATGCGATAGAACAGGTCGCTCTCCGTATCCGAGGCGTCACGATGTATCCCAAGACGGTCACAGGCCGCCGCAAGATATTCCGTCGAAGCCAGATCCAAATCGACGCCGCAAGTTTCGAGGAGAAGATCTCGAACGCGAACGCGACGGAACGCCGGCAACTCGCGTCCGAATGCGGCGCACGCTTCGTGGACCAACGCTTCGGTCTCATCCATCATGGCATGGTAGTCCTTCCCCTGCTGGTACCACTCAATCATCGTGAACTCCGGATTGTGCGTCCCACCAAGCTCTTCATCATTCCGAAACACCCGGGCGAGCGTGAAGATTTTCTCAAACCCCTTCCCTAACAGCTTCTTCATGGAAAACTCAGGACTGGTGATGAGCGCTCCCTGCCGAGACTTCTCCCCGGGGACAACCATAGTCGTCTCGAAGTACGTAAAATTCGGCGCGAGGTCTGGGCTCGCGACAAACGTCGGCGTCTCGACTTCGATGTATCCCCGCGCACGAAAGAACGACCGAACGAGATCGTTCAGTTTCTGACGTTCGAGAGCGATTTTTTGAACGGGTTGAGCCATATGTGGCTTGACTTTTCTCATATTTTAGCGTAATATGCAACCCCTCACGCACTCCGTGAGCCTTCGTCATTTCCAAACTGAATACTGACTACCACAGGAGACATAATGCATGAGCCTCAGCGTTTCCAAGGATGGGTTACCGGTCCACGATCATCGTGGCATGCCTTGAAATGGGTTTTTGCGACGTTCGTCGACAAGGAAGGATGGAGGTACGCCAAACAGCTGGCCTTTTTTGCCACCCTGTTCGACGGCTTCCGCGTGATCCAACCGTGGATCATGGGATACGGCCTCGCCATGATCGCCACCGGCAACTGGAATCAAGTGCTTGTGGCGTTTGGCGCGTTCGTGATCGCGAATATCTTGCAGGACATCTGCAATTACCGTGTAGCGGGCTTACGCGAATACCTCGAAGGGCGGGTCGCGCAACGACTCGACCTCGTCATCAGCAAAGAGTTCCTGACAAAAGAAATGGGCCTGCACATGGACCGCCACGATCTGCTGTGCGAAGCGGTCCTGAACAAAGGTCGGGAGCACGCCACTATTCTCCTGAAAACGGTCCTTCAACCCATCACGGAAAACATTCCGGCGATGTTGCTGACCTTGATCGCCCTATTCGTGGTTGCCCCAGGTCCTGCCTGCTTCATCATATTCACCATGGGCATCGTTGCCCTGTTGGGTACCCGTGGCAGCAGACGCCTGGTGGCCGGACTCGAGCCGATCGACGGCGAATTTTCGGCCCTCGCGCGCTACCGCAACGAGCGGTATGCCTCGCTTGAGCGCGTGAAGACGAACGAGAAAGAAACCGAGGAAATCGCGCTGATGGATACGCGGTACGGCCTGTCCCTCACAAAGGAACGTGGCGTCATCGCTATCTTCATCCGAGGCATCCAGTGGCGGCAACTCGTCATCCAGGCGGGATATGCCACCGTCGTTGGATATGTCGGATGGGGTGTGTACCAAGGACACCGGAGCGTCCCCGACCTCGTGTCGGTGATGAGCTGGTGTTGGACGGTGCTCGCAAACGTTCGATCGCTTAACGCCCCGAGCCGAGCCATCGCAAAGGCAACCGCAAGCGTCCTGCGTCTGAAAGAAGCGCTCGAGCTTCCGCGTCAGGTCTTCAATGCACCGGACGCCACTCCCCTTGTGGCCGACGCGTCGCTCACCATCGCCTTCGAAGGGGTGACGCACCGGTACAAGGAGGGCTCGTCCGTACTCATGGATGTGTCATTCAAGATGGAACCCGGCCAGCGCGTCGCGCTCCTCGGCCCAAGTGGCGCCGGGAAAAGCACGCTCGTGCGGCTGCTGCAGCGGTTCATGGATCCGAGCGAAGGCCGCATCACTGTGAATGGGATCGACCTCCGGCAGATCAAGCTGGAATCATGGCAGCATCTGCTCGCCTACATTCCCCAGCGGCCCCAAGTGCTGGACGGCACGTTGCGCGACAACCTGCTCTACGGACTCAATCAGGAAGCGCGGGCCACGTTCACGGATGAAAAGCTGTGGGAGATGATGAGGCGGTTCCGTGTGGACTTCGGGAAAAGGCTCGATCAGGGCCTCAACACCAAGGTCGGCAAGCACGGCATCGAACTCTCGGGTGGCGAACAGCAGCGCGTGATGATCGCCGCGGCCGCAATACGGCGCCCACGGTTCATGATCATCGATGAAGCAACGAGTTCGCTGGATGCGGAAAGCCAACGGGCTGTCCAAGAGGCCCTCGACGAATTGCTGCACGATGGAACCGGAGCGATCGTGATCGCCCACCGGCTCTCCACCGTCCAGCACAGCTGCAACCGGTTCGTGTACCTGCGCCCGGCAGGAAGTGAACCGAACACGCCACAAGTTGGAGCCATCGCAGACTCCATGGGGGAACTCATGGATCTCTCCGACGACTTCCGAACGATCGCTCTTTTGGAGGGAGTCACGCCCGCAAAGGCCTGACCCCGATCACCTATCGCTCGCAAACGAAAACCCGCCCTTCCTTCACAGGAACGGCGGGTCTTTTAATTCTTACTTTTGTACGAACGGGATGAGGGCCATGATGCGGGAGCGCTTGATCGCGTTCGAGAGTTCGCGCTGGTGGCCGGCGCAGACGCCTGAGCGCTTGCGGGGGACGATCTTCGCAAAGGAAGAAATGTAGCGGCGCAGGATGGAAACATCCTTGTAATCAAGGTCGTTGATGTTGTTCTTGCAGAAGGAGCAATGACGCTGCTTCCCAGAAGGTGATTGAGTGGACATAGGTTAAAAAGGGATATCTTCTACTTTAATTTCATCGTCTGGGTTTGGGGCTGGATCCGCTTTAGGAGCGGCTGGAGCGAATGGCGAAGCGGCGCGAGGAGCGAATCCGGAGGCGGAGGGAGCGGCCGGTGCCGATCCGCTGATCGGAGTGGCTGGACCCTTGTCCAAGATGATCAGGTTTTCCGTGATGATCTCGGTGGTGCGGCGCTTGGCGCCGTCCTGCCCTTCCCAGTCGCGGGTCTTCAGGCGACCGTCGACGTACACTTTGCGGCCCTTGCTCAGGTACTGTCCGCAGATTTCTGCGAGCTTGCCCCAGGCGACCACGTTGTGAAACTCCACTTCCTCCTGCTTCACTCCGGCGGCGTCGTTCCAGGAGCGGTTGGTGGCGACCCCGAAGGTGCACACCTGCTGCCCAGTACTTGTCTGACGCACCTCTGGATCGCGCGTGACGTTTCCGATGATTTGCGCCCGATTCAATGAGTACATACGAGCAACGGTTATTTCGTTACGTCGCCTTCAAGGATCTGGTCGAGTTTCTTATCGAGCTCTTCGATGGACATGGCTGGCTCTGCCTTCACGGGAGCGGTGCCTGGCACCATCGGTACGGCAGAAGAAACTGCAGAGCGAGGGCGAGCATCGCGCGAGTCTCCGCGGGACGCCTGCGCTTCCTCGGAAAGAGGAGCGATGTAGGCGGTGAGGTCGAAGGTCTTCTTAAGATCCGCGGTTGGGTGAAGAGCCAACATGGTGTGACGCAACATTTCGTCCGTCAGCCCGAGCTGGCGATCCAATTCTGCCATCGCCGTTGTTGGAGCGGTGAAGTACACCAGCACGTAGGTGCCATGGCGCTGCTTCTTGATGATGTAAGAAAGACGAATCTTCGCGAGGGCTTCCTCACGAACGATCTTGCCGCCTTCCTTCTCAATCATCGTCTTCACGGTCTTGCGGATCGCTTCTACTTCGTCGTCGGTGTACTTCGTCGAAACGATGTACAAAAGTTCGTACGTTTTTTCCATATGGAATCTGGCCCCTCTCGGGGGCAGCCCTTTTGGGGCTACGGACAGATAATAATTAGTGCCTGGATCCTAGCCCAGCACCAGGAAAAGGTCAATCCTCCTACGCTACGGCTACGGAGGACAGGTCCTTACCAGGCTAGGCGCCACGAATCTCCTTCCTTTATAAGCCGATAGGTCACCCGGGAGGTACCATGCTCAATGGTAAGCTCAAATATCTGTTTAAATGCCACGCCTGTGGCGGAAGAAGTCCAGGTCGGAAGCGTCTTTGCCGAAACCACGCGGAGCTCCTGCATCCCCACTTCCTTAGGTTCAAACGACGATGGATAAGAAGCGATAAAGCTCCCCGCATCCATGGCCTTTTGGGCGTCGGTGGCGAGGAATTGGTAGAGATCTCCCTCGAGGGAACGCGCATCAAGATCGATGACGGCGCTTACGAGATTGAGGACGGCGGCATCAAACC
This sequence comes from Candidatus Uhrbacteria bacterium RIFOXYB12_FULL_58_10, assembly GCA_943354165.1. Taxonomy (GTDB): domain Bacteria; phylum Patescibacteriota; class Patescibacteriia; order UBA9934; family GWF2-40-263; genus CALRBH01. Next base: position 33,182 of record CALRBH010000008.1, read on the forward strand.
AGAGGTCCACGGGGAACATGCGCGCCACTGGTCCATCTTCATCGGGAAAGGCATACACCACTGGGCGGGCAACCAAAGGATGCGTCACCCGAATGCCGGTCCCGGCATCGATGCCTTCAAAAGCGAATTGACCTCCGGCGTCCGTACGAATACGCGTATCCCCCGCCACCAAATCGGCGCCGGCTACGGGGCCGCCGAACGGCGCTTTCAAAGTTCCGGCGATAGAGAGCTTCACAGGCACAGCCTCCTGGTGCGGAAGGAATCGTTGAATCACCCCGACGGTTTTATTGAGGGCAACCCCGATGGCGAGGGAAATCAGTATCGCAGCGATCGCTGCCGCCACCGCGCCCAGATAGCTCTTACGATGATTAGTATGCCGGTCGTGTATGTCGGCCTTACGTGCAAGACGCACGCCATTGAGAGCGAGCGCGAGCACGATGAGGATGAAAAGGAAAAGCGCGTACGCAAACTCGGGAGGAACGGACGGCAGGATCCGCTCCACGATCGTAGGAGTCGATACGGAAACCGTAGACGGTTCCCCTTGAGGACGTTCCACAAACAGGAGCGAGGTGGTGAAGTTTCCGAGCTCGTCGATTGCTTCAACCCGATGCAACCCGTCGGAGACGGACGTCGGGACAATGGCTTCCCAGTCCCCGTCCTGGTCGGCTTCCACCTGACTGACGAGTTCCGGCTGTTGGGTGTCGATGGCCATATTAGTACACGATAAACGTTACCTTCCCGCCCGGAATGGTGCGACCGGAGAACCGATAGCCATTCGTCACCCTTCCGATGTCGTTAATGGTGATGATCGGACCATATGACGTTCCTTCGGAAGGAGCGGGAGCCGGAAGGGCGATCGGTCGGCTCACAGGGGCCGATGTCTTGGCTGATGGGGTCGATGTCTTGGCTGATGGGGTCGATGTCTTGGCTGATGGGGCCGCAGGCTCCCTTACTGGCACGAACACGACCTGTGGCGCCGGACACACAGGAGTGGAAACAGGGACGGATGCCTCCGGCTCCGGACATGCGGGAACAACCAGCGACTCCGGACACTGGAACACCACCGGCGGACGCGTCGCAAGCTTCACGCGCTCCCCCGTCATCTCATTGCCGCGCTGCGTGGTCCCGACCGGCATGAATGTGTACACCGTACCCGTCGTAAGGCCGTCGATGATAACTGAGTGGGATTCCGTAAGCTGACCGTCGAGTACGGTTGAAGTGGCGAACCCGAAATTAGGCGATCCGCTGTTCACAATCGGGTCGAACGTTCCGTAGACGACCCGTGAGGTCGAGTTCGGGTAGGAGCTCCAGGAGACGATAACGGAATCGCCATCCACCTGCGTCACATCAACATCGTAAAGACGTTCTGGGAAGGATACGGAACCTCCTCCCCCGCCGCTTCCAGGGACGCAGGCGATCCCATCATCGATCACCACAGCGAACACCACGCGCTCCATGATGTTTCCGGAGAGATCCTTCGCATACACGATGACGGGCACCGCTTCCCCATCCGTAAAGTTCGAGGCCGGATCGATCGTAAAGGTGAAATCCGCCGGCGATCCCGTCACGTCGGTGGTGTCTCCAAGATAGTTCCCTCCGTTGAAATCGAGAGAGCTGGCGAACGTAATCTTGGTGCCGGTCGTCGTTACGGACCCTGCCCCGCCTCCGTTGGTATAATAGTCCCCGTTCACGAACACCACGACGTTCGAAAGATTCACCCCCGTCCCATTATCTTTTACATGAAAGAGAATGTTGGTCGTAGAGGTGATCGTCCCGTCGTTGCTCGGGCTCGTCCCGTCCACGAACGGTGCGTCGCTGTCGGAAGTGGAAAACGTCCAGACGTCCGTGACCATGGTGTTGCCAACCACGTCCTCACAATCAAACGCGGAAATGGACACGGTTTCATTCTGCGCGAAGTTACTCGCTGGATTGATCACGTACTGCACGCCGAAATCCACCAGTGTCGCCGCCACTTCCGGATCAGTGGAATCAAACGTCGTGAGCGCAAACGATGGTGATGAAACGTTGAACTGACAGCTCGCGGTCACGACCCCGGTCCCGGAAACCGTGCCCGGGAAGGTCTTCTTGTCGTGCACAATGACGGTGATGTTTGTGGAAATGCTGTTCCCTGTGCTCGATCGCGTTGGTGTTTCGCTCACGACCTGCGGAGGCACCGTGTCCGCCTCGGTGGTAAACGTGAACGACTTTGGATTCATCGTGTTCGGCCCATTGGCATCCCCGAGCTGGTTCTGCGTTGGCGAGGCCAGATCGCGGAAGCCGGTGATGTCGATGGTGTAGGCGGTGTTATAGAGCCAGTTGCGCGTATCACTCCCGATGCCGAGCGGACTTGGCGGATTCACGGTCACCCCACACAGGTTTGTGCCCCACACGCCAGAACAGACATAAGCGTCGAACGCCGTCATATCATCAGCGCCGCCGTCGTCGTCTGCCGTAATGACGCCAGGGGGTGTCGTGGTGCTCACCCCGGTTCCGACGCCGACGTTATCGCCTTCCCCGTTCTTGGTATCGCGCAGGTCAAACGTATAATTCGACGAAACGGAAACCGCCGTCGCCGCGTTCGCTGGCGATGGATTCTCCGCGAACGGTTTAATCGTATCTGCCCAAAGGTGCAGACTGAAATCTTCTTCGTCATCGAGAATGTCGAGACCGGAAAGCGAGATGTTCGACTCCGTGGTCGCTCCAATGGTCCCAACGTTCACGTCGAGCGTGCTCGGCGTACCGGTTGCATACGCGGCTTCCCCTGGCGCATCCACCGTCCAGGTGTTGGAACCAAAGATCCCGGTGCCGCTGGACGTCCCGCTGGTCCGGAACCCCGTAAGATTCACGCGCCCGCCGGAAATGGTCGCCCCAGCGTAGTTTGGAAAATACGTTCCATTGGTGAGCACGGAAGCGGTGAGCTTGGCGACGTTGTAATCCACCCAAATATTCGCCGCATCCGTCCCGCCGGAGACGATGCGCATGGTCGTCGTGAAGGATTGGCCGACGTAGTAATAGTTGAGGTCGGTCGTGACGCCCGTGCCGCCATCGCCTGTGTTGTCCCCGCCCGTGGTCGGCGATGTAGTGAGTTCGAAGGTATCGGCCCCGACAGGAGCAGCGGCTTGGGCAGAGGCTGACGCAAACGACAAAGAGCAAACGACAAACGACAAAGAAATCCAAAACGACAAACGGGTGAAAGGTTTGATGTTTGAGTTCTTTTTTTGTCCGTTCAACTTTTCCATATTTGTCGTTTTCTTTTTTCTTTGTCGTTTGGGATTTATCGTTTGTCGTTTCTAATTCTCTCCTTCCACATCCAGATTGGAGATCATGAGGCTCAGATCCACAGAGTTTACCACTACGTCCTGATTCAGGTTCGGCCGCTGAACGTTTCCCGTAAGATCATCAGCGTCAATCACCGCAAGGAGCGTCGAGATATCCACCGAGTTCACCACATCATCCCCAAGCGTCGCAGGACTCGTCCCCGCTCCGTTTACATCACCCGCAAGGAGGACTTGCGATCCTTTTGGCACAGCATTGGACGGCTGGGTGAAGTTCAATACGTTATTCCCCGAGACGAGCGTCACATCCTGAAGGACACGCGTGAGATGCTGGTGCCCCTTGATGCCTAGGTCATAGATCCCCGGAGACACTGTGAGATTCTCTGGAATGACATAGGTCCCATCGACACCTGCGGAAAGCAAGGTGGCGGCCGGTGCCGTTGCAAGAACCACGTCATCTCCGTTTGTGGCCGTACGTACGGTGAGGAAGAAATTGGAATCATCATTTGTCTCCGCGGCCCCGACCCTCCCTTGTGGCATCGCCCATTGTACCGTAGCGGTTACGTCCGAGGCGACGATCGCGGTCACAGAGACGTTTTCCGCAGAGACATACGCCGCGGAGGACACCAAACATGCGCCAATGCCTACGGCGGCGATCAGATATTTGGTTTGGGTTCCTCCGTGTTTCATACGTTATGGTGCAGGTTCGGTTGGGGCCGCTTCGGTTGGGGCCGGTTCTGTTGGTGCAGGTTCGGTCGGTGCTGGTTCCGTCGGTGCCGGTTCTGTTGGGGCCGGTTCTGTTGGTGCAGGTTCGGTCGGTGCAGGTTCGGTCGGTGCTGGTTCCGTCGCTGGTACGACCACGTCCGTCGCTGGCACGACTACCGGTTCATAATCCTTGCGAATCGCTTCGACGTACCAGTCAAAGTCGACGTCCGAGGCGCCGCCCATCGTTTCCTTTACGAAGAAGCCGTTGTGGTCGGAGGATTCGACGTAGATGCCGTTCGCAGGACCGCGAAGCGTGACAAGGACGCGAACTGGCGTGGTCGTCGACGTGACGTCGTTGAACGATGGATCGATGTCTTCGAACGCGATCGATGCAGCTCCAGCGGTGAGATGGCCGGTCCCCGAGAGCGAAACCTTGTGTTGCGGACTGATGACGACCGGCACGGCGACCTTCTCGTTCTGGTAGCTCGTAATCACCACCTTGATGTCTCCCTCCGTGAGAATCACCCCCGCTTCATCAATCGACCAGACTCCGCCGATCCCCGCCACGCGTCCGAGGTCGAGGATGTGGTTCCCCTGCATGAAGATGTTGCCGGACATGTTGAGCGCCGCGAGGTTTCCAGAGAGGGTGGAGGCATTGTTCTGGTTGATAATCGTCGTTGTATTCGTCACGTTCCCTGTCGACCAGTACGAGA
>CALRBH010000009.1 GCA_943354165.1 Candidatus Uhrbacteria bacterium RIFOXYB12_FULL_58_10
GGCTCGTGCTGTCGCTCGGGATCGCCGTGGATGCGAACGTGCTCATCTTTGAACGCATGAAGGACGAGTACCGCTCCGGCCGCGACTTCTCGCTCGCGATTGAGGAAGGGTTCCGCCGCGCCTGGGCGCCGATTCGGGACGGGCACATGACCACGTTCATCTCCGCCGCAGTACTGTACGCGTTCTCCTCGAGCTTCGTGCGCGGGTTTGCGCTTACACTCGGCGTAGGTGTGGTGCTCTCGCTTTTCACGGCGATTACCGTGACGCGCACGTACGTCCGCGTCGCTGCCTCGTTTGAAACGCTCCGCAAGCCGGGTCTGTTCGCATTTAAGCGTAAGGTCTAGTCCTATATGACACTCAACTTTGTCGCCAATCGCAAGATCTGGTTTGCCATTTCCGCCGTCATGATCGCCGGCTCCATCGCCTCCTTGGCGATTTGGGGACTGCGGTTCGGCGTGGACTTTACGGGCGGATCGCTCATGGAACTCTCTTTTGGGGAGGCACACTCCACTGCGGAAGTTTCTTCGGCGCTTACGGAAATCGGCTTCGGTTCTGCAACGGTGCAGTCAGCCGGAGAGCAGGGAGTTCTGATCCGCTTGCCACCGCTCACGGAAGATGAACATCAGAAGATCCTCGCGTCCCTCAAGACGACGTTCTCGACGGATACTGCGCTTACGGAACAACGCTTCAATTCCGTCGGTCCGGTCGTCGGAGCGGAATTGCGCAAGACGGCCATGACGGGCGTGTTGGTAACCTTGCTTCTCATCGGTCTTTACATCGCCTGGGCGTTTCGCAAGGTGAATGATCCGGTGCCGGGGTGGAAGTACGCCGTGCTCGTGGTCGCCTGCGCCGCGCACGACGTGATCGTGCCGCTCGGCGCCTTCGCTGTCTTTGGGCATTTCTACGGATGGGAAGTCGGTGCTGCGTTCGTGGCCGCCGCGCTCACCATTCTCGGGTATTCCATCAGCGATACCGTGGTGGTATTTGACCGTACGCGTGAAAATCTCCTGAAGGACCCTGGCGTTCCGTTTGCAGAGACGGTGGAAAGGAGTATCCGCGAGACGTTTATTCGTTCCGTAAATACGTCCGTCACCGTGCTGCTCGCGCTTTTCGCTATTTTCTTCTTCGGCGGGGAAACCACCAAGCCGTTCGCCCTCGCGCTCATCATCGGGATCGCGGTCGGAACGTATTCGTCCATCTTCTTCGCAAGCCCGGCGCTTGTGGCGTGGGACGATTGGGGGAAACGGAAGGGGAATGGAGGGCGGTAAGGGTGGTGAGGGTTGTAAGGGAAAAGATCGGGTCGACCGATCTTTTTCGTTTTCCCCTTACCGCCCTTACAACCCTTATAGACCTAACCGCCCTAACCGCCATATGATATACTCGAGCGAGCTATGTCTTGGATAAATGAACTGTTGCAGCGGCCCATCGAAGAGACGTTATATACGCTCACGGTGATCTTTGGCTGGGTCTCCACCACGGCGGTGCTGGTGTCGGGATTTTTGAAGGTGTGGCAGAACCACCGGCAAGGACAGTTCGTCCAGACCATCAATAACGTCCTGCTTTCCATTTCCGTTCCGGGGAACACGGAGCAGACGCCTAAGGCCATCGAATCGCTGTTCGCGAACCTTTCGGGCTGCTATTCGAATTTCAACTGGAAGGAACGATGGGTCGTCGGCAAGGTGCAGCCCACATTTTCCTTCGAAATCGTTTCCATCGAGGGGTATACCCAGTTTCTCGTCCACACGCAGACTAAATTCCGCGACCTCATCGAGGCCGCCATTTACGCCCACTATCCTGAAGCGGAAATTTCCGAAGTGGAGGATTACGCCCATATTGCCCCGCACCATTTCCCGGACGACCAGTACGATGCCTGGGGCATGGAGATCACCCTCAAGAACGACGAGTATCTTCCGATCCGCACGTACGTGGATTTCGAGGACAAGATCGCCGGCGAGTATAAGGATCCGCTCGGCCAGATCCTTGAAATGCTTGCCAAGATGCGTCCGGGCGAACACTTCTGGTTCCAGATTCTTGTTCAGGCTCGGGACAACGATTGGAAGAAGGCCGGCCTGAAGTACATCGACAAGTCGTACGGCGTTCCGGAGAAGCATTCCAAGAGTGCCGTCTCCACGGCCATCGAAGCCGCGTTGTGGCTTCCTAACGAAGTGGCGAAGCAGGCGTTTGACCTCGGTGTCCTCCCAGATGAACACGCGCAGGAACAGGATCCGTGGAAGGCGTTTAAGCTTACGCCGGTTCAGAAGGAACAGGCAGAAGGCGTTCTCGACAAGATGGGGAAGACGGGGCATGCCACAAAGCTGCGCATCGTCTATTTGGCGCGCAAGGAGGCGTATAATAAAGGCGGTCGTGCGGCGATGATCAAGGGTCTGTTGAGTCTGTATGCGCATCAGAACCTGAACGCGTTCGGTCCGCATTCGGCCTCGATTCCGAAGGATGATTATTTCTGGCAGAAATGGTCTTACACGGCAAAACAGTCCAGACTGGTGAATGCGTATGCCAAACGCTCATGGGGAACGGGAGCTACGCCTAAGGTTCTCAATACGGAAGAGCTTGCTACGCTTTGGCATTTTCCGGCTATCGGAGTGAAGGCGCCGCTCGTGCAGAAGGCCGAGGCCCGCCGCGGGGAACCGCCAACTGGCTTGCCGCTTGGGCTTGATAGTACGGATGATCTGGTGCCACCACCGCCGCTTGCAATGGCTTCCATGAAGAGTCATCCGCCATCTGGTGGACATGGCGACCATGGGAGTAGAAAGGTGCTGATTCCATCACATCATCTCAGTGTGGAATCTATGTCAGAAGGTCCAGATGTTTCTTTGCCACCAATGGATCATAAGGTTCATGTCTACGAAGAAGAAGAAACAGAGGCTGGGCTTGATGCGGATGATATTCCAGGACCACCGGCGGACATAGAACTCCCTGGCCCGCCATCCATGCGGATGCCTAAGTCTGCGCCTGTCATGGTTTCAGATGAGGCTGACGACGAGACGCCTCCGAACCTGCCCGTCTAGTATGTCCGCTTACGACCACGAACACGAACAAGAGATTACGTACTTCGGTCGTACCAACTTCCGCAATCAACTGCGGAAATTTGGTATTAAACAGGATGACCGTCGTCGGCATACGTACGTGATCGGAAAAACCGGCATGGGAAAGACCGTGCTTCTGGAAAACATGATGCTGTCCGACATCTATGCGGGGCACGGCGCGTGTTATGTGGATCCGCACGGGGACACCGCCGAGCGCCTCATCGACTTCATTCCAAGTTGGAGAATAAATGACGTCGTATATTTCAACCCGGCTGATCTTGAATTTCCGATGGGGTTCAATATTCTTGAAGCCGTGGACGAACGTCACAAGCACCTGGTTGCGTCTGGGATGATGGGTGTCTTCAAGAAGATTTGGGTGGACCTGTGGAGTGCGCGCATGGAGTACATTTTGAACAACACTATTTTGGCGCTGCTCGACAATCCAGGATCCACGCTGCTCGGGATCAACCGCATGTTGTCGGATGCGGACTTCCGGAAAAACATCATTAGCAACGTGAAGGATCCGATCGTCAAGCAGTTTTGGCTGGTTGAGTTCGCGAGCTATAACGAAAAGTACGCGCAGGAGGCCGTGGCGCCGATCCAAAACAAGATCGGTCAGTTCTTGTCGGCGAGCATCATCCGCAACATCGTGGCGCAGGTGAACTCCACCTTCGATATCCGCAAGCTCATGGATGAAGGAAAGATTTTCATCGTGAACCTCTCCAAGGGCCGCATCGGGGAAGACAGCTCGCGTCTACTTGGAGGGATGCTCATTACGAAAATTCAGCTTGCCGCCATGGAACGCGTGGATATGGCGGAAGCGGATCGCAAGGACTTTTACCTGTACGTGGACGAGTTCCAGAACTTCGCCGTCGATTCCTTTGCGGGCATTTTGTCCGAGGCACGCAAGTATCGACTTTGTCTGACGATCGCCCACCAGTACGTCGCACAGCTTTCCGACGAGGTGCGCGAGGCCGTGTTCGGAAACGTCGGGACGATCATTTCGTTCCGTGTGGGCGCACCGGACGGGGAATTCATGGAAAAGGAATTCACGCCACGATTTCTCGTCGAAGACATCATTAACCTGCCGAAGTACAACGTGTACTTGAAATTACTCATCGATGGCGTTACGAGCCAGCCGTTCTCCGCGTTGACGCTGCCACCAATCGCCAAACGCACGCACAGCACGGATAAAGTAATCCGCGTCTGCCATGAGCGTTACAGCGTACCGCGCGCAAACATCGAAGATAAAGTGATGAAGTGGAGCGGCATGGAGGGTGTGTCCGATGAACAGCTTTACGAAAAGGCGGCGGAACGGAAGTCGGCGGCCAAGGGATCCAAGAAGCCGCAACACAAGTACAACTGTACGCGCTGTACTAATGAAATCATTTTACCAGTTGAACTCGATAGGAGTCGTCCGATCTATTGCGAATCCTGCATTGAAATTGTTCGCGCGGAACGGAAGTCAGGGAAGGTGACGCCTGTTGTGCCACCGGTTGTTTCGTTGGTGCCAGCCGTATCGACTCCACCGATAAAACCGATGGTCGCAGCAATGCCCGCACTTAAACCAGCGATGCCAAAGCCGGCCATGAAGCCGACACCAAAACCGATGTCTCCAGCTAAACCCGTTCCTCCATCAGCACCTGCCGGCGAAGCGTTTGGCGGCCGGCCACGGATCGTGAAGGAAGAGACACCCAAGCACGTCGAGCATCTTGCCCCTGAATCCATCGCGCCGTCCGGTCCCATCGTTCTAAAGCCAAACGAGGAGATTCGATTCGATTAAGACGTATGACCATCCTTCAAGCCGCTGTTCTCGGGATCGTACAGGGAATGACGGAGTTTCTTCCGGTTTCAAGCTCCGGTCACCTTATCCTCGTCCCTGCCTTGTTTGGATGGTCGGAGCATCCCGTGGCGTTTAACGCGGCGATTCATCTTGGGACGCTACTCGCCGTGTTCATCGCCTTGCGCGAGGACATTGTGCGGATCCTGCGAGGACTTTTTAAAAATGACGAGTGGGGGAAGCTGGGTTGGATGATCGCGATTGCCACGATCCCCACGCTGTTCGTTGGTTTTCTGATTAGTGAAGTGCTGACCATTGATTTCAACACTCCAGAAATCATTGCAGGCACGCTCGCATTCTGGGGCGTTGCTCTCTATCTTGTCGATCGATATTCCGCCACGACCGTGCAAGACATGCGTGCGACCGGTTGGCGGCGCGTGATCATCATCGGATGTGCGCAGGTTCTCTCGCTCATTCCCGGAACGTCAAGAAGCGGTGTGACAATTACGGCCGGACGCGCGCTTGGGCTTTCCCGCGAAACCGCGGCGCGATTCTCCTTCCTCCTTGGCATCCCAGCGATCACGGCTGCGGGATTCCTTTCGATGGCGCAGATTTACAAAGGCTCGGCGCCGGTTGAGACGCTTCCGCTCATGGTCGGCATCGCCGCATCATTCGCTTCCGGACTTTTTGCGATCTGCATGCTTCTGAAGCTGATGAAATCGACTTCGTACGCCCCGTTTGCGGTCTATCGCATCCTTCTTGCCATGGTGGTCGTAACTGTGCTTCTCTAGAAGTAATCAACGTCTACACATGAAATATTTACTCTCTTTGCGGCGTTCGCAGCCGCGGGAAGGATCACCCAAGCTCCACTTACGGTTTCAGATATATTTAATGCAGATAATACTCTTACGGTAGAATAGGGCAGCGTGGCAGTTTCGCGGGCAGAAGGGACGAAAGAAACCGTCACGACCGCTACGACCGTCGCTCCTGGAGACAATCTTACGGTTTCCAATGACGGATTCGCATCGATTCAGTGGTTCGATGATTCCGTGAGTCGGTTGAAAGCCGGAACCATCATTCGCATAACGGCGACCGATTACAATCCGGACGACATCAGCCAGACCAAGGTAAACTTTGAAGTTGTGACCGGAACCGTGTGGTCTAAAGTGATGGATCTCGTGAATGGAGAGTCCTCGTTCTCTGCACAAGGTGGAGGCGTGGTCTCTGTCGTTCGCGGAACGGTTTTTAACATGACTATTACGACCGATGCGGTGCTTGTTGATGCCATTGAACACGCAACGTTTGTAAAGATGGAAGGCGAGGAAACCCGTGATATCGCCCAGGGGGAAAGCGCCTAGCTTCCTCCAAAAAACCATCCAGAACGGAAACTCGGCATGAAGGCGATGCGTTTGTCTTCGACCTTAAAAGCGAAGGTAGATTCTGCCTGGTTCAAGAGTAATGGCGCGGAAGATACGCGTGATGCCGGAAGGATTCGTGAAAAGTTCCTTCCGCGCATGGAAGCGTTAGAGAAGAGTGCAAATCCGGATGTTCGTTTGAAATTATTGCTTCTGAAACGGATCGGCGAAGAATTTATCATGGAGGCGCCTAAAGATTTCTCCTGCTCCCCTTGAAATCAAGACGATTTCACCTACGCGTTAATTATGGCAACTCTTGGCCTGTTTCGCCGCCTGAACCGCCGTGCACGACGTGTCGCGGCGTTTTGGCTGCTTGCGAGCCTTATATTCGGCAGCCTTCTTGCGGGTGCGGCTTACACCGGACGGCTTGCTTCGCTCAACCAGACGCTTTCGAATTATCTTTACGTTCGCCCAGGAGCCGTTCCTCCGGGGAACGTGGTGATCGTCGCGATGGATGACAAAACGCTTGATGCGCGTCCGACGTCCGAGCTTGGGACGCTCCGTTTGCCCAAGGCTGATTATGCCCGCGTGATTTCGGCGGTTCGATCAGCCGGTGCGGCGGCTATTGGTGTAGACATCATCCTCTCCGAATCTTCCGATCCGGCGGACGTCGCTGCCTTGCAGGACGTGCTTGCGGCGGTGGACGATACGGTGCTTGCCGCACGTCCGGGGGATTCGGCAATCGCAGCTCTTTTGCCACTGAAGGCGCTAGGGGCTTCGCGGATCGGAAGCGTACTGTTTGCTCCGAACATTGATGGTGTCGTGCGCCGGGAGCGTCTCATGTTTTCTGACGAAAATGTGCGCCTTGCGTTTCCTCTCGCCGTACTCGACGCGTATTTCGCCCAACCATCAAATCCGGACCGTCGTGAAGGGGAAGAATAAGCATGTGCGGATTTTTGAGCTGCTTGGCGAACGCGGAACGCTGAGCAAATCGTCACGCAAGACGGTCGTATCCTTATAAGGAAGGGCTCGAGGCGTACCGGGCGGCCCGGTTCGAGGACGCGGAGCGATTCTTCCTGGAAGCGCTGCGGATTACGCCAGATGACGGGTCGTCAACGGTGTTTTTGGATCGATGCGCCTCGCTGCGCGCGCAGGGGATTGTTACGGGTTGGGACGAGGTGTATCGTGCCAAGGAGAATAGGATAGATTGACATTCTCCCCGGATTTCGTTACCTTCCAATGGTTCCATTTCGGAACTATTGCGCTACCTGCGCATTGAGGTTCGTATGACCCAGCCAGATGTTCCTTCCTCGCCCGCTCAAGTACCTGGCACAGACGTCCCATCTCCTCCGTCGCAGTCGACTGTGAAGATGAGCGTCGCTGTGAACCAGCCGCCAGTGATCCAGTTCACGCGTGGCCAACTCAGCTTCGGCCTCTTCATATTCGTGGGGACGATTGCGCTCCTGGCGTTGGGGTTCTGGAACAAGGTCGAAGCGTTTCGGCCCGCGCCTGAGGTGCGCATCGAGCGCGTCCTCATGATCTCGGATGACGAGTGTTCCATCATTATGGGCGACTTCGACTCGCTCTGCGCCGCGTACACGGAGCTCAGGGCTGATCTTAAGAAAGAGCAGGCCGAAGTTCTATACCTGCGTATGGAGAACATAATGGCGCTGGCCGAATTGCGCCGGCATAAGATCGCGTTCCCTTCGTTCTATCAGGAGCCGATGCAGTTCCGCGTGCTCCACGAGCCGATGGATATGGACACGGCCGAGACGATCTTTGACCTGAAGGGAGGTACGCAGTAAAATATCGGCACTCAACCCGCATCTGGAGTGCCTCATGATCGTGACTTCGTTCCTTTCTCCACCCAACACCATCACCATTTCACCCGGCCCAACGAACGCCGTGCCCATGCCTCGTGTGCCGCCGCGTTCCATCTGCGAGGGAAGCTGGCGTCCTCCGCAGGAAGCCGAATGCGACCGACTCGCGCGGATCACCGGAGAGCCCTGGTGGAAGTTCCGCCAGCCTGGCACCGGCAAGGGTGTCAGCAAGGTCGTTCGCGTCATGCGAGCCAACGCCCGGCGATAGCCCAGCTGCTGCAGCGTTCAATAGCCCTCGGTTCTACGAGGGCTCTTCTTTTTCTGTGAGCCCGCACCCATTGACATTTTGGCTGAACTCACCAGACTCCGGCCACCCATGGGTTCAGGAACCCATCATAACAAGGAGAAAACATGGGTCGTTTGAGTGTGTTCATTCCCATTGTCGCGCTGGCAAGCCTCACGGCTGCCTGTCCGACACCAACCGTCAACAACATCACCAACGTCGCCGCGCCGGAGGATCCTCCTCCGGACGACGACACGCCGCCACCCGCCGAGGTGGTCTGTGAGCCACGCCTGCAACCGGGCACGGCCGACCTCACCGGGTCGACCGCCTGGTCCATGGACGAGCTCAAGACCACGTCCACCCTGGGCGCCCCTGCGCTTCTGCGCACGGTCGCGAACAGCCCTAGCCGGCTCACAAGAGCCACCTCGACGATAGCGGTCTCCCTCGAGACCGCTTTTTCTATTGAAAAAATGGCTGGATATTGCTAGGATCTTTCGTTATGTCAGAACGCAAGCCAAAAGTCCTTGTGGGCATGAGCGGCGGGGTGGATTCGTCCGTCACCGCGGCGTTGCTATTGGAACAAGGGTACGAAGTGATTGGTGCCTTCATGAAGAACTGGTCGGGGACGGTGGAGGGACCTCGATGTGTGGACGAAGACAAGGTCGGTGAGGAGTTTGCCGAGTGCGGATGGAAGGAAGAGCGGCGTGACGCGATGCGTGTGGCGGCTAAGCTCGGGATTCCGTTTCTCACCTTCGACTTTGAAAAGGAATATCGCGCGCTTGTGGTGGAAGAGATGTTCCAGGAGTTCGAAGCAGGCCGCACGCCGAATCCGGATATTTTGTGCAATCGGTACATCAAGTTCGACTTGTTCATGCGCGAAGCAGACAAGCTCGGTTGCGATTTCGTCGCAACAGGTCATTACGCTCGGACGTCCCAACTACCAAATGCCAACTACCAAATACTCCGCTCTGTCGACGAACTCAAGGATCAAACCTACTTCCTCTGGGCCATCGATCCAAAGGTTCTCCCACGAGTTCTGTTTCCGGTCGGCAGCATGACAAAGCCTGAAGTGCGCGAGAAGGCGCGTGAGCTTGGACTCAGCACGGCGGACAAGAAGGATTCGGTCGGGATCTGTTTCGTCGGGGAAGTGAACATGAAAGAGTTCCTGCAGGCGCGCATTCCGAAGAGTCCTGGGAAGATTGTCACCACGGAAGGGAAGGAAGTTGGTGAGCACGAGGGACTTTCATTCTATACGATTGGCCAGCGCGATGGAGTTGTCACGGCTGGTGGAGGGATTCCGTATTACGTCGTCGAAAAACGCCGGTCGACGAACGAGCTCATCGTCTCAAGCAATTTCCACCCGTTGTTGTTTCGATCGACATTGAGCGCAGCTCGCCCTAATTGGTTCCATCGTCCTGATGAGGGCGCGAAGGTTCGTGCTCGCATTCGCCATCGCGGCGACCTGATGCCTGCGACGATTCAGCACACCGCGAACGGATTTACCCTTGCATTTGACGGTCAGGCTCGTGCGGTGACCCCTGGACAATCGGTTGTGATTTATGATGGGGAAGCGGTGCTGGGCGGAGGAATCATTCAGGAATAAAAAAAGTGAGCGACACATCGTGTGCCGCTCCATCTAGCTGGACCGTAGAGTGAGAATGCTTGAAAGGGCAGAGAGGGAAAGCACATGCCGGTTTGTCTCCACCCGTCGCTGAGCGGGTTCTTTGCGGCGGAACCGTTGCGGATCCGACTGACGTCATCAGGAAGCAGGACAACGATGTTGAGCATCTCCCTTGGACCGAATGGATCCTCTGGAATGCAAGGTACCGGGCCGATCATCTCCTGCTGAGCGAGAAAGAGTCTTTCCAACTTCACCTTGTTTTCGCGCAGCAATGTGTAGGCATCGCACATGGCATATCGTACTTCTGCAAATGGAGCATCGATCTGTTTTTTCGATTGTTTGCGGTAAATGTGGTGTGGGATAAAAACAACGCAATCTCCAATCGCGGCGGCAAGTTTTCCGACCGCCTCCATTCCGGAGCGGCATTGGAACATTTTGTTCATGGCTATCCTCCAGGTAAAATTATTTCGTGCACGAACAGCCAAGTATGGCCGAAAATCTCGGTTTAATCAAGACCGGCGGCCTCAAGGAAACGCCTATAGAACGGCGCGGTCGCGCCTGTGGCTGGGTTGAAGGAAATGTCCTCGGTCCCTGGCGGAGTCCACCAGTAGACGTAGTTAAATGGGGAGGTGGCTACGAACGAATCCGTCCCTTCGAGTAATGCGGTAACGGACGTTCCAATCGGCGCCACAGAGACCGTGCCCTTGGTGAGGTCGTGGAAGACGGAAAGCCAGCCCGTGCCGAAGACCGTAAATTCTGCTGGCCCGGCGTGCACGGTGAATTTTTTCATGTCGGGGTGGGGGGCCACAGCCATCCGTCCGCGCAGGAGGCGTACCTCGATGCGTTCTCGTTTCAGAGAGACAATTTCCAGGTCCGTATTCGCATCGAGGCTCACTATCGTTCCTGTTCCCCCGAAGTCGAGATCAACGTACCCATCGCCAATATGAATAATTTCTCCACGTTTGGGGTGGTCAGGGGTTCCGAGGAAGCGCATGGATCCAGCATGCTCCACACGGACATCAGTATCATTCGCGGCCACAACCGTCACCTGCACTGGCGGCACATATCCATCGCCACCCGCCCAGGTAAACCCAAACTGCGCTCCGATGAGCATCGTGGCCAGGATGAGGGCTAGGACAATTGGGACGATACGGTTCGGCATGGGGAATATGGTAGCATGGATGGCATATATGTCTCATCTCCTCGAATTCTACGGCACCGAATGCCCGCATTGCGTGAACCTCATGCCGATCGTTGATAAGCTCATTGGCGAGGGAATTGCCATTAAGAAGATGGAAGTCTGGCACGATGAGAAGAACGCTGAGGTGATGGCCAAGCATGATAAAGGGCTCTGCGGCGGCGTGCCGTTTTTCATGAATACGGAATCCAAGCAGTTCATTTGCGGGGAGACGGACGAGGAGACGCTTAGGAAGTGGGCGGCTGGCGACAAAGTTTAGTACGTAGAACGTAGTGCGTAGTACGTAGGAAAAGTATATGAATTTTACGAATGTCAAACCCTACGCACTACGCACTACGAACTACGCATTCGCGCTAGCAGCTTTGCTGCTCCTGGGCGTCGGCTGCGTGCCGCTTGATTTGGGCGGCAAGCCGGAGGAAGCTGCGCTTGATCTGGATGCAGAGGTCGGTATGGAACTGACGCTTCGTCATTCGGCGTTCGGCGTTGTTGGAACGATCGTTGAGGCTGTGGGGAAGGGCGCGGGCAGACGGACGGTTACGATCAATGCGGAAGATGAATCGCATACGTCCCTTTCCGATCTTATCGTCTTATCGCCCGCCCAGTTTGCCGAGCTGAAGGAAAACAAAACAACCCATATTTCTTTAGGGTTGTTTGATGACTCTATTGCGAAGGGCGTTGCCACCATTGCGTCGCTCAATGCGTTGCTCGCCAAGATTCCTGGAACGACTCCCGTGCAAAGCACGAATTTTGACGCGACGCTCATGACAGTCACGCTTCTGCCTGGGACGTTCAATCTTGTGATCGACGGGAAGGTCGCGACCGTGCAGACCATCGAAGCGGGGAACTGGTTTGGTCGCGTGAGCGTGCTCGACAATCCGGACTTTCCGCTCGTGCTGTCGGTTCGGCTCACTCCGGCCGCTTATGGCCCGGATGGAATCCTCTCTCCTACAAAAACTCTTTCTGAAGGATCATCGTACGAAGTTGTATCGCTTGACACCACCCCCAACCCATGATAGCTTCTTTTGTCACCCAATCCGCAAGGAGGTCGGTGATCAAGGCTCCAGAGGTCGACTCTGGGATTCGTGACAGTCTTGCCTTCGAGGAGGTGCCAGCGGATTCGTCCGATGGCTGACCTCATCTCCGGAGGAAAACTCAACTGCAAAGCAGTCGCCCTGAGCTAGTCGAAGGGCGTCTATGAGCAGGTAAAGAGCTGCGCTCTTTCACTAGTCTGGTCTTTTCATGGATGACACGTTTGGCATTACCGTGACCAAGGAGGCCTGGTAGCCAAGAGCAGGGATGCATCGGCACCCCCTAAACTCTTGACTACTTTTTGACGGATGAGTATCGGAAACGTTCCTCAACCGAGCCAAAAAGTCTCTAGTCATCCAAAAAGGCCAGAATAGGATGAGTGGTCACTCCGATATCCCCGACGCTTCCGTGCGGGAGTCATCCAAAAAGGCCAGAATAGGATGAGTGGTCACTCCGGACAGTATACACTCCTCGCGCATCGGCAAGTCATCCAAAAAGGCCAGAATAGGATGAGTGGTCACAAAAGCCAAGCTCCCGTGCAGAGGGCAGCAGTCATCCAAAAAGGCCAATTCCTTTTCCCTCTTCTTGAAACCCTGATTCGTCAGGGTTTTTTGCTTTTTGTATGTGTACCGAAATGTACGGTAGTCCTCCATGCAACATTGTTTATCACTGCCTTTTTGTATTCGCGTATTTCAAAGATGCAAATATCTTTTAATGGTATTCGAGTTCCGTGATAGGAATATTCTTTCTCCCAACGTCTCAATAGAGCATGAATGATGTTCTTGGTCGTAATAGAGTCAACCCGTTTCCTTCGAGAAAATAAAGGGATTATCGCCGCATCGACCATGGGTTGCCGGAACAGCTCCATCAAGTCGTAAACAAGCGCTTCTTTCTGGACGCGTGGAGTATGGAGGCACCCGATGCCAGGGTCTAGACCTGCATTCACAATAGATGTTCGAATGAGGTTCGTGAGCATAGTGTAGCCCACATTTAATGCTGCGTTCCATGGATCGGTTGCGTGGGGATATATTCGAGACCAACCCCGCAGTGCTTTTACAAGTATTGCAAATGCTTTCCAGTAGCTTTTTGTCGCTTGAGCTTCAATCAGCATGAGTTCCTGGCGGGTAGAAACAGCCTGTATTCGACGGCTCGCTGAGAAGATGTCGTGTGTAGACCTTGAAAGAGTATGAGATATTTTAGGTGCAGACTGGAGTCGGTAAGGGAGGTAGAGCCGAATAAGCGCCGCCATGTTTTTGCATTTGGAACGGATTACAGCCCTGGCTGTTGAGAGGGAGACGTCAGATTCCCAATACCGTGTCTGGGCAAAAGAAACCGGGACATTTTGGCTTGACATATTGCCCATTTTACGCTATCTTGTGCGGTCTGTCTGCCATGGTGGTTCACAGACAATGTCCTCTCACAATCGAGGTTAAAATGGGTGAAAAGAAACTCAAGCGGCCGCGGCCGGCCAAGTGCCGGATACTGCCGCCAGATGCGCCGTCGCTTGTCCAAATGGTGACCGGGCTCACGAGGAAGATCTGCCGCAAGGCCGATCATATGAAGCAGGAGCCGCATGACGGACGGGCAAGGCGTGCCTATCAGATGCTGTTCGATCAGCGAGCAGCGGCCTTTGCCCGGTTGGGCGAAATGAAAGGCGAATGCGCGCAAACCTTGGCCGATGAACTCGGCCTCAACACGGAGGTGTCACAATGAGCTGGTACCAACAGCCCGCCTCCGGTGAGGAGCGGGGGTTCGTCGTTGTGGAAGCAAAGATCGGCGCCTCTCGCGCAGAAAAAGCTCTACCTGCGTGGAAGCAAAAGGTGTTTTCGCGGGTGAGTGTGCTTGTGAGCGTCGCGCTCGCGGCCACGATGGAGGCACTCAAACGTGCCCTCACAGTGACCATGATCCGCGCAGACGAGTTGGAAACGGCTGTGCTCGCGGATCCTTGGGAGCCTAAAGGGCAATGGTTCGTGGATGCGGTCCGACTGCAATTCATGGTTGATGCGGAAGGTGCAGAGCGCATCCGTGTCTTACTCGCCCAGCCTGAGAAACCGTATGGGTACACGAATGCTTATCGCTTTGTGCGTATCTCAGATACGCCCACTTCGCATGGCAGATTCGTCGTCCAGGCGGAAATCGCCCGTGGTGAATGGAAGGATAGGAAGGGAAAGGACGGCGTCGTACGCGTTCACGGACTCTCTGTGATTGAGTCGACGACCGGCCTTCAGCGTATGTTGACCTCCTACCTGAAACCGATTGAACTTGAAGCTGTCCCACGCGCCCTGCGTGATGGGGTGGCTCAAGAGGCAGCCCAACAGATGACCAGTTATATCGGCCAGCTCGAGAGTGCTAAGGTGAAGGGCGACACGGCATATCCCACTGTCGAGGACCGCGAACCTGTGCGGCGCCGTACGGCATTTGAGACCGCCGTCGATCATCTACGGTGCGACGTGCGACCACTACAGTATGCGAAAGCTCGGGATCTCGATCCTGGCGCGTATGCTGAAGACGACAAGCGCGGCAACCGGCTCGTGGCAAACGATGAACGATGGCTTGCTGTCGTCCGTTCGCCGGACCCGCGTCCCATCCCCCTGTTCTTTGTGGACGGAGGACAGGTACGGCTCGACCGGCTGGAAACTGTGTTCGATGCAGGTGTCTCAAAAGTGAACCGGCACCGTGGCAGGCTCGAACCGTCTGAGCAGGTTCGCTCAAGTCGTCCACAGGCCGTTCAGAAGAAAGGGTTCACCTGTCTTCGATCCATATACGCACTTCTCCCCCTTCTCGATTCCGACGATGCAGACCTACGGGCGATTCTTACGGATCGCGATGCAGGTTTGAACGAAACGAGCGCAGGGAGATTAGCGAAACATGAGCGTATGTCCGTTCCGCTGCAGGACGGTCCTGCAAAGGTCCGAAAACACGACGTCCGCGTGCCGCTCTCGTTTGATGCCGCACGATTCGGGAAGATCCTCAACCGGGGCGATCTTGAAATCGCCTGGGCGAAGGTCGTCTGCTCACAAGGTGAATGGTATTTGCAGCTGACCGTGCGTGTGCCGTTTGCGAAACCAGTCGGCGTGCGCAAGGTGCTCGGTGTAACCTTTGGCCTCGATGCGATCGCAAGTTGGTGCCTCACAGGCGAGGATGGGAAGGTCATCGAGACCGGCTCCATCGCGCCAAACCCCCAGATCGTGAGGTACCTCAATGACAAGCTGACGGTGGAGTGGGATCAGGCGAAGGAGCGATGGGTCGGTGGCACGCGGTTTGCGCCGGCACTCGAGCATATCACCCACCAGGTGAGCAACAAACTCGTAGAGCTTGCGAACTCATTTGGCGCGGTCCTTGCGGTCCATGATGTGCAGTGGGTTAAGAAGTCCGGGAAGGATGGAACACTCAACCGACTCTTCACAGCATGGAACTACGGCCAGCTGCGTCGGTACCTCGAGTACAAGTCGCCGCTCGCCGGACTCGGTGTCCCAGCCTGGTGCGGGGACTACTTGGTCAATATGACCTGCCCTGTGTGTGGAGCGATTCGTGGTAAGAACGAGACCCCAGAGAAAGCGAAGACCTGGCGGACAAACGGGACTCTCCATTGCCGCGCCTGCGGATACGAGGGGACCGTGACGGGAGCAGAAAACGCTCATCGCGTGGCTTCACATGGTCTCTCCGTGTGGAAGAAAGCGTGGGCAAAGGAAGCTTGAAGCAGAAGGAGCCGGACAAACTTGTCCGGCTCCTCTTTAATTTCTCAGACGCTACTCCATCCGATCCGGCCAGTGCGAATCCACTTCAACCGTGAGGTCGATATATACCTTGCTTTGCATCACCATCTCAAGTTCATGGCGTGAGGAAAGGCCGATTTCTTTGATACCCTGGCCACCCTTGCCGATGATCATGCGTTTGTAGCGTTCATCCGTGGTGATAACGTACGCCTTGATGTAGATGAGATTGTCTGTGCGACGTTCAATCGATTCAACTTTTACCGTGACAGAATACGGAACTTCCTCGCGCAGGCGAAGGAAAAGTTTTTCACGGATCAGCTCAGCCACCCAGATCTCACTAGGCATGTTGGTGAGCTGGCCTTCTGGATAGTATGCGGGGCCTACGGGGAGCTCTTGGAAGATGCGTTCCTTGAGTGCCTCAAGATTGTGCCCCTTGAGCGCAGATACCTCGAATGTTTCCCGATAGTCGGGAGAAAGGTCGCGATAGTAGCCGATAAACGGAATCTCGTTCTCTGGGAGGTCGGCCTTGTTGATGATGAGGAACTTTGGCTTCTTGATAGGAGCGATGAGTTGCATCACTGCTTTTTCTTCCTCGGCAATGGAACGGGTAGGGTCCACCACATACAGAACCACATCGATGTCCTGAAGGGACTGCATGATGGATTCCGTAAGCTTCTTGGTGAGCCGATCGCCGCCTTTCTGCATGAGCCCAGGGGTGTCGACAAACACAGCCTGGCCTTCTTTAGTGGTCAAAATCCCCGTAACCGGAAGACGGGTAGTCTGCGGTTTAGGGGTTGTAATCGCAACCTTTGACCCTACGAGGGCATTAATCAGGGTGGACTTGCCCACGTTGGAGCGTCCAACCATCACAACAAAGCCGGATTTCTTTGTTGGGGCTGCGTCTTCTGCGGATTCTTCTGAGGTAATCGAGGTAGTCATATGTGCGCAGAGGTTAGCAGGATTTCCAGATATTGTCACGCCATTTAGGCTTTCCTCACCAACTTGAACACACACTCCACATGTGGCGTATGCGGAAATAGGTCGAGTGCGACGGCGGATTCGAGCGAATACTTCTCGCCGAGCTTTGCGAACTCTTGGATGAATCGTGTGTAGCTGCATGACACGTAAACGAGTACTGGGGGAGCTACGTTGAGAATGGTTTCGATAACTTTAGGATGCATCCCGCCGCGCGGTGGGTCGAGGATGACGACGTCTGGGTTGTAGCCCTTCCAGTTGAATGATTCGGCGGTTGAGGCGAAGTATTCTGCGGTTACGCTGTTTGTCGTGGCGTTCTCTTTCGCACACTCGATGGCTTCGGCGGAAAGTTCAATTCCCATCGTTCGCTTTGCTCCTTTTGCGAGGGCGAGGGAAAAGAATCCGCTGCCGCAGTAGAGGTCGAGAAGTGTCTTGTTCGAAAGATCGCCGCAGTAATCGCGAACGGCGTCCTGAAGTTTGGCGGCCATGATTGAGTTCGTCTGGAAGAATGCGTTCGGTGTGATCTTGTAGGAAACGCCGTTCACGGTTTCATGAATCCAAGCATCGCCCTTGAGCGGGATGATTTCTTGGGCGATCGACAGGTCTGTTACTGATGCATTGATTCCCCAGACGACGCTCGTTGCGAGATCACCAAGTATATTCGAGAGCTCGTCAAAAGCCCCGACTACCGACTCCCGACCCCCGACTACCGGCCCCGTGACGATCATTACCATTCGTTCGCCCGTGTTCTTGCCTTCGCGAATCACGCAGTAGCGAAAGAATCCTTCTTGCGTTTTTGCGTTCCAGAAGGGGAGACCAGTCTTCCTGGTCCACTCGCGAACACGTTTAAGAACTTCGACGGATTGTTCGGATAAAAGAAAACATGTCTCGAGGTCGAGTGTCGCCCACCACTTGTTTGGCATCTTGAGGCCGAGCTCGCCGTCCTTGCCGAAGACGTAGTCCATTCGGTTGCGGTAGTAGAACGGTTCCGGGCATGGCATTACCGCGTCGATCGGACACAGGAGGTTTGCTTCTGTGAATGCATTATTGATGCCATGGAGTTTCTCGGTGCGCTGGCGGGTGTAATCGACGTGCTGCCATTTGCAACCCCCACATGTTCCGGCGTATGGGCAGCGAGGGACGACGCGGTCGGGTGATGGCGTGGTAATCGATTCTAATTCCGCGCGCATGCCATCCTTGGTGCGCTTGAACGGCTTCACTTGCACCTCTTCGCCAGGGATGGTTCCGTAGGCGAGAATCGGCTTGCCCTCTGGACGCTGAATCACACCTGCGCCATCATGCGCAAAGCGTTGGATGATTCCGGTGAGGGATTGGAGGAGTTTCATAAGTGTGCGGTTTGGGTTGTAAGGGTTGTAAGGGCGGTAAGGTAAGTAAGGGGAACAAAGTTCCCCGACAGCCCATTACAACCCTTACTCCCCTTATCACCCCACGTTTTTATGCAAATCATTGCGCACAACATTCGTTCGCTCCACAACGTCGGTTCCGTCTTTCGGAGCGCGGATGCGTTTGGCGTTTTGAAAATCTACCTTACTGGATACACGGGAACTCCGCCACGGAAGGAGATCGCGAAGACGGCGCTTGGGAGTGAGGACCGGGTGGCCTGGGAACATCGAGAAGATGTGTCCGCTTTGATTACCGAACTTAAGGCGGCTGGTCAAACGGTGTATGCGCTCGATAATCGGAAGGGGGCCATCGATATTCAAAACATTCCATCGAACGACAAGATCGCGTTGGTGCTAGGAAGCGAAGTCGAAGGGGTACCGGAAGACGTTCTCGCGGCCTGCGATGGGACCATCGAAATCTTGCTGCCTGGAGCGAAACGGTCGCTGAACGTGTCTGTCGCAACGGGCATTGCCCTCTTTGCCCTCACCAGCAAAAAAGAGTAGGATAGAGGGAATTATGCTGAGCATCGTTATCCCCACAAAAGATGAGGAAGCCTGTTTGCCACGGCTTCTTTCTTCTATTCGTGCGCAATCTGTCCCGCCACATGAGATCATTGTGGCAGATGCGGGCTCAACGGATAAGACGCGCGAGATCGCTATGAAGTTTGGGGCGCAAATCGTTGAAGGGGGAATGCCAGGCCCAGGACGGAATACCGGAGCACGAGAAGCGACAAGTGATTTCGTTTTGTTTCTCGATGCCGATGTCGTTCTTGATGATCCAAAGTTTCTTGAACAGGCCATGGAGGAGATGGTGCGCCGTGAACTCGATCTTGCAACGTGTGACGTGTTTCCCATTTCGGACTCCATGCAGGATAAGCTCATGCATTCGGCCTATAACAAGTATGTTCGCGCCGTACGGCCATTGATCCCGCATGCGCCCGGTTTTTGCATGCTCGTTCGTCGATCGACCCATGAAGCGATTCACGGATTCGACGAAACCGTCACGTTCTGTGAGGACCATGATTATGCGCGACGTGCCGCAAAAGTTGGCCGGTTTGGATTTCTCGATGTGAAGATCCCTGTGTCAGTTCGTCGATTGAATCGCGATGGACGCGCATCTATCGCCATGAAGTTCATGCTGGCAGAACTACACCTCGCAACGCTCGGCCCGATTCGGCATGATGCGTTTAAGTATTCGTTCGGGCATAAGCAGAAGGGGTAAGCCCTCCTACGCTAAGGCTTCGGAGGGTAGACTGTTGTCTAGGGGATATGCAAGAAATCATTGCACGAATTCAATATCGTCACATCCATCTTTCCGCAGCGGACGTTGCTACGCTGTTCGGGCACGGTCATAAGTTTTCTGCACCGGTTCCGCTCTCGCACAAGGGACAATCCATCTATGCCGAGTCCGTGACGATTGTGGGAGAAAACGGTATGCTGGATGGGGTAAGGGTGCTTGGCCCTTCACGTGATGTCACGCAACTTGAACTCTCCTCGTCCGATGCCTTCGCGATCGGGATCGATGCTCCGGTACGCATCTCTGGAGACCTGGGGAGAGCCGCCGCAACCGTCGAAATACGGGGTCCACACGGAAAAGTTCGGCGCAAATGTGCCATCGTCCCAGCCCGGCACCTCCACGTGTCGGATGCGACCGCAAAAAAACTGAAGTTGGCCCACCACGATGTCGTAACCTTGCAAACTCACTCAGGCACGCCGATCCTGCATGTTCTGGTACGAGTCCATTCTACATTTGCCAACGAGTTCCATCTTTCTACAGACGAAGCCGCAATTTTCTGGCTAGAAACCGGTGACGTTATCCATATCGCTCCCGAATTATGAAACATGTCCTTCCGTACTTAGGCGCCCTCGCATTTCTCCTCATGGCCGCACCGGCCCAGGCGGCAACCATCGATCTTGGGATTACGGGATCTGACATTTCTTTCTCTACAAAGAAGCTGGTCACGGGTGATCATGTTCGGTTATACGCTGCGGTTCGCAATCATGGTAGCTCGGACGTTTCCGGTTCCGTTGCGTTTTTCCAAGGAACCATCCCTATTGGAGAGTCTCAGGTAATTTCGGTTCGTGCCGATGGGGTCGCGGAAGAAGTGTACGTGGATTTCGTCGTTCCGAAAGGATCGTTCAACATCCGCGCCGACATAAAAGGAACGGATCCGCAGGATGAAAATCCAACGAACGATTCAGCCATGACCGGACTTTTCACCCCCATTCTAGATGCAGATCACGATGGAGTTGAAGACGGAGCCGATAATTGTCCAAACGCGAAAAATTCAGATCAATTAGACGCCGATAAGGATGGGAAAGGAGATGTTTGCGATGAAGATGATGACAATGACGGGCTTTCGGATGATGTGGAGAAGGAACTTGGGACCAAACCTAATGTCGCTGACACGGACGGTGATGCCGTTTCTGACAAGCAGGATGCATTTCCTACTGATCCGTTGAAAACAAAGGAACCACCACCTCCTCCTGCACCGGTCGTAAAGATTGAACCTAAACCGGCCTCTGGCCCATTAGTCGCGAGTGCTGCGACGATCACGGATGAGTCAACTCCAGCAGTGGTTTCCGTCCCGTCAGAGAAGCTGGAACCGAGTGCCATTAGCTTTTCGCCGTCAGCGGTATTTTCCTGGAAGCGACTCGCTTGGAACAAGTTTGAACTGAAGGCGCTTACTCCGTTTGCTCCCGGCTATCGTTTTGAATGGTCGCTTGGAGATGGGGTCGTAAGCAACCGCCACACGCTTGAACACAAATATACGACCTCCGGAGATTATGCCATTTCTCTTACCGTGACGGATCCAGACGGGAAGGTCACAAAAGATGAAGCCGTGATTAGTGTCCCATTCTTTATTCTTGAAAACCGTGCCGTTCAAGCTATCGTCGGCGTTCTTGGACTGCTTCTGCTTATTGGGCTGTTGGTCGTCGCCCGTTTGGCCATGATGAGTCGGAGGGCACGTAAGGAAATGAGCGAGGATGCGGGAGATGAAGATGATGTCCAAGTCATTGAAGCATCTGAAATGACTGAGGACGAGGAACTTGAACCTAGCGTGCGCAAACTTCGCGTACGAGACGAGGGATAGCATGGTGCTCAGGTTTCTCAATAATGAGTCTAAGACGATTGTGGGCGCCGCGAGCATCGTCGGCGTCCTTTCGCTTGTCAGCCGTGTATTCGGGTTCATCCGCGACCGCGTGCTGTCAGGGACGTTTGGGGCGGGGGATACGCTTGATGCGTATTATGCCGCTTTTAAAGTGCCGGATCTGTTGTTCGGACTCATTGTTGTTGGATCGCTCTCAGCTGGGTTCATTCCTGTTTTTACCCGCTCCTGGGGAAATTCGGCGACCCGCGCCCGCGCCTGGAGCCTCACGAATAATATTTTCACGCTCGTCATGAGTGCAATGGCAATTTTGTGTCTCGCTTTGGCCGTCTTTACGCCTGCGCTCGTGCCACTTATTGCTCCTGGATTCGCGCCTTGGAAACAAGAATTGGTGGCACAGTTCATGCGCATCATGTTGCTTGCACAGTTCCTCCTCGGCGGTTCCCTTGTCTTTGGGAGTGCGCTGCAAGGAATGCGACGGTTCGCGCTTTATTCCCTGGCTCCCATCCTCTACAACATTGGTATTATTATCGGAGCCGTTTTTCTTGTCCCGCTGGTTGGAGCTATGGGTTTGGCTTGGGGCGTAGTCATCGGAGCCCTCTTCCATATCGCGCTGCAAGCGTACGGGTTATTCGATGCTGGTTTCACGTTTCAACCGAAATTCGCTCTTCGTGACCGAGAACTTCGTGAAGTGATAGCGCTCACAGGCCCGCGAATGGTGGGGATCGCCGTTTCGCAATTTACTGCTTTTATTCTCATGGTGTTAGCCACCATGTTGCCTGGGGGGAGTGTGACCATGTTCCAGTTTGCCTACAACATTCAGTTTTTCCCTGTTGGACTGATCGGGGTTTCGTTCGCTATTGCTGCGTTCCCATCGTTTTCAGAACATCTTGAGAAGCGCGATCACGAAGGGTTCCTGCGCGTGTTCGGCAGCTCGGTTCGCCAGGTTCTCTTTTTCATCTTGCCGCTCACGGTGCTGTTCCTCGCCGTGCGCGCGCAGATCGTCCGTGTGGTCGTCGGAACGGGCGCATTCGATTGGGCCGCAACGATCGCCACAGCCGATGCGCTCGCGTTCTTCGCCCTCTCATTTGTCTCCCAGTGTCTGGTGTATCTCCTCGCCCGCGTGTTTTTCGCCCTGCACGATACTGTGACACCGCTTGTCGCCGGACTCGTGGCCGGGCTCGTCGGGATCCTCGCGGCCTTCACGCTGCGTGACACGCTTGGGATCGGAGGGCTCGCCGCGGCCTTTACGCTCGCGTCCTACGTGAACTTGCTCCTCTTATGGATTCCGCTGCGCCAACGGTTCGGTTCGCTCGGAGAAGCGTCGTGGCTGCCATCGGTTTACAAATCACTCGCCTCCGCCATCTTCGCGTTTATCCTCATGTATGGAACGAAGAACTTTCTTTCGTCTTTCGTGAACCTGGATACGTTCTGGAGCGTGTTCTTACATGGGTTCATTTCCGGCATGGTCGGGCTCGCGGGCTACGTCCTCTCCGCACATCTCATGCGCAGCAGCGAACTTAAAGACGTCATCGCCGGCTTAAGACTCCGCATCCGCCGCAATGCCTCGCCGATCGAAGCCGTTGCCCCTGATACGACGGTGGTGTAGGTTGTGCATTGATATGAACTCTACCGCCCAAGTCCGCGCCAAATTCCTCAACTACTTCAAGTCCAAAGGTCATGCGATTATCGCGTCGGCACCTTTGGTTCCGGAGAATGATCCATCGACGCTCTTTACCGGTTCCGGCATGCAGCCGATGGTTCCGTTTCTGCTTGGTGAGAAGCATCCGCTTGGAACTCGTATCGCCGATTCTCAGAAGTGTTTCCGATCGCAGGATATCGAAGAAGTGGGCGACAATCGTCACACGACGTTTTTCGAAATGCTTGGGAACTGGTCGCTTGGTGATTATTTCAAGAAGGAACAGATTCCATGGATGTTTGAGTTCCTCACGGGCGAACTTGGGCTCGATGCCAGCAAGTTGTTCGTAACCGTGTTCCGCGGATCGCCTGATCTTGGGATTTCACGCGACGATGAGGCCGTCATGCTTTGGCAGGCCGCGTTTTCGTCGAAGGGAGTTGATGCGAAGGATATCGATCACTCGGAACGTGATGGCATGCAGGGTGGGCGCATCTTCTATTATCCAGAGAAGAAAAACTGGTGGAGTCGCGCTGGCGTTCCAGAAAAGATGCCGGTTGGCGAACTTGGTGGTCCTGACACGGAAATGTTTTGGGATTTCGGCGCCGATCGCGGGTTGCACGAATCTTCGGCTTGGAAGAGCGAGCCATGCCATGTGAACTGCGATTGCGGGCGTTTTGTCGAAATCGGCAATAACGTGTTCATGCAGTACATAAAGAAGGAGAGCGGCTTCGAGCTTCTTCCGAAGGCGAATGTCGACTTCGGAGGCGGGCTTGAGCGCATGGCGGCTGCGGTGAACAACGATCCGGATGTGTTCCGCATCGACCTTTTCGACGGGGCTCGCACGGTTCTCGAAGCGGCTTCGAGTAAGAAATACGGGGCCAATGAAGCGGATACGTTTGCGTTCCGCGTGGTGCTCGACCATGTCCGTGCTGCGACATTTTTGATTTGCGATGGCGTGTTGCCGTCGAATAAAGATCAGGGTTACTTCGTCCGCCGCTTGATTCGTCGCGCCGTGCGTTTCGCTCGCCGACTTGGCGTGTCTGGAAGCGTCGTGCGCGACGTCTCAGCTTCGTTTATCGATGTTTACGCCGATGCGTACCCTGACCTGTCGTCGAAGCGGGATGCGATTCTCTCGGCTCTCGAAATGGAAGAGGGGAAGTTTGCGAAGACGGTCGAGCAGGGACTGAAGGAATTGAAGCGTGTTTTCGAAAAGACAGGCGGCTTTACCGCTGTCGACGCATTCAACCTGTATCAGTCTTACGGATTTCCATTGGAACTCACGGTCGAGGAATTGCAACGCTCGCACAACCTCACGGTAGACGCCGATGTGTTCCGTGCCGAATTTAAAAAGCACCAAGACCTCTCACGCGCTGGCTCCGAACAGAAATTCGCCGGCGGGCTCGCGGATCATTCTGCGGAGACGACGCGTTTGCATACAGCAACTCATCTTCTTCATCAGGCGCTTCGCATGGTGCTCGGCGATCATGTGCAGCAGAAGGGAAGTAACATCACTGCGGAACGGTTGCGCTTCGACTTTTCGCATCCGGAAAAAATGACGCCTGAGCAAATCGTGAAGGTGCAAGAGTTGGTGAATGGAGCTATCGCGAAAGATTTCCCGGTGAACTTCGAACTAATGGACACGGAGGCGGCAAAAACCGCTGGGGCCATCGGACTATTTGAAGATAAGTACGCGTCGATTGGTGGGAAGATCAAGGTGTATACCGTCGGTCACATGAATGGCGGAGAATGGTTTAGCCGGGAGGTTTGCGGGGGACCCCATGTATCCAGTACTGGAGAGCTCGGAACATTGACCATCCAGAAGGAAGAGGCTGTCGCTGCGGGGGTTCGACGCATCAAGGCAATCGTTTCCGGGACAATTACCGCTTAATCTAGCCGAATAATTCATCCACAGCTCAGCCTGATGCAATCCATTGACACTCGGAAAGGCCGCGTATATAATGCGCGCACCTCACATAGCCCAGGTCAGCTTGCAACTTTTAGGCTCAGATGATAGGATTTCGCCGATCTATGAGTCAATCAGAGCAGGCGACAAAACAGTTTATCGAAATGCGCGGAACGGTGGAGGAGCTCCTTCCGTCCGCAAGCTTCAAAATTCGGATTGAGAACGGCCAGACTATTCTCGGCCATCTCTCCGGAAAGATGAGAATGAACCGCATTCGCATCCTTCCTGGCGACGACGTGAAAGTGGAACTCAGCCCGTACGACCTTACAAAGGGTCGCATCGTGTATCGGTTCTAACCTTGCGTCTCGACCTGGATGTCTTCTACATAATCGGTATTGGTGAACCACACTTCTTGTTATGAAAGTGCGCGCGTCCGTAAAAAGTGTTTGCCGTGACTGTAAGGTCCTTCGTCGTAAGGGCCGCGTTGTCGTTTCCTGCAAAAACCCGCGCCATAAGCAGCGTCAGGGGTAATCATCCTATATTATGGCTCGTATCGCTGGTGTTACAATCCCTGCAAACAAGCGCGTAGTTATTGCGCTGACTTACATTTACGGTGTCGGTCTTACCACGGCTAAGAAGGTACTTAAGGAAACCGGCGTGGATGAAAACATCCGCGTGAAGGACCTTAAGGAAGAGCAGGTGAACGCGCTCCGCACGCTTCTTGAAAAAGGACACAAGCTTGAAGGTGACTTGCGCCGTGAGGTGCTCGGAAACATCAAGCGCTTGCGCGACATCGTCTGCTACCGTGGAACACGCCACATGAAGAAGCTCCCAGTCCACGGCCAGCGCACACGTACGAACTCTCGTACGATTCGCGGAAACGTTCGCCGCACTACTGGATCCGGAAAGCGTATTCTGACCAAGACCTAAGCCCCTATGGCATCTGAAAAAAAGGAACAAGTTGAAGCCGTCGCTGTCGCGCCTAAGCCGCGCGCCAACAAGAAGGCCAAGGTCGTCCGATCTGTGCCCGTTGGCTGCTGCTACGTGCAGGCGACGTTCAATAACACGATCGTCACGCTTACGGATCTCAACGGCAACGTGCTCGCGGCTTCGTCCGCTGGTGCCTGCGGATTCCGCGGTCCTAAGAAGGCTACGCCTTACGCCGCTTCTGTCATCGTGAAAACGGTCACAGAGAAGGTGAAGGAGTCCGGCCTCAAGGACGTGAATGTGTTCGTGAAAGGTGTAGGAGGCGGCCGCGACAGTGCGGTGCGTGCGCTCAACGCCAACGGACTGAACGTCCTCAACCTGCGCGATGTGACTCCACTTCCGCATAACGGCTGCCGCGCCTCTCGTGCGCGTCGCGTCTAACCCCAGATATGTCTTCAAGGATTCGAAAACCTATCGCGAAGCTCTCCCGCCGCCTGGGCATCGTGCTCGGCAAGGAGAAGTACGTCCTTCGCCGCCCGTTCCCGCCTGGGGTACACGGTCCGGCCCAGGCCGCTCGCAAGCCAAAGCAGTCCTCGTACGCGCTTCAGCTTCAGGAGAAGCAGCGCGCCAAGGCGCTCTACGGCATGCGCGATCGCCAGTTCCGCCGCACGTTCGAGGAATCGTCCAAGTTCAAGGGGAACACGGCCGAGACCCTCGTTCGCTTGCTGGAACAGCGCCTCGACAACGTCGTCTTCCGCCTCGGCTTCGCCACCACGCGTCGTCAGGCACGTCAGATGGTGACGCACGGCTTCTTCCTCGTTGATGGCGTGATGACGGACATCCCGTCCTTCCGCGTCGGCATCGGCACGGTCATCACTCTCAAGGAGAACAAGAAGGGCAAGGGGCTCATCACTGGTCTCTCTGAGCGGATGGCTAAAACCACTCCTCCAAAATGGCTCACCATTACGGCAGCCAGTATGGAAGGGAAGGTCACGGCCCTGCCAGAAGGTGAAGACCTGCGCACCGTGTTTGACCCGACACTGATCGTCGAATTCTACTCTCGCTAAACCCCGTTGACCCCACCAAGCGTCTATGGAGAACATTCTTCTCCCATCTACGATCCGTTTCGAAGAGGGATCGAAACACAACGAAGGCGTCCTCGTCGTTGAGCCATGTTTTCACGGCTACGGCAATACGCTTGGCAACGCGCTTCGTCGCGTTCTCCTGTCCTCATTGCCTGGTGCAGCGGTCACCGCGGTGAAGATCAAGGGCGTCACGCATGAGTTCCAGGGAATGGACGGCGTCAAGGAAGATGTCCTTGAAATCATCCTCAACCTTAAGACTCTGCGCCTTAAGCTCCACACGGACCAGCCGGTGAAGCTTACGCTCAAGGCCAAGGGGGCCACAGTGGTCACCGCTGGGGACTTCGAAAAGAACGCCGACGTCGAGATTGTGAACCAGGATTTGAAGATCGCCACACTGACCGATCCCAAGTCCACCATGGAAATGGAAATCACGGTCGCCCGCGGCCGCGGTTGGATGCCAACCGAGGAACGCTTGAAGGAGCCAAAGGATCTCGGAACCATCAATATTGATGCACTCTTCTCCCCCGTTCGTAACGTAGGTTACAAAGTGGAGAACACCCGTGTGGGTGAGATCACCAACTTCGACAAGCTCACCATGACCATCGAAACCGATGGCACGGTAACTCCAGAAGACGCCGTCAAGCAGTCCGCCAAGATCCTCATTGACTATTTCTCAATTCTGCTTCAGAATCCCAACGCTTCAGAAGGGACTGAATAATATCAGGGTATGCGCCACCGGAAGAAAGGAAAATTGCTTGGACGTGAAAAGGCTCCGCGCGAAGCCCTGATTCGGAATCTGGTGGCGAGTGTTATCCTGCACGAAAAGGTGAAGACCACCGAGGCTAAGGCCAAGGCGATCCGCCCATTCGTGGAGAAGATGATCACGGTCGGCAAGAAGAATACCCTTGCCAGCCGCCGCCAGCTCCTCTCGTTTTTCTACACTGACCACGCGGTCCGTAAGCTTCTTGAGGTCGTTGGTCCGCGCTATGCGACCCGCCCAGGCGGTTACACCCGCATCATTAAGCTCGGCCACCGCATGAGCGATGCCGCCGATGTGGTTCAGATCGAGCTTGTCTAATCCTATGGCTACCATTGTTCGCGCCACTCATATCATCGATGCTGCAGGGAAGGCTCCTGGTCGTATTGCGACTCAGGCCGCTCACCTGCTCATCGGTAAGCACAAGACCACGTTTTTCCCTAACGTTGACGCTGGGGATTTCGTGGAGGTGATTAACGCTTCAAAGATCGCTCCTACCGGCACCAAGGGTGAGACCAAGGTGTACAGCCACCACACCGGTTGGCCAGGTGGTTTGCGTCAGAAAAAGATGCAGGTCGTTATGGATGCAAATCCTGGCGAGGTGATTGAGCGTGCGGTCAGCCGCATGCTGCCTAAGAACACCACGCGCGAGCAGCGCATGCTGCGTCTCACCATCAAGCCATAAGTATGTCTGAACCTACTCACTACTACTACGGCCTTGGACGCCGCAAGGAAGCCTCCGCCAAGGTTCGCATCATCCCCCAGGGATCTGGGAAGATGACCGTGAACGGCAAGGAGATGAAGGTCTACTTTCCGACCTTCCACCTTCAGCAGTCCGTAAACGCGCCTTTCATGGCAACGGGAACAAACGAAAAGTTTGACCTCGTCGCAGACGTTGAAGGCGGCGGCCAGCGCGGTCAGGCAGAGAGCGTGCGCCTCGGAGTTTCCCGCGCCCTCCTCGAGTTCAACCCTGAATACCGCGCGTCCCTGAAGAAGCTCGGCTTCCTCACCCGCGATCCACGCGTCCGCGAACGCAAAAAGTACGGACACAAGTCCGCACGTCGCTCCCCACAGTGGGCAAAGCGTTAAACAGAATCCAAAAACACCCCGTCGACAGATGGGGTGTTTTGATGTAAAAATAGGGGACAAATTGCTATGTCTCTTGGACGAAATACCGCGTACTTAACACTTGCATCGGTGGCCCAGAAGGTCCTTTCGTTTTTCTATTTCCTCGTCGTTGCGCGGGTGATGGGGTCGGAGGATACGGGTGGGTACTTCCTCGCGCTTTCGCTGATTACGCTTTCGCAGGTTGTTGCTGACGCGGGGCTTTCGAGCGTTGTTACGCGTTCGGTCGCCTCGGAGAAGGAACATGCGATCGACACGGTTCGGCGGGCGATTGGGGTGAAGGTGCCGGCGTTGTTCCTTGCTTGCGTGGCGGCGATCGTTGCGTCTCATGTGCTTGGATATGACGCTCAGACGCGCCTGTTGGTGCTTCTTGCTCTGCCGATCCTTCTGGCGGATTCCATTTCGATCCTGTGTTACGCCACGTTGCGTGGGCTTCATACGCTTGCCTACGAATCGATCGGACTTTTTCTTGGGCAGTTCACGACGCTCGTTGTCGGTGGGATTGCGCTTGCGATGTTTCCAGATACGCGCGTGCTTATCTTGGCGCTCCTGTGTGGAAGCGTCACGAATTTTCTTCTTTCGATTCATCAGATTAGCAAACGGCTCGGGTGGGGCGCCTTCAAGCCGGATTTTCGCGCCGCATCTTTCAAGACAACGCTTCGAGAATCCGCCCCATTCCTTCTTGCAGCGGTGTTTGTGAAGCTCTACAGCTCCCTCGATGTTCAATTCCTCTATCACTACCTCGGACAGGCAGCGGTGGGGGTGTATGGAGTAGCCTATAAATTCACGTACGCGTTCCAATTCATTCCGCTCGCGTTTTCCGCGGCGCTATTCCCGCAGCTTTCAAAACTGATTGGCGAGGACAAGCGTGGGGAAGCGGCGCTCATCTTGGAACGCGCGTTCCGGTACATGCTTATCATTGGGACACCGCTCGCGTTTGGGCTTGCAGCGGTAGCTGGGCCTGCCATCCTGCTTGCTGGGGAAGAGTATGCGGCCGGTGCCGCGGTGCTTGCAATCTTGCCGCTCGCGCTCATTCCATCGTTCTTGGATATCCCGGTCGGTAGCGTGCTGAACGCTGGGCATCGACAGGGAGTAAAGACGGCCCTCTTCGGTCTGACTCTTGTCGTGAACCTGATTCTGAACGCTGTGCTCGTCCCGCGATTTGGCATGATGGGCGCCGCGTATGCGTCGATCGTGAGCCTTTACGTCCTATTCCTCTCCGGATTTTCCTTCGTTCCAAAGATTCTTCCGACGTTCCGACCTTCGCGCCTATGGCACATCGCCCTTCCAGCCCTCGTGTCTGGCGGAGTGATGTATGTCACCGTGCGAGCCTTGATTGCGGCCGTAGATTTTTCACCGTCACAGGAACTTTTGCTTGCGGTGCCGGTCGGTGGCATCGTCTTTGCCGTATCGATCTTCCTGACACGTGGCGTGCGCGCGCATGAGATCCGAAATCTCATGTCGACGCTCCGTCGCAAACCTTCCTATGCGCCTCCTGCTCCTGACGCTTGATTTTCCGCCCATGCGCGGAGGTGTTGCGAGCTACTTGGATGGGCTCGCGCGGTTTTTTCGCGATCAGATTACGGTCGTCGCACCACCGCAAAAAGGTTGGGAAGGTTTGGGAGGTTTGGGAGGTTCGGGAGGTTTAGAAGGAATGAAGGAGTTCGATTTGACGTGTGGGTATTCGGTGAAGCGGATTTCGCTTTTGAATAAGTGGGTGAACCCGCATTGGTTTCCCACGATCTGGTATCTGGTTTCGAATCGATCGTCGTACGATACAGTGATAGTGAGCCATGTGCTTCCGATGGGGACGGCGGCTTGGTTTGCAAAAATGGTCACACGAAAGCCGTTCGTCATTATCGTTCACGGAATGGACGTTGCCCTCGCTCGACGAAATCCTTGGAAGCGCAGGCTTGCAGGAATGGTTTTGCGTGGAGCAAAGGCAGTGGTATGCAATACGAAGGCGCTTGAGAAGGAAGTGAAGGATGCGTTTGGTGTGAAGCAGACGATCGTCTGCTACCCGAGCGTTGCGGGGCTGATGCCAGAGTCGGCAACCTCCCCTAACCCCTCCCCTTCGACTCCGCTCAGGACAGGCTTGGCGAAGGAGGGGAATCAAGGATTACGGCTTTTAACGGTTTCGCGGCTTGTCGAGCGTAAGGGGCAAATGCGCGTGCTTGAAGCGTTGTCGAAACTGCGAACGGCCGGAAAGGGAGCGCTTTTCGCTTCGTACACGATTATCGGATCTGGTCCGATGGAAACAGAATTGCGTGAGGCGACAGATCGGTTAGGGTTGAACGATGTCGTCGCGTTCGCTGGGGACGTTGATGACGCTACGCTTCATACTGCGTATAATACTTGTGACGCATTCATTATGCCTACGATCGGTGGAGCGGCTGATCGTGAAGGGTTTGGGATGGTGTATGTCGAAGCGGCTCTGTGTGGGATCCCTTCGATCGCTTCGCATCTTCCAGGCGTTGATGAAGCGGTGTTGGACGGGAAGACCGGCATTCTGGTTCCCGATGGGGACGTCGACGCACTAGCTTCCGCGATAGAACGCCTTGCGAACAATCCCGTTGAACGTCGACAGCTGGGCGAAGCTGCGAAGATTCGTGCGACGTATGAATTCACGGCTGACAAGCAGTTTGGGAAATTAAGAGAGGCGTTAGGTGTTAGGCGTTAGGCCACAGGGATATGCCAAGAATTTCTGTCATCATTCCGACGTACCAGCATGCCTCCACCATCGGGCCGTGTTTGGATTCCGTTCTCGCGCAGACGTTGAAGCCTTTCGAAATCATTGTAGTGAACGATGGATCGACTGACGGAACGGAAAAGGTGCTCGAAACCTATCGCGATCACGTGACCGTCATTTCGCAGGTGAACTGCGGATCGAACCCGTCGCGCAATACGGGCTGGAAAGCCTCTACGGGCGACTTCCTGATCTTTTGCGATGCTGACGTCATCATGCAACCAAACATGCTGGAGAGGCTCGCAGGGGTGCTTGAGGAGCATCCGGAGGCTAGTTATGCATATGGCGGATTCCGGTTTGGTTGGAAGGCGATGCCGGCCGCCTATTTCGATTCGGAACGATTGCGCAAGACGAATTACATTCACACCACAGCTCTGATTCGCCGCGAACATTTCCCGGGATTCGACGAGGCTATCAAGCGGTTCCAGGATTGGGACGTTTGGCTTACCATGTTGGAAGCGGGTCATGTGGGCGTGCAGCTCCCCGGCGAACTGTTTCAGATTATCGACGTGGCCGGGCGCGCGGGGATCAGCCAGTGGGTTCCGTCCATCGTGCTGAAATTCCCTTGGAAGTATGTGGGATGGATGCCCGCCTCGGTGAAGAAATATCAGCAGGCAAGGGAAGTGATCGCGAAGAAGCACCATCTCGCATGATCTCAATCCTCACGGTCAACTATCGGACGAAGGCGTATCTCGAGCGCATGCTTGCGACGCTGTTTGCGCATCTTAAATGCGAGGCGGAAGTCATTGTGGTCGAGAACAAGTCCGGCGACGACCTTGTGGACCTGGCGCACGACTATCCGATGGTTCGTATTCTCAAGAGCAAAATAAACTTGGGCTTTGCCGGAGGATGTCACCTCGCGGCGCAGCATGCCAAGGGCGACTATTTCATTCTCGTAAATCCGGACATCGAGTTTACGGAGGACGCGGTTTGCACTCTCTCTAAACGGATGCGGAATGAACCCACTGTTGCGGTCGGCGGCATTTCTCTCAAGAACACCGATGGCAGCCAGCAGTCTTGCGTCTGGGGATTCCCACGGCCAATGGATCAGCTCATGCTGCTTCTCAAGCTTCCGCATCTTTTCCCGAATCTCAAGCCAATTGAGCGGTGGCTTGCGAAGGATTTCGATTATTCTAAGACACAGGATTGCGATCAGGTGATGGGCGCGTTCTTTTGCGTCCGGCGCGACGTCTGGGAAAAGCTCAGCGGGCTCGATCGCGGATATTTCATGTGGTACGAGGAAGTGGATTTCTGCAAACGCGCGCGCAACGCCGGGTTCCGTATTCGCTATTACGCCGACATCAAAGCGACTCATGCAGGTGGCAGTAGTTTTACGTCGCTTGGCACCTGGAGGAAGCAGGCGATGGTTCGCAGGAGTATCCGCCGGTACGCCCGTAAGCATTTTGGGATGGTTTGGTGGGCGATATTCCTTGTCCTCGAACCCGTGTTTCTCCTGATCGCCGCCGTCGCTTCAATCGTCAAACCCTCGTAACCCTATGTTCCGCGAACAATTTTTCGGGAAACCATTTTTGATAACCTTTGCGGGACTCGCCGCCTACTTCGGCCTCGCGATTCTGGTTTACAAAACACCATTCACGTTGATCCTCCTGGGCATCACAGCTCTCGTTGTTTTCTCTGTGTCGATGAAGCGCATGGAGTGGGGAATCTTCATTGCGATGGCCGAGCTGTTTGGAAACTCGCACGGACACCTCGTCGACGCTTCCGTCGGCGGGATCGTCGTTTCGCTGCGTATGGCGGTGTTCGCTGCGGTGATGGCGGCCTGGGCCGTGCATGCGATACGCGGTCGGCATCTTCCGTTTAAGAACGATCAACGCCTGTTTCCGTTCTTGTTGTTGGCTGCAGCCGTACTTATGGGCTTCGTCCGTGGATTTGGGGCGCATACGCCGATGGACGCGTTTCAGGATGGGAATGCGTACATGTATCTCGCTTACGCGCTTCCAATCGCGGGGATCGTTTGGAATCCTTCGATGAAACGGGAGTTGCTTCAGATTTTCATGGCCGCAGCGGCGTGGATGGCGGCCGTTACGCTCGGGCTTCTCTACGTGTTCACGCATCTTTCCGGAGAGACACTCGTGCCGATCTATAAGTTTATTCGGGATACGCGTACAGGTGAACTGACCCAGATGGATGGGGGATTGTTCCGCGTGTTCCTTCAGGGGCAGTTTTCTGTAGCGGTTGCGGCACTCGTGGCGTTCGCTCTTATGCTTTGGCAAAAGGGCGTTTCGCATGTGCGGAGTGATCGCCGCATTGTTTTTGCTGCGTTTGTCACCATCGTCGCCGCGCTTCTCATCAGTCAGTCGCGGAGCTTCTGGACGGGACTGGTTCCGGCTATTGCCTGTGTTCTTGGCCTGTACCTCTACATCGTTCGTCCGAAGATGAAGCTCTTCGTCCGTCAGATGGGGTTTGTCGCCCTTGCGGACATTTGTGGGCTCGTGGTGATGGTGGCGATTCTCCTATTCCCGATTCCTTATCGCGCCGGATCATTCGAGGCCTTCCGATTATCATTTTCCGACCGAACGACGAATCTTGGCGATGTGGCCATTTCCAGCCGCTGGAATCTACTTCCTGAGCTGATGGAGGAAATCAAAGAGCAACCGATTCTCGGGAAGGGATTCGGGGAAGAAGTCGCTTTTGTGAGCGATGATCCTCGTGTGCGGGCCATCTATCCGGATGGAAAGTGGCGAACGTATTCACTTGAATGGGGCTGGCTCGATCTTTGGTTGAAGATGGGACTCCTCGGCCCCGTCTGTTTTGCCGTCGCGCATTTTCTCCTTGGAAAGATGCTTTACGCCCGCGTGCGTGAGCCGGAAGGATGGCTTCATGCGGGGTTGATCGCCAGCCTCGTCTTTTTGGCCGCTACACATGTATTTTCCCCATATCTCAACCACCCGCTCGGTCTCGGACTCCTTCTGCTCATCATCCCGTTCATCAACCGAAACGCGCCCCGGGTGGGAGCGCGTGCGGAGGAGGTTGAAGTATTAAAGGTTCCTGCGATCGGGTATATCGCGCCGATTCCGACCATGGAAGGGTAGGCTACGACAGAATTGTCCTATCGACATCCCCGAATCCGTTCAAGAAAGCTCCCGTATCCATGGGAGTTTTTCCTTCTGGCTGTATGCGGTTGATTTTGAGAAGGCCATGTCCGGTGTGCACGTGCAGGGTCGACCCGTGGATTTGCACCGTCCCAGGAGAAAGTGTTGCCGCTTCCCCGAGAACTTCGCATACATGGATCTTCAAACGCAGGGGGAGGTCGTGACGCTGCCAGACGGTCCAGGCGGATGGCCAGCCGGCGTAGGCTCGGACGATTCGGTCGATCTCGATGGCAGGTTTCGTCCAATCGATGCGTCCGTCGTCCTTTTCGATCAACTTTGTGATGGTCGCCCTTGAATCGTCCTGGGGAACAGGGACAAGATTACCACTCAAGTAACGTTCCAGAGTGTCGACAAGCAGAGCGGGGCCTTGAAAACTAATTTTATTAGCGAGCGTTATAGAGGTCTCGCGTGCATCGAGCTCGATGTGGTCTTGGGCGAGGATCGAACCTGTGTCCATTCCGGCGTCCATTTTTATGATGGTGATTCCTGTCTGCGCGTCGCCGTTCAAAATTGGTGCTTGAATTGGAGAGGGACCACGGTACTTTGGCAGG
>CALRBH010000010.1 GCA_943354165.1 Candidatus Uhrbacteria bacterium RIFOXYB12_FULL_58_10
GATCTCTTCCCCATCGGCTCCCTTCACGGGTTTTTTATTTCCCTTGCGCGAAACTTTTCCGGAGACGATCAGGATCGAATCAGGCACGATGACATGTTTGAATTCCGCATACGTGCGCGGGAAGACAATCACTTCGATTTTTCCGACACGATCTTCAAGACCGACGAACGCCATCTCGTCGCCCTTCTTGGTGAGGATGGGTTTTACGGTCGAAATGACTCCGCCCACGCGCACGTTATCCGCTTCCTTGGCGTTCGCGAGTTCGATGCACGGAAGGATGAGCCCTTCGAGGGCTTTGGCGATGTCGTTGAACGGATGACTCGAAACATAGAGGCCGAGCAGATCCTTTTCCCAGGCGAGGATTTCTCGCATCGGGGCGGGAGGGGCCTCCTTGAGGGTGAGCGGCGATGAGCTGATGGACGGCGCGCCGGCGAACAGCGAAACCTGGCTCGCCTCGCGTTCGCGGGCGGCAGTCTTGTTGAGCATGAGAATGCGGTCCATGTTCTCGAGAAGCTGTGCACGTTCGCCGAAACGATCGAGAGCTCCTGTTCGAATCAACACATCGAGCGACTTCTTATTGAACGCGCGATGTTCGATGCGACGCGCGACGTCGGCCAGATCTTTGAACGGGCCACGAGCTTTTCGTTCCGTGATGATGCAATCGACAACTTCCTCCCCCATTCCCTTGATGGCAACGAGACCGAAGC
This sequence comes from Candidatus Uhrbacteria bacterium RIFOXYB12_FULL_58_10, assembly GCA_943354165.1. GTDB lineage: Bacteria > Patescibacteriota > Patescibacteriia > UBA9934 > GWF2-40-263 > CALRBH01. The sequence goes on from CALRBH010000010.1 coordinate 708, forward strand.
GGATGTGCGTATCGTCCACGTATGTGAAGTTCGCGAGCGATTCGTTGAGGTCTGGGGCGAGGACTTCAATCCCCATGCGGTTGCATTCGTGCACGGCGAGCGCGATGGTTTCGAGGTCGGCGGATTCGGCGGTCATGAGGGAGGTCATGTACTCGGCCGGGTAGTTCGCCTTCATGTACGCGGTGTCGTACGCGATCATGCCGTAGCTTGCTGCGTGCGAGTTGTGGACAACGATGTCGTTTGCGACGAAGTTGTGACTTCCAGGCACCTCCAGATCATAGGTCATCTCTTTTCCCGAAGGGGTGATGGAGACGATTTCATCCCAATAGACATCACTCTGTGCAAGATCATGGAGATCCTTGAACTTCAAAACCGTAGCTATGCGCGCAAGAACGGAACGCGTGTATCCGATACGACGCGCATCGTACGCGAATAATCGAACGGCGAGTCCTGTGACCTTGCTTACCTCGGTCGGTGTCATGTTCCGCGCCCCCATTTCTGCCCGCAGGAGTTTGTATACTTCGACAGGAACAATATCTTTTGTCCCGCGCGCAATGACTCCTTCTCGTCCGGCGTACGCTTTTTCCAATCGTCGGACGATCGACTCAAGTGCCTTACGCTTACGCGGCAGCAACCGACGACCGATCGTGACCGCGAATCGCTCGACCTGTTCACACGACGAAACATGCACGGTGTATCCAACCTTATGACCACCTCGATATCTGAATGATTTCGTGTGAATCGTCGAACAAATGCCGATCCTTAAAAGCAGATGTTGAAGTTGCGATGCAAGCTCCTTAGAGCTTGTCGCGTAAAAGATCTGTCCACCCTTGTCCGGATGCACGCAGCCATCTCCCTGCCACATCGCCGAAATCAGTTCGATGAGTTCCTGTTCGTCCAGTCGATACACGATGTCCGGCAGCATCTTCTCCGTCGCAGTCTTTCCCATGAGCCCGAGATCATCGAGCCAAAGACGAAGGGTGTTTCCCTTCTTTTGATCTGCTTGACCGATATAGACCGCGGCAGTGGATTTAGATCGATCGATCGTTACCTTCGTATTCTTGAAAACAGCCACCGCACGTATGAAATCCGCAATCTCGTCTTCTTGCGTGGAATAGTAATAGACGCCGTGCGGATGACAGAGATTGCCTTCCGCGATGAGATATCCAAGTACGCGCCATCGACGAATGTCTTCGTCGGTTCCTGACCCAGGAGGGAGCGATCGCGCCACCGCAATGCGATCACCTGTCGACAGCCCGTCAACCCGAGTCCATCCCTCCATCTTCAAGAATGGATGATTTGCAGTTGCGCGAATCGAACGACCCGAACGCGTGCGAATTTCGAACACCGGCTTCACCCCATTTTGTACGACCACTGATCGCGTCTCGGCACTGAGGGTAAAATTCGACTTCAGTGCGACCACGTTCCCTTTCGAACCTTTTTCAAAAAGTTCTGCGAGTGTCTGGTACGCACCTGTTTTCGGATTCATCACCCGCGTATCACCCGTCAAACACTTGTTAAAACCATACGCCGCAAACGGCTCGATGAGTTTCCAAAGTTCCTGACCTTTCTTTTCTGAAAGTCCATTCGTCAAAAACCCCTTTAGAAGTTTTTCTTTCTGAGCTGCCATCTCCTCTGGAATCTTCTTTCCCATCGCCTTACGCAACTTATCCGCGTCCAACCACGAATATCCCCCGAGCTTGATCGCGGTCAACATGACGTCATCCTGGTACACGATGACGCCATAAGAGCCCTCGATGATTTCTTTCATCCGAGGGTCGAGATACGTGATGAGCTTGGGATCGCGCTTGCGGCGGATGTATTCTGGAATGGATTCGATCGGGCCCGGGCGGTAGAGCGCCACCATGACCATGATGTCCTCGATACGCGTTGGCTTCAGCTCCATGAGGTACTTGGTCATTCCATCGCCGTTCAGCTGGAACGTCCCCATGGTGAAGCCGTTTGCGAGCAGCTCGAACGTCTTCGCATCTTCAACGGGAATCGTTTCAAGGACGATGTTCACGCCCTTCGTCTTCTTCACGAGCGCAATGGCGTCTCCAAGAATCGAGAGGTTGCGGATCCCGAGGAAGTCCATCTTGAGGAGGCCGGCGGCTTCCACGGCTTTCATTTCGTACTGCGTGATCACCTTACCTTCGCGCGTATCGATCTGCAGCGGAGTGAAGTCCGTGAGCGCGGTTGGCGAAATCACGGTTCCGGCGGCGTGGATGGAAACGTGGCGCGCACAACCTTCAATCTGGCGAGCAAGGTCGATGACGCGGCGGGCGCTGGTATTGGTGTCGTACAGGCGCTTCAGGTCTGGAGTCTCAAGAAGCGCGCGGTCGAGCGTCATGGGGAATCCCTGGCTCCCCATTGGCACCATCTTCGCTAATTGATCGACGAACGTCAGAGGTTCGCCAAGTGCACGGCCGACGTCGCGCACGCTTCCGCGGGCCAACATGGTTCCAAACGTACAGATCTGCGCCACGCGGTCAGCGCCGTATTTGCTGCGCACATATTCCAAAACTTCGTCGCGACGGTTATCCGCGAAGTCGGCATCGACGTCTGGCGCACTCGGACGTTCAGGATTCAGGAAGCGTTCGAATGGAAGCTTGTAGTGCAACGGATCGACGGTGGAAATGCCGATCGCAAAGGAGACGAGACTTCCTGCGGCCGATCCACGCGTCGTCGTCACGATGCCGTTTCTGCGCGACCACTCGATGTAGTCGGAGACGATCAAAAAGTACGGCGCGAAGCCTTTTGCGTCGATGACGGAAAGTTCGTAGTTGATGCGATCGATCACCACCTGATCAACGACCTTCACCTTCCCTTTGATTTCTTCAAACGCACGCTCCCGCAGCACGTCGAGAAAGGTCTTCCCTTCAGGAATCTTAAAGTCGGCGAAGTTCCACTTGCCGAGGTCCATGGTGACATTACATCGATCTGCAATCTTGCGAGTATTTTCGATCGCTTCGGGAACATCCTTGAACCGCTCAATCATGTACGCGGTCGAAACCATCGACGCGTCGTACTCGTACTGCGACAAACGATCGAAGTCCTCGAGCGTCTTCCCGCCTTTAATACAATTCAAAACTTTCCAGGCTTCGACGTCACTCGGCTTTAAATAGAGCGTAGACTTCGTAGCGACGACGGGAATGTTGAGCGCCTTCCCCATTTCGATGAGCTGCGCGTTCACGGCTTCCTGTTCAGGAATCTCTGGACGATCGACGAGCTCGAGGAAAAAATTTCCTTCGCCGAAAATCTCGACGTAGGTTTTTGCTAACGCTTCGGCACGCGTTCGATCGTGGATGTTCAACATCTCTTCGATCTCCCCCATGTGTCCGCCCGAGAGCGCGATGAGACCCTTGCTGTGCAATCGCAAAACTTCGTGGTCGATGCGCGGCTTGTAATAGAAGCCTTCGAGGAAACCGATCGAGGAGAGGATCACGAGGTTGCGATAGCCTTCATTATTCTCTGCGAGAAGCACGAGACGATTCGGACGCGAGTCGATGCGATGGCGTTTCTGCGCGCGGCCGTCCTTTCCGATATACGCGTCCATCCCGATGATCGGCTTCACCCCTGCCTCCGTGGCCTTCTGGTAAAACTCGATGGCGCCGTACAGCGTGCCATTGTCCGTGACGGCCACCGCGTCCTGCTCCAGCTTCTGCACATGCGCAATCAGCTTCTTCACCTTGGGCAAGGCTTCAAGAAGGGAGTAGTGGGAGTGGGTGTGCAGGTGGATGAACGGCGAGGGCATACAGTTGACCCGCAAGGCAGATACAGGCACACTTTGCCCCGTCCACAGGAGGTTTGCAATGGACGAACAATTTGCTCTTTTTCTCAAGACCTTTGCCGCCGGGCTCGCCGGCATCCTCATTCCGCTCATCGGCGCGAGAGAGTCCGTTCTGATCTGGCTCGGAAAGGAGGTTCGTTATTGGTCGTGGCGGCCGTTCTCGCCCAACTGGATTACGGTCTACAGCCTGGTCGGAACGCTGACGGCGTTCGTGATCTACTTTCTTGGATACCCAGTCATTGGGGTTCCGCTCGCCTGTTTTGCCGGAATTCTGGATCGGCTCGACGGACGGTCGGCAAGCGCGTTTGGCGACGCACTTTCTCCTCCCTCCGCTTGGCACCCAAAGCACAAGAAGCACACGAGCATCTATGTCCTCATGGCGCCCGGGGTCAAGAAAGACGGGACGAAGTTTTCCACGGAAGTCTGGGACGACACGACGTTCGGCCGCTGGTGGTTCGAGATGAACTTCCTCGGCGGAACGGAACTCGGCATGGTCCTTGATCCCGCCATGGACAAGATCAAGTGTCTCGTGATCATGGGAGGGTTCGCCACAACCGGTCTCATACCACCCTGGCTCGTGATCGGCCTGTGCATCCCTGAGATATTCGGTACGCTCCTGCGGCGGCCGTTCCATCTCTTTGCCCGGTATCAGTCCGGACCCAAAGCCACGTTCATCGGAAAGTGGAAGGCCTTGTTCCAGTGGGTGACGATCATGATAGCGGTCCCCTTCCACCAGGGATGGGTCTCACACGGTTGGACGCTCAAGGAGCAGCAGTATCTTCTTGGCAACCTGCTTACGTCCTGCATCATCCTTGCCGGCATTTCGTCCGTCACGAGACTGCGGTATGTGCGCAATACGGACATGCTTAAAAAACTCGACAAGAGCATGTCGCATGAGTGAAACGTACCGCACGAACGAACGGAGACCCTTCAAGGGTCTCCGATTTTTTCTCTTGACCAAGCGGGTTTTCTCTGGTAGATTCTTTCCGTCCAAAAAAAAATAGGAGGTCACATGGATACGTTCAGCTCGTTGCTTCCGTACTTCGCCGCCGCCATCCTAAGTTTTCTCACACCGCTCGTGATTGGCGCCCCGGCCGTCCTCAGGCACTTCGGTTCACAAACGGCTAGGGGGACCTTTCGCCCGTACGCACCTACCTGGATCGCCCTCTACGGGCTGTCCGGAACCGTGGCGGGAATCGTCCTGTGGTTCCACGACCTTCCCATCGCGGGAATCGTGTTCGTCTGCGCCGGCAATTCGTTTGGACTCCTCGCGAGCAGTATGGCGGACGCCATGCATCGATCGTTCGACGAAGAAACCGCCTGGCTGCCTCAAAAGACCGGCGTGCGCCGCTGGTGGAAGGAGATGAACTTTGGCGGGACGACCGCCCTTGGCAACATGCTCATTCCAAACTGTCTTGGAATCCAATGGACAATACTCGTCCTCGTCACGCTCTTGCACTGAGGCCACCTGGCCTCGTTTTTTTATTCTGCCGCTTCCAAGAACTTCCGATACAGCTCAACCATCGCAAGCGTGTCGCGTTCGCAATAGGCAAGCATGTCGCGCTTCAGTGCTTCCTTTTGCTTCTTAGGCGTCGACGGATCAGTGAGAATCGCCCAGCTTGCGGAGGCTGTACCACCTTCTTGAATCACAAGATCGGAATACGAAAGCTCTGGCACCATCACCGGCAAAACTTTCTTGAGCGACGCGCTGCCGTCGAAGCGGCTATCGATGTAGAGGCCGCCCATGACGATCTGCATGAGGTCGAACATCCGCTCATTCATAGATCGAAGTGCCTTCGCATGCTTCGGAACCATCTCCCCGAGCTCCTCGTTCCGCGACGCTTCGAACCGTTGATTCCAGACGATGACGCTCCCCACGGGGCCGACGTCCTTCACGAGCGCATCCGCGATGGCCTTTGCCGGATCGGTAAACGTCTCGTGGATGTACTCCTTCTGTTCGAGCTTCCCCTTGGGCGTCCGTAGGATGTGAACGGAGTACTGGAACGTCATTTGCTGGTACGGCCGGTAGCCGTCGAACACGGGGATGGCAGGAAAGGACGTTTCGTAATCGAGGAAGTAGAGCGGATAGGTGAGTTCCCCAAGCTCGCTCTTGATTCCCTCCTTATCGATTTCCACGACAGACTTCGTGCTCTTCTTTGGCAGCACGACGTCTCCGAGCGATTCCAAAATGTCCGTCGGCATCTGCTTGGGCTTAATGAGCCCGCGCTCGAGAAACGCCTTGAGACGCTTAGGAGGAAGCGCCGGCGCGATGGAATAGATCGTCTCATGAGGAATCTCGCCGATGTACAGCGGGAGGAACTCGCAGGAGCCCGGAGACGAGCATGACTTGAGCAGCTCAAGTCCGGCTTCCTCGGTGAGGGCAAGCGTCTTTTTCGCCTTTGTGATTTCCTTGCGCGCCATCGGCAGCGCGTCCATGACCTGCTTGGTAATGTCCTCCGATGTGAGAATCTGATGCGGATCGATCTCCCCGTCCTTTACGTACTGGTTGTTGATGTGGACCAGAAACGTCTTCCCGATGGTGAGCCCGGCGCCCTCAAGGCAAATGCGCTGGAACGCGAGGTCGAATATGTGGTCCTTATGTACGCTGGTCGACGACTTCACTTCAAGAATGTCCCACCCCTTGCCACGCTTCACCAAAATATCGCACCGGCAGGTGAGCCCGTCCTTCCCAAACGTCGGCTGGAACAACACCTTCGCACCCGACTCAATCGCTGCCTTAGTGTTCCGCGCACCCGTCTCATTAAACCCAGAAATCTCCACGCCGTTCGGAAACAGGTTCTTGGCGAACACGTCCACCTTGTTCCCTTCGTCAAAGATGCGCTGCAACGCCGCATCGATTTCAGGAAGCAAATCCGGCCGCTGCTTGATGAGCCAGAGCTGGCAGGAGCATTCGAGGAAGCGGAGGAAGTGGGATTTGGTGAGCATGGGCGTGGGAGCGTAGGCGTTAGGCTTTAGGCGTTAGGCTTTAGGCGTTAGGCCGGAGGAAGAAGCGAGTTTTTTCCTACGGCCGAGCTCAGCTGAAGTGTGATTCATTGCTTCTAATCTTGCTAGTAATTCCTCAACGGGAATTCCACCCTTTCGGAATTTTGTGAAATCAATAACGGTTTCCCATTTTTCAGTTGTTGCATTTTTTGCAACAACTGCTTCTTGGTTCGATTTCATACCATTCAATCATACACTTCTTCCCCCAACGCAAAAAGCGGCCGGAGCCGCTTTTTAAAATTTACTTTGATTGCATTTTCTCGTACTGCTCAACGAGCTCACGCTGTTCACGGTTAGCCGCTTGGATGGCGTTCCGAAACACTTTCTTTTTTTCTTGTGCGGAAGCGGAAGTGAAAAACTCCGAAAAATCGCTTTTCGGCTTAGAGATTCCTTTAAAAAACTGCGTAAGATACGCGATCATATGATGATTTCCTCTAGCTGCTCCTTACTATATTGATTTGGAAGGTAGGAGTCAATCTGCGATATATTCAAATGCATTCCTTCTAAACCATTCTCAAAATTCTTAATGAGCAGCGAGAGCTCGATGCCTTCGCCAAAAATCCGCTTGGCTTCATTCACGTGCGCTTGCGATTTGAAATAAGCATCAATAAATACCTCTCTTGAGACCCGACGCCGTTGTATAGCCTCGCGTTTCTTCGTGAAATCCCACGCGGTAACAGGATCTTGGTAGACAAAAACGATTTCGACCTTTCTCTCATTATCAAGTGAACGCTGAATATTCTGTATGGCGCCCGCGTAAGCAAATGTGCCATCGAGTATCGTGCTGAGATCGTTATCCAGCACATGGTCATAAAGAATATTCACTCCCTTCGTTGCCGCCTTCTGAAATACATGTGCATTTGCTCCCGAATATCCATCGCAAAGCGTACGGATTTCATCAGCATCGATTCGCACTGGTTTATTTTTATATTGCCCAACTAGCCATTTGGAAATTTCCGTCTTCCCAGCACCCGGCGACCCTGCCATGAATACAGATACGGGACCTTCTTCAGCAGGATGCTCACTAGCAGGCGCAAAACGATCAACCAGTAATTTCTTATGGCTTTTAACCCAAACGACTGCCTGATCAGATAGTAAGAGCTCCTCGGGGGTCAATTCCATACCATCCGATCATACACCCTTATGCACAAGACATGAGGCGTTAGGCAGACAAGGCCTTAGGCCAGAGAAAGCAGCGCTGTTACTGCCTTCGGCTAATGCGTTGCTCGTCGAACTTCCTTTGGCCTCCGGCCTAACGCCTAACGCCTCACGATCCCTGCTTCAAATTTTGCGTAAACCGATTCAATATCTTCATGACCTCCGTAAGAAGCCCGTCCACGGTTTCGTAATCCAACTTGGCCGTCCTTGGCATTCGCTTGGAGATAAGGACCTGTGTCTCGAGTTCGCCTGCAGAACCGAACGCTATGCAGAGAAAACGTGCAAACTCTTTGTCACTCCCCCGCAATTTCCCCTCAGCAATATTCGACGGGATCGAAACGGCGCAGCGTCGCATCTGGGAAGTCAGCCCATACACCTCTTCCTTGGGAAACTTTTCCGTCAGATGATAGACGGCTACCGCAAGGTCCATGCCCTTTTGCCAGACGGTAAGATCTTTGTACGTGGGCATAGAATAGGCGTTAGGCAGACAAGGCCATAGGCCACAGCTAAAAGTCTCAGACAACACGTTGCTTCCTCCGGCCTAACGCCTAAAGCCTAACGCCTAACGCCTCACGACGCCTACGGCGTAATTGGCACCGCCTGAATCGGCTCCGCGCCGTCTGGAGGGTCAATGTAAATACACTTCACCTTACCACCATAGTAGGGCATCAGTGCTTTTAATGCTTCAAGATTATCCCCATGAATAATAAGATTTTGAGAATTGTCGCCCACAGAAGCATTCTTCACCTTGCGTAGAAGCCGAAAGGGAACCTGCTTATCATGGTTAACGACTGCCTCTTTACCGATCCAATTGAGTGTTGGCATATTTCCTAGCCTTTATTCATCTAATCTTCCGTAAATCCTGGAACCAAAAATAGATATAATGTGGCAAAAGAAGTATACGCGTCAGGTAACAATTCAGATATTGGTTCTATCCACAGCCAAAACATTACTTAAATTGGTTTTTTTGTCTTTGATTCTCACTCCAAACCTCCCAAAAACTCCCCCACCCTCTCATCCAACATCAAATGATGCGCCCTAACCGGCTTCGCTAAAACAATCCCACCCAACGTCCTACACCGACTCAACGCCACATACACCTGCCCCGCTGCAAACGCCCCGCTCCCCAGGTCGACGACCACCTTATCGAACGTCTTGCCTTGCGACTTATGAATCGTGGCCGCCCAGGCCAACTTCAACGGAAGCTGCGTGAACGTTCCGATCTTCTCGCGATCAAGCTTCCTCGTCTCATTGTCGAGAACCGTCCTATACATCGTCCACTGCGCCGGACCGACCGTGAGCAGTTCCCCTTCGTCGATCTGCACCTGCACACACCCGTTCATAAGTTTCGTAACCGTCCCGAGCGTCCCGTTTACCCAGCGGCCTTCTGCATCATTGCGGACGAACATCACGCGTGCACCTGCCTTCAACATCAAATTCTCATCCGTCGGCATGTTGCGCAGATCAAACTCCCCTGCTCGCTTTCCACTGAAGGCTTCGGCTCTGCCTGGCAATTCTGCGAGGCGCTTGGTGTTCACGGCATCTGCCATCGCATTGATCGTCGTCAGGTGAATCGCGCCTTCGGAGACTAGATTTTCCTGCACCTCCATGGGCCCGACGCGCTTGTTCAGGGTCGCCAATTGCTCGCCGGTGATAGAGCGGTTACGGACGCCGTTTAGGAGTTCAATGAAACTCTTGTCCTTCTGGCGATAGATCGTATCAAGTTCAACGAAGTCCACGGGATGGGCACCCATGAGCGTTCGCATCACGTCCGACGAAAAGAAATACGGCGTTTCGTATCGGTCCAAAAAAGCTTGCCGCTCATCGGTGCGCAAGACTGGAGGGAGCTGGTACATGTCGCCGATTACGATCACACGCACGCCGCCGAAGGGTTCTTTTACGCGGCGAGAGGCTTGGAGAAAGGCGTCCATGCAGTCCATGAGGTCGGCGCGGACCATTGAGATTTCGTCGATGACGATGGCGTCGAGCGCTTCGGAAAGTTCTGGGGGCATGGATCTGGCCGAGCGGCGGGCTTCGGCGGGAGTAATGCTTGGGGAAAACTTAAAGAAGGAGTGAATGGTTTCGCCTTCGATGTTAAGCGCGGCGACTCCCGTCGGCGCAAGGTATGCGCAGTTAAGATCCGTCGTCTCGCGGAAATGCTTAAGAAGCGTGGACTTTCCCGTCCCCGCTCTTCCCGTCACAAACACAAAACGCGCGTTGCCTTCCATTGCTTGCAGCGCGCGGAGGAATGCCTGATTCTTCTCAATCTTCTTCATTCGCTGATGCGTTCTTCCCCCGTTTCAGCACGTAGTCAAAAAACTTCTTCGCCGCCGTCATGATCACAGGAACCCCAGAAAGCGATCCTTCAACCCGATGGCGGATGGAACTGATGGATTCCTCAATGGAATGCATGCGTTCCTGCGCGTCCAAAACGAAATCATTTACGTTCTTCACAAGACTGGCGGCTTGGAACACGAGCCAGAAGAGCGCCGCGGAAATCCAGAGGGCGCAGAATGCGAGGACGATGTAGAGGATTTCAAGCGGGGAGAACATAGGCGTGGAATCGTAGGGTGGGCGGGGTGGGCAAGAGGGGGCAAGGGTGATGGAGTTCTCTTTATTTAAGAGACTCTATGATTCGTTCCAGAAAAAAGGCTGCCCGTTTCCGCTTGGCTTCCAGTATACGGCATTTCTCGTTATTGAGGTAGCCAAGTTTACCCGAAAGCTCCAACAGATAGGCACATTCTGCGATCGAACCTCGACTCATGGTCAAAAATCTCAAGTAGTCCGGTCGTGTTGCTCTGGCTTGGCCTTCGACGATGTTCAAAGCGACCGACGTAGCGGCACGCCGAATCTGAGACGTTAGTCCAAATTTTTCTTCAGCTGGAAAATCGACCGTCACTTTATAGACGGAAACCGCAAAGTCATCGGCAGCCTGCCAGGCAATTATCTTGTGGTACGGCTGGTCACCCATAAATAAAACACCTACACCCTTGCCCACCCCTGCCCCCTCTTGCCCCCCCTTCGTTAACTTCGCATCATCGCCTCGAACTGACTCGTAAGCACACCCGTAAGCTTCCCGAGCTCGGCATCCACCGTAGCTGCTTCCAGCGTTTTATCGTCTGCGCGGAAGACAAGGTGCAAAGCGATAGATTTCTTTCCCTCTTCGACGCCCTTTCCGCGGTACACATCGAAAAGTTCGATTGACTTCAGGAGCGGCGATGACTTTTTCAGTGCCGATTCGATCGTGTCGTATTCGGTACGATCGGCGACAACGAGGGCCAAATCACGCTTCACTTCTGGGAAGACGGATGGTGGCGTGTAGGAGATTGGCGATGGGGTGATGGCGAGGAGATTTTCCAATTCGATTTCTGCGACGGCAACGCGGCGGTCGATGCCCATGGTCATGGCGGCGTTTGGAGACGCCTCGCACACATAGCCGACGGTTTTTCCGGCGACGACGACATGCGCGGAGCGGCCGGCGTGGGACCACGACTCACCGTCGTAGGTTTTGAAATCTGCGGCGTAGCCGAGATCACTAAGCAGGCTCATTACGATCTGACGCATCGAGACGAACGGCTTTTCATCGCCTTGGTTCGAGACGGCGATGGCCAAGCGATATGGCTGCGCGGGCAAGAAGCCCTTGGCTCCATTCTCTTCTCCCTTTGCCTCTCCATGGAACACGCGAGCGACTTCGAAGATGCGGAGGGACGATTCCTGGTGCTGGTTCTTTGCGACGTTCTCGAGGAGATTCGGGACGAGGCTGCGGACGAGGTATGGGCGTTCATCGGAAAGCGGGTTCGCGAGCTTGAGGTGATCGGACAGCTTGAAGCCGAGCGTTTCGAGGGTTTGTGGGCGGGCGTAAGCGTACTGGTACGTTTCCGTGGCGGCGAGCTTTTGGGTGAGGGTTCCGCGCATTTGGCGAGCCATTATGCGCAGCGGATCTTGAACGGGCGGCTTGCATGGGAAGAGTGGCATCGATGACGGGATCCGCTCGTAGCCGTAGATGCGGGCGACTTCTTCGACGATGTCTTCTGGAATAGCGATGTCCTTGGTCGCACGCCAGCTTGGAACTGTGAGCGTCCAGCTCGAACGCTTCGACTTCACGCCGAATCCGAGGCGCGACAAAATGTCGGACACTTCTTTTGATTTGATGGTGATTCCCAAACGGCTCTCGAGCCAGTCGGAATCGATTTGGAGCTTGAGAGGCTTGGGGAGCTTTTTCGAAACGTCGACGATGGAGGAAACGACGTTGGCGTTCGGATGAAGGTCCTTCAACAGTTCGACGGCGCGCGCGAGAAGCGTGTCGCAGAGCATTGGATCGAGGGATTTCTCGTAACGCATCGACGCTTCGGAACGCAAGCCGAGAGCTTGCGATGTCTTTCGAATAACCGACGGATCGAAGTTCGCGGACTCGAGGAGAATCGTCGTCGTCCCATCGGCAATGCCTGACTCCTTCCCTCCCATGATCCCCGCAATAACCAAAGCTTTATTCCCTGAGCTTGTCGAAGGGGCGTCTGTGGTAATCAACAGCATCGATGGATCGAGTTTCCGTTCCACGCCATCGAGTGTGACGAGTGTCTCGCCTTTCTTTGCGAAGCGGACGTTCACTTGAACGTTCTTCTCCTTCGAAAGTTTTGCGGCGTCGAATGCGTGCAGTGATTGCCCGCCTTCCATCATCACGTAGTTCGTCACGTCGACGACGTTGTTGATAGGACGAATCCCAACGGCTGCCAAACGTCCCTGCATCCAGGCTGGCGATGGGCCGACTTTCACTCCTTCGACGACCACGGCGGTGTAGCGCGGACAAGCGGCCGCAGACTCAACCTTTACGGCGAGCTTGTACCCCTTCCCTGCCCGGCCATTTGCCGGGCCTGACTTAAGTTTCGCTGGCTTCTTCTCGACAAGTTTCAATCGATATAGCGCAGCGAGCTCGCGGGCCATGCCGAAATGACCGACGAGATCAGGACGGTTCGTCAGCGACTTGTTGTCGACTTCAAAGACGACGTCATCGGCATGCATCGCTTTCGCAAGCGACGTGCCGGGCTTTGCGGAAATGTCTCCCAGGTCGCGAATATCGTGATCGCCTTCGTTCGAAGCACGATCGAGACCGACTTCTGCGGAGGCGCAGATCATGCCAAAGCTCGCCTCTCCGCGAATCGTCGTCTCTTGAAGCGTGATGAGATCACCTTCGCCGTGCCAGCGGACTTTCGATCCGGGCAGCGCGACGACGACCAGCATTCCTTCGGCGACGTTCTTTCCGCCGCAGACGATCTTCACGGCCTTCTTCTCGCCGATGTCTACATTACAAATGCGAAGCTTATCGGCGTTCGGATGCGCAACGATGCTCATGATGCGTCCGACTACGATGTGATCCCATGCCTCGGCTTGAGACGCGTACCCTTCCACTTCCACAGTCGACAAACTCAAGCGCTTCGCGAGTTCCTTGTCAGAGACGTTCGACGGGAGCGTGATGAATTCTTGCAGCCACTTTTTCGAGATCAACATATTAGAACTGTGAAAGGAAACGGGTGTCGCCGCTCTGGAGCCAGCGGATGTCGTCGATCCCGTACTTAAGCATCACGAGGCGCGTGAGTCCGAAGCCGAACGCGAATCCGGAATATTCCTTTGGATCAACGCCGCCTTCTTTCAAAACGTTCGGATGGATCATCCCGGCGCCGAACACCTCAAGCCAACCGGTGTGCTTGCACAGACGGCAACCGTCGCCTTTGCAGATGAAGCAGGTCACTTCCCCATTCACACCTGGTTCGACGAACGGATAAAACTTTGGGCGCAGACGAACTTCCGTCGCAGGTCCGTACAGATGTTTCGCGACGGCTTCGAGTACCCCTTTGAGATGGCCGAAGTTGATTCCTTTATCGACAACGACACCTTCAATCTGATGGAAGGTGTGTTCGTGTCGCACATCCGTTGCTTCGTTACGGAAGCAGCGGCCTGGAGCGATCATGCGCAGTGGTGCGCCGTATTCTCGCATCGCTCGAACTTGAATGGACGATGTATGTGTGCGCATCACTTCGCCAGGGCGGCCATCAATATAGAACGTGTCCTGCATGTCGCGGGCTGGGTGGTTTGGAGGGACGTTAACGGCGGTGAAGTTATAGAAATCGCTTTCGAGTTCCGGGCCGTCGAGCACGGAAAAGCCCATCGAGGTGAAAAGGTCCTCAATGGATTCCTTGATGCGGGTGACGGGATGCAGGTGACCTTCGTTCGGCGCGACGCCAGGCTCGCTCACATCGATCCATTCCTTCTCGGCAACGGCGCCCGCTTCCGCGCGGCTGATATCGGATTCCGCTTTTGCAAAACCGGCTTCCACGGACTGCTTCACCTCGTTCGCGAGCTGGCCGATGAGCTTGCGCTCTTCGTCCGCAAGACCGGCCATCTGCCTCATGAGCTCGCCCATCTTTCCCTTGCGGCCCAAAAATTCTACGCGCACTTTTTCGAGGGCATCGCGGTCGACGACGTTATTGAGCGCTGCGACGAGATCGGATTTAATTTGTTCGAGTTCAGAACGCATATCGGACAATGTCTTTATAGGTCACTAGGACGACGAGAATCATCAGGAGCATGAACCCGAGATTGTGGACGACGGCTTCCACCGTGGCGGAGGCTGGCTTGCCGCGCAGTTTCTCGATGACGAGGAAGAGGATGCGTCCGCCGTCGAGGGCTGGGAATGGGAGGACATTGATGACGGCGAGGTTGATGGAGAGGATCGCCATGAACTGGAGGAGATGGGCGAACCCGGCGCGGGCCACCTGGCCAGTCATGACCGCGATGCCCACCGGACCGGAAAGGTCCGCCGACACCTTCTGATTAACGACGATATTTTTCAAGAGATCCGCAAACGAGAAGACGATTTCCTTGGTGAACCATCCAGTGAGGAGAACGCCTTCCATGACCGCGCGGTGCGGTGGCAGCGAAACCGTGCCGGTGGTGCCGAGCAGAACGCCGATCCCACGAACGCCGGCGGACGGAATGTCATCGGACTTGAGGGAGAACGATCGCGTGTCTTCGCCCGTCTTTATATCGAGGCGGACGCCGGTGTCGCCGTGCGCACCGATGTACTCGCGCGCAGCTTTCGCGTCCGTAAACATCTGGCCATCGATGCTCATCAGGGTGCCGGACGGGAGACTAGCCTTCCCTGCAGGTGAGTCCGCCGCGACGCCAAATATTTCCACCGCCTGATTCTCAACCTTAGCGCCCGTAGGCAATCCATCGTCGATCGCCGAAGGAAGGCCGACCATGTAGCCGGCGGAAAGCAGCACGGCCGCAAGGATGAAGTTCATTCCCACGCCGGCAAACAGCACGATGAAGCGCTTCCACATCGGTTTAGAGGAAAAACTTCCTGAGTGGTTTTGATGGCTCCCAGACTCGCCGAGGATCTTTACGAATCCACCGAGCGGAATCCAGTTCACCGAGTACGTGACGCCATCCTTCCCTTTGAAGCTCCACAGCCGCGGAGGAAATCCGAAGCCGAATTCTTCCACCTGCATCCCGCTTTTCTTGGCCGCAATAAAATGTCCCCACTCATGGGCAAGCACGAGTACGGCAAGGACGATGAGGAACGTGAGGATCGTTATGATCATGCAGGAGGCGTTAGGCTTTAGGCGTTAGGCCGGAGGCAGCAACATTGCAGTTTCCTGTGGCCTAAGGCCTTGTCTGCCTAATGCCTAGCGGCCTTATCTTAGTGTTTCCGAATGATTCCGGCAATTGTTTCCTGCTGCGTTTTGAGGAGCTCGGGAGACGTCGCTTCGATGTTGAGACGGATCAACGGCTCCGTATTCGATTTCCTTACGTTGAACCACCAGTCGGCGAATTCATAGCGGGCGCCGTCCATGCGTTCCACAAGGACCGCGTCCTTTGCGTACTTCGCATCGAGGGCGGCGAGCACGGCGTCCTTGTCTTCCACCTCGAAGTTCGTCTCCTCGCTGCGTGCGTACATACGGACAGGTGCGAGCAGTTCGGAAAATTTCTTGCCGGATTCCGCAAGGCGCTTGAGCACGAGGAGCATGGTGAACTCACTCGCTTCCATACCGGAGAACTCCGGATAGAAATAATGCGCGGACACTTCCCCGCCAATCGCGGCCTTCTCGTTGATGACACGCTTGATGATGTTGGTACGCCCGACTTTCTCCCAGATACTTTTTCCGCCCGCACGAACGATAGCATCGCGCACGGCCCAACTTGCGTTTGGACTCCAGACGACGGCGGCACCCGGATGCGCGCGCAAACGATCTTCCGCCAAGAAGGCGAGCATGTGATCGCCGGAAACGAAGTCCCCGTTCTCATCCAGGAAGCCAATGCGATCCGCGTCACCGTCGAAGGCAACACCGATGTCAGCCTCCACTTCGACCATCTTGTCTTCAAGGTCTTCGAGTGTTTCGACTTTAATCGGATTCGCCTCGTGGTTCGGGAACGTTCCATCCGGATCGAAATACATCGCGGTGAGATTTGCATCGAGCCGATCAAAAATCTTTGGAAGGATAATACCGGCCATGCCGTTGCCGGCATCGATGGCGACGTTCATGCCGTTCAACTTGATCTCCCCGATCAGCTCGAACATCTTTTCGATGTACGGCTGTGTAACATCCAAAACCGTCGTTATTCCTTCCAAACCTTCCGAACTTCCCAAACCTTCCAAACCTTTCAGCATCTCCGTTCCGCTCACCGGCATCGCGTTTCCGCGACTCACCTTGAACCCATTGTACTGCGGAGGATTATGCGACGCGGTCACCATCACGCCGGCTTCATGCTCTTCGTACGCACCGACGGCAAAGTTGAACATCGTGGTGGTACACATGCCGATATCCACCGCATCAGCTCCTTCTGCGTGGATCCCGGCGATCACGGCTTTGGCAAAAAGCGGGCTTGTGGGACGCATATCCTGGCCAACCACAACGGTTTTCGCCCCTGTGAGGCGCACGGTCGCCCGGCCTACGGCAAAGGCCAGTTCTTCAGAAAGCTGATCCGTCGTCCCACGAATATCATACGAGCGAAAAATCTCTTCCTGAAATTGCATAATTTGCAAGTAATATCAGCTAAACCGAGCCCCTTACACCCCTTACAACCCTTACAACCCTTCCCACCCTCAACGAATTGACGAACTCCCCATTTTTCCGTAGGATTTCATTGTAAATCTTCTTCCGAACCCCGTCATCTATGGTCATGTGGATCATTCTCGCCGTCGTCGTCGTTCTCGCAGGTTGGCTCATGCTTACTTACAACTCCCTCATCCAGGGACGCAACCGCGTTGACGAGTCTTCTTCGGACATCGACGTGCAGCTTAAGCGCCGCTACGACCTCATTCCTAACCTGGTGGAAACCGTAAAGGGATACGCCAAGCACGAGGAAGGAATTTTCAAGGCCGTAGCAGAAGCGCGTGCGATGGCGATGGGCGCGAAGTCCATGGCGGAGCACGCGAAGGCCGAGAACATGCTGACAGAGTCCCTCAAGTCCATCTTCGCGATCGCGGAAAATTATCCGGCGCTCCAGGCTTCCGGAAATTTCATGGAGCTCCAGAAGAGCCTCACCGATGCGGAACACACCATCCAGCAGTCCCGCCGCTTTTACAACGGCAACGTGCGCGACTTCAACACGCGCATCCAAGTTTTTCCGACGAACTTCGTCGTTGGCCTGTTTGGATTCCATCGCTATGAGTTCTTTGATGCCCCAGAGGCAGCGAATGAGCCGGTTGCCGTGAAGTTTTAGGCATTAGGCAGACAAGGCGTTAGGCCACAGCTAAAAGTCTCGAGTAATTCGCTGCTTCCTTCGGCCTAACGCCTAAAGCCTAACGCCTCACATTCCCACGCATGCCCGACATCACCGAAAAATTCTCCACGAACCTCAAGACCGTGCTCACCCGAGCATTGGTGCTTGCGGTTGAGCGTGGAGAAAGCTCCGTGTATCCCACTCATCTCCTATGGGCGATGGGGACACAGAAAGGCTGCATCGGTCGTCAGCTGCTTGAGCGCGCACACATCACGGAGGCGATGCTCACCGTATTGATCGATGGCCCACGTGAACATGTGAGCACAGAGCGCACCATCACATTGCATCTTTCAAACGAGGCGAAGCGCGTGCTTGAGAAGGCCGTGCTTTCCGCGAACACGCACGGTCACGCATTCGTTGGGACCGAGCACCTTATCTTCGGCCTGCTGAACGCCGGCGGAGACGCGGTTGAGGCGTTCTTCGCCAAGCAGGCGGTGAACCTGCCGGAGCTGCGGAATCAGACGGCGGAGGTGTTGAAGAATGCGTCGAAAATTGCGGAAATCGTTGGGACGAGTGCAAAGACGGAGGAAGCAAAAGGCGCGGAGGTTGCGGATCAGAAGAAAACCCCTGCCCTCGATTTCTTTGGCCGCGACCTCACCACGGAAGAGCTGCAGTCACGCATCGATCCGGTGATTGGCCGCGAGAGCGAGATTGAACGCGTCATGGAAATTCTTTGCCGCCGCACCAAGAACAATCCGCTCCTTCTTGGCGAACCAGGCGTAGGAAAGACCGCGATCGTCGAAGGGCTCGCGAAGCGCATCATGTCTGGCGACGTTCCCGCTCCCCTGCGCGGAAAGCGTCTTGTTGCCCTCGATCTTCCAGGGTTGATTGCTGGAACGATGTACCGCGGAGAATTCGAGCAGCGTCTTCGCCAGGTCATGGAAGAGGCGCGCAAGGAACCTGACCTGATTCTTTTCGTCGATGAGATGCACACGATTGTCGGAGCTGGGTCCGCTGGTGGGTCTATGGATGCGGCGAACATGCTGAAACCTGCGCTTGCGCGTGGCGACATTCGATTGATCGGCGCGACGACGCACGCAGAATTCAAGAAGCATATCGAAGCAGACGCGGCGCTTGAGCGTCGTTTTCAAACCGTGACGGTGGAGGAGCCGACTGTCGCGCGTGCGCTCGATATTGTTCATGGCCTCACGCCGCATTACGAGAAATATCACGGCGTGGCCATTCTCCCCGAGGCGGTAAACGCCGCGGTGGAACTTTCTGTCCGCCATCTTTTCGATAAAAAACTCCCGGACAAGGCGATTGATCTTCTCGATGAAGCCGCCGCGGGCGTCCGCGTGCGCGCACGCATCCCTGCTCCGGCAGACGCGCGCCGCCTCGCCGCCGCGAAGCTCGAAGAAGTGCGGGACGCCAAGCGCCTTGCCGTCGTCGAAGAACGATTCATGGACGCCGTCGCGCTCAAACGCGAGGAAGATCGATTAGCGAAAGAGCTAGAAATCCCAACCTCCCAAACCTTCCCAACCTCCCCAACCCTTACGGTCGGTGTCCGCGAAGTCGCCGGCGTCGTTTCCCGCCGCACAGGGATTCCGCTTACTGACCTCATGCAGGAGGAGCAGGAAGCGCTTCTTACATTGGAAGCGCAGCTACGCGAGCATGTGATCGGCCAGGACGTCACCGTAAAAACGGTTGCTTCGGCCATCCGCCGCGCAAAGGCCGGGCTTGCGGCACCGAAGCGCCCGCTTGCCTCGTTCCTTTTCCTCGGCCCATCGGGCGTTGGGAAAACTGAACTCGCACGGTCGCTTGCACAAACACTTTTCAAAGACCCAAAGGCGCTGATCCGATTGGACATGTCGGAGTTTTCAGAATCCTTCACTGCGTCGAAACTCGTCGGCTCCCCTGCCGGATACGTCGGCTACCGCGAAGGCGCGAAGCTGACGGATGCGGTTCGCTCACGTCCGCACGCCGTGGTGCTCTTCGACGAAATCGAAAAGGCACATAAGGACGTGCAGAACCTTTTGCTTCAGATTCTCGAGGAAGGTGAGCTTGCCGATGCGACTGGCCGCAGCGTCTCTTTCCGCCAGGCGGTCATCGTCCTTACGAGCAACGTGGGGTTGGAACGGTTCGGAAAAGTCGGCATCGGATTTGCCGGAAGCATCGATGATGCGAAGACCTCGCTCACCGCCGACGTCCGCGAGGAGCTCATGGAGCGTTTCCGCCCGGAGCTTGTGAACCGCCTCGACCACCTGTGCATGTTCTCCCCGCTTTCCGAGGACATCCTCACCACCATCGCCACCCGCCAGCTGTCCGAGCTTGCCGGCCGCCTTCAGGAACGCGGCGTCGAACTCCGCTGGAACGAGGAAATCCCTAAGCATCTCGTAAAAAACGTCGATCAGACCGTTGGCGCCCGCGACATCCGCCGCAAACTCATCGCCAGCATCGAAAGCCCGCTAGCCGACCGGCTTATCGCATGCGCCCCAAAGCGCATCGCCCTCAAACTCCGCGGGGACGCGATCGAACTCTCGGAACCCCGCCGATAGTGATAGAATGGGCGGATGCCGGCCCTCCGCGCTCCCAGCCCATCGCTTGAACGAAATCGTTCCGTCCAACTGAACGATTCTGTTTCGCGTGCACGGGCTCCGCAGCGACCCGCAAGCGGAGGCATTGCCACGGTCGCCCCGGAGTGGGAACGCGGCACTTGGGCGGACAATGAGGCGCAGCCGTTTCCGACCGCGGCGAATGATGATGTCGAAAAGACAGGAGGGGGGAGGCAGGAGGCAGGAGTTGAGGAAGAACAGGAGGTGGATGACGCGGACATCGTTGATGAAGAGGATGCGGAGGCCGAGATTGAAGATGCGGATATTGTGGGAGAAGAGCCGGTCGCCACAGGTGGTGAGGACGAAGATGAAGATGAAGACGATTTTGCGGATCGAGACATGGCCAACGACCAGGCTGATCGGGCCGCATGGGCGGAAATGATCGCAAGCTCTGAAACGGTCGTTCTCCCGCTTGTCGGATTCGGCTGGTTCAACCTTAAGCTCTGGGTCGGGCATTTGATGAGTCATGGAAGGCATCCGATGATCAGCCCGCCAAGCTGGCGGTTCTTAAAGATCCCGCTCCTACCGGACGTTTCCGCGTCCGTGGCGATTTTCTTTGTCGATCTTCTCATTGTCCTCGTGCTCGTTCCCCTCATCGTCTTAGCCCTGCTCCAAATGGCCGCGCTTGCGTACGCCATCAACCACCCCATCCAGGCGTTCGGGCTCGTGCAAAGTATCTTTGGCTCTTTTAGCTCAATTATACTAAAATGGGTAGGACTCTAATATGAATCAACGCGCAAAAACCGTTCTTGCCCTTACGGCCTTCCTGGTTTCCGTGGTCGGCATCGGCGCGGCCCTCTACTTCGTATTTTTACGAAATGTCGTCGAGCCGATCCCACCCACAACGCTCCCCCCGGAAGGGGTCGGTAGCCTGCCTGCTTCTGGCGTGGCAGGAGAACGTCCGCCTCAAGGCCCACTCCCTGGTTCCACAGGAGCCGGAGCGCTCCCTGGAGCAGACACGATCGCCCGTGGTGGAGTGACCAAAGTACAGTCGGTCACCCCGGGTTCTGCAGCTCATGGCGTCCCCTCGGGAAATGGCCTCAATTATTACGATCCGAAAGACGGGAAATTTTATTCCGTAGACGCGAATGGAAACGTCGTCGCGCTTTCCGACACCAGGTTCCCACAGGCCGATGCGGTTTCCTGGAACAAGGAAGCAGACAAGGCCGTGATTGAATTCCCAGACGGGTCCAATGTGGTGTACGACTTCGCCACGCAAAACCAGGTCACGCTCCCCTCTCACTGGGAGGAGCTGCAATTTTCCCCAACGACCGATGAGATCATCGCGGAATCAAACACGCTGGATCCTGACAACCGTTCCATCGTCATCACCAACAGCGACGGATCGAACGTAAAATCCATCCAGGCGCTTGGCGCAAACGCGGACAAGGTGCAGATGAGCTGGTCGCCAAATGATCAGGTCGTGGCCTTTTCAGACACCGCGGACGCCATTTCCGGCGGATTTGATCGGAAGATGATTTTGCCGATCGGGAAAAACCATGAAAACTTCCGTGGCCTCACCGTAGAAGGATTGGACTTCACCCCAAACTGGGCGCCAGACGGCAAGAAATTGCTCTACTCCGCCTCCGGAGCCTACTCAAACTTTCAGCCGATGCTCTGGATCACGGACGGCACCGCCGCCACCATGGGCAACAACCGCAAGAGCCTTGGGGTGAACACCTGGGCGGATAAATGCGCCTTCGCAAGCAGCAGCGTAGCGTTTTGCGCCGTTCCTCAATTCCTTCCGGAAGGCGCCGGCCTCCAGCGCGCGATCGCCGCAAACGTTCCTGACACGCTGTATCGCGTAGACCTCGCCGCCGGACGCGTGACCGTGGTCGCTATTCCAGAAACCCCCGTCACCATGGAACAGGTGGAGGTATCCGCCGACGGTTCCGAATTCTTCTTCCGCAATCCCGCAACGGCCGTCATTGAGAAAATCCAGCTTAAGTAATATGAAACGACAAAAAACAAACGACAAACGACAAAGAAAAATTGAAAACGACAAACGTTTAAAAATTTGTCGTTTTTCGCCTTTCTTTGTCGTTTGGGATTTCTCGTTTGTCGTTTCATAAAATATGTCCGCCAAACCGCTCCTCATGCTCACGGGATTCGCGTTCATGGGAGCGGCCGTGTTTGGCTTGTACTATCTGCGCGCCACGCCACCGGCAACCACCCCCAACCCTTCCTTGGCGCAGGAAGGGACCCTGACGCAGCCAAGTACGACATTCGTGAACCCGCGCATCGGGTCAAAAACGCCGAAGATCACCATCGTGGAGTTCGCGGATTTCCAGTGCGACGCCTGCGCGCAGCTCGCCCGTACGCTTGAGGCGTTCCGCAAGGCGCATCCGAACACGGTCCAGGTGATCTGGAAGGACATGCCGAACAACGCCGCGCATCCGTTCGCCACGCCCGCCGCCGTTGCCGCCCATTGCGCGGACCAGCAGGGAAAATTCTGGGAATACCACGATGCCCTGTTCGCCCAGTCCTCCATCCTGTCGCTGGATCTGCTGAAATCCATCTCCACCCAGCTCGCGCTCGACGAGGAAAAGTTCAACGCCTGCTTCGATGCCGGCGAAACGCTCCCCATCGTGGAACGCGACTTCGCCGAGGGCCAGGCGCTGGGCATCACCGCGACCCCGACCATGTTTATTAACGGCGAACGGGTGATCGGAAGCGCAAGTCTTGCTGAACTTGAAACGTATGTGGAGAAAAACTAGCCTCTATTTTTCAAAAGTGTTCGCAAGCCTTGCGTTCCTCCTGTCCGGAACGATGCTTCTTGCCCCCATTCCAACCTTAGCGGCCGGAAACGAAGTGTGCAGCTGTACGATTACGAATGGGACGGTGACCACCTGTCTCCTCTTCAGCAAGTTAAGCGGGGATCTCCCGGACTTTGTCACCAATGCTGACAGATGCAACGTCCATTGCAATTCGGTAAAAGGGGCGGGGAGCGTCACAAACTTCGCCTTTGCCGAGGACCGAGGATCCACCGCGGGGGCAGCGGTCTTGAACACATGCGTGAGTGTCCAGACGGCAAGTGAAGAAGCGCAGGCGGCTGCATCACAGGCCGAGCCGCCAAAAGAATTCATCATTCCCGTCCTCTCCATTCCCATCCCCGGGCTCTCGTTTACCGCTCCATTGATTGATGAAAAAACCAAAACCATCTCCGTCGATTTCCTGGGACAATACATCACGGGCGTCTACAATTTTCTCCTCGGGGCGGCGGCAACAGTCGCCATCGTGATCCTCATGATCGGCGGCGTGCGCTATATTCTTGGGGCACAGACGGGGGACATTAAGGCGGCGAAGGAAATGATCAAGAATGCTGTGATCGGCCTTGTCCTGCTCATGAGTGTGTTCGTGATTTTGTTCACGATCAATCCGCGACTCACTATTTTCCAACCGTTAAGTTTGACGTATGCGACAAACATCGGGTTGGAGCAGCAAGGTGAGGAAAACCAACCAGATTCCGTGTCAGGGCAACTTGCAACCTTGTTTAAGAGTCCGACCGCAAAGAACATCACAGGCAGCCTAAACAAGATCCCGGAAGAGCTGGCTCCTAAACTCGACGCCGCCGCCGGTGAACTCAGCAAGCAAGGGTTCGGCATGTCGGTTACGAGCAGTTTCCGTAGCGTCGAAGAACAGGCCACACTTATCAAGAAAAACTGCCAGAACCCGCCTGGATCTGCCACATGCAATCGAAAGCCTGGACGCCCTCAAACCTGCATTCTCCGAGACAATAATCCAGCGAATTGCCCACATACCACTGGGCGGGCACTGGACATTTGGGCCACAAAAAAGTCGGATACAGGTGCCATGCTCCAATGTGTGAATCAGGAACAATGCCTCAATAATAAAGCCTCCTGTTTCAGCGATCCCTGCCAAGCTGCTCTCATCGCAGAAATGAAAACACAAGGATTCTGCGTTCTTGCGAGCGAACCATGGCATTTTGAACAGCCGAAAATGTCTTCAAACTGCAATTAGCTCTATATGTTCACCTGCTCCCGCTGCGATGCGCAGTACCCGAAGTGGTCGGGACGCTGCGTAGAGTGCGGGGCTTGGGGAACCGTTGGTTCGGAGGAATCCAACGGTTCAGCACCGAAACGTGCGTCCTCCGCCTCGCCCGCCAAAGCTACGACAAGCACCGCGTTGAAAGACGCCAAAGCCGCTGGCAACGTCACACGCATCCCCTCGGGCGATGCGGAAGTTGATCGTGTCCTCGGAGGCGGATTCGTTCCTGGGTCAATCACGTTGCTCTCAGGCGAACCAGGGATCGGCAAATCGACTCTTGTGGCGGCAATAGCCGCCAAAATTGCGTCACAACCCCTTACTGCCCTTACAACCCTTACCGCCCCAACCGTCCTTTACGTATCTGGCGAAGAATCCGCAGCACAGCTTGCTGACCGATTCGAACGCCTTGGCGGGCTCAATGCGAAGGTTCGCTATCTTGAAGCGCATCCGATCGAAACGCTCGTTGCGACGATTGAAAAGGAAAAGCCGGCGATGGCAATTATCGATTCCGTTCAAACGCTTTCCTCGTCCGAACTCGAAGGAACTCCTGGCTCCCCCACTCTCGTCCGTTACGTGACTTCGCTCCTGCTCGAACTTTCGAAGCGATCAGGTGTGGCGATTCTGCTTATCGGCCAAGTGACCAAGGATGGCGGGATTGCGGGGCCGAAGATGCTCGAACATCTCGTCGATGCCGTTCTGACGCTCGAAGGCGATCCGCAGCATTCGTACAGGCTTCTACGCTCCTCTAAGAACCGGTTTGGAGCCACGCATGAGGTTGGTGTGTTCGAAATGACTGGCACCGGGCTTACGGCAGTTGAAAACCCTTCGGCGCGGTTTCTCGCTGAGCGTGTAAACGTGGCCGGATCGGTTATTGCGGCGTCGATGGAGGGCTCGCGTGTCTTCCTCGTCGAAGTGCAGGCCCTCGTCGACAAGATGGCGTTTAGTACGCCCGTTCGACGTGCGTCTGGATTCGATGGGAATCGGTTGCAGATGTTGTGCGCGATTCTTTCGCGACGAACGAAAGCGAACCTTTCTGAAAAGGATGTGTACGTAAACGTCGTCGGTGGAATGGAGCTTCACGAACCCGCCGCCGATCTTGCCGTGTGCGCCGCGATCATGGGCGCATTGAAAAACGAAGCGGCGGGGCCAGTTCTCGCGATCGGCGAAGTTGGGCTGGGTGGCGAAGTTCGCTCCGTCCCACAGCTCGATCGACGTTTAGCGGAAGCTAAACGGATGGGAATCACCAATGTGATCACGCCGAAGATGATTAAGCTCGTGAGCGAGCTCTAAGGGGCTGGACAAGCACCATTTTCTGTGCTATTATTTGCCTTGCACAATAATGGAGGTGCACGTGAATAAAGAGACGTTTTCCATCCTTTCCGTTCTTTTCATCTTGTCGCTGATCTATCACTTCGATAGGGACGACGACATCCAAGACCCATTCGCGTACTGCGAACGGGAAAACATCGACATGACGCCCGCAAGTTGTCGCGCCCACATCGCATTCGCGATGAGTGCCGGCATGTAGTCAGTACTGTCCGTGGCCCACAGGGGCCCTTTTTTAATTCCCTATTCCAGATGTACGCGGTCAAACGAAAGTTTTACCGCTTCCTTCACGACCGGATGATTTTCGAGGAGTGGATCGCCCGCCAGCAGCTTCTTGGCTGCATCGCGGGCGATTTTCATTATGTCGACGTCGGCAAGCGTGGCGAGCTTGAAGTCCGGGAAGCCGGACTGGGCGTTGCCGAACAGGTTCCCTGCACCGCGCAGCTGGAGGTCGATTTCTGCGAGAGCGAAACCGTCGTCGCTTTCAACGAGTGATTGTAGTCGTTTCTTTCCAGGAGGAGTGAGTGCGTCGGGAAGCAGGAAACAGTATGAGGCGTCTTTGCCACGACCGACGCGGCCGCGGAGCTGGTGAAGCTGCGCGAGACCAAAGCGTTCGGCACCCATAATGGCGATGACCGTCGCTTCCGGCACATCGACGCCGACTTCAACGACAGTCGTCGAGACAAGTACGTCGAGTTTCCCCGAACGGAATGCATCGAGCGCTTCCGTCTTGTCAGACGGTTTCATTTTGCCATGCAGAAGTCCGACCTTGAGCCCCTTAAGCGCGCCTTTCGAAAGTTCCTTCGACGTTTCTACCGCCGACTTCCCTCCTACTGTTTCTGACTCCTCAATGAGCGGGCAAACGACGTACGTTCGACGCCCTGCGGCCGCTTCCTCGCGAACTTTTTCCCAGACCTTGTCGCGATCAGTTGCGTCGACGAGGTAGGTCGCGATCGGTAATCGTCCTTTCGGTCGCTCCGAAATAATCGAAACGTCGAGGTCGCCGTAAAGCGTGAGGGAGAGCGATCGTGGAATCGGCGTCGCGGTCATCGAGAGGAGATGCGGAGCGGGAATGTCGCCGGTTTCGAGAAGTGCGTGGCGCTGTTCTACGCCGAAGCGGTGCTGTTCGTCGACGATCACGAGCGCGAGATCGGGCACGGTTTGAGCACTTGATTGGAACAGCGCGTGCGTGCCGACGATGCATCGAACGTCACCGTACTTGATCGCGCGACTTAGCTCTTCCCTATCCACAGACTTATCCCCAACCATGGCGATAGAACCTGTAAGAAGTCCTACTGGCCTTCCTGGGAGGAACTTCGATAGAGCGGCGTGCTGTTGGGCCGCGAGTAATTCGGTCGGAGCCAGATACGCCGCGGCTTTCCCCGCATTCAGAACTTCGGCGATTGCGATAACTGAAACGACGGTTTTGCCGGATCCAACGTCTCCTTGGAGCAAGCGATTCATTGGCTCCCCTTTTGCACAGTCTTGAACGATCTCCCAGGCGGATGAACGCTGGCTCTTGGTAAGCGGAAATGGCAAACTCGCGACGAACGTTTTGAGAAACGTCTCATCGACGGGAACCGCGTGAGCTTTCTTCACCGCACGTTCACGACGCACTTCGGCGAACTGGAGCTGGTGCAAAAAGAGCTCATCGAATTTCAAACGATTGATCGACGCGTCGAGTTCGACACGCGTATCTGGAAAATGAATCGCGCTGATCGCATCGGCTAATCGAGGAAGCGACGCGTCGGTCATCACCTCATCCGGAAGCCACTCGGTGAATTCGACGGCAGCTGGAAGTGCGGCTTTCATTGCCGTGCGTAATCGACGTGCGGTCAGTGAGGCGGTCAGTGAATAGATCGGGACAAGGCGGCCGGTGTGTACGCGAACGTCCGCCGGTTCCTGCACCGGGTTCACAAACGTGCGACCGAACTTCACATCGAGTCGGCCCGCGAGTGACACGCGTGCGCCAGGACGCAGAGTTTTTTCGAGGTACGGTTGGTTGAACCACATTACTTTCAGAACGCCCGATTCATCTTCGAGTTTGGCTTCCGTAATAGTGAGGTGTCGATTCTTCTTCGATGGCCGGCTATTGATCTCCGTAATGGTTCCGATCACCGTCGCCGGTTCATCATGCCGAAGCTTGTTGATGGGCAGGATGCGCGAAAAGTCGTCGTAGCGGAATGGGAAATATAACAAAAGGTCGCGCAGGGACAAGATGCCGAGGGATCGGAGGTCTTTGGCGGTTTCCTCCCCTACCCCTGGGAGGATGCGCACGGATGTGGATAAGTGCAGGGCCATTGGGGCAGGATAGCTTAAGAAACGATAAACAAAAAACGACAAACGACAAAGAAAGATGGAAAACGACAAAGGAGGGAAAAGTATATTGATATTTCCCCATGAATACAGTATGGTTTCGGCGGTAGTTCATTGAAATGACCTCTCACCAAGGTCCATGTATCCCAGCAAAATACATGTACAGATCGAGTTTACGGAGAGGTACCCAAGAGGTTGAAGGGGCGGGATTGCTAATCCTGTAGGCGGGGTTTTGCCCCGCGCGAGGGTTCGAATCCCTCCCTCTCCGCCAGTCATTACATTGATATTGTAGACACGCTGCCGGTTGCCCCTACCGTGATAGAATATCTCGGTATGAGACTTACACAAAGAAAAGGTGATACGGCAGTTGCTCAGGCGATCGCTTCGTTTACTAAGGCTGGTCTTGATGTGTTGATTCCGCTGACGGAGTCGGCTGCCTATGATTTGGCTGTGGATGAGAATGGCACGTTAAAGCGTGTTCAGGTGCGATATGCGAGCAATGGGGAGGTTGATTTGAGAAGAGTGCATTCAAATTCAAAAGGTTACGTTGTAAAAAAGACCCTGACCTGTGTATACGATTGGTTGTATATCCTGACCAGCGACGGAAAAGAATATTTGATAAAACAGTGTTATATTGGGCGTAGGTCAATCAAACCTACCTCAGACGATCTATTTTCAAAGGTTGTTGGCAATATGGAGAGATGGCCGAGTGGTTGAAGGCTCCAGTCTTGAAAACTGGCAGACCGAAAGGTCTCGTGAGTTCGAATCTCACTCTCTCCGCCAGTCTGCATAGATGTGGTATATTTGTGGGGTATGGAGGACACCCAAGACATGGAAATTCCTGAAGGAATGAAGCACGCTGGGCGTGAGCTTATGGCGTGGGAAGTTGATGAATACCCTCGCGCGATTCGCTCGGGCCGGTGGTATGCCATCGCCGCGGTGGTTGGCGCCGGGCTCATCATCTATTCCGTCGTGACGCAGAATTTCCTGTTCGCGGTGATCGTCCTCATGTTGGGCGTGATCACGCTCGTCTCTACGTTCCGGGAACCCAATCGGATTGAGGTCATCATCACCACCGCAGGAATCGTGATCGGCGAAGCCTTTTACGACTACCGTTCCGTGAACGATTTTTCCATCGCTTACAATCCGCCTAAGGTAAAACAGCTGTACTTCTCGTTCCGGTCCGTCATTCAGCCGTTACTGTCCATCCCGCTGGAAAATGTAGACCCAAATGAGGTGCGGAGCTACCTGATTGAATACTGCCGCGAAAACCTCGAACGGACCGAGGAAACCTTGACGGACACCCTCCGCCGCGTGTATAAGGTCTAGGCTTTTTAAGGGAATACGCGCTCGTAGCTCAGCCCCGGCGCGCCTTGATAGGCGGTCGGGGGTCCGACCCTCTCAAGGCGTCGGACTTGGATAGTAGACATTTTGCGCTCGTAGCTCAGTTGGATAGAGCATCAGCTTGCGGAGCTGAGGGTCGCACGTTCGAGTCGTGCCGAGCGCACCACAAAACACCCAGTCGAAAGACAGGGTGTTTTGCTATCCGCGCGCCAGCGTCAATCCCCAAACCTCCTTGGCGCCAGCCTCTTTTAACGCCTTTGCCGCCGCGTCCATCGTTCCCCCGCTGGTGAACACGTCATCCACAAGCAGGACACGTTCAGGAGACGTGCCACGGCCCACAAACACTCCTGCCATGTCGTCCTTTCCCCGCTCCCCTGCGTGGGTCTTAGCCCGTGGAGGCGTATGGACGACGCGTTCGACGAATGGTTCGCAACGGATGTTCAAGACACTTCCGACGGCACGGGCGAGCAATTCCGCTTGATCAAACCCTCGGCCCCGCTTTCGAGAGGCATGTAAGGGGACCCAGGTTACGGCTTGATAGTGATAGGGGCGCAATCGTTCAGCAAACAGGCACAGATGTGTTTTCAGCAATCCAAACGCCTGGCGGTCGCCCGTAAACTTCCAAGCCCCGATGAGACGTCGAAGAACAGGATCGGCATACGAATCCATACTGGCGAGTCCAGCCAAACCCCATGTACCTACGCAGGCCGTGCAGATCTTTCCTGCCTTATCTAGTTCGCAGCCTGGACATCCGTTTGGCGGCGCGGTCACTGTCCAATTCTCCCAACACGACTCACAGATGAGCGCTCCTTCCTTCCTGCACCGAACACAAAGCCGCGGACACAAGCAATCCAATGTCACGGCCCTACTTACTTCCAGGATGCGTCGGAGACCAACCATGTATCACCCTGCTTTTCAAGAGAAATATCGATGTCCTGATAGCGCACCACGATGTTCTGCGGAGCATCCTTCGCTTCCGTGCGCTGCGTGGAAAGCGTGAAGTCCGCAGTACCAGCGACATCGTCCATGTCATTCACCTTCACAGAAACAAGGCGCGTGGTGACCGAATAGAACCCGACTGGAGTGGGAGCCGAGGCAATATAAGCCTCGAGTTCGGCACGATAGGACGCGGTTGTGAGCGGGAGAACGTCGCGGATATTTCCAAAGTTCGCTTCGTTTGAAAAGCTGCCATAACGCTCCGTGAAAATCTTTGCCACTGTTTGGGCATTCGAGGTCGTCACCCGTTCCGCCTCAAGCTCCGGCGAGGAAATTGGAACCACGGCCGTCGGAGTCAATTGCTGCCCCGGCACGATGGTCGGGATGGGTTGCTCCACGATTTCTTGGTCTCGGCGCAGGAAAAAGAGGATCAGAAGCAGGATGGCGATGAGCACGCCAGCCACGACCGTGATGCGTTTGGTGCGAGAGGTCATACGTTATGAAGCGAGCGTTTGCTTAATCCGTTCCGCCTCCGCCTTGCCGGCATCTTCCCCTCCAAGAAGGGCGGCGGCGGCATCAGCCTGAGCCTTTTCGTTTTCAAGTTCAGCCACAGCTTCTTCCGCCTCCTTATCGATATCCATAACGTCCGGGGCCGCCTCTGCCGCTGGAGCCGCGGCGGCAGGTGCCTTCTGATCCGGGCGCGCGCCCTGCTTCGCCTCAAATTCCTTGCGGCGCTTTTCCTGCTCGAGGAGCTGGGCCGGGTTGGTGGTGACGATCTGGTCTTCGCTGTAAGACGCAACCACCTTGATGGCGGCATGCTTCTGACCTGCAAAGAAAATCCCTTCCCCGACGCCGGACTCGAGCAACAGGAACTTTTCCCCGTCCGTGAGGTTGAAAGTCTTCTGCACCAAATCGACGGCCGCCGGCGACTGCTTCATGAGCAGCTGCGTGGCGGAGTTGTTCACGATGGCCTGGCCGTACGGCGAGCGCAAAAAGTCGTTCACATCCTGCGTGATGGTGGTCACCCCGAGGAAGTACTTGCGGCAGCGCTTCACGAGCGCGAAAACGAACTTCGCGGAGTCCTCGTACTGCATGAGCCACCAGGCTTCGTCGATGACGAGCACGCGCTTCTTGCGTTCCGAGCGCACCACGTTCCAGATGTAGTTCACGATGGTGTAGATGGCGACCGGACGCAACTCATCTTCAAGATCGCGCACGGAGAACGTGACGAGCTGGTTGGTCATCTCCACGGTGGTCGGCGAGTTGAGAAGTCCGGCGAACGTGCCTTCCGTATATTTCTTGAGGCGCGCCACGAGCTCGGCGGATCCGTCGAACCCCTCGAGCACGTCCTGGAAATCCGTCATGGTCGGCGGCTCGATCACGGCCAGGTCCGGCGTATCGGCGGTAATGTCTTTCTTCGCGTACGTTTCGATAAGGGCGCGGTCGAGCAAGGAATCCTCTGCTGGAGTAAATCCAATCTTCCCCGCTTCGCCCGTGGGGGTTCCAATCATGATGCGCAGGAGGCCCTTGATGGTGATGACCGCGGAACGGATCACGTCTTCCACCTTGGTCCCTTCTCCGACCGCACGAGGCAAATCGAACGGATTCACCTTCGCCTGGGAGGCGAGGGAGACGTTGATGTAGGTGCCGCCTACCGCGTCCGATAGGTGCTTGTATTCCATTTCCGGATCGATGACGATCACATCCGTTCCCATCATGAGCGAGCGCAAAATCTCCAGCTTCACGGCGTACGACTTCCCGGCACCGGAGGTCGCAAACACCACGCCATTCGCGTTCTGCAAACTGAAGCGGTCGAACAGGATGAGCGAATTGTTGTGGCGGTTGATGCCGTAAAGAATGCCGTTGTCGGAAGTGAGGTCCGATGAAATGAACGGGAAGCTCGCCGCGATGGGCGAGGTGTTCATGTTGTAGGTGATCATCAGCTCATCGTTCCCGAGCGGGAGCGTGGAGTTGAACCCCTGCTCCGTCTGATAGTAGCCGGCCTTGGAGTAGATGAGTTTGCTGCCGAACATCGCTTCCACCTCCTGTGTGCGGCGGTCCAGCTGTTCCTTATCTTTGTCGTAGAGCGTGACGTAAAACGCGAACTGGAAGAAGTGCTCAATACCCTGGGTCAATGCATCGCGGAGCGCCTCGATGTCGCGCAAGGCGGTTTCGCGCAGCGGATCGCGCGGCGCGCCCTTCTCCGCATCGCCAACGATGCCCGCCTCAAGCACACCCACCTTCTTCTGCAGCTGCTTCAGAATAATGTTAGCCTTGATGGGATAGAAGAACATGCCGATGTCCACCATCTTGTTCAGGTTGATGAACGGCGCGCTCCAGCCCAAACCTATGTGGCGCGGATACGTAATGACAAACAACGTGCGCACGTACAGGCCGGAGAGAATGAGAAAGTTCGGGTTCACCTCGAACGATGCTGGGCTGATGAGGTCCTTAATGGTGACGGTTCCCTTGCGATACACCCGTTCCTCCTCGAGAACAATGCGCTCGGTGGCAGCCTTAAGCTCCGCCTCCTTTGGAGGTTTGATGGCCTCCGGCGGCGGAGGCGGCAGGCGCTTGCCGAGTTGTCCCATCTCAATGGCCATATTGGGCTAAACGACAAACGATAAACTCCAAACGACAAACGTAGGAACTTTTTCCCTTTTGTCGTTTTCCCTTTTCTTTGTCGTTTGTCGTTTTATTTGGCATTTCATATCTATGGTTCCACCTGTACCTTCGATAAATCCGAAAGGCGTTCTGATTCAAAAATATCCGGGTTGTAGCAGGTGTAATAGAGCTCGATGAGCGACTGCGTATCGAGCCGGGCCACGCCGAGGCCCATGCTCTGCAGCTGACCGCTCGTGAGCGAGACGCGACGTGCGAGCTGTTCCTGGCGGTCCGCCATCTGCTTGGCGTTTAGGTTGGCGGCGGCCGATGGGGAAACGGCTTCCGAGAGCCGGCTGAAAAAACTCTTGGTCTTATTGGACACCGGATCGTACGGCACCACGAGGTAAAACCGCTTCTGCATGATTTCCCCGAGCTCCACCAGCTCCTTCACGAAGGAGCGGTAGTCCGCGATCTGTCCGCGCAAGAGATCGTTCTTGGTGTCGCGTTCCTTTTCAACCAGCGTATTGATG
>CALRBH010000011.1 GCA_943354165.1 Candidatus Uhrbacteria bacterium RIFOXYB12_FULL_58_10
TGGGGAAGAGATCGAATCGGAAACCGTCGAAGAGGCGAAGCTACTCGCCAACTCGTTCATGGCGGTGAAGGAAGGCGAGGCGGAAGGGGTCGCGGAACTGTTGAGGAACGGCGGATGGATTCCGGAAGGCATGAAGGGAATGGAAGGGGTCGAAGGAATGGGAATGGAAGAGGTCGTGGCCAAGAAAACCCGCGCCGTATTCGGTGGCGGCGAGATCGAAGTGAAGCCAGCCGTCATTCATCGAGGAACCTTATCGATCGCCCTCAAGGGCCGGCCGAACCAAGAGACGATCGCTGCGCTGCGCGAAACCCTCAAGGCCTCGCCCGGCATCGAACGCGTGTGCTTTTTAGTCGAATCCGCCGGAACTTACAGGAAAGTCGAGACCGACTATACGGTTTCCATCAGCGACGAGCTTGTAACCGAGCTTGCCTCGCTTGTGGGACGAGAAAACGTCGTCAGAGAGACCGTTTAACCCTGACTACTGACTACTGACTTCTGACTACCCCGCTGTCGTGCTATACTTATCCCCAATATGTCCCCCACCATCAGAAAACCCTCATCAAAAAGCGGGAAATCTATTCCTGTCCGAAAAACCTCGCCTAAGTACGCCTTCAATGCGGACGATGAAATGCTCGATGTAGAATCCGATACGGATTTGGAAATGCCGGCCAAAGAAATGCATCATCTCTCCCTCTATCGGCGCCTCGCCATAGGGTTTGTCGCGGTCGTCGCGGTCGTTCTTGTGGTCGTGGTGTATATGTCCACGGTAAAGGCGACCATTCTGGTCCATGCAAAGGGGGAGAGCGCCAAAGCTGAGTTTCTCATGGATGTCGTGAAGACCCCGACCAAGGAAAGCGAGGTGCGCGGTCGCATCCTTTCAAAGGCGATTGGCAAGACTCAGTCGTTCAAGGTAACGGCCGAGGGAGCAAAGGAAGTGGAAGGAGTGGCCCACGGTGACGTCACAATTTACAATAAAACCGGAAACAACCAGACGCTCGTCAAAACCACCCGTCTCCTTACGACGGACGGAAAACTTTTTCGCATAGACGCAACGGTGAACGTTCCGGCAAAAGGATCGGTTTCAGCCCCTGCCTATGCCGACCAGTCGGGAAAGACGGGAGATATCGGCACGGGGGTTTCCTTCACGATTCCTGGGCTTCCAGAATCCTTGCGCAAGGAAATCTACGCGGAAAGCAAAATGCCATTTTTTGGCGGCCTTTCGTCCGTATCGGTCGTGACGGCCGATGAACTCGACCGTTCCGCTGCGGTGTTGAAGAAAGAACTTGAAGAAGAGGCGAAGATTGCGATGCGCGCAGAGGCGGGAACGGCATTTGCCGGCGAATCCTTCTCAACGAGCGTAGTCGAGGACAAGCGGTCCGTGGTGCCGGGTGCAACGGCAGGGGACTACACCGTGACCATGTCCCTCAAGGTGACAAGCGTCTTCTTTGATCGCGCCGCCGTCGAGGAAGTCGCCGTAAGAAAGCTCTATGACCAGTTGGTCCCAGGAAAGGAATTCAAATCCGTAAACAACGCAGGTCTGACGGCTGCCGTGGAAAAAGTGGATGTAGAAGGGGAGATGGCCAACGTTCGTGTCTATCTTGATGGCGTAATGGTGCCTTCCATGAATAATGCATCTCTGGACCCAGGAACCTTCGCCGGGAAGTCCGCTGAGGAAGTACGAGGCATGATCGCAAAGAGCGGCCTTGCCGAGAGCGTAGACATCCAGTTCTTTCCTCCATGGATCAACACGATTCCACGGCTGAAGGATCATATTGAAGTGAAAGTGGATTAAGGAGGTTCCAGAGGTTGCAAATGGAGCAAAGGTTTCAAAGGGTGAGAAGGTCGAGTATTTTGCTCGGCCTTTTCGTCTAATTGCCCTCTGCTACCTTTGCAACCTTTGACACCTTTGCAACCTCAGGCCCTTTTTAGTACTGTTGAGCAACTATGAACGATTCCGAACAACTGTTTGCCAAGCGCCATTCCGGGGCCCATGTCCTGGCCGCGGCCGTAAATGAACTTTATCAAGGCGTGAAATTTGGCGTCGGTCCAGTGATCGATGATGGTTTTTTCTACGACCTTTCCCTCGAGCACACCATTACGGAGGAGGACCTCGTGGCCATCGATGCGAAGATGCGCGAAATTATTACGCGTAATGACGCGTTCGTCCGCAAGGAAATGCCCATCGATGAAGCGATCGCCTTTTTCAAGGAACGTGGCCAATCCTTTAAGGTTGAACTTCTTTCGGCCCTGAAGGACAAAGGAACCACAAGTATCCGTCCCGATGAAGCGCAGGACGTCGAGGTAGGCGCAACCACCGCGAGCGTGTACGAGACCGGATCGTTCGTCGATCTTTGTCGCGGCCCTCACGTTTCGAAATCAAGCGAAGTCGGCGGCGCGTTCAAGCTCACCAAGGTTTCCGGAGCTTACTGGCGCGGCGATGAAAAAAATCCGCAGATGCAGCGCGTCTACGGCGTGCTCTTCGCGACCCAGGCGGAACTCGACAGCTACCTGACCATGCTCGAGGAAGCTAAGAAGCGCGACCACCGCAAGCTCGGCGCCGAGCTTGGCCTGTTCGCGTTCTCGCCGCTCGTCGGCCCAGGGCTCCCATTGTTCACGCCTAAGGGCGCCTCGATGCGCCGCGCGCTCGAGGAGTTCGTCTGGTCGCTCACGCGTCCGCAAGGCTACGAGCGCGTGTGGATCCCGCACCTCGCCAAAGTAGATCTCTACAAGACCTCCGGACACTGGGACAAGTTCCAGGACGACATTTTTCATGTCACCAGCAAGAAGACGGACGACCTCTTCATCCTGAAGCCGATGAACTGCCCGCACCACGCGCAGATCTACGCCTCGGAACCACGCAGCTACCGCGACCTCCCGATTCGTTTCGCGGAGACGACGACCGTCTATCGCGACGAGAACACGGGCCAGCTCGCTGGACTCACACGCGTGCGTTCGATCACGCAGGATGACGCCCACGTGTTCTGCGCTGCGGATCAGGTGAAGGGCGAAGTCCGCCAGATTGCCGAGCTCATCCAGAAATTCTACGCTGGCCTCGGCATGCCGCTGAAGATTCGCTTGTCGACGCATGATCCGGCGCATCCGGAGAACTATCTCGGCTCCCCAGAACTCTGGAAGCTCGCCGAGGGTCAGCTCGCCGACCTCCTCAAGGAAATGGGGGAGGAATACTTCGTCGGCGTTGGCGAAGCGGCCTTCTACGGCCCAAAGATCGATTTCATCGCGACCGATGCGATCGGCCGCAACTGGCAGCTCGCCACGGCGCAGCTCGATTTCAACCAGCCAGAACGGTTCGGACTTGAATATGCGGCGGCCGACGGAGAGAAGCATCGCCCGGTCATGGTGCACCGCGCCATCTCCGGCTCGCTGGAACGGTTCCTTGGCGTGATTATCGAGCATTACGCAGGTGCATTCCCCATGTGGCTCGCTCCGGTGCAAATCAGGCTTGCGACCGTTTCTGAGACCTTTATTCCGTTCGCGAAGGAGTTTCTCGCCAAGCTCAAGGACGCCGGCATCCGCGCGGAGCTCGACGCGTCCGATGAAAAGCTCGGCAAAAAAATCCGTGCGGCCGCCCTGATGAAGATCCCCTGGACGATCGTCGTCGGCGGGAAGGAAGTGGAGGGCGGAGACATGCAGGTGAACGTGTTCGGCAGCGAAGAGAAACTCGTGATCCCGCAGGCAGACGTCATCGCCCGCGCGCTGGAAGCAGGGAAGTTTCCCGTGTAATCCATCAGGATTACACCCTGAGGTTCCTCGAAGGGTACGAAATCGAAAACGGACCGAGAATAATCTCGGTCCGTTTTGTTTTATCGTCCTTTCTGCGCCTTCCGCTTGGATTCGTTCATCCGTTCGCGGGCTCGGGAATTGACTCCCGATGCGCCTGCGGACAATTCCTCGCGGGCTTTCATCATCTGGTTCCACATGTCATTGCGCGGGGTGACATAGGGGATGAACGCACGCTTCATTTTTTCCCAGGCGTTCTTTGGCTTCACTGGCTCCGTAGCCATGAAGGTTTCCCAGCTCGGCAGCGGTTCGATTTCATTCCCAAGGTCCTTGCGATGCGCTTCCCACTGTTTGAACGTGTCTTGATAGACCTTCTTGATGTCCGAGAAGAGCTGTGGAGTTTCATCGTCGCTTTCCAGGTTCAGCTCTTTCATGATGGCGAGCTCTGGAGCCCCGCCCTTCTCGAAATAGCTTTCAGGAACGTCGTGATGAGCCTTTACGTCGCGCTTCACGTCTGCGTGTAGCTTTTTCTGTACGCCGCCCATCTCTTCCCGCTCATTGGCAAGCATGGTCAGGCGCTTCATGGCCTTCTCGTCGGCCATAAGGTCCTTTCCGAGAAGCTTCTTCAGCTCTGCTCCATACTCGGCTTCCGTGTCCGCCAGGCGATCACGCTCCTGGGCGGCTCCGGTGCCTGGATAGGCCTTGGCAAGCTTTTCGATGCGCACATTCATCCGGTCCGATTCCGCGATGAGTTCCGCTACGGCGTTCACGTCGGATGCTTCCACGCCAAGCTTCACAAATTCGGAGGCGTTTGCCGTGAGGACGCGGTCAGCCGCTGCATCCTTAGACTCCTGCTTGCGGATGTACGGCATGATCTTCTCCGTGTGCTTGGCCTTGGCCTTAGCGACATGTTCACGCTTGAACTCCGCCTGTTCGTACTTGGCCTGATCCTTCTTTCCGCGGCGGTGTGAAGGCTGGGCAAGGTCTTCCGCAGCAACTGGCTTCGACTTTTTATTGGTGAGAAGAATTGGTTCTTCTTCTTTATCCAGTTCCGGAACGAGGCTCTCTTTAGCTTCCGGTTCCACGACATCAATATCAAAATCCAATTCTTTTTCCTCAATTTTTTTCGCCTTGATTGGAGCCATCTCAACCGGAGCTGGGGTTTCCCACGCCATCGGTTCGCCGGCCATCGGCCCTTCTTCCGGTACTTCCGTGATCTCCGGACTCACGTTCTCTTCAAGCTTGGCGATAGTTCCTGCATCGAGCTGGGTGCCGTATTTTTTCAGGAGCATCTTGCTTGTGTCCTCGATGCTCTTTTCGTAAATGGCCTGCTTCTTGAACTGCACTTCGTACTTCTTGTTGCGCTGGTCGGCAGAAAGGGAGGCATCGCCGTTGATGGCATCCATCTTCGCCTCAACCTCCTCGATGGATTTTTGGTAATTTTGGATCGCTTCAAGACTTCGGTCCACGACCGGAGGTCGACCGATTTTTGCGGCACGTTCCGCACCGACTTTTGCGAGATCGGGACTTGCTTTACGTTTTGATTCTTTCGCTTCTTGTTTTGCACGAGGCTGTTGTTCTTTGTGGGATGGCATACGTGGGGATAAATCCCGACAAGTATACCACAGATCATTCATGGAAAAGAAAAACCACGGGGTCGGACCCGTGGCGTCAATAAAGAAGAGATGAGAGTGGTTGGGGTTTACCTGTCGTGGAGGGGGATGACGACGGCCATCTCTTCTGGTGCGACCAGGATCTGCTTGGCCGGGATGGTGAAGATGTGACGCGTATGCAAGATCACCTTCACCGTGGCACGCGGATCAATGACGATCGGATCGTCGCTCATCTTTGTCCAGGCGATGAGCCGCCGGCTGTTCGCGACCCACTCGCGGCCGTGCACGTCCGTCTCGGACACGTCGACGTCGCGGTAGGCGAACTCGGTCTTCGACTCGATTTCAAGATCCAGCTTCTTGACGGTCACCAGCGGGCCGCCGGGCTTCTGCGGGATCATGATCTGGAACCACATGCCCTTCAGCAAATCGGGATTGATGGTGCCGTTGTTGATCTCGAACTCTACGAACACCGTGTGCCCACGATCCTTGCTGACGGGCCCGGGGGCCATGCCAACCAGATCGAGGAGCTGTCGCGCCATCCAATCGCTCTCGAACTTTTTGTCTGAAAACACACTATAAATCTTCGCACCCTGTGATCTCATGCTTCCTCCGTGCGGTTGAGACTGGGCACAACCTAGCCTAAAATTGCGAAAAAGTCAAGAGTGGCCGCGTTGCTAGATAGGTAATTTTCGGGTACGATTCAGGGCAAATATGGCCGAAAAACTGCAGAGCTCAGCTCAGCTGATGCCAAAAATCGTCGTTATCGTCGGTCCAACGGCCAGTGGGAAATCCGCCCTGGCCATTGAGGTCGCGAAGGCCTTCGGCGGAGAAATCGTCTGCGCGGATTCGCGGACGGTCTATAAGGGCATGAACATCGGGACGGCGAAGCCCATCCGCGACTCGAACCCTCCCCCTCTCGGAGGGGGAGTTGGAGGGGGTTCGTCGCGCTCGATCCACGAGCTGTTCGCCGGCGGCAGGGCCATGATCGTCGATGAGGTTCCTCACTGGGGAATCGACCTCGTAGAACCCGATGGCGATCTTTCCGTGTCCGAATGGAAGGCGTACGCCGAGGCCCGCGTGAAGGAAATTCTTGCGCGAAATCATCTCCCGATCATCGTCGGCGGAACAGGGCTTTGGGTGCGCGCCCTCATCGACGATCTGAACATGGCAGAAACCCCACCTGATCCAGTACTTCGCAAGGAACTCGAAGCGCGCACGGAAGAGGATCTGTACGCCGAGTACAAACGCCTAGATCCTGAAGGCGCCGAGTGGATCGACCGCGACAATAAGCGCCGTTTGGTTCGCGCCCTCGAAGTGACAAAGAAAACTGGTAAGCCGTTTTCGGCACAGCTCACCAAAGGCGCACCGCGATATGACGCGCTCCAGATCGGCATCGAAGTTTCTAAGGACGAACTCGCGCGTCGCATCGACGAACGCGTCGACACGATGATTGCGAAAGGTCTCTTCGATGAAGTGCGCGGCCTCTCAAAACAATTCTCGCGCGACACGCACGCGGCCACCGGCATCGGCTACCGCGAAATCCTGCAGTTCATCGATGGAAAAATAAGCGCCGCGCAAGCCGTTCAGGACGTGAAGACGCACACGCGTCAGTACGCCAAGCGCCAGATGACCTGGTTTAAAAAAGATCCGCGCATCATCTGGATAGACGATGCGCGGAGGGCCCTTCCTTTGGTTACGGATTTTGTAGGTGATCGATGAAGCGCACGGCCTCAAGCGGAAACCGCTTGCCGGCGAAGTAGTCATCGAACCCGACGGCGGTGGCGCCTGGGCGATATTCGCCTCGGCGCTGTTTCAGTTCCTCGGGCGTCATCCAGACGGCCTCCATCACGTGCTCGTCGGTAATAGGCTGCTGCTTGTCATCCACCAGCTCGCAGGCGTAGGTCACGCGGATGGAGTTGTAGGTGGGCATGCGCTGCAAGTAGACGCCGACAACGGCGGTTGGACGCACCTTGTATCCGGACTCCTCCATCGTCTCGCGGACGAGCGCCTCCTCAAACGATTCGCCCTCCTCGACGTGACCCGATGGCTGGGTAATCACCAAGCGCTTCGTGGGATCCAGCTTAAGCGGCTCGCGCACGACAAGAATCTTGCCGTCCTTTTCGACGATGCCACCAGCGATGACGTTTACTTTGACGTGAGTGTTCATCATGTCCATATTAGCCAAGCTTTACCGAGAGGAGGTTCTTAACCGTCTTTGCGTCTGCTGCCCCCTCCGTGGCACGCACCACCTGACCGATGAGGAATCCGAGGAGCTGTGTTTCGCCGGCTTTGTAGCGGGCGACTTCGGCCACGTGCTGAACCATGATCCGATCGATCGCGTCTGCGAGAGCCTCTGTGTCCTCCATGGCTCCCAGCTTCCTGTCTTCCATGACGTGCGAAGGATCCGCTCCGCTTTCAAGCATGATGGCAAGGACTTCGAGCGCGCGAGCCGCATTGAGCTTACTGGTTGCGACCAGCACGATCAGCTCGGCGAAGTTCTCTGCGTCGACTTTGCAGGTTCGAATATCGATCGACCGCTCGCTCATCAGGCCGAGAAGCTTGGTGAGAATCCAAGTGGAAACAAGCCGGCCAATGCGGGATTTCTCCTGCGCTTGAAGTTCTTCCGATGCGCCTTCGTTCGCTGGCAACGCATCGAGCCATGCATGAAGTTCAGAAAACACGTTCTCGGCAAACGCGGCAAGCGCCGGGTCGTCCACGAGCTGACGCGCATCATCTTTCTTCAGGCAATATTCGGTAACAAATCGTGCACGCTTTGCGGCAGGAAGCTCTGGAAGGGAACGAGCACATTCCTCGGCGATCATGGTGAGGTCGAGCGGTGGAATATCTGGTTCAGGAAAGAATCGATAATCACCTTCGCTCTCCTTGATACGTTGTTCTTCCGTAATGCCTTTCGCATCGTTCCATCCACGCGTCGTCGAAACGGCAGGCGGCGTGTCCTGTTCCCACATGCGCGTCTGGCGATCAATTTCGAATGCCAACGCACGCTCCACATGGCGGAATGAGTTCAAGTTCTTGATTTCGGTCTTCGGGTTGAACATGAGACCTTCCACGGATCCGTCTTCGCGGCGCTTGCGCAGCGAGATGTTCGCATCGCAGCGCATTTGTCCCTTTTCCATGTCCGCGTCGGACACGCCAAGCGTGCGTGCGATGAGGCGAAGTTCGTGCAGGAATACTTTGGCCTCAAGCGGGGAAGCGAAGTCCGGCTCCGTTACCATCTCAAGGAGCGGAACGCCGGCGCGGTTAAAGTCGACGAACGTCTTTCCTTCCTCGCCATGCAGGTTCTTCGCCGCATCCTCTTCGAGGTGTGCACGGGTAATCCCGATACGAGCGATCGGACGCACGGCACCTTTCCCGATGACTTCAACCGCAAGCATGCCGCCGGATACGATCGGTAAATCGTATTGAGAAATTTGGTAGCCCTTCGGCAGGTCAGGATAGAAATAGTTCTTTCGGTCGAACTTGGAGGAGACGTTCACCTTACATCCAAGGGCAAGCCCCATCCGAATGCCAGCACGAATGGCCTCGGCATTAGGAACAGGAAGCGTCCCTGGTTGGCCAAGACAAATAGGGCACACGTTGGTGTTCGGCGCGGCTCCACTCAGCCCTGAGCTTGTCGAAGGGTCGGCATGAGCCGGGCAGGAACAGAACATTTTGGTCTTGGTCTTGAGCTGGAGGTGGATTTCCAGGCCGATAACGGGCTCGAACATAGTGGGGGCATCTTAGCGAATGAAACGACAAAAAACAAACGACAAACGACAAAGAAAAAGCAAAACGACAAACGGTGAAAATTTTTTCTCGTTTGTCGTTTCCGGCCTTTCTTTGTCGTTTGGGATTTCTCGTTTGTCGTTTACTTCGCAAGTCGCATCGTCTTCGTCTCCTTCAGCGATTTATAAAGGAGAACGTTCGCAATCACCAGAAGCGGGTTCAGGAGCACGGCGGCGATGATGGGGAAGACGGCGTTAATGACGGAGTAGAGCCGGAGCTGGACATCGCTATTGATTCCGGAGGCGGAGAAGAGGACTAGGCTCAGGAAGTACGCAGGGATTCCCACGGCCACTGTTCCGAGAATGACGAAGACCACGTTCGGGATGAGCACGCGCACCATGGTCGATAAGAATCGGCCGGAGACGAGCGACTTGGCGTACGTGAGGGCCGCGCGCGAGCGGATTCCATCAATGCAAAGCGCGTACACGGCCATGCCGTATTCAATCGCCCACTTGATGACGAGGATGATCGCCGCCAGCATGCCGAGCGCAGAGAGTGCGACCGCGACGATTCCAAGGACCGTGCTTCCAACCGCCGTAGCAATGAGACCTACGACCAGGCCAGGCCCAACGCCAATGACGATGGCTCCCACCAGCATGAGTCCGAGCAAAATGCTCACGAGCACTGATGGCCAGAACAGTTTGCGACTTTCCTTGATGGCCGAGCGGACATCCATGCGCTTTCCCGTCATGCGTGCAGCCACGAACCGTACGAGGGCGAGGAACACCCAGAGTCCGATGACCGGCGCCGCGACGAATTTTGTGAACAGGTAGAGGGCAAGACCAAAGGTTTCTGTCCCTGTGAGCGCGGCGCCAGAAAACGTTTCGGACGCCAGCGGATTCAGCGCGAGTGAAATCACGTCGAGGAACGCGACGAGAAGCATCCAGGAGGAAATGGAAACGAGTTCCATGAAATCCTCGCGGTAGGAATCCCAGGAGGTGTCGATGAGTTCGCCGACGGAAAGAAGCTTTGGCATAGTTAACAGGTAGGGAGAATCGAAGAGACGAGTTTAGTGGCGGCCGCATTTACCTCCTCTATTGTACCGGAAGTATCCAACCTGTGCATCTGCGTCCCGCGATCCGTGAAGATTTTTGCGAACCAGGCGGACTGGTAGCGCTCCGTAAACGTTTTCAAAAGTTCCAATCGCTCAAACACCTGTTCCGCCTCTCCGTTCCGTACGGCAAGGCGTTTTAAGGCCATCTCTGGCGGGAGATCGGTGACGATAAGATGGTCTGGCCTGTGTGAGAGGGCAAGGACATTTCCTGGAAGTTCCAGAACCTGATCCAGGGTCGGACCACCTGGCATCATGGGTTGGTACACGATGGAAGTGGTGACGCCACGATCCTGAATCACCGTCTTTCCGGCAAGTAGGGCTGGGATAATGAGTCGTCGATAGAGCACGAGCCGATCCACGGAGAAGGCGTGCGCCTGCTCGACGCCGCTGTAACGGTCGCTTCCTGCGGCAATCATGGCGCGGATGGCCGAGCCGGCCCATGCCTTGGTGGGTTCGAAGGTGAAGTAGACGTCGAAGTCGGCGATGTCCTCGTAGCGCGGGAGCGTTCCTTTCTCTGCGCACCAGGCAGAGAGGTCGAATACCCGGTGGTTGCAGGAGACGGCCCATTCGCGGATCGCCCGCGTTACGGTGGATTTTCCGCTTCCATCGATCCCTTCAATCATCACGAATCTTGAGGGCATAGGTGGCGGTTAGATTAATCCGGTGCTGCCAAATCCACCACGACTCGGAGACTCAAGCGATTCGGTTTCTACGAATTGCGCGCGGGCAATGGGGACAAACACGCCCTGTGCCAGCCGTTCGCCGCGCTCCACTACATATGCCTCGGCGCCGATGTTGTAGATGGGGAGCTTAAGCTCGTCTTCCGGCCCGCAATAGTCTTCATCGATCACGCCAACGCCGTTAGCCAAGGTAATGCCTTTCTTGGCGCTCGATGAACGGGGAAACACTAGGAGGACGTACCCGGCCGGAACGCAGACCACGAGTCCTGTGGGAATGATCCGTCGCTCTCCGGGTTGGAGCGTAAGGGCTTCTCGTACGGCAATATCGAATCCGGCCGCCCCGGCCGTCTTGTAGACGGGCAGCGGAAGGGAAGGATCGAGTCGTTTAATCGTTACGTGGAGGTCCATGTGTCCGCATTCTAGCCGATTGACCATCCA
This sequence comes from Candidatus Uhrbacteria bacterium RIFOXYB12_FULL_58_10, assembly GCA_943354165.1. Lineage (GTDB taxonomy): Bacteria > Patescibacteriota > Patescibacteriia > UBA9934 > GWF2-40-263 > CALRBH01. The sequence continues at coordinate 11,310 of CALRBH010000011.1, forward strand.
TATTCCTCACAAGTTATCCCCAGTGATCTTATGGCAAGGGATGTTACGCTCTAGCCACTATGACCCGCTTCGACCAGACCTATCTCGCGGCCATAAACCGCGTTATGCACGAGGGGGAGGACGTTTATAGCCATCGGACCGGCTATGGGACAAAGGCGGTTCCTGGGCTCACGTATGAGCTCGAGCCCGCCAAGGGATTCCCGTTGCTTACGGTACGCAAAATGTACCCCAAGTTCTTCTGTGCCGAGACGGTCTGGTTCGTGGCCGGCCACAAGCACGCGGGATTCCTCCAGCAGTTCACAAAGGGTTGGGATGAGTTTTTGGAGGCCGATGGGACCGCGGAGACCGCGTATGGATACAGGTGGCGCCACCACTTCGGCCGCGACCAGCTTCTCGACCTTGTTGAACATCTGCGCGAAGAGCCGACCTCTCGCCAGGGCGTCGTCGTGATGTGGGATCCGGCGGATGATGGGCTGCGCGCGCCCAAGAAGAAAAACGTCCCGTGCCCGTTCTGTTGGACCGCGAACATCATCGGCGGGAAATTGAACCTGCACCTCATCATTCGATCGAATGACATGGTGCTCGGGAATCCAAACGATGTCGCCGACTTCGCGCTCCTGCAGGCCATGCTTGCGCAGGACCTCAACGTCGGAGTCGGAAAGCTAACGGTTTCGATTTCCCACGCCCACATTTACGAAAACCAATACGAGCAGGTCGCCGACATGCTTTCCCGCGAGGTTCCGGCACACGCGGAGATCGAATGCCGCCTCCCGCCAAATTCGTTCCGCCGTGCGCTCGAAGCCGACGCGTCACTCGTGAACGAGCTCATCGAAATGTTCGCCTCGCAATACACACCGCTCCCGGCTATTAAGAAAATGCAAATTGCTGTTTAGTTAGTAGATAGTAGTAAGTAGTTAGTAGGATTAACTACGAAAAAACTACTTTCTACTTACTACTTACTACTTTCTTCTCCTATGCACGTAACAATGATCGCGGCCATGTCCGCCGACGGCTTTATCGCCCAAGAAGCCAGCCAGTCCTCCATGGTGTGGACCAGCGAAGCCGACCGAAAGTTTTTCATCGATAAGACGAAAGAAATTGGCACCGTCATCATGGGCCGCAAGACCTTCGAAACCTTCGGCAAGCCGCTGAAGAATCGTTTGCTTGTCGTCATGACATCCGAGCCAGCCAAGTACACCTCGCAGCCCGACCTCCTCGAATTTACGTCCAATGAACCGGCGAAGATTCTTGCTGACCTCGAAAAGCGAGGGAAGTCCTCCGTCGTTTTAGGCGGCGGCGCCGGCGTATACGGCATGTTCCTGAAAGCCGGCCTCGTCGACGAACTTTACCTCACCGTCGAACCGATCATTTTCAGTGCTGGGGTCAAGTTAGCCGAAAATTGTGGCCGCGTTGACATGGAGCTCATCGATACCGTAAAACTCGGAGGTCAAGCCGCTCTTTTACACTTCCGGATAAACAAGAAAGGGTCATAAAAGGCATATGCCTAATACAAAAGTCACCTATCCGTATCTCCCCGACGGCCACACGTTCAAGTACGTGCCGGCGGATCATCCAATCATGTTGGAAGCGGCTCAGGCTATGGCGGATTGCGCAGGTGATCCCACGTGGCCCGTCGGGATCGTGCTCGTTCGTGATGAGAAGGTCGTTGCGCGTGCAGGCAACGGGTTCAACCGCGGCCCCGGCAAGCCGCACATGTGTCCTCGCATCCTCGCGCGATGCAAGACGGGTGAAGGGTACGACCTTTGTGATCTTCACGACAAAGCGGGGCACTCCGAGCCCATGCTTGTGAAGGTGGCGAACGAGGCGGGGATTCCCACCGAGGGAGCCGACGCATACATGTACGGCCACTGGTGGGCCTGCGACCTGTGTTGGAAAGCCCTCATCGACGCCGGGATTCGGGACCTCTACATCGTGGACGACGCTGACACGCGGTTCACGAAGGATAAGGTCTACCAGAAGACTCTTGTCGATTACCCGGAAGATATCCGAAAGGAACTCGGTCTCAAGTAGACGGTCAAGCTCGCTCAAGGCGCTTCAAGTTAAATCTTGAAGCGCTCTTTTAGTTCGTTCAGCTTGCCGGCAACGAGTGCCTCGCGCTCCTCGTCCTTATCAAGCTTGTACTGTCCGTTCACGGCTTCCGTGTACTTCGCCGCCTGTGCGCCATGCAGATTCGCTTCCTCTGCGGTGAGTGATTGGGAGAGTGGTTGGAAGATCACCTGGCAGATGCGTTCACCTGGATAAACTCGAAGCACTTGGTTGCCAGCCTCGTTCTTCATCGGGAAAATTAGCGTACCTTTGTATCCGCAATCAATGATCCCAGAAAGCGACAAGTTAATGCCGCGTCGGTTCGTGCTTGTGCGAGGGAACAGGATCGCCATGAGGTCCGGCGCGTTCATCTCGATACGCTCGAGACTCGTCGCGATCACGAATTCGTTCGGAAGGATTTCGAAATACTGTCCCGGTGTGAGCGTCACCTCATCGAACTGCTCCTTGTGCATCACCACGTCATCGATCGAAACCGTAATCGCCATGCGGCCCTTTTCGTCCTGGGCCCAATTGCGTGGAATCAAGAATTTATAGCCAAGTCGAAGGTCGACGGCATGCGGCTGAAGCTGAAACCGGTCGATTTCCGGGGAGAACTTAATATCGCCCTTTTCAATGCGTGTGGATATGTCTGAACGGGTCAGGATGGGCATAGGAAGGCAATGTAGAGACAGCCTAACGCTTACTGATGAATTCGGCGAGCAGAACCCTTCCGTTGTATGCAGAGACGTCGAGTTTGAGCGTTTCCTTTTCGATCACGAAGGCAGAGGCCAGATCGATGGCTCCTTCCAAGTCTCCCGCATCCGCAAGGGCACGCGAGGCACGTTCAATGAGGGCAAAATGAATGCGCTCGCGCTGAGCATCGTCTTCCACTTGTAGCCAGATTTCCTTCTGCATCAGATCTCCCGTTGGGATTTCTGAGGCGAGGCGGGCATCGAGATAGGCAAGGAGTTGGGATTGCACAGCACTCACAGGGACGCCGGTAAAGTCCTTGCTCGAAAGGTGTGGGGCCTGCTTCTCATAAAACCGTTCAAGGCTTGCGAGCGGGTGTTCGGGATCGAAGTGAAGATCGGCGGTTGAGTATGCCGGCTTCATGGTGAGGGTGATTCGCTCTGGATGTTCCGTGATTCCGGAAGCGAGCAGTGTATGGAGCAGGGCATACGCCGTGCTGAAATCCATGTCCGTGTCGACAAGCGAATAGAACACGCGCACAAGCGGGGCTGTCAGTGGGTCTGAGAACCGATCGGCCTTCTGAACAATCAGGTCCTTAATGAACACGGCCTGGTTGTGGCTGCGCTGTGGATCGCCGATGGCATAACTCTGGCGGTGTCGCAGCCATTGGAGCGCTTCCGTGGGTGGGAGATCGAGCAGACGGAGGACGCCCATCGTCTGGGAAAAGCCCACCGTGACCAAGTAGTCAGCCTTCATGCCGAGCACGCCTTCGATTTTCTCCACGCCATACTCCAAGCCTACAAATGCGCACGCGTTGGCCAAATAAGACTCCTGGGAGATGAACGCGCGCTCAAGTATTATGACGCGCTCCTTTTCCGTAAGTTCCGGGACGGGTTCAGGCGCGGGGAGCGATGCGGTCAAAGACTCTACGACGAGCTTTGCTTTCTCGATCGCCTCCTTTTCCGCGAGCCGTTTCAACATGATGTCCTTGTCGAACTTTTCCCAGTCCAAACGATCCTTGGGAATGTAGGCGTAGGTGCCACGCGGAACGGAGGTGATCGACATGGTCCATGTCTTGGTGTCGATGGAGAATAGATGAATGGCGTCGCAGTGCGGTTCAAGATCTTCCTTGCGCGCGTCGAGGCCGAGCAGAAGGATCCGGATGGTCCCGGCGTCCGAAAGGTCGGCCGCTGCCACCTGACGCTGTTCTTGAACGCGCCTGGCGACGGTCTCCGCCACGATGTCCTCGATGGTTTTTTCGTGCCCTCCGAACCAACGGGCTACGGTTCCCGTCGAGAAAAAAAACACGACCACACACCCGATCAGCACAGAAGCGAGTGGGAGGGAAAAAATAATGAGGGCGTGGATCGTTCGGCGTTGCATGTGATTATCCTAACACACAAACTCCCGCTGAAAAGCGGGAGTTTTGTAATCAATTTACGCGTTTGGGTCAATGTGGATCGCTGGGCCCATCGTGGTCGCGAGCGTGGCGCTCTTGATGTAGATGCCCTTGGCGGATGCTGGCTTCATCTTGCGGATGAGGTCGAGCAGCGCAGCGAGGTTGGCCTTGAGGTGGGCTTCTGGGAAGGATGCGCGGCCGATGATCTGGTGAACATTGGCGCCCGCATCGTTCTTGAAGCTCTGCTTGCCGGCCTTCTGCTCCGTGATCATCTTGGTCACGTTGGCGCCCACGGTGTCCGTCTTTGGGTTCGGCATGAGACCCTTAGGACCGAGGAGCTTCGCGAGCTTGGCGATCTTAGGCATCATCGCTGGTGTCGCAACGGCGACGTCGAAGTTCAGGATGCCTTTGCTCGCAATCTCTGCGATGAGTTCCTCACCACCGACGATGTCGGCACCTGCCGCCTTTGCATCCGCTTCCTTTGCAGGTTCAACGAATGCGGCGACACGCTTGGACTTACCACCCACACCATGAGGAAGAGCGATGGTGCCGCGCACCTGCTGTTCACCCTTGAGCGGATCGATACCGAGGTTGACGTGAAGTTCTACGGCCTCATCAAATCCGCGCTTCGGCATCTGTTTTACGAGAGCGAAAGCTTCATCGAGCGTGTAGACCTTTTTTGCATCAACGAGCTTCTTTGCTTCTGCAGTTTTCTTACCGGACATATATTTGTGTGGTACTAGCGCCGTGAGGCTCCCACTTGGCGGTTACGTAGTTAGTAGTAAGTAGTTAGTAGATAGTAGTCGACAGTTCGTAGGTTAAACCCTACTTACTACTAACTACTTTCTACTAACTTTCGCTAAGCCTTGTCGTCCTTCTTGCCACCATGTTCTCCCATCCAGTCGCGATAGACGATCCGGAAGTGAATCCAGAAGAGCGGGGCGGAGACGATGAGAAGCGAGAGGTCGCGCACGGCGTCCTGTTGCTTCTGAACCATCGCCTGTTCCGCGTCGCGCTGCTTCTGTTCCTCGCACTGTGCATCGGTCATCATCGCTTTGTCGCAGTAGCTCACGTAGCCAGGTTGGTCAGCCTTGGGGAAGATGAACGTTTTCAGTGTGAGGTTCACGAGGTCACTCACCGAGAAGATGAGAATCATGAGCGTCACGAACGCCACCAGCGAGAAGTAAATGCGCAGAATGACAGAGCCTCCTTTTGTCATATGGTTCTTAGTTAGTAGTAAGTAGATAGTAGTTAGTAGTCGGTAATTCGTAGGAAACCCCACTAACTACTTACTACTATCTACTAACTAACATTACACCACGTCCACTCCCATCTGCCGAGCTGTGCCTGCGATGATGCGCATGGCGGCCTCGATGTCCTTGGTGTTGAGGTCAGGCAGCTTCTTTTCCGCAATGGTGCGGAGCTGGGCCTGGTTGATCTTGCCTTTCTTTTCCAGGTTCGGCTTGCCTGATCCCTTTTCGATGCCGGCGGCCTTGGCGATGAGCTGGGACGCAGGAGCGATCTTCATGATGAAGTCGAAGCTGCGGTCCTCGTACACAGTGATGATCACTGGAACGGTCTCCCCACGGCGGTCTGCGGATGCGTCGTTGAACGCCTTCACGAACAGGCCGATGTTGATACCGTGCTGACCGAGGGCTGGACCGACTGGTGGGGCTGGGGTGGCTGCGCCTCCAGGAATCTGGAGCTTAATCTGCGTGGTGATTTTCTTGGCCATAGCGATTGTGTTTATTGGATTCTCCCATGGGGAGCTACCAGGCTATGTGAGTAAAAGGGGTTGTAAGGGCGGTAAGGGTCGTAAGGTCTGTAAGGGAATTCTTGTCCTTACAGTCCATTACAACCCTTACAACCCTTACCGCCCTAGACTTTCTGCACTTGGAGGAAGTCGAGTTCCACCGGGGTCTCGCGACCGAACATGTTCACAAGCACCTTCACCTTTCCGCGCTCGGCATCCACTTCGGAAACCTTGCCCTCGAAGTTCTTGAACGGACCGTCCGAGATCTTTACCGAGGTACCGACTTCGATGTCCACGGTGTATTCCGGCTCGTTGATGCCCATGCGCTTCTGCAGCGCCATGATTTCCTCTTCGGCAATCGGCGTCGGCGTAGTGCCGGTTCCGATGAAGCCAGTTACGTTGGGCGTGTTGCGCACCACGTACCAGGAATCGTCCGACACTTCCATCTCCACCAGCACGTAGCCGGGGAAGATCTTTTCTTCCACCGTCTTGCGCTTACCGTTTTTGATCTTGATCTTTTTTTCCTTTGGCACCAGAACGCTGAAGATCTTGTTCTGCATGTCCATGGTCTCAATGCGCTGCTTGAGGTTGTCCTCCACGTTCTCCTCGTAGCCCGAGTAGGTGTGGATGGCGTACCAGCGGCGTCCGTGTTTGGCGACTTGTTTTGGCATATCCTCCTCTATTAACGAGCACTAGCCTGGATGAGCTTATCGAGCCCTACGGTGAGGGCGAAGTCGAGTCCTGTGAAGAAAAAGGCCATCACGACACAGGCGGTCACCACGAGTACAGAGTAGCGGACGATCTCCGAACGCGTAGGCCAGGCGACTTTTTCAAGCTCTTCCTTGGACTCACGGACGTATCGCACCAGTGCGAGCACTGGGTTCTTGGTTTTGGCGGAAGCATTGCCTTCCATATCCTTCGGTATTTTAAGAACCCCTTGCGGGGCCAACGCGGATATCCTATGGGAAAGGCGGAAATTTTGCAAGTCCCGACCCTTTAATCAAAAACAGGCGGATAAACCGCCTGTTTTTGCCTAAACGTCGAGATTTTTTACGGTCTTCGCATGCGTCTGGATGAACCGCTTACGAGGGGCCACTTCGGAGCCCATGAGAATGTCGAACACTTCGTCGGCTTTCTCCGCGTCCTCGATGGTCACGACTTTCATCACGCGGGTTTCTGGATTCATGGTGGTTTCCCAGAGCTGTTCCGGGTTCATTTCTCCAAGACCTTTGTAGCGCTGAACGTTCACCTTGTGGCCATCAATGACGAGATCCTGCTGCTCGCCACCTTCCGAAGGCGGCTCAGCCGCCGATTCATCGACCACCTCTTCCTTCCCAACCTTCCGAACTTCCCCAACCTTCCCAACCTTTGAATTCTTCTTTGCTGTGATGATAGCCGCGAGGTCCTTGGCGGCCTTTTCCTTTTGCTCATCGGTATACGCGTAGCGGAATTCTTTTCCGACCTGTACGCGGAAGAGCGGTGGCTGGGCAATGTAGATGTGGCCCTGGCGCACGAGTTCTGGGAAGTAGCGATAGAACATCGTGAGGAGCAGGGTGCGGATGTGGGCGCCGTCCACGTCAGCGTCCGTCATGATGACGATGCGGTCGTAGCGCAGGTCCTCAATGTTGAATGCCTCGCCGATGTTGGTGCCCATCGCGATGACGAGTGATTTGATTTCGTTGTTGGCGAGCATCTTGTCGAGGCGCGCGCGTTCGACGTTCAGGATTTTTCCACGGAGTGGAAGAATCGCCTGCGTCTCGCGATCGCGTCCTTGCTTGGCCGAGCCTCCTGCGGAGTCTCCCTCTACCAAGAAAAGTTCGGAGCGCTTCGGATCCTTGCTGGAACAGTCGGCGAGTTTGCCTGGAAGGGCAAAGCCGTCGAGCACGCCCTTGCGAAGCACGGTCTCGCGAGCGGCACGCGCAGCTGCGCGAGCCTGGGCCGCAAGCAAACACTTGCCGATGACGGCCTCCGCATCACGCGGATGTTCCTCCAACCAAATCTTGAACGATTCACCGAAGACGGATTCCACCGCGGTGCGAGCTTCAGGATTTCCGAGCTTGGCCTTGGTCTGGCCTTCGAACTGCGGATCCTTGATCTTCACGCTGATGACCGTGGTCATGCCTTCGCGAACATCGTCCCCAGTCAGGTTCGTGTCCTTCTCTTTGATGTAGCCTTTCGATCGGGCGTAGGTGTTCAGCTCACGGGTCAGTACGTTACGGAAGCCGATCAGGTGCGTCCCGCCTTCTGGATTGAAAATGTTGTTGCAGAAACAGTAAACGGACTCGTGGTATTCATCCGTGTACTGGAGGGCGACTTCGACTTCGACATCCGTAGCGACATCGTGCTTTGAGACGTAAAACACGTTCACGTGCTTGGCGTCCTTGCCACGATTGATGTGGCGTACGTAGCTCGCCACTCCGCCTTCGAAGTAAAAGGAATAGCCGGTACTCTTGGCTGGATCGCGATCGTCAAAGATGTTGAGGCGAAGGGCCTTCTGGAGATAGGCCATCTGGCGCAGGTGATCCACGATGGTCTTCATCGAAAACTCGACGGTTTCGAAGATCGTCTTGTCTGCCTGGAAGGTGATCTTCGTCCCTGTACCCTTGGCGGTTCCAACGGACTTCACTTTATTTTGAGGAACGCCCTTGGAGTATTCCTGCATCCAGAGTTTTCCATCGCGACGCACCTCGGCCTTGAGGTACGTGGAGAGCGCATTCACCACGGAGACGCCTACCCCGTGCAATCCACCAGAAACTTTATAGCCGCCCCCGCCGAACTTACCGCCGGCGTGGAGTTTGGTGAGCACGAGCTCAAGGGCGGAAACTTTAAACTGAGGATGCGGGTCCACAGGAATCCCACGACCGTTATCTTCAACGCTTGCCATGTTGTCAGGCAACAGGCGGAGCGTGATGGTGTCTCCGTGTCCGGCCATCGCTTCATCGATGGAGTTGTCCATCACTTCCCAAATGAGGTGGTGGAGGCCGGAAGGTCCGGTGGAGCCGATGTACATGCCCGGGCGCTTGCGCACCGGTTCCAGTCCCTCAAGGACCTGGATTTGCCCCGCGCCGTACGCGTCGGCAGCTGTTTTGGGTTTCTTTTCGTCCGATTTGGCCATAACAGTGAGAGGTTTGAACGGGAGAAGAATAGCATGGGACGTGGTATACTGAAAGAGCAAAAAACAAACGACAAACGACAAATAAAAACTGAAAAACGACAAACAGGGAAAAGTTTAAGGATTGTCGTTTGATAATCTTTTGTCGTTTGGAGTTTCTCGTTTGTCATTTCATCACTTATGGCCGAGAATTTTCTCCTTGAGGAGGACAAGGAATTCCGCCGCCACTATAAGATTTCTCTTTGGTGGGTCGAGCACAGGGAACAGCTGCGCAAGCTCGGTCTTGCGTTTGGCGTTGCCATCGGTGGCCTCCTTACTGTGTTTGGATTGTGGACATTCACGGATAGTTTCCTCATCGGCGGGGAAGCGGAACGCGTGGACGTGGCTCGTATGGCCATTGTCGGACGAGAACTAAATGCCTATTCGCTTGCTACGGCGGCAAAGGATCTTGAAACGTCCGTGATCACTGTACTTCCATCGAGTACAGGGAAGTTTGATTTTGCCACGACGCTCACGAACCCGAATACGGATTGGTGGGCCACGTTCACCTATACGTTCCAAGTCGGTGACATAAACACGCCAGTGGAGCACGGGTACATTCTCCCTGATGAAGAAAAGCCGCTCCTTGCCCTGGCTGCGCCGTTTGCGTCCGCACCAAGTAATGCTGAGGGGCAAATCAGTAATCTTGTCTGGCATCGGGTGGACAAGCGTGTCACCGGACCGTATGAGGCGTTTGCCAAGGATCGTCTCGCTATCGAAATTACCAACCGCCTTTTTAGTACGGATGTACAGCTCGACGGGAAGCCGCTCGGCCGCGTAAGTTTCACAGCAGAAAATCACACAGCCTTCAGTTATTACGATCTTACCCTGACCATCATCCTGCGCCGCGGAACAAGCATCGTAGGGGTAAACAGGACTACGCTTTCCTCGCTCGAAGCTGGGCAGAACCAAGAGGTCGCCGTGAACTGGTTTGGACCGCTCCCGTCCGCAAGCGAAGTCCAGGTGATTCCTGAAGTAAACATCTTTGATCTCTCTTCCTATAAGCCGCTTGCAGGGGAGACCAGCGAGGACGTTCGGACCCGAGTATTTGAAAGATAGCGCGTAGAGAGTAGGTTGGACCCATGCGTGGACCTCTTGAACGATTGCGCGGCATGGATTGGCCCCTCCTGATCTCCATGGTGGTGCTACTTTCGTTTGGCTTTGCGGCGATTTATTCCGTAGCCCTTTCCCAGCCTGAATCGGATTTCCTGAACGTGAAGAAGCAGGGGGGTGCGGTGCTCCTCGGTGGGCTCCTGGTGATCTTTTCGGCCCGTGCCAATTATCGGCTTCTGAGAAATTATGCGCTGCTCTTGTATGGCCTTGGAAATCTTGGACTCGTCCTTGTGTTGTTTTTTGGCGAGACGATCCGCGGGACTACGGGGTGGTTTGCGCTTGGGCCGGTGAATCTCCAGCCGGTGGAATTTATGAAGATCGCGCTTGTGATCATGCTCGCTGCCTATTTCAGCGAACGTGCACGGTTGAGGTTTGGTTGGCGCGAACTTTTGGAAAGCGGAGCGCTTACGGCCATCCCCGTAATGTTTACGCTCTTGCAGCCGGATGCTGGATCCGCTTCGTTGCTTATAGGGATGTGGGGTGTCCTGATGCTGTTTGCCGGCTTGCGCTTCCGACATGGACTCGCCCTTGTCACCATCGGAGTTGGAGGAGTGCTTGTTGCCTGGAAATTTCTTTTGGCCGAGTATCAGCGGGGCCGCATTCTCACGTTTCTTGATCCATCTCTCGATCCGCTTGGGCAAGGATATAACGTGACGCAAGCCATCATTGCCATCGGAGCGGGCGGACTCTTTGGACGCGGGCTCGGGTTCGGCTCGCAGAGCCAGTTGAAGTTTCTCCCGGAAAGCCAAACGGATTTTATTTTTGCCGTGATGGCCGAAGAACTTGGGTTTATTGGGATCGCACTTCTTCTCTCGGCATTCCTCTTGTTTTTCTGGCGTCTATTAATCATTGCCCGTCGGTCAAACGATGACTTCACCTCATTCTTAGTACTCGGGATTGCCGGGGTGCTGTTCGTACAGTTTTTCGTGAACGTTGGGATGAACCTTGGGCTATTGCCGGTGACGGGCGTTACACTGCCGCTTGTAAGCTACGGGGGGAGCTCATTGGTCTTCACGTTGCTAATGCTTGGGATTGTGCAGAGTGTAGCCTCTTTGCACCGTCGGCAGTTCGACAGGCGCAATCAGTCGTGATAGATTTTTTCTATATGGACACGTCCATTCCCCATGCGGTGTCGGAGGAGGTGCTGAAGTTGGTGGCGCATTGCCCCGTGTGCGACAGATCGGCACATGGGACGGATGTTCGTATCCTTGAGGCGTCTGGGGATACCTTTCGTCTGCATGTGAGTTGTCGCCGGTGCCGGTCGGCTACGGTCTCCATGGTGGTAGCTGCACCACCGGCCCTTACGGCTGTGGCGGTCCTCACGGATCTCTCGGTAACGGACGCGGAAAAGCTGCGTTCCGCAAGCCCCATCAGCATAAACGACGTGATTGAAACCCATGCGTGGATGGAGCAGGGCACCTGGCGCCGGGCCTTTGAGCCACAGGGCGCGCCCCGCAGAACACAGGTTCGGGAGCGCACCCGCGGAAGGCGTATTGACAAATAAGGCCCACTCGAGCAAAATACCGCCATTCATCAGGGGGTATTTTGTTTAAAGACACGCATATGCACGAATTGATTGCCACGACCCGCACCACGCGCGGACGCAAAAACTATCAGCTTCGCAACGATGACAAAATCCCTGCGATTATTTACGGCGCCATTAAGGAGCCTCAAATGGTCTCGGTGATCCGCGGCGAGTTCATCCGCACCTATAAGGATGTGGGAGAGTCTGCCATCATCACGCTTAAGCTCGATAACGGCTCTTCGGTAAACGTCCTTATTCAGGACATTCAGACCGATCCGCTCCGCGACGAAGTCACCCACGCCGATTTCCGCGCGGTAGACATGACGAAGCCTATTGAGGCTGAAGTGGTCATTCACTTCGACGGCGAATCCCTCGCGGTCAAGAACCTCGGTGGTATTCTCGTCCACCCGCTCGCTCACCTGAAAGTTCGTGCGCTTCCTGCCAACCTGCCACGCGAGCTGCGCGTGAACCTTGGTCTCCTCGCTACATTCGAGTCCATTGTCCGCGTGAGCGACATTGCCGTTCCAGAAGGCGTGGAAATTCTCCACGAGGCCAGCGAGCCGGTCGCTGCCGTCCAGGCTCCTCGCTCTGAGGAAGAAATGGCTGACCTTAACAAGGCTGTGGACATCGATGTTACAAAGATTGAGGTTGAGAAGAAGGGCAAGGAGGATGAGGCTGCTGAAGGAGCAGAAGGAGCCGATAAGGATGCAAAGGCCGCTCCTGCCGCAAAGACAGACAAGAAGTAATCATGAAGGTTCCGAGCTTCCTCAAAACGAAGCAAGGATACGCAAGCGCGATTGGACTCGCGCTTGCGTTTGCATTTGGACTCGGATTGTACGCGTTCCGTGATGCGATTTGGGTGCCAAAACCCGCGGAGGTTATTCCAACCGCCCCGGTCCTCGCCTACCGTCACCCGCTTACCGGTGTTCTGATTGAGACAGCAATCGTGGATCTGCCGCAGGTCTATGCCGTCATGATCGATAACTCTTCGGATGCTTGGCCTCAGAGCGGGATCGATAAGGCCTTCCTGGTCATCGAAGCTCCCGTAGAATCCGGAATCCCACGTCTCGAAGCCTTCTTCGCTGGTGATGCCGTTGAACCTGTGGAAAAGATCGGCCCCGTACGTTCTGCACGTCCGTACTTTGTGGATTGGGCAAATGAGTTCGATGCCCTATATGTCCATGTCGGAGGATCGGATGCGGCCCTCCAGAAGATCGCCAACAACGGCACCTTCGACCTCAACGAGTTCGCCCATTACGCCTCATTCTGGCGCGCTAAGGATCGTTACGCTCCGCATAATGCCTTTACGTCCACTGAGCGCCTTGGAAAGGCCGTTGTCGACGCAAAGACCCGCGGACGGGCCCCAGATCTCCTCTATGGACGCCTCGCCTTCAAAACAGCCGCTACGGACCTTACGAAGCCAGGGAAAGGAGTGAAAGTGGCCTTTGCTGCCCCATCCTATACCGTGCGCTGGGACCACGACTTCGAGAAAAACCGTTATACGCGCCTCGTGGGCGGGAAACCGTTCAAGACGCAGACAGGCGAGGTGATCATGGCGGATAACGTCGCGGTAGTGATGACGGTGGTGAAAACGATCGACGGAGTTGGTCGTAAGGAAATAAAAACCGTCGGAGAAGGGAAGGCAATCGTCCTGCAGGATGGTGTGGTTATCGAAGGAGTCTGGAAGAAAGCCTCCGCGTCCGAACGCCTGCGCTTCTACGATGCGGAAGGAAAGGAACTCGCCATGAACCCAGGAGTGACTTGGATCGAAGTAGCCGGAAGCGAACACGATGTGACGGTGGATGAGGCAGCGCCGAAGATATAAAAATCGACCTCCGTGTGGGGTCGATTTTGTAACGTGGAGAATCGCGCGCCTATGCGCTGCGGGCAATCTCCTTGGATGCGAGATGTTTCTCGCGAGCTGCTTTGTCGAAGTACCCGCCTTCGGGCTCGATGAAGAACTGTGCAGCCATCTCATCGGGCAGGGTCACATCGAAGCGGCCAGTGCCGCACGTGAGCTTCGCCGTGATGCTCCACTTCTGCTTGTAGCCATCAGTGAAGACGTGTCCCTCCGCTCTCTTAGACAGCAGAAAGATGAGTTCGCCTTTCTCGTGAACGATCGTTTGAACGGCGTACTCGAGCGCATGTTCAAAACCGTTGTCGTCCTCAATGTGATTTTTCAAGTATTCACTAAAGTCCAGCACGTAGTCTTTGAGCAGTTTCTCTCCGTTCAAGGGGATGGTTTCAGTGAACATGGTTTCCATCGAGCCGTTCTCGATCCGTCCCATGTCACAAAGCATCTTCTCTCGGCGTTTCTCGCTGTTCAAGAAGAGCTCGGCCGTCAGGACCTTGCCTTCTTTCGAGATCAGGGTTGCCGGCGTGAGATCGGTGAACTTTCGCAAAACTCCTTTCCCGAACTTCACGTTCTTCATGTCTGTCGTGGGTTGAACCAACAGGATCTTCTTCTCCATGGAGCTCTCCGTTTGTTGTGGATCCTCCGACAATTGTGAGGATGCTGCAAGATAGCCGATTTTCCTCGAAAAGTCAAGAGTGTGCATGGGAAATTGGCCGAAATCCTTGACAAAATGGCAAAAAATAGGTACGAATCTGATTGGAATCGTCACAAATTCTACAGCGGAGGTCACAGGTGATTTCAGCAGAGAAGATGGCAGATCTGATCATGTTCGCGTTTCTAGCTCATGGCAATCAGTCGCGGACGCCGGAAAAAGCGTTTCGCAAGATGGACGGCAAGACGCCGTACTCGGCCCACCTCCTGTGGTGCGCAACGACCATCCTCGCGGAGCCCACGCTTCCGGAGGAACTGCGCGAGCTCGGATTCCAAGTCCTGCTGTTCCATGACCTGCTCGAGGACACCTTCGCCGAACTGCCGTCCGACGTGTCGGCGGAAGTGGTGGAGCTCGTGAAGGGCATGACGTTCAAGGATACTGAGGATGAACAAGCGAACCTCTGGTCCCGCGGCGACCGGATCCTCCTGTTCAAGCTCTACGACAAGACGCATAACCTGATGGATCGGCACCTCCTTCCGGAGGATAAACGGCTGCGCAACGCCACGCATGCACTCCGGATCGCGACCGAAGTCGAGAAAACCTACGCGAGCCTGAACATCACTCGCCTCTGTCGCACCCTGTGTGCAGACATCGCATGAAGACCAACGGACGGCTCCCTCAGGAGTCGTCATTCTTTTTATACGGCCGCGACCACGACTCGATCCAGTCCCTGCATGTCCTCCAGAATCCGCGGCATGGCGAGAGGGAATCCCGCACGTATGAGCGAGCGAATTGCTTCTCGCTGCGACGGGTCAATTTCGAAAAGGATCGTGACGTGCTCGGGGAGGATTTCCCGGGCGGCGCGCAGCGATTGAAGTAAGTGTCGATAAAGGTCGAGGCCGTCGTCTCCGCCTCCAATCAGGGCACCGCGCGGTTCATGCGTGCGCACGTCCGCAGCGGTTTCTTCCACCTGGGCTTGTGTGAGGTAGGGAAGATTGGCGCAGAGGACGAGGTGCCGTACCGGAGCCGTATCCTGCTTCTTAAGGGCGCGGAAGATCGTTAAGAGCGGCTCAATGAGATCGCCTTCACGCGCATCGAATAACGAACCGTAGCCGAGGAGTCGGGCATTCTCACGGGCGATTTCTAGCGCACCGCGGCTCGCATCGGTAGCAATCACGGGAATGCCAGTTTCTGCCGCGAGCGAAAGGGCGATCGCCCCAGAGCCTGTGCCGATGTCCGCAAACACGGTTTCTTCCGCCGTATGCTTCTTGGATGATTCAATCGCCGCCGCTACGAGCGTTTCGGTGGCGGGGCGGGGGATCAGTGTATCCTTGGTCACCTTGAACGACCGTCCATAGAACTCCTTCTTGCCCATGATATAGGCCACAGGTTCCCGCGCAATGCGCCGATCGATGAACTTGTGATACGTCTCCTCATCCCGCGGCTTGAGGTCCTGGGAGAAGTGCGTGAAGAGCCAGGACTTGGGAACGTCCATGACGGCGGCAAGAAGAACCTCCGCGTCGATCATAGGAGCATCTTCCGGGAGCGCACCGGCTTTTAATTTTTCACTGCCCCACTGGAGGGCTTCGAGGACGGTCATATCACTAATAACCTAGCAGCGAACCATCACATCGGCAAATGGAATAAAAAAAGAGACTCTTTCGCTTTTTAGGGCTAGGAGTCTCAGAAGGGTGGGGTTTTTAGGCCCCAAGTTGCATCGTCGACGTGCGGTAGATAAGGTGCTAATTCACCTACACGCACATCTATGAAGCCATGGATGTTCACACGCGATAGCTGTCGCGCAGATTACCCAAGTGTGTCACACAAAATCGTTTCACCTAAGTGAGATTCCTTGTATTCCCGATTAAAGGAATATCCATCAAGGGTCTAACCCAAGCGCACGTTTTCTGTTTACGCAGACCGCCTATTCGTAACACGATTGTTACGTGATCCAACGAGTGTCAGAGTGGCCAACACGCCGTTTTCGCTGGAATGAATCTTTGGGATTCATATAGGGGTTTTGTACAGGTGATGAACCTATACAGGACGAGTTATCTCATAGAACCGTGGTGTTACCCGCGGCCGCTTGATGCTTGCGCAATCAAACATTTACTTGATACAGGAGTTTGACCCCCCATACCATCGAAAGCACACCGTGCAGGGAGATAATTCTTGCGAACTACCTTACCCTTACCTCATATCAGTTTGCTGCTGACATAAAGCCTTAGTGTCCAACGAACGAGGAGGGAAACGGTTTACCCGTTTCTGGACATGTCAGCCGAAGCCTTCACATCCATTTCAGCAAGTTTCCACTGTTTACACAGCTTATCTCGCTTCCTGCGAAATGATATACGACCGAAATCGCACACCACCATTAACTCGACCATCTGACGACGAAAGGTTTGCACCTTACCAATCTCGCGACTGGCGCACGTTCTCTCCGAAAAGAGACACGGTCGTCGTATCTGACCATCTACATTGCACAGCCGGGGGATGCCCCGCACATCACATTCCGATGTTACTCGGTCGAGCCCTGGGCGCTTCTTGGCTACCCTGTTCCTCTTGGGAGAGGTGGAACTCAGTGAGAGGTGAGCGGATGAGATCGAGATCAGAACCAGTAAACTGGAACTTGTCCCAAAACTTCCGTGTTTTCGCGTTACAACATTATGATCAGATCGTATTCAACCTTCCTTCGTTTCCACGGCGTTGCAAGCAACTCCGTTGATGTTTCTGGAAGGCTGCATGACGTTCTAGAAGTGAAAGAACTCTGTCTTCCTATTCCACCTTCAGTGACGGCTTCAGCGTACTTCTCGAAGTTTGACCCTCGTGTTGTTTGCTGCTGCGTTCATCCGGCGGTGACGAGAAGCTTATGTGAAAAATTCATCGATGTCAATGGCTCTCCTGTGGATAACTGATTATTTTTTGTCTACACAACGCAATCTCGCGCGTGAAAGTTCGTCTGGAGTGCCCACGGGAATCCAAAATGTCGCCTCTTCCGCCTTCACGCAAATGTCTTTCGACATCGCGACGAGCGTATGCGGGAGTCCGTACTCGGTTGTCCCTCGAACATCCACGGTGACGGGGGCGTATTTGAAAAAACGTTCATCAAGGATGTAGGCGCCGCATACGCGGATGTGCGGTTCGTGCGCCGGCGGGTCTTTTTCAAGCCCTTCCAAGCATCCTTGCTCGTTTAAGAGCGCGCTGGTCGGGATTTGCTCCGGCGTGTGCTGCACGAGGATGCCCACATCATGTCCGATGAGATGCTCCAGGTCGCGCTTGGCATAAATGTCATCGCCATTCACGACGAGAAACTTTCCATCGACATGCGATTCGGTTAAACGTAACGCCGTAGCGGTTCCGTCGAGGGGAACTTGCGTGACGTAAGCAACGGGCGTTCCTTTCCATTCAGTTCCGATGGCCGCTTCGATCTTTTCGCCGAGATAGCCAACGACAATAACGATCCGGGTGACCTGATCAGGAAGGGCTTCGAGAATACGAACCATCAGCGTCTTGTCGCAGATGTTCACGAGCGTCTTCGGGGTATTCTCTGTGAGGGGGAGCAGGCGGGTTCCTTTGCCGGCTGCGAGAATGACCGCGAGCATAGTTATGAATTGCGTTGTTCGAAAGCTTCTTTTAATTCGGCTGTCTTGATGGCGTCGATGATGACGTCCAGCTCTCCGTCCATGATACCAGGAAGATTGTGGAAACTCTCGTTGATGCGATGATCCGTGACGCGATCCTGCGGGCCGTTGTAGGTACGAATTTTTTCGGAACGGCTTCCGGAACCGATCTGACCGCGGCGCAACGACTCGCGTTCTGCGCGGCGTCGTTCTTCAATGAGGGCAAAAAGGCGTGCACGCAGCACAACCATGGCCTTTTCGCGGTTTTGGAGCTGACTGCGTTCGTCTTGGCAGGCCACGACGAGGCCGCTTGGAATATGCGTAATGCGCACGGCAGAGTAGGTGGTGTTCACGCTCTGTCCGCCTTTGCCGCCAGCCATGAACGTATCGATACGCAAATCTTTCGTGTCGATTTTTACGTCGATTTCATCCGCTTCCGGCATCACGGCAACCGTCGCGGTGGACGTATGAATGCGACCTTGCTTTTCCGTATCAGGTACGCGCTGAACACGATGAACACCGCTTTCATATTTGAGGCGGCTGTAAACGTTTTTTCCGTCCATTTCGACAACGGCTTCTTTAAATCCACCTGCTTCACCGCGGCTCGCGGACACAAGGGACGTTTTCCATCCTTGGCGTTCTGCGTAACGCGTGTACGCGCGCAAAAGATCGCCCGCGAAAATGGCGGCTTCGTCGCCGCCGGTGCCGGCGCGGATTTCAATCAAAATGTTTTTCTTATCGAGAGGATCGGGCGGGATGAGCGCGAGCGTGAAGGCCTGTTCGAGCGCAGGAAGTTTCGCCGAAATTTCTGTGATTTCTTGCTCGGCCATGGCACGCATGTCGAGATCCTGCGCTTCGCGCAACGTTTCCTTCGCGCCTTCGAGTTCATTGAACGCTTTCGCGTATCGTTCACCCACGGCGACGAGTTCGCCAATGCGCGTGTATTCCTCGTTCACCTCACGAATCTTTTTTGGATCAGAAAGTACGTCCGGCTCGCCGAGACGGGTTTCAAGTTCCTTTCGATGTGTCAGTAACGTGGTGAGTTCGTGGAGGAGGTCCATAAAAATCAAAAAGCGTCCTGCCCGGCCGCTTGCCGGGCTTGCGACGCTTTGATGATACCGTTACGCGGTTTTCTTGTCGTCACCGGCTTTGGCGGCCTTCTGGGCGGCGCGCTTCTGGGTCTTGACCTTCTTGCCAGTTGCGACCGTGGCTACAGACTTGGCACGCGTCTGGAATTTCTCCACACGGCGGGCGGCGTCGATGATCTTCTGTGTCCCCGTATAGAACGGATGGCAGGCGGCACAGAGCTCTATAGAGATTTCAGGCATCGTCGAACCAACGACGTATGCGGCTCCGCATGCGCAGGAAATCTTCGCCTTAGGGAAATATTCTGGGTGGATGTCCTTTTTCATATCAGGGGTGAATTGCGCGCAGCTTAGCAGGGGAGGGTGTGAGCGTCAAGACTCGAGGTTGGGGAGGTTTGGGAGGTCCGGGAGGTTTGGGAGGTTGTCAGATTGACGACGGACGGGCTGTTGTTGCTTTTTGGCTGTTTTATGCTACATTTTGGCCCATGTCCACACCTGTCTCAGATTACGACTACGTCCTCCCGCCCGAGCGAATCGCCCAGGCGCCCGCCGAACCCCGTGATCATTCGCGGCTGCTTTTGCTGGACCGAAAGACAGGCAAAAGGGAGCATAAACGTTTCGACGCCATCGTCGATGAGCTGAAGGCAGGGGATGTAATGGTGATGAACAATTCCAAGGTCTTCAAGGCTCGATTGCACGGCAAGCGGTTCCAGAAGCAGTTCGAAGTCTTTTTACTTCGCCCACTTCCAGACGCCATGCCTGGCTCATCGATTTGGCACGCACTCGTTCGCCCAGGGAAACTGGTTCACGTCGGGAATCATATAGAGATGGCCGAGCGCCTTTCTCCCAAGGTCGCAGAAAAGCGAGAGGACGGCTCCGTGATTCTTGCGTTTCCGATTTCGGAAGAAGAGGTATTTGCCTTCGCAGAAAAATACGGCGAGGTTCCCGTTCCTCCTTATGTAGAACAGGCCCCAACCGACGCTGAACGCTATCAGACCGTTTACGCCAAGGAAACCGGCTCTGTTGCCGCTCCAACGGCTGGTTTTCATTTCACTCCCGAGCTTCTCGATAAAGTTCGCGCGAAAGGCGTTCAAGTCGAATTCGTCACGCTCCACGTCGGCCTCGGCACGTTCCGTCCCATGAAAGGCCAGACGCTCGAAGAGCACATCATGCACGCCGAATACGTTTCGATTTCGTCGCAGACAGCGACGGTTATCAACAAAGCGAAGTCGGAAGGTCGTCGGATCATTGCTGTCGGCACAACGACAGTTCGAGCTCTTGAAGGAGCGGCCGCGTCACAATCCCCGACTACCGACTACCAACTACCGACTACCGGTTTCTCCTCCGACGTAAACATGTTCATCACCCCAGGTTTCGAATTCAAAGTCATCGATGCTCTCATTACGAACTTCCATTTGCCGAAATCGACGCTGCTCGTTCTCGTCTCGGCTTTCGCTGGACGCGAACACATCATGGCTGCCTATAAAGAGGCGATCGATATGGGTTATCGCTTCTATTCCTTTGGGGATGCGATGTTTATTCGATAATCCTCTTGTAATGAAGGGGATTTTATGATGTCATATTTCTGAAGCGATCTTGCTTCAGTCGAGAT
>CALRBH010000012.1 GCA_943354165.1 Candidatus Uhrbacteria bacterium RIFOXYB12_FULL_58_10
AGAGACGTTCTCCCAGCCGGTTTCAGGGGGCATACGCAGTTAGTAGTAAGTAGTAAGTAGTAAGTAGTAAGTAGTTAGTAGTAAATAGGAGATTTTTTCGTAGTTAACCCTACTAACTACTATCTACTTACTACTAACTAACGCTCCCACGCATGATACAATACTTTCACCATGCTGAAAGCCTTTCTGCACCGGTTGCTTCCGCGCCGGGTGATTAATGTCTATCACCTGTGTTTAGCGCATTTTGCCGCATTTTACTACGGGCACCCGTCTGAGAGCCTCATTGTGATCGGCGTAACGGGCACCAACGGGAAGTCTACGACCACCGCCTATATCGGACGGATGCTTGAAACCGCTGGTCATCGCGTAGGCTGGACCTCAACGGTAGGATTCAAGGTGGGGAGCAGGGAATGGATGAACGATAAGAAGATGACCATGCTCGGCCGGTTCCAGACGCAAAAAATGCTGCGCGAGATGGTGGAGGCCGGGTGTACGCATGCGATTGTCGAAACGTCGTCTCAGGGAATCGATCAGAATCGTCACGTCGCCATCAATTACGACGTGGCCGTGTTTACCAACCTCACAGCGGAGCACATCGACTATCACGGCACCTTCGACGCCTATAAAATCGCAAAGGGAAAACTGTTCGAACACACAAAGAACGGTACGCGAAAGGAATTCGGCGGCATCGAACAGAAGAAAATCGCCGTGGTGAACATCGATGACGCTTGCGCGCCGTATTTCCTTTCGTTCTGTCTCGATAAGCAGTATGGGTTCGGTATTGCAGGAAGCGCGCGCGAAGTGAACCTGCATCGCTTCCCATTTGTTCCATATGAGGCCGAACAGCTTGAGACTACCAGCGTCTGCAGCCGATGGACGCTCGAAGACGTCGAATTTCACTTGAAGCCGCTCGGCCGGTTCAATGTGTACAATGCGCTCGCCGCGAGCACGGTCTGCGAAGCGCTTGGCATGACCCGTGAACAGACCGTCCGTGCGGTCGCGGTCCTCGAATCTGTTCCCGGAAGGCTTGAAACGATTCAGGAAGGCCAGCCCTACACGGTGATTGTCGATTACGCCTACGAGCCTGCCGCCATGAAGGCGCTGTATGATACGGTAGCGCTCATTCCTCACGAGCGGCTGATCCAAGTGACGGGTTCCGCGGGCGGCGGCCGCGACGTCGGTCGACGGCGTACCTTGGGAATGATGGCGGCGAACACGGCGGACGTGGTTATCGTGACAAACGAGGATCCCTACGACGACGATCCTAAGATGATCATGGACGATGTGGCGCGCGGGGCAGAGGAGTCGGGGATGGTCGAAGGAGAAAATCTGCAGAGGATTTTGGATCGACAGCAGGCGATTAACGAGGCGATGCGCCTGGCGAAACCCGGCGACCTCGTCCTCATTACCGGGAAGGGATGCGAACCAGTGATGGCCGTGGCTCATGGGAAAAAGATCCCATGGGATGATCGGGAAGCCGCACGCAGAGCCCTATGGAAATTGAGCACAACATCCCGCTAAAACCAGACGAAGACACGCTCGTCGTGATTCGTGAACACTTGGCTCCGCGGATGCCGAGGTTTGTTCTGTATACGCTGCTCACATGCTTGCCGTTTTTCTTCATTTTTCCGCTTTTCCGCCAGGGATTGATCGGAGTTATCGGTTTCTTCATCCTGTTGCTGGTTCCTCTCACGTTGTTTCTGCGCGAATATCGTCGATGGGCCGACACGTTGCTGATCGTGACAGACCGGCGCATCATCGATGTAGAGCGGCGCGGGTTCTTTGACCGGGAAGTCTGCGAGGCGGCGTACAGCGAAATCGACGAGGTCACGTTCCGTGTTAAGGGGCTTGTCCCAACCGTGTTCCGGTATGGCATGATAGACGTGAAGACCGCCGGGAACGCCGCCGACATGGAGTTCAAGTGTATTCCGCGTCCGGCGGACATTCACGAGATCATCGCGGACGCACGCAGGGACGTGCGTGATCGTGAAACATCGCTCAAGGAACGAAAGCTTCGCGCGTTATCAAAGCGCGTCCCCATCGAAGAGATCGAAAAGTTGGAACGAAAGACGCGTGAACGCGATCAAGAAGAGGCTCTCGAAGCGGTTTATGGAGACGGAGAGGCTCACTAGATAGTAGTAAGTAGATAGTAGTTAGTAGTGTTGACGCAAAAAGTCCTACTAACTACTTACTACTATCTACTAACTCCACGATTCCATGCCATCCCACAACCCCTCTCTCATTTCCCGCATCCTGAAATTCCGCTACCTGTTCCTCCTGAACCTGGTGGTGGTTGGGTTGCTGTTCGCGGGGTTTGGGAGGGAATACGTGCGGGCGCGGAGCATTCAGACGGACATTGCGATGATGCACGCGCGGGCCGAGCAGTTGAGGGCGAAAAATTTAGAGCTTTCGGACCTGGCCACGTCGCTGCGCACGGAATCCAACATCGAGCGCGAGGCCCGGCTCAAGCTAGGGCTGAAGAAACCGGGGGAAAGCGTGGTGGTGGTGCATGATGGTACGCCGGGGCCGGATCCCAACCTCATGAGTGCCCTCTTGCCGGAAAAAACTTCCGTTGCAAACCCCTCAAGATGGTGGTATTACTTCTTCGATCGAAATTCATTCAGAACCCTGACCTATGAACATGTCCGCTGAAGAGAAGGTAGAACATGGAGAAATTGTAGAAAGTGAAGCTTCAGCTCCGCATGCGCATAAGCCAAAAGCTTCGTCGAAGAAATTACTGCGCGCGTTCGCTCTAGGTCTCCTGTGTGCCATCGTTGTCGGAGCCGTTGGAGCGGTTGGAGCGACCTATGCGATGGAACCTTCCTCCGCATTCGTTCGCGCGGTGAGCCGCGTGGTTCCGCTTCCGGCCGCCAAGGTGGATGGGAAGATCGTCTACGTACGGGACGTCCTCTCGGAACGTGATGCCCTTGTGAAGTACTACGGCATCCAGGGAAAAGAGGCGCCACCGGAACAAGAACTCATTTCCCAGATTCTCGACACGCTCGTGAACAAGCAGGCCCTTCAGAATCTCGCAGACAACGCTGGCGTAACCGCGGATCCTGAAGGCCTGAAATTGGCCGAGGCGCAGATTGTCGAACAGGCCGGCGGGGAAGAGAAGGTTGATGAACAGCTGATGACCTCCTTCGGCTGGACGCGCGACGAGTTCCGCAACCGCGTGCTGCGTTCCGTGGCCCTCGCCGAGGCCATGCAGAAGCACGTCGCGACCAATACGGAGTTGCAAGCCGCCTCAAAGGCAAAAGTCGATGGAGCAAAAGCGCGCCTCGATGCCGGCGAAGATTTCGCGGCGGTGTCCAAGGAATTGAGCGATGACGCCTCCGGTGACGCCGGGGGAGACGTTGGATCCATTCCCACATCCCAGATTCCAGAATCTGCCAAGACCGCCCTCGACGCCCTCAAGGTTGGAGGCGTTACCGGTGTGATTGAAACCGAAGGTGCGTACGTTATTCTCAAGCTCAACGGGCTTGTGAAGGCAAAAAAGGATGCGGAAGCGGAGTATAAGCTCTCTACTATCGTCGTAGAAAAAATGACGCTGGAAGGGGTCGTGAACGAATACATCACGACCGCCAAGATAACTCGACTCATTGATCGATCGTAAGCAAAACAAAAACACCTCGCCAAACGGCGGGGTGTTTTTGGAGCCACCTCGGGGAATCGAACCCCGGACCTCTGCTTTACGAAAGCATTGCTCTACCAGCTGAGCTAAGGCGGCATTTTCTGAGGCTGGAGCAGGTAGAGGGAATCGGACCCTCGACTAATGCTTGGGAAGCACTCGTTTTACCACTAAACTATACCTGCATGATCTTGTGATGAATCCATGCGGACGGTAGTATATGGGGCGAGCCTGTCTATGGCAAGTTGATTTCATGATCCTCTTAAAAAACATCAGCAAAATCTATCCACCAAACATTGCAGCTGTGCGCGATGTGCATTTGCATATCCGTCCCGGAGAGTTTGTTTCTATTGTCGGACAGAGCGGAACGGGGAAATCGACTCTCGCCAAGATGCTGTATGCGGAGGAACGCCCAACCAAGGGAAAGATTGAAGTTGGGGGCTGGGACATCACTCATATTAAAAATAGCGACGTCCCGCTTTTGCGCCGCCAGATCGGCGTGGTGTTTCAGGATTTCAAATTGCTCCCACGCAAAACCGTTTTCGAAAACGTTTCCTTCGCGCTCGAAGTTTCCGGCGCGACCAACAAGCGCATCAAGGAAGTCGTCCCGCAAGTTTTGAAGATCGTGAACCTGCACGAGAAAGGCCACCGCTATCCGGGCCAGCTCTCCGGCGGGGAACAGCAGCGTGTAAGCGTCGCGCGCGCGCTCGTGCACCGACCAAAGATTCTCGTGGCCGATGAGCCTACGGGAAACCTCGACACCTTCAACACGCAGGAGATCATGGAGCTTCTCAAAAAGATCAACGAGTTCGGAACCACCGTCGTCCTCGTCACGCACAATCGCGAGGTGGTGAACGCTCTGCGCAAGCGCGTCATCACGCTCTCCGACGGCGAGATCGTATCTGATGTTGAAGAGGGGCGTTACAAACTCTAGGTATGACCACTGTTTTTCGCGCCGTAAAATTTGCCCTCCAGAATTTCATCCGCAACCTGTGGCTTTCCCTTATCACGGTGAGCATGATGATGTTTACGCTTCTTACCATCAACATGGTGGTGATGTTGAACCTGGTGGCTGACAATGCGATTTCCTACGTGGAGAATAAGGTCGAAGTTTCCGTGTACTTCAAGGAAGGGGTTTCCGAGGAACGCGTGGCAACGGCCGCTTCGTATTTGCGCTCGCTCGCCCAGGTGCAGGACGTCCGCACCGTAACGCCGGAGCAGGCCCTCGAACGCTTCAAGGAACGCCATAAGCGCGATGAAAAGATTCTGGCTTCGCTCGATGAGGTAGGAAAGAATCCGTTCGGCCCGACGCTCGTCGTGAAAGCAAAGGATCCGTCAGGGTTCCCGTTCATCCTCGAATCGCTGGATCATCCGCAGTTCAAGAATGACATCCGCGAAAAGGACTTCGATAACTTCGAGGCGCTCATCGGACAGATCCGAAACACGGTTTCCCAAGTGCGCCTTTTCGGTATCGGGCTTTCCGTCATCTTCCTGTTCCTCGCCCTGCTCGTGGTCGTGAATACGGTGCGCATGGGGATCTTCATCCATCGCGAGGAAATCGGCGTCATGCGCCTCGTCGGCGCGTCATCGACATTTATCCGCGCGCCGTTCCTCATCGAGGCTGTACTGTACACCGTGTTGGCCGTCGCTTTGACCGCAGCCATTACGCTCCCAATTATTTCCGTGCTTGATCCAAAGCTCGCCGTGCTGTTTGAAGGCACGCCGGGCGGTCTCATCGGCGTCTTCCAGAAGGAAGGATGGAAGCTGCTCCTCGGAGAAGCCGTCATTCTCAGTTTGGTGTCAATGGCAGCGACGGCGTTCGCCATGCGGAGGTATTTGAAGATTTAAAAGTATGCCCTCACTTCTGATCAAGCGCGAACAGATTCCGTTCGACAAAGCGTTAAAGCAGAAGTTGTCCGAAGTTCTAACGGTGGATGAGCTCAAGATGGCTGAGCGCAACAGCCGCTCTATTATCGCCGAACGGATTCTTTATAAGTCCAACGGACATAACGTTGTTGGGTTTATTGTGCGACCAAAGGCGACAGGCGTGTACCCGTGCATTATTTCCAATCGCGGAGGGACGGGCGAATTCGGCGCCATTAAATTGGGCCAGGTCTTTTGGTCGCTCGCACGAATGGCGCAATGGGGATATTTCGTCATCGCTTCCCAGTATTCCGGAAACGCCGGCGGGGAAGGGTACGATGAATTCGGAGGCGCTGACCTCGACGACGTATTGAATCTCCAAAAAATTATCCTGGAGTCCCCGACCGCTGACGCATCCAAGATCGGCATGTTTGGGGCAAGCAGAGGAGGGATGATGACCTACATGAGTTTGGCGAAGGTGAAATGGATAAAGGCGGCCGTGACCGTTGCTGGGGTGTCCAACCTTCCCCGGAACGCGAAGCTCCGTTCGGAAATGAAGGAGAATTTTAAGGAACGGTTCGGAGGGAGTGCCGCCGAACTAAAAAAGCGTTCCGCTATTTTCTGGCCGGAGAAATTCAGCCGCAAGGTTCCGATTCTCCTCATGCATGGAACGGCCGACTGGCGCGTAAGTCCGCTCGACAGCCTTGATCTTGCGAATGCGTTCTACAAGCACCAGGTCCCTCATAGACTGGTAATGTTCGAGGGCGCCGATCACAGCTTGAATGAATTCAGGGACGAACGGGAAACGATGACAAAGCAATGGTTCGATCGGTACCTGAAGGCTGACGGTCCGCTCCCGAAGTTAAAACCGCACGGAGAGTAGTCCTATGCCCCGCAAGCCCGGAGCCAAAGCTATCGTCTGCCACGGGAACAAAATTCTTCTCGTGCTTCGCGACGACAATCCGAATATCGCATACCCGAACATCTGGAACATGCCCGGAGGTGGAATCGATGAGGGTGAAACGCCGGCTGAAGCCATGGCTCGTGAGCTCATGGAGGAAGTGAATCTGACAGCCGCCGATATTATTGACGTCGGTTCGACGACCTACGAAGATGGCAGCATCGTCTACAGGTTTTTCGTACCGGTGTCCGATGTGCAGTTGCAGGAAATCCGGCTGGTCAGCGAAGGCCAGCGTATCGACTGGTTCACATTCGAAGAAGCTCTCAAACTTGAAATCACGCCGCATTTTCGCGCATACCTGGAAGTGTTTGAGGACGACATCCGTCAATTGTTTGGTGGAAAACGCGCGTATATATTACGGCACGAAACTTTGGAAATTAAATAGAGAACTCTATGCAAAAGATCAGCTCATGCCTGTGGTTCGACGGCAATGCGGCTGGCTTAAGGACAAGTTCGGCTTCAATTGGCAAATCACCCCGAAGCGGCTGAACGAACTGTTGAGCGATTCGGATCCGATGAAGTCGCAGCGCGTCATGATGGCGATGATGCAGATGCGGAAGATCGTCATTGCAGATCTTGAGAAGGCGTACTCGGGAGAATAATCCAAAGCAAAAACACCCTGAGCTTGTCGAAGGGTGTTTTTGTGGTTCGGGGACTTGGATTCGAACCAAGATTCACGGCTTCAAAGGCCGCTGTCCTGCCCTTAGACGATCCCCGAATGCGAGGGGAGCATACACAGAGATGAGAGGAAAATCAACGCATTGCATCGGCGCTTTCGATCCCGTACACTCCCTCAACCATTTAATCTTGCACCCCACTTATGATCACCCTCTATGGCGGCCGCGGCGGTTCCTCCCTCCGCCCACACTGGATGCTTAACGAACTCGGGCTTCCTTACGAGACTAAGTCCGTAGAACTCAGCAAGGGTGAGCACAAGACGCCTGAATTTCTTGCCATTAACCCAGCGGGACAGATTCCAGCCATCAGCATCGACGGGCTCGCGCTTGCGGAATCAACCGTGATCGCTCACTACCTTGCGGCCAAGTACAAGCCAGAATTGCTTGGCGCTACACTCGAAGAGCAGGCCAAGGGCTCGCAGTGGGCGCTCTGGATTCTCCTCAACGTCCAATCCGCGTTCCACAAGATCCTCATGCCTAAGTGGACAGGTGTGGCTGATGACGCTGGTATCGCTGCGGGCAAGGAAAAGTTATCGCAGATCTTGCCGACGCTCGAAGCATACCTCGGCACCGTCACCTACCTCGCCGGACAGAACTTCACCGTGGCCGACGTAAACGGCGTCACTACGTTCACCTACGCCCGCATGGCGGAATATGATCTTTCGAACTATCCGAATATTTCTGCTTGGATGGCGCGTTGCGAGGACCGGGCGGCGTATAAGGCGGCTGTCGCTGGATAGTTAGTAGATAGTAGTAAGTAGTTAGTAGGGTTAACGACGGAAAAACTACTAACTACTATCTACTTACTACTAACTTACGACTCCTAACTCCACGCACATGCAACCAGCACTTTCAATCCAACATCTAGAAAAAACCTACGACACCGGAACCAAAGCTCTCAAGGGAGTCAGTTTCGATGTCGAACAAGGAGAGATCTTTGCGCTCCTCGGCGCGAACGGGGCGGGGAAGACTACGCTCATCGGGATCCTCACGGGACTTGTGAACAGGACGGGCGGGAATGCCGAAGTGTTTGGGGTGAGCCTTGAGAAGGAACCGGAGCGCGTGCGCGGCCTCATCGGCGTAGTGCCGCAGGAGTTCAATTTCAATATTTTTGAGAAGCCCCTAGACATCGTGATTGATGCGGCGGGATATTATGGCGTTCCGCGTTCCGTAGCTCGCCCACGTGCGGAGACTCTCCTTAAGGAACTCGGCCTTTGGGAAAAGCGCGACGTCATGTCGCGTACGCTCTCGGGTGGCATGAAGCGCCGTCTTCTCATTGCCCGTGCGCTTGTGCACGAGCCCAAGCTATTGCTGCTGGACGAGCCATCGGCCGGCGTCGATACGGAGTTGCGCCGTGAGATGTGGGAGTTCATAAAAAAACTGAATGCGCAGGGGACGACGGTTATCCTGACGACGCACTACCTCGAAGAAGCCGAGCGCCTTTGCAAGAATGTGGTGATCCTCAAGGAAGGACTCGTTGTGGAGCAGGGGTCGATCACAGGCTTGATGGAGAAGAGGGGATTGAAGACACTTGAGGAGGTCTACTTGAATATCCACAACGGCGTATGACCATGTCTCCTGCCTGGACCGGCTACTTCACCATCGTGCGCAAGGAAACCGTGCGCATCTTTCGGATTTGGACGCAGACCATTTTGCCGTCCGTGATGACGCAATCGCTATACCTCGTCATCTTCGGCGGCCTCATCGGCTCGCGCATCGGCGACGTGTCCGGCATGAATTACGCTTCGTTCCTCATTCCCGGGCTTGTGATGATGGCGGTCATCGTGAACTCGTTCAGCAACGTCGCGAGTGCCTTCTTCGGTCAGAAATTTATGAAGAGCATTGAGGAAATTCTTGTGTCTCCCATGAAACCGGAAGCGATCTTGGCTGGATATGTGAGTGGCGGCATCGTCCGAGGCCTGGTTGTAGGTGCAGCGGTATTTGCCATCTCCGCGTTCTTCACGGACGTACAAGTGACACACGTTTTCACGCTGTTCTATTTCCTGTTCGCCACCAGTCTCATTTTCTCCCTCCTGGGGTTCTTGAACGCCATGTTCGCCCGCAAGTTCGATGACGTCGGCATCGTTCCAACGTTTGTTCTGACACCGCTCACGTACCTCGGTGGCGTCTTTTACAGTCTCGAATATCTCCCGCCGTTCTGGCGCACCGTGTCTCATTTCAATCCGATTGTTTACATGATTGACGGCTTTCGGTTCGGATTTTCGGGTGTGGCGGCAACTTCGGTCACGACGAGTGCGGTCATCCTCGCCGTCGTTTCAATGGGGCTGATCACGGTGTGTCTGCGATTGCTTAAGAAGGGAGTGGGCTTGAGAACGTAAGCCGCGCGCCGGTTGTATCGAGTCGGGAAAGAATATCTGGGTGGCGATCCAGATATTCTTTTAGTTTTTTGGCAACTATTTTCTCCTGATCGATCACGCGCGTATCCGCCGGCAGATATTTTTCAAACACGTCGCGTACAAGCGGATAGTGCGTACACCCCAAAATCGAACAGGAACCGAACCCCTTCGAGTGTAAACTGAAAGATCTCCTCCTGACTCCGCGTCCCATACGGCGCGCGAGCGCGGTCGCCAAAATAGACCGTGGAGAGGTCTGGGAGCCGTTCGTATATGGCACGCTGGATGGTAAGCCCGCCGATTCCTGTATCAAAGAGGCCTAACATGGAGGTACAGTAACGTCTATTGGGTGCCTTGTCATCGTGGTGGTGCATGGTAATCTGTTGGCACAAGCAGTTAGTAGTAATTAGATAGTAGTTAGTAGGGCTACGATGGAATCTACTAACTACTTACTACTATCTACTAACTCCAGTTCCCACGTATGCCCAAATTCACCTGCGTATTTCCTGGTCGCTTCCAGCCGTTCCACACGGGCCACATGCTTGTGGTGCAGGGGATGGTCAAGATGTGCGGCCGCATCGTCATTGCCATCGGTTCTGCCGACAAGTCGGGTAATTCCGAGAATCCATTCACGGCCGAGGAGCGCCGCGACATGATCCAGCGCGCCTTGCAGGCCAAGGACATCATTCCTGGATTCGATGTGGAGTTCATTATGGTTCCTGATATGGAAAGCGATGTGGACTGGGCGAACCACATTATCGAGAAATCTGGAGAGGTCCATCAGGTCTGGACGGGGAACCCTGCGACGAAGGCGCCGTTTGTTGCGCTCGGTGTCGAAGTGAAGGACATCAAGGAAGTTCCGGGCATGAGCGCAACGGAAGTGCGTAAACGGATGAAGGAGGATGGTGATTGGAAAAAACTTGTTCCAGATGAGATCGCCGCAACGCTCAGTGCGCTTGATGGCGTGGCGCGCGTTAAGAAAACTTCTTGATATGTTTCGTCTGCGAACCATCGTCATGATGATCGCTGCACTCGCGTGCAGCATTCTTGCGATCTCGCAGGCCTCGTCACTCCTCGCGCTGATGCCTGAGATGGACGCATCGTGTGTGGCTGACTGCATTGATCAAACACTCACAGACGTGTCCGTGCCGCTCGTTTGGTCATTGAGTCTACTGGTAAGTATCTGTATCGCCGTTGTCTTCATCCTGGTTCAAGATCTTCCTGCCAAGCGCGCGCTGGCCGTTGAACGTCGTTTCCGTAATCGCCACAGACTCCATTCCACCCAGATGCGAGACTAGACCATAACGCCTGGACAGAAGGCGTTAATGTCATTTTCAATTCCATATGTCTCATGAACTTCCGTCGTGCTGCCCTCCGAGGCAGGCATTCAGTTGGAAGCGTTTTGGAGGAACCGTCGTCGTTGTTCTTGCGCTCTATCTTCTCGCAAATAAAGTCGGGCTTTTGCGATTCTCTCCTGGTGTGGAAGGGGGAGCGTCCCTCGGAGCTGTGTTTCTCATTGGACTCGCCGCCGCGTTCTCTTCTTGTGGTGCCGTCGTATCGGGGATGGTTGTTGCGCTTTCAGCCACCGCAGGGAACGGATCAATGCGCCCGCACCTACTTTTCAATCTCGGCCGTGTCGTCGGGTTCGCGCTCCTCGGCTCGTTGATCGGATATGCTGGATCCGTCCTCAAGTTTTCCTCTGATGTCAATGCGGTATTCGTCGGCATCGTGGCAATCATGATGCTCCTCATGGGAGCAAAGATGCTTAATATCCTTCCGAACCTTCCAAACCTCCCCAACCTTCCAAACCCCGTCGCACGCACGGTCGAATCACTAAAGACTTCGAAAAATCCCGCCGTACCGATGTTCCTCGGCGCCCTCACATTTTTCCTCCCGTGCGGATTCACACAATCCGTGCAGTTGTTCGCCGTAACGACCGGGGATCCGTTGCAGGCGGCGACCATCATGACTGTGTTCGCCCTCGGAACCGCACCGGCCCTGCTTGGACTGGGTGCCATTGCGACAAAAGTTCATGGCACGAATCAATATCGTCTGAATATGGCCGCGGGCGCGCTCGTGGCCGTATTCGGATTGGCGAATCTTACGAACAGCGCCGCGCTTCTTGGAATACAAACGAATACCTTCACCCCTACAACTCCTCCCACCCCTACAACACTTACAACCTCCGAAATCCAAACCATCCAAATGGAAGTCACTAATGCAGGTACGTATGAGCCGTCCATCCTTACCGTGAAGGCAGGGATTCCCGTTCGTTGGCAAGTGGAACGCGCGAAGAACGTTGGATGTGGAGAATCGCTTATTTTCCGCGAAGCGGGAATCAATGCTCGCTTGAAACCTGGGGCGAACGAACTTTCTTTTGTTCCGACGCGTCCCGGCCGATATCCCTTTACCTGTTCGATGGGGATGTTCCGTGGGACGATGGTGGTTGAACCCAACGATGGCGTATGAAGAATTTCCTCTTTCTCCCGGCGGCCATTCTTCTGCTTTCCGGTGCCGGTTGTGCGGCCCCCCAAACCACAGGTGTGCACGAGGTCGCGACCACTTCCAAAGGATCACAAGCAGCACACACGAGGGTTGTGTTTCAGGGCGAAGAAATCTCTGTCGGGGATACCACTCTTTCCTTCAAGCTTTACGGAAAAAACGGAGATGAGCTGACAAGCGACGACTTGAATATTGCCCACGAAAAACTATTACATCTTATTTTTGTTCGGGACGACATGACGGGATACCAGCACCTCCATCCAAACTATCAAGATGGCACATGGGCCGTCGCGACCGAAATACCTGAACAGGGTACCTATCAGGTTTATGTAGATATTGCTCCGAAAAATGAAGACGATCTCGTCCTTCGACAGACGCTAGTGGTCGGGAACGTGACAGGGCGTCCCATCTTTCCATCGCCTACGAAAGGTCTGACAACGAATGTCAGTGGCACGGTCGTGACGCTTGAGATTCACCCATCGCTTATCGCGAAACAAGAGGTCGAACTGACGTTTGCTCTCACGAAAGACGGGAAAGCGATTGGGGAAATTAAGCCGTACCTTGGAGCGTACGGACATGTCATTACTCTTAGGCACGGTGATCCGGATGTCTATCTCCATGCCCACGCTCTCACAACCATACCACCGACCAACGGTCGAGTGCAGTTCATCACGACCTTTCCGGTGCCAGGAGATTATACGTTCTATCCTCAGTTTAACGTCGCTAACAAAATCATGACGTTTCCGATAACCGTAACGGTTGGGAACGCCGCCGCAACGTCGACGATTCCGACAAAAGGCGGGCATTGAGCGTAATAACAATCCGAACTCTATGGAAAAGACTTCCTTCAAGATCAAAGGGATGCACTGCGCAAGTTGTGCCGTGACGATCGAAAAGGGGATTGCGAAAATCCCCGGAGTGAGCTCGTCGAGCGTGAACTACGCCCTCGAGCAGGCGGCGGTGGAGTTCGATCCAGTTAAGACAGAACCCATGGCCTTCCATAAGGTTGTCATCGACAACGGGTACCAGGTGGTTGGCCACGACATGAGCGCGATGAAGCCTGAAGACCACATGGCACACCGAACCGATGTGAAGGCAGCTAAACGCAAGGCAGTGATCGCTCTTGCCTTCGCGGTCCCCGCGCTCCTCCTCGCGATGCTTGAAGTGCCAAACAGCGGGCTTGTGCAAGCGATCCTCGCGACGATTGTCGTGCTCGGTCCCGGCTTCGAATTTCATCGGACGGCATTTTCGCAGGCAAAGCGCCTCAACTTCGGCATGGACGCGCTTATCTCGATGGGGACGCTGTCTGCCCTCCTGTTTAGCTGGTGGCAGCTCGCACAAGGCGGTGACTTGTACTTCGAAACAGCCGCAATCATTACGGGATTCATTTTACTCGGCCGATACTTCGAGGCAACGAGCAAAGGGAAGGCGAGCGCGGCCATTGCAAAGCTCATGGAGCTCGGTGCGAA
This sequence comes from Candidatus Uhrbacteria bacterium RIFOXYB12_FULL_58_10, assembly GCA_943354165.1. GTDB lineage: Bacteria > Patescibacteriota > Patescibacteriia > UBA9934 > GWF2-40-263 > CALRBH01. Next base: position 13,458 of record CALRBH010000012.1, read on the forward strand.
AACCGCGCATCGTCTGAACGCAGGCGGCAGCGTTGATGAAGTGGCGATCGATGCGCTCAAGATCGGTGACAGGATTCTTGTGAAACCGAGCGAGAAGGTGCCGATCGACGGCTTGATTCTTGAGGGCGAATCGTCATTGGACGAATCAATGCTTACCGGCGAATCGCTCCCGGTCGGGAAGAAGAAGGGCGACCTCGTCTTTGGTGCGACCGTAAACCAGCAAGGCGCACTGACGGTCGAAGTAAAGAAAGCGGCTGGTGACACCGTGCTCGCGCAGATCGTGCGACTGGTGCAGGACGCGCAGATGAAAAAAGCGCCGATCCAGAAATTGGCGGATCGGATTTCCGCCGTGTTCGTGCCGGTGGTGATCGTGGTCGCCGTCGTCACCTTCGTCGTCTGGTTTATAGTCACGGGGAATGTGTCCGCCTCGTTCATTCCGGCTGTGGCTGTGCTCATCATCGCCTGTCCGTGCGCCCTCGGCCTTGCGACGCCTACGGCGATCATGGTCGGCACGGGCCGAGGTGCTGCCATGGGCATTCTCATCAAGTCCGGAGAGGCGCTTGAACGCGCAAAGAAATTTAACGTCGTATTGCTCGATAAGACAGGGACGCTCACGGAAGGGAAACCAAAGGTTGTTGGGTTGCAAGGGGAACTGCGCATGCTCACCATCGCCGCGGCGCTTGAAGCGCAATCCGAACATCCGATCGCAAAAGCGGTCGTTGCGCATGCAAAGGAGAAGGGTCTCCCGACCATGAATGCCACGGAGGTTTCGGTTGTGGCCGGAAAGGGGATTCGCGGCAAGGTGGGTGGTTTGAGCGTTTCGGCGGGGAACGCGGCCATGATGCAGGCGGAAAACGTCGATACGACTCTCATAGATGAACACGTGAGGAAATTTCAGGAAGCGGGAAAGACGGTTCTTATCGTCGCCGAGAACGGGACGGCACTTGGAGTCATGGCAGTTGCCGATGCGCCAAAAGCCGGAGCGAAGGACGCGATCGCTCGGATGAAGTCGATGGGGATCGAAGTTGTGATGGTGACCGGCGACAATAAGCGAACGGCAGAGACGGTGGCTCATGAACTCGGGATCGATCGCGTCGAAGCCCAGGTCCTTCCTGATGGGAAACTCGCGCTCGTGAAAAAGTATCAAGCCGAGGGAAAGAAAGTCGCCTTCGTTGGCGATGGGATTAATGATGCCCCCGCTCTCACTGCCGCCGACCTCGGCATTGCGATTGGATCAGGAACCGACGTGGCTATCGAAGCCGGACAGATCGTCCTAGTAGGAGGCGGGCCAGAAAAGATCGTGGACGCAATTAATTTGGCACGAGCGACTGAGCGGGCGATTCTCCAGAACATGTTTTGGGCTTTCGGTTACAATGTCCTCGCAATCCCGCTCGCCGCGTTCGGACTGCTCAATCCGATCATCGCCTCAGCGGCCATGGCGTTCTCAAGCGTCTCTGTCGTTCTGAACTCCTTGAGAATTCGACGCATTAAGCTATAATCCGGCCGTATGAAGGCACAGCTGAACCAGGTCATCCAAGCATCGAAAAAGGTGCTAAAAGAGCGCGGAGGCGTCGCGAGAATGGTCGCCATTTCCGCCGCGGTGTTCTTGCTGCTGCTCGAACTCCCCGTGTTGACGACTCCGGGAAACGACATCGCCTTTCAATGGAATCTCCTTAAGCCCAGTGTACGCGCTCTTATGATCGTGCTCGCCCTGGCGAACGGTCTGCTGTTCACCATGCACCTTCACTTGCGAAAAGCCGGGCACAAGACCACGCTCAAACACGCGGCCACCGGCACAGGAATCCTCACGGCCGCGGTCGCATCCACGCTTGCATGTGCCGCCTGCTACTCTTCGCTCCTTGCCGTCGTCGGTCTGGGCGGAACCGCGTTCGTGGTGATGCATCAATGGTGGTTTGCCGCCGGCGCCATCGGGCTCACGGGTTATGCGATCACACAAACGTCTAAGAAGGTGAATGGCACGTGTTCATCCGGCTGCAAACATTAATCTCCTCTATGTCCGCACATAAATTCACCCTCAAATATCTTTCACAGAATCTTGCTGTGGTCCTTGGAATCGTTCTTATCTGGCGAGGGTTTTGGTACATGCTGGATTGGATCGATATTGCCTTCTTTCATGGGAACCATGCCTGGATGGCCATCGGAGGACTTGTCCTTGGAGTCGCCCTCCTTTACCTTCCTGACCATAATCTGGACGAACTGAAAAAGTTATAACGATATGAATCGAATCGTCCTGACATCCTGCTTATCTTTTCTGTTGTTGACCGGTGTCGGATGCGCTTCGCAACTCTTCTCGGACCGTCAAACATCTCGCCCACTTGCACGGCCCATCGCCACGTCGCCGGTGGATCCCCGCGAGGAAATTCGCCAGCTTGCGATGTCCTGCACGACGGATATGGCCACGGAGTTTCATATTCATCCAACTCTTTCAATCATCATCGACGGAAAGAAACAAGTCATCCCGTCCGAGATCGGTATTGTGGATGGCTGCATGAGCCCACTCCACACGCACGATGCGTTCGGCGAGATTCACGTTGAATCGCCCAAGACAGTCGACTTCACGCTCGAGGATTTCTTCATGGTATGGGGAAAGACCTTCACCAAGGACCAGATCCTGGACAGCAAGGCAGCCGACACGCATGTCATTTCTCTAACAGTGAACGGCAAGTCGTCGGAGGAGTTTGAAAATCTGGTGCTGAAGGACGACGACGTGATCAGGATCGAATACAAGGCGAAGAAGTAGTGACAAAACTCATTCAGGTTGCTATCGTTTACCTACAATCCGCAGAGCTCAGCTCAGCTGATGCCGATCCTATCCCCTAGAGCGCAAGCTTTTGGGTCTTTGCGTATTTCGTGGAATCTTAGGCGTTAGGCATTAGGCCGAAGGCCATAGGAAGTTGCACTGCTTGGAATCTTTAGCTGTGGCCTAACGCCTTGTCTGCCTAACGCCTATGAACTTCCAAATAAAATCCCCCTACAAACCCGCCGGTGACCAGCCCGAGGCCATTAAACAATTGGTCGAAGGGTTGAAGTCCGAGGAACAGGCCCAGACGCTTCTCGGCGTCACAGGCTCCGGAAAAACGTTCACCATCGCGAACGTCATTCAGGAGACGCAGCGCCCAACGCTCGTCATCGCCCACAACAAGACGCTCGCCGCGCAGCTCTGTAACGAGTTCCGTGAATTCTTTCCTGAGAACGTCGTGGAATATTTCGTTTCGTACTACGACTACTACCAACCGGAAGCGTACATGCCGCGCACGGACACCTACATCGAGAAGGAAGCGATGATCAATGAGGAGATCGACCGCTTGCGTCACGCCGCGACCCAGGCGCTTCTTACGCGCCGCGACGTGATCATTGTCGCGTCCGTTTCCTGTATCTACGGTTTGGGTTCACCGGAGGAATATAAGAAAGGCTACATTCATTTCAAGGTAGGGGAAGGGAACCAGGCGGAGGCGATGCGTCGGTTGGTGGAAATGCAGTTTGAGCGCACGACGGCCGATCTTACGCGCGGGCATTTCCGCATGCGCGGGGATGTGATGGAACTCATGCCGAAGAACGAGGAGATCATTTACCGCATGACATTTGAGGAGGACGCCGTTACAAAAATCGATATCTTGGATGCCATGACCCGGTCCTTCGTTCGTTCGGAACGCGAGGTGTGGGTGTTTCCGGCCAAACATTACGTGGTGGCCGCCGATAAGTCTGCAAAGGCACTTGCCGACATCAAGAAGGAGCTGAAGGATCGATTGGCAGAATTCGACCGTGACGGAAAAGTGCTCGAAGCGGAGCGCCTGTCTCGCCGCACGCGCTACGACATCGAAATGATCGGCAACGTCGGCTACTGCAACGGGATCGAAAACTATTCCCGCCATTTCGATGGCCGCCAAGCAGGCGACCCACCGTTTACGCTCCTCGATTATTTCCCAAAGGATTTCCTGACGGTTATCGACGAATCGCACGTCACTGTTTCCCAGATCGGCGGCATGTACGAAGGGGACCGCGCCCGCAAGGATACGCTTATCGAGCACGGCTTCCGTTTACCATCGGCTCGCGATAATCGCCCGCTCAAGTTCGCGGAGTTCGAAGAGCGCATCGGCCAGACGATTTACGTCTCCGCCACGCCAGGGAAGTTCGAAGTAAAGAAATCTTCGAGCATTGTTGAGCAGATCATCCGCCCGACAGGCCTTGTCGATCCGATTGTCACCGTTCGCCCGATTTCGGGGGTTGCAAAGGACTCAAAGGATTCAAATGTTGCAAAGGGGCAAGTGGATGATTTGATTCCTGAAATCGTCGAGCGGGCAGCGAAAGGCGAGCGTTCGCTTGTCACGACGCTCACGAAGAAGATGGCCGAAGACCTTACGGATTTTCTCAAAGAGCGTGGCGTAAAGGTTCAGTACCTGCACTCTGACGTCGAGACACTCGAACGCATTACGATCCTCACCGATCTTCGAAAGGGTGCCTACGACTGTATCGTCGGCGTGAACCTGCTTCGTGAAGGTCTGGATCTTCCGGAAGTCACCCTCGTCGCGATTCTCGACGCGGACAAGGAAGGGTTCCTGCGTTCGGAAACGTCGTTGATTCAAACCATCGGCCGCGCGGCGCGTAACGTGAAAGGGCAGGTGATCCTGTACGCCGACAAGGAAACGGGCTCGATGGCCCGCGCGCTGAAGGAGACCGACCGTCGCCGCAAAAAGCAGATCGCCTTCAACACCAAGCACAACATCACCCCGCAATCGATCCAGAAAAACATTACTGATATTCGAGAGATGTTCGGCGCGGCAGCGAACGACAAGCTAGAGAATGCGAAGAAAGTCCTGAAGCTCGAAATGACCGCCGAGCCGCACGAGATCGCGGAAGTGATTCTCGAGAAAGAAAAAGAAATGAAAGCCGCCGCCCGCCAGCTCGATTTCGAAACAGCGGCAATTCTGCGCGATGAATTGGTTGTGCTGAAGAAGGAATTAGACAATAAGGTAAAGGAAACGAAAGGGGCCGCGCCTAAAGACGAAGCAAACGTTCGAAAAGCTCAGGCAGCGAGTACAGTGAAGATCAGTCGTAATACCACTCTCTGAACGAACTCGCAGGCCCTTCGACTTCGGCTGAGGCCTTCGCTCAGGGAATAAAGAGGACGATAAGGATCAGTAGTAACTTATTCCCTGAGCGAAGCCGCACGATTCCATGATGCGGCGAAGTCGAAGGGCTCGTCTCGAACCTATGCAATGGAAATGGTACGTCTACATCCTTGAATGCGAAGACGGCAACTACTACACCGGCATGACTTGGTCGCCAGCCGATAGATGGGAACAGCACGCCTTCGGAAATGGATCAGCTTACACGAGCGAACATAAACCTAAGGCAATGGTTTACATGGAAGAGTACGAAGATATCGATCAGGCGCGACTTCGGGAGATTCAGATAAAGGGGTGGACTAGGGTAAAGAAAGAGAAACTAATTAAAGGGGAGTGGGGGAAGTGGGAGTGATCTCGCTACGAGCCCTTCGACTCCGGCTGAGGCCTCCGCTCAGGGAATAAATTGCTGCTAACCTTTACTCCCTTAGCGAAGTCCATCTCAATGGACGTAGTCGAAGGGTCGCATAGATACTTATGCAAGAATACATCCGCATCAAAGGCGCGCGCGAGCACAACCTCAAGAACATCTCGCTCGACTTGCCCCGCAATAAACTCATCACGATTACCGGCCTCTCCGGCTCCGGGAAGTCGTCCTTGGCGTTCGATACGATCTTCGCGGAAGGCCAGCGCCGTTACGTCGAATCCTTGTCGGCCTACGCCCGTCAGTTCTTGGGTCAGATGGAAAAGCCTGACGTCGATGAGATTGAAGGCCTTTCGCCGGCGATTTCAATTGACCAGAAGGCGCACGGATCCAACCCACGTTCAACCGTCGCGACCATCACGGAAATTTACGACTACATGCGCGTGCTCTACGCGCGCGTTGGCGTTCCGCACTGCATCAAGTGCAAGAAGCCGATCGAGAAGCTTACGAACGAACAGATGGTCGACGTTGTACTCAGGGGTTTGGGAGGTTTGGGAAGTTCGGGAGGTTTGGAAGGAAAGGGATCGAAAGGATCGATAAAGATTATGGCGCCGGTGGTTCGTGGAAGAAAGGGCGAGTACTTTCAGTTGCTCTACGACTTGTACAATTCGGGCTTTGCGAAAGTGCGTATCGACGGCAAGGAGCACAATCTGAACGAACAGATCAATCTTTCCAAATACCAGCAGCACAATATCGAAGTAGTGATTGACACCATTCCTGTTGCGCTGTTTACGAAGGACGAGAAGGAAGCGCGCCAGCGTTTGTCTGATGCATTAACGAACGCGGTGCAGCGCGGCGAGGACACGGCTATCGTCGGATTCCCGGGTGGGGAAGAGCGCCTGCTTTCCTCCAAGTTTAGTTGTCCCGACGACGGCTTCTCCTTCCCAGAAGTAGAACCTCGTCTCTTTTCGTTCAACTCCCCGTATGGGGCGTGCCAAACCTGTCATGGTCTCGGCACGGCGGAATTGTTCAGCGAGGAGATCTGTGGAGCTTGTAACGGCATGCGGTTGCGTCCAGAGGCACTGCATGTCTGGCTTCCGGGCGACAAGTCGATCGTCGACGTGACCGGCATGTCTATCGAGACAGCCCATGAGTATTTCTCCAAGATTCCTTTCGACGAACGCCAGATGGAAATCAGTGCGGCTGCGCTCAAGGAAATCATTGCACGCATCAAGTTCATGCTTGATGTCGGGCTGCATTACCTTACGCTGAACCGAACCGCGGGCACATTGTCGGGTGGCGAAGCACAGCGCATTCGCCTTGCGTCCCAAGTTGGCTCGCGTCTCGTTGGTGCCCTGTACGTACTCGACGAACCGACGATTGGTCTCCACCAGCGCGATAACGATCGGTTGATTGAAACCCTGTTGCAATTGCGTGACCTCGGCAACACGGTTCTCGTCGTGGAACACGATGAGGACACGATTCTTGCGTCCGACTACATGGTGGAAATCGGTCCGGGCGCCGGCGTCCATGGCGGCCAGGTGATGGCGGCCGGCTGGATGCCTGACATCCTCAAAGACAAGAACTCGCTTACGGCCGCCTACATTAACGGCGACAAGAAAATTCCGATCCCAGAGGAACGTCGCGCACCAGGAAAGGATGCTATTAAGATCAAGGGCGCCTGCGAGAACAATTTGAAAAATATCGACGTGGACATTCCACTCCGCCGATTCGTTTGCATTACCGGCGTATCCGGTTCCGGAAAATCGACCCTTGCGTACGACACGATGTACAAGGAAATCTCCCGTAGGCTGAATCACGGAATAAAGCCGGCGGGGAAGCACAAGCAGCTTCTCGGCGTCGAGTACATCGACAAGTGCATCCTCATTGACCAGTCCCCCATCGGGCGCACGCCGCGTTCAAATCCAGCGACGTACACGGGCGCCTGGGGTCCGATCCGCGAACTCTTCGCAGAGACATCAGAAGCGAAGTATCGTGGCTACAAGCCCGGCCGCTTCAGCTTCAACACGCCAGGTGGACGCTGCGAGAACTGCGAAGGTCACGGGACCATCGCTATTGAAATGCACTTTCTGCCGACCGTGTACGTTTCGTGCGACGTCTGTAAGGGAAAGCGCTTTGATCGCGAAACCCTCGAAGTAGAATGGAAGGAAAAGAACATCTGGCAGATCCTTGAAATGACCGTCGAAGAGTCGGCAGTATTCTTCAAGGAAGTCCCACACATCTACGACAAGCTCGCGACCCTCGTTGAAGTCGGCTTGGGATATTTGCGCATCGGCCAGAGCGCAACCACACTTTCGGGTGGCGAAGCCCAGCGCGTGAAACTCGCGTCTGAACTTTCGAAACGCTCAACAGGTCGTACACTCTATCTTCTCGATGAACCGACGACCGGGCTCCACTTTGCCGACGTAGGAAAACTTCTTGAAGTTCTCCATACGCTCGTGAGCAAGGGCAACTCCGTTATCGTCATCGAGCACAACCTAGACGTCATCAAAACCGCCGACTGGCTCATTGACCTTGGTCCGGAAGGCGGGGATAAGGGCGGAAATATCGTGATCTGCGGCACACCGGAAGAAGTGGCGCAACACAAAGGGAGTCACACAGGACACTATCTAAGACGTATCTTGAAGAAATAAAAAAAAAGGGGCCACTCGTGGGCCCCTTTGGTGTTGCATCTTTCACGTCAGTCGTCGTTCCAGTCGTATGTACTCCCGTTGATGGTCGTCGAACCGCTTTTTTGCTTTGTTGCGGGCTTGGCGGCAGGGCCTGTCCGTTGTGGATAGGGATCCCTCGACGCTACAGGTTCCGAAACTTGAACTTGCTGCGCTGGTGCAATCGGCTTCTTTGCAGCTTGTGACATCTTCCTGTGGTACGGCTTGTGCACGCGTGGACTTGGTCGGATCGGTTTTGCTTGTTCGGGTGTATGTTCCGAAACATTCACCTCTACTGTGACGGGTTCACGACCGATAAATCCATCCCACCCACCGATCATGATCCAATCTTCGAGTGAATAGAATACGTTTGGTTCCGGATGCAGCCGCGGATCCATACGATGTGTCTTCACAAAAAACCTATACTCCGTCTGGTTGCGCACTTTTAAGGCTTTCGTGGCCTTGGACGCCTCCTGAATGGAGGGATAATAATCCGGCTTTTTCGAATCACCTTCCTCCATCAGTTCCTCCTGGGTAGTGGCAGACCTCCGTTCTAACCAAAAACCGCCCCGAAGTCAATCGGAGCGGCTTGGCTGTCAGCAGGATGCTTATTTGACGATCAGAGTGCCTTCCATGCCCATGGAGCGATGTGAGCCTACGGCGCAGAAGAACGGATAGCTTCCTGGAGCGGTTGGAGCGGTGAAGCTTACAACCTTTCCGGTGCTGATGGAGGTGTCCACACCGTTGATGCTGAAGGAATGGAATCCTTCCACGGTGGAAAAGTTCGCCTCGACTTTCTGGCCAGCTTTTGCGTTGATTACTTTAGGCTCGAACGCAAAGTTGGTCCCTTTCATGCTCAACTTGAGTGTTTCCATGGTGACAGGTGCTGGTGTCGGAGCTGGAGTCGGAGCTGGAGTCGGTGCTGGTGTCGGAGCTGGCGCAGGTGCCGGTTTAACAGCAGGTGCAGCCGCAGGATTTTTCTCCATGACAGCAGCTGGAGCAGGAGCAGGTGCTGGAGCAGGTGCCGGTGCCGGTGCCGGTGTAGGCGCTGGAGCTGGCTGAATTTCGACGTCCGCGTTGCAGCCGGCGCCGACGAGAACGGCCGCGGCGGCGAGAGCGAGAAACTTCTTCATACGGAAGAACGTTATGTTTTAGAACGCGGGCATTGTCTCATTGATTTTTAGAAAAAGAAAGCCCACAATACCCCAATGATTCCCGTCTCCATACGCGTGAAAAACCGTGAGCTTCCGGACCAGAGCGGCGTCTATTTCTATTACGACGCATCCGGCGAGCTGCTCTATATCGGCAAGGCCACCTCGCTCAAACGGCGGGTCGGTTCGTATTTTGCGAAAGCGCACAACGGCCGTATCGCGGAAATGGTCTCGCGCATCGCAAAGATCGATTACATAGAGACCCCTACCGTGATCGAAGCTCTCGTGCTCGAAGCCAACCAGATCAAGGCCAAGGAACCGCACTACAACATTCTTTTACGTGACGACAAGACGTTCCTCTACCTCGCCGTCACAAACGATCCATATCCCAAACCGATTCTCATCCGCGGCCAGGAGCTCGAGAAACTCGGGATCGATCCGTTCGCCAAGAATCTTACTGTGCTCGCGAAGAAGAAGTTCGTTGCAGTCTTCGGTCCCTACACAAGCGGCCAGTCTTTGCGCAAGGCCCTCGACCTTATTCGAAAGGTGATTCCATGGAGCGATTGCGATTCGCCGAAGGTCACGGGCAAGACGCGCCCATGCTTCAACGTCCACCTCAAGCGATGTCCCGGCGTATGCACAGGTGCCATCTCGCGTACCGAGTATCGAAAGATCATCCGCAAGTTCATTTTGTTCTTCGAAGGGAAGACGCGCGCGGTTCGCAAGTCGATCGAGAAAGAAATGAAGGCCGCCGCCGTCTCGATGAACTTCGAGGAAGCGGCGCGGCTTCGAAATAACCTGTATGCCCTCGATCACATCAAGGATGTCGCCCTCATCAGTCGCGACGACGTTGAGCTTCCATACGAACGTACGAAGCCCGAAGGAAAGATCGACCTGGAGGGTAGAGTCGAGGCGTACGACATTTCAAACATCTCCGGTACATCTGCCGTCGGATCAATGGTTGTCTTTATGGAAGGCCGGCCTGACAAGAATCTCTATCGCAAGTTCAAGATAAAAACGGTTCAGGGCTCAAACGACTTCGCTTCGATGGCAGAAGTGCTTCGACGTCGGCTCATTCGTGGCATCAAGAACGAAAAGGGCTGGGAGCTTCCGCAAGTGATGGTGATTGATGGGGGAGAGGGCCAGCTTTCTGCCGTGCAGAGCGTCCTCGAGGAGCTTGGCGTCGAAGTGCCGATGCTTGGCATCGCCAAAGGATTTGATAGAAAACAGGATCGGCTTGTATACGATCGAACCGACCCTGAACTTTCTCGCATCATGACCCGCGGGAAGGAGACGTTTCAGCGAGCACGCGACGAGGCACATCGTTTTGCCGTCAGCTATCACCGGAAGTTGCGAGGAAAAAAATCGATGGGGATTGCCTCATAGGAATCTTCATAGATTTCCTTTATACTCCCAACCATTCACTGATTTCACTATTTTTGTATGTGGTCGATGTTCCTTATTGTCATCGGATTGATCCTGTTTGAAACCGCCAGTTCCATAGACAATGCCGTCATAAACGCAGAAGTGCTCCGAACCGTTTCAGCTCGGGCCAAGCGCTGGTTTACCACGTGGGGGATTTTCATCGCCGTGTTCGTGGTGCGCGGGGCGCTGCCGTGGCTCATCGTGTGGGCGGCTGTCCCTTCGCTTGGGCCGTTGGGCGCGCTCACGGCCGCGTTCTCGAGTGATCCGTCCGTACATGCTGCCGTCGAAGCGGCCGCGCCGATTCTTCTTGCTGGCGGCGGAATCTTCCTGCTCTTCCTCTTCTTTCATTGGCTGTTCCTGGAACCGAAACAGTACGGCCTTTACGGAGAACGGTTCTTTGCCAGGCAAGGGGTGTGGTTCTACGCCACGGTTTCAATCCTGCTGTGCACCATCGTGTGGTTTACGAACAAAATCGATCCGATGATCGCGTTCGGTGCCGTGGTTGGGTCCACCGCCTTCTTTATCACGCACGGATTCAAGGAAAACGCGGAGAAGGCAGAGCGCGAGATGATGGGTTCCGGCATGAGCGACGTTGCCAAGCTCATGTATCTTGAAGCCATCGACATGACGTTTTCCATTGACGGAGTTCTCGGGGCCTTTGCATTTACGCTTTCCGTGCCGCTCATCCTTATCGGAAACGGCGTCGGGGCGATTGTGGTGCGTCAGCTCACCCTTGGAAACATCGAACGCGTGAAAAAGTATATTTATCTCAAAAACGGCGCCATGTATTCGATTCTGTGTCTTTCCCTCGTGATGTTGGCAGACGCGTTCGGCTTCCATGTGCCGCTCTGGGTGTCTCCAGTTGTGACGTTTGTCACCATCGGCTGGTTCTTCTGGAAGTCGCATGCGGCCCTAAAATTGAATCCAACTTCTCCGTAAGTGGGGAATGCATTTATCCACAGCCCTCAAAGCTGTGGGTTTATTTTTGCAGAACAAAAGGGAATATCAATACTTTTGCGATGTGGGATCAGGTGTTGACCGGTGGGAGAGCGTGGCATAAAATGGTTGCAGGTGGAACGAAGTGGGGATTGAGCCGGTAAGGCTCGGTGCTCATATTTTTATTAAAGTGTGAGAACTGCGGTTCTCAACGTTTCACTGCTGCTGAGGAAACCGAAAGGTTTCTCCCATGGGTCCCTATGTTCATTGGTGAGTACAACCACACCATCGACGAGAAGGGTCGCCTAGCGATCCCGGTGAAGTTCCGTGGGGACCTTGCGCGGGGGGCCGTGGTTACGCGAGGTCTCGACGCTTCATTGTTCCTGTTCCCCAAGGAGGAGTGGGACAAGTTGGCTTCCAAGTTAGCCAGTTTGCCCCTGGGGCAGTCCAATTCACGTGCATTCGCCCGCCTCATGCTTGCGGGGGCAATGGACGTGGAGGTCGACAAACAGGGACGCATGATCGTTCCGGAATTTCTCCGGCAGTACGCCGGGATCACTAAGACGGTTGTCGTAGCCGGCCTGTATAACCGCCTCGAGCTCTGGGATACCGAGCGCTGGACGGCCTACAAGAAGGCGACGGAGGCGGAAGTAGGCAATATTGCAGAACAGCTCGGAGCGTTGGGGGTGTAGTCGGATAGGCGGCGCGCGGCTGGAGCGAATTTTCACAGGTTTACTTGAACCTTTTCCTGCGAAAAGCGCTCCAACTGCGCGCCATCTCACGCGCGACTATGACTCATGTTCCGGTGATGCTGGAAGAAGTCCTGAGGTTCCTAGAACCGAAGGATCGAGGACTGTACCTCGATGGTACGGTCGGCCTAGGGGGACACGCGGAGGCAATCCTCAGCGCGTCACGGCCACAAGGACGTTTGCTCGGTATTGATCGTGATCCACGGAACCTTGAGTTCGCGCAAGCGAGGCTCAAGCCATTCGGGGATATGGTCATGCTTGCTCGGGGAAGTTACGCCCAAGCACGCCAATTGGCGGAGAAGAACAAACTGGTTGGGTTTAACGGGATCCTTTTGGATCTCGGCTTTTCGTCTGCGCACATTAGTGATGCGTCACGCGGATTCGCCTTTTCCCAGCTCGGCCCGCTCGATATGCGGTACGACCAGGAACAGGAACTCTCCGCCGCCGTCATCATCAATGGTTGGCCAAAAGACGATTTAGCAGAAATCTTCCGACAGTATGGAGAGGAACCGCGTGCCGCGTATTTGGCAGACGTGATTATTGAGGCACGCAGGAAAGAACGCATCCTGACCACATCGGCGCTCGCTGATCTGATCGCAGGAGCGGTAGGGCGTCGGGGCCCGACACATCCAGCCACGAAAGTTTTCCAGGCGTTACGGATCGCTGTGAACGACGAGTTGGGCGAATTAACCCGGGCCTTGCCTGAGTTAGTCAGTCTTCTTGCTCCCGGTGGCACGCTTGCCATTATCAGCTTCCAGTCCCTTGAAGACCGCATCGTCAAACAATTTTTTAAACAACAGGAAGGGCAGACGCTCGAGATCCTCACCAAGAAGGTGATGGTTCCGACCGATGCCGAGTGTGAGGCGAACCCGCGCGCCCGCAGCGCTAAGCTGCGCGTGGCACGGCGCCTTGATTCCGACTATGACGGACGTCGCGACGAACAATTATTCACGGATCAAGTTCTCCCCCGTGGAGTGGATCCAGTCACACCTCGTCGTGTTTAACGTCGCGTCTCTTGCGGTCGTTCTTCTTCTGCTCTCTTTTTACATCGTGCAAGTAAATCGCTCCGTGACCGCCGGCTACCAGATGCGCACCCTGGAATCGGAAATGCATGCGCTCACACTTGAGCAGGAAAAGCTCGAGCTTGCGGTGCGCCAGTCGCAGTCGCTTGAGGAAGTGAATAGGGCGGTGAAGATGATTGGGTTGGTGCCAGCTGGACGGCCGGAGTATGTGGATGGGTCGGCGCCGGCGTACGCGTTCGCGCAGTAAACCAATCGTCTCCCCTCCTTCGCCAAGGAGGGGTCAGGGGTGGTTGCCGCCCCTGGCATCAGCTGAGCTGAGCTCTGCCTCAGCCAAGTCTCGCTTCGATCGTCTATGGTGATATTCAACCGTCGCGTCCGCAAAGATCTTCGACAAGGCTTACGGAAAGAGATGTCGAAGACAGAAATCGGGCTCTGGATGGGCTTGCAGGGAAGACAATTAGATGGATTTAAGTTCCGACGACAACATGGCATTGGACCATACGTCGTCGATTTTTATTGCGCCGAAGCAAGACTGGCAATTGAGCTTGATGGTGATTCGCACAGTACGCCTGAAGCTCGGCAGTATGATGCGAGTCGGGATAAGTTTATCTCTAAGCAGAACGTGAAAGTCGTACGGTTTACAAATAGGGAAGTTTACGAAAATTTTGAGGGTGTGCTGCAGAAGATTCGAGAGCTTCTTGGTTCGAGAACGACCGCTTCGAGTCCTGAGGCTGAGGCCAGGGGCGGCAACCCCACCTAACCTCCCCTTGGCGAAGGGGAGGAATCGCGTTTTTCGTTTGATACATATTCACCTCTACTTAGCCAAATATAGTGTCATCACCCATTGACAAAAGTCCAAAAATGTGATATAAATCAAAGGCAGAATTGATCGTTACCTATAGAAATGGAGGCGGAAATGTTTAGCAAATCTTTGATCGTGATCGTCGCTGCCATGTTGTTTGCCTCAAGCAACGCGCGGGCAGAGCCGAAGACCACGTGTGTGGAAACCACTACGGATGCATCTGCATCTTTTGAAGTCACGGTGGATTACAAGACACCAAGCTTCAAGGAACTGAACGAAGCATTCGACTGGGTGGACCCCTCATTCGAAAAAGCTGTTTTCAAAAAGTTCGGAGATCAAACACCTCGCAAGATCGTGTTTGAATATCTCCAATTCAACAAGCCTATCTCCAGCAATCAAGTGTTTCTGGAGGCCGATAAACGTAACTTACGTCCAGCAACCTTCGAAGAGCTCGTGGCGTTTGCTGCGGCGTATCCATTGGAGCAACGAAAGTTCCCAATCGTTGCACTCAGCTCTGTCGCGCAGGTGGACGGCAATCCCAGCGTTGCGTTCCTCGGTCAGGGCGACGACGGCCGGGGCCTCGACCTGCTCTGGGCCGGCAACGACTGGTTCGTCCACATTCGCTTCCTGGTCGCCCGCAAGTAGCACTTTGTCCAT
>CALRBH010000013.1 GCA_943354165.1 Candidatus Uhrbacteria bacterium RIFOXYB12_FULL_58_10
TGCGGGGGTTTTGTTTTATGCGAAATGAGTGTTAGTATGCAGAAAATATCTATATCTATGATTACCCCTTCGCGGAACCTCACGCTCGGACTCGGTGTCCTTGTTGTGCTCCTGAGTGGCGCGCTTGTTTGGCAGTCAGTGCAGCTGCGCTCGCCGTCGATCCAAGATGGAGGGGAGAAGCCTGTTACGACCGATCAACCGGGTTCTATTGGTCTTGGGTACGCCATGACACGCGTGCCTAATCCATACAGAGTTGCCTGGGGGAAACAGGTGGCGGAGGATCGATATGTTGTTGTCGAGAGCGGGCCTACGGTTCCACAGGCAGGTAAAGACGACCTTCCACCGCTTGAGTATGTCGGGTATTTCGTGAATGTATCTACTGGCACGGTTACGGAGTCCTTTAGGACACAGGTCGCGGATTTTTTTGGTCCGGATTTTTCTCTCGTTTCTGATGCTCCAGATGGCTTGGCGGGCGTCCGATTTGTTCAGGCATGGGAGGGTGTTTATACGACCACATATTATCTCAATTTGGAGACGGGCCAATTGCTTGCCTCGCTTGGCTACATGAACGTGATGGGCAGCGCGGCCGAGTTGACGGTTGACGGGAAGTCGTACGCCATCGCGTATGAACCATCGAACGCATGCGACACAGGTATGCCTGGTGGCAAGGCGACCGTGAAGGGGTACAAGATTGGGAGTCGTTCGGTATCATTCCAGAAACCGCTCGTCATCGATTGTGCCTATACGGATTTTGCCGGCAGTGCATACCCGAGTTTTACTGAGTTTATAGTCAATGAGGCAGACTCCTCGCTTCATGCGATCCTTTTCTCAGACGTCACACCAACGCTTTCAATCCCCCTCGACCCGTTCGATCTCTCAAAAGCCTTTGTTCTTGAACGCCACGTCGGCGCAGATTCAACCACGGTATATCGCAACCTTGACCTCAAGTATCTCCTTTCATATCCAAGTCTATGGAAGAAGGCTGAATATCGTTCGGAAAGCAACGGTTCGTCCGCGGCATTCGATCCGAATCATGTTTCCTCGCAAAAAGAATTTGAGACATTGGACAAGCCTGCCGGCCGCGTTTGGATTTCCCCATCCGATGGTGTCCTTATTGATACGCTTGGGATGACGAAGGTGACCATTGGAGACGGGATAACCGCTTATCTCGAAACCTTCCGGTGCAGTGAATCTTCCTGCCCGAATCCATACTGGGTTGGTCGTGAAGATCGAAGATACTTTGTGACAAATTCGGCGATTGGGGTTGGCCTTACGATCGGCGTTGATCTATCCATCCAAGACGTCGGCAACGCGGCTGTTGAGTCAGAAATTAGTCGCATCCTCGCCTCGTTCAGGTTTATCAAATAAATCCAGAGGAGTTCAAAAATCTCCGCCACGCGCGGAGGTTTTGTTTTGCACGATCAATTGACATTCGGCCTTTTTCCTGGTATTCAGGAGGCGCAGTAAACAACCGAGGGAGAAACATGCCGCGTACAGGTACCGTTCCTTTTGTGGGTTTTGACATCCCGGATCCTTCGTTCGAGGGGATGGATCCGGCGCTCGCGGAGCGGATCGAGGCGGTGGAGAAGTCCGTCGGCCCATTCGACTTCAACAGTGTGAAAAGCGCGTTCGATCATGACGGAGCCCTCCACTTCGTCTATGAGAAGGACGGCAAGGAGTTCGGCTACGAGGGCGGAAAGGTCCACGGTCCGTTCTACGACATCGACCGGTTCGAGTGGTTCCACGGCGCGCTGCTCGTTTACGGGAGCATCGACGACGAGGAGGAAATCGACGTCGTCACCTACCGTGGCGTCACGTATGGCCAGCGGCCCGGACTCATCATCTGGTTCAGCACGATGGCCGACGGGAGGTTCGTGGTGGTGGAGGAGCGCAAGGACGGTCAGGAAGGCGCGGTCTTCCTCGATGGAACGGAGGTCTGCCGCGCGAAGAACGTGAAGAACATCCTCGACGTGGGCGGCGAGCTCTTTTTCACGGGAATGAAGAACGGCGAGCTGATCGCCTACGTCGGCGGACAGGTGAAGCCGTCCAAGCCGGTTTTTCTCGGCGACGACTGAGGCGATACAAAGACGCTCAACGAGCTGGTCCTACGGGATCAGCTCAATTTTTTTGTAAAAAAGTAGAGTCAATCCATCAGGCGTCCCTTCGGCCCTTGAGCGCATCGCCCAGGGTCACTTCGTCCGCATATTCAATCGTCGCACCAATGGGGAGACCGCGAGCAAGACGGGTAACTTTTCGGCCAAGCGGCGCAAGACGCTTGCTCAAGTACATCATGGTGCTCTCGCCCTGCACGGTGGGGGAGAGGGCGAGGATGATTTCCGCCACTCCTGCATCGTTCTGCAACCGCTCGGCGAGTTCGTGGATGCGCAGGGCGTCCGGTGTCATGCCTTCGATGGGATTCAGGACGCCGCCGAGCACGAAGTACCGGCCCTTGTACACGCCGGTGGATTCCACGGTGGAAATGTCGCGCGGTTCCTCGACGACGCAGAGAATCGACGCGTCACGTCGCGCATCGGCGCAGATTTCGCAGAGTTCCGACTCTCCGTAGGTGTAGCAGCGCGTGCAGGTCTGAATTTTTTCCGTGAGGGCCGCGAGCGAGCGTGACAATTGCAGAACTTCCGCCTTCGGGATCTTCAAAAGATAGTACACAAACCGTAGGGCCGTTTTCGGCCCTACTCCAGGCAGTCGCGACAGTCCCGCGACCGCATTTTGGATTGGTTCGGGAAATTTGCGCATTACATTCCAAGGTTCTTCATCATCTCTTGGAGTCCGCCCATGTTCTTCATTTCCTCTGCCATCCTCTTCTGCATATTCTTATGGGTGTCCGCAAAGGCGTCCTTCAGGGTTTCGACGAGTTTTGCCTTGTCCGCGAGAAGCTCATCGGCAATTTCAATGTCCATGATCTTCTGATTTCCGTTCATGGAAATCTTTACTTTTCCCCAGCCGGCCTCGCCTGTGACGGTGATTTGTTCGAGTGTCGCTTGGACGCCTTTTGCCTGATCCCGCAAATTCTTAATCGCTTTAATCTTTGAGAACATAGATGAGATTTTGTCGTTAGCGTATTGGGTATGTTACGCGCCGCCCGGATGTGCGTCCATGGGCGGGGGAGCGGTCTCCCCGGCCCCTGGAGGTGGGGCATCGTACTGCGGAGGAGCCTCATGCGTGGATGCGGAAGAGGCGGCAGCACGTCCGGCGGAGAGCTTATCGAGGTTCTTGAAGCTCGTGCGCTTGGCGTCGAAGAACAGTCGGACCATTCCGGTGGGGCCGTTACGGTGTTTCGCGACGTGGATTTCCGCGATGTTTGCTTCGTCCGGGGAGATTTCTTCTGGACGATAATTACGATCGGCGGATTTTCTATAAATGAACAGCACAACGTCCGCGTCTTGCTCGATGGAACCGGAATCGCGGAGGTGAGAGAGCTTCGGAATGGCCGGTTTAATCGCTTCTACCGCACGCGAGAGCTGGGCGAGCGCGAGGACAGGGACGTTCAGTTCACGGGCGATCTGTTTCAGTCCGCGTGAAATTTCGGAAACTTCCTGCACGCGGTTTTCGTCCTTGGACTTGATGCGGCTTTCCATGAGCTGCAAGTAGTCGATGATGATGCAACCGAGCCCGTGCTCGGTCTGTAATCGGCGCGCCTTGGTACGCAGCTGCATGATGGTGAGCGAAGGAGAGTCATCGATGTAGATCGGCGCTTCTGAAAGATTGCCGAGTGCGTGAGCGATGCGTGGAAAATCATCATCGCGATCTGAAAGGCGGCCTGTGCGCAGCTTCCAAAGATCGACGTTCGCTTCCGCACAGATCATACGATCCACGAGCTGTTCCTTGGACATTTCGAGCGAGAAGAGCGCGGTAGGAATCTTCGCCTTTACCGCGATGTTGCGGGCGATGTCGAGGGCGAGCGAAGTTTTCCCGACGGACGGACGGGCGGCGAGGATAATAAGATCGGAACGCTGGAGTCCAGCGAGCACGTTGTCCAAATCCGTAAGGCCGGTAGGGACCCCTCGGAGCTTTCCCCGATCCTTATGAAGCTCATCGATACGTGCAAAGGCGTCTTCAAGAATGCTACGGATGGGGACGAAGGTGTTGCGCAGAAGCTTTTGCGAAACGGTAAACAGCGTGCGCTCGGCGCCGTCCAGAATGTTATCGATCTCGTCCTCTTCATCGAACCCCATGCGGGTGATGGTGCTTGCGGCCTCGATGAGCCGGCGGAGCGTGGCCTTTTTCTGCACGATCTCCGCATAATGAACCACGTGTGCCGAGGTGGGCACGATGTTCGAAAGCTCCACGAGCGCCGTACGTCCGCCCACGAGCTGCAGCTTTCCTTTTTCCTCAAGGCGGTTGCCGAGGGAAAGAATGTCGATAGGATCGTGGCGTTCGTACAGGTCCAGCATCACGTCGAAGGTGATCTTGTGCGCCTCGCGGTAAAAGTCTTCAGGCTGGACCTTGTCCGCGATTTTAATCATGGATTCCGGGTCAATCAGAAGACAGCCAAGCAGGGATTGCTCGGCTTCGAGGTTTTGGGGTGGGATCCGTTCCAAACCTGCCATAGTGGAGGCATCGTAGCAGTCAGCGCGCGGTATACAAGGGCCTCCCTGTGGGCTTCCTGTGCTATACTTGTGGACATGTTGCACCCGAATATCAAATTTTGGCGGGCGGTAGGAATATTGGTCGGCGGAACGGTCGGTGTCGGGGTGTTTGGGTTGCCGTATACGTTCGGGCAAAGCGGATTTTCCTTCGGATTGCTTCTGCTTGTGGTGCTTGGATTCGCTATGGTCATCCTGAACCTCATGTTCGGGGAGATTGTGTTGCGCACAAAGGAAAAGCATAGGCTTTCCGGCTATGCCCGCGAATATCTTGGGCCAGAGCTTGGGAAGGTGTCGGTGTATGCCTTTACCGCGACCATCTGGGGCGCCATGCTCGCGTATGTCATCGTCGGAGGATCTTTGCTCTATACGCTCCTGTCTCCGTTGATCGGCGGCGCGGAATGGATGTATGCCACGGCGTTGAGCGTGCTTGTTCTGCTCGTCTCTCGTCGAGGTACCGTATTCGCTTCACGGCTAGAGGCATGGGTGGTTGCGGGAATTCTTTTCATCTTTTTCTGGGTCGCACTCGCCGCCGCTCCCCATGTCGAACTCACGAATCTCCTCGACCCTCCCTCTCACATGCTCGCGGCCTACGGAGTGATTCTTTTTTCCTTGAGCGGGGCCGGCGTTATCGCAGAATTACGTGACGTGCTCGGGGCAAAGCAGGAACGCCTGCTGCCCAAGGTGATCATCTATGCCATGGGGATCATTGTTCTTCTTTATGCGATGTTCACCTTCGCCGTATTGGGGGCGATGGGGGATGCCGTCACGCCATCAGCCGTTGTCGGAATTTCTACGCTTCTCGGAGCGAATTTCGGTGTGATTATCACACTGCTTGGGATCGCCACGGTGTTTTCGGTGTTTCTCGTGCATGCGGTTCAGATGCAGAACAGTTTCAAGCTTGATGTAGGGGTAGGCGCGCGTAAAGCATGGCTCCTCTCGATTGGGGTGCCGCTCGTTCTGTATCTCCTTGGCGCCCGTGCGTTCATCAGCACGATTGGCTTCGTAGGAGCCGTGCTCGGCGGTGTCGTCGGGATTTTCATCGTCATCACGTACGAATCGATGCGGCGTAGCGTGGTATGCCGCTCTCACAAGTGCTTGCAGGTTCCAGCCTGGGTGAGCGCGGTGCTCATCGGTATGTTCGCCCTCGGCATCTTGCTTGAGCTCGGATCACTTGTCGCCGTATGGATTTCCTAAGATCCATTTCCTGGAGGCGGCTCTTGTTGTGGTGGACGATCATGTACCTCGCCGCATTTTCTTTAGATTTCGCTCTGTTCTCCGCAGCAATGTTGGCTCAGGTTTCATCTGCACTCTTGCTCATGCAATTCATCATGCCGTTGGCTTACGGCATATTTGGGTACCTGTATTTTCGACGATCGGTGGTAAACGACTGGAATCACCTTCTTTGTGCCACGGCCGTTTGGGTCGTTCTCTCCCTCGTTGTTTCTTCATTGGTTACCGTGCTTGTGTATGGAAAAGGACTGGATACACTTTTTACTCAAGACGCGTTTACCTCGCAGATTCTAAATATCGCCTTGATGCTGATCGCCGGACTTTTTGCCCGGCACAAAACAATCCCCCCGTTGCCGGAGGGATTGGAGGTCTAGTTACGACATCGCTGCTTTCAGAACATTTGCAAGCAGCATAGCGACCGTCATCGGTCCCACGCCTCCTGGAACTGGCGTCAGGAAATTTGCGACGCCTTCCACGCTTGCTGTGTCCACGTCGCCCACGATTTTTCCGTTGACCTTGGTGGTGCCTACGTCGATCACGATTGAGCCGGGCTTTACGGCATCTCCGGTGATGAGTCCGGGTTTCCCAGCCGCCACAACCAGAATGTCGGCGGTTTTTGTTTTCTCGGCGAGACCGGGGTCGTTTGGATCGACGACGTATGTTTTTACATCGAGTTCAGACAAGAGGATCTCGATGGGCTTGGCGAACAGTTGGGAAGACACGATGGCGGCCCAGCGTCCGCGGATCGGGGTGTGGGCTTCATCGATGAGCTTCACGACACTGAGGGCCACCGCCGGCACGAGGCCTGGTTCCGCATTCTGTAATCGTCGGAGATTTTCAGGATGGAACCCGTCCACATCTTTGTTCGGTTCGATGGCGGCGATCACGCGATCAGCGTTCTGCGAGGGAAGGGGGAGCTGCACCAGGATACCCGTGACTTCCGGTCGGGCGTTCAGCTCCTTCACCTTTTCGATCAGCGTTCCTTCCGCTACGTCAGATGGATAGACGAAGCGTTCAAATACGACACCGACCTCGTGGCAGGCCTTTTCCTTGAGGCCGACGTACGTGTGGGAGGCTGGATCGTCGCCTACCAGGATCACCGCCAAATGCGGCGCCTGTTTGAGCGCCGCGCAGCGAATCTTCAGTTTAGCCAAGACGCGAGTAGAGAGCGCGCGTCCATCGAGAATCATTGCCATGTGGCAGGATGCTATCAGGTCTTGGGTCGCTTCTCAAGGGTGATGGAGACAGATGTGGTGATCACATCGACATATGAAGTATGAAGACATATCATAATGTGTGTAAGTCGCCTCTATTCTGAAAAGTTTATGAAAAGGAAATCTCTCGGCATTGCCTTGATCGTCACTCCACCTGTTTTACTTTTCGGCACAATTGTCCTTTACGCGATCGCAACGTTTGTTGTTGGCGCATTGACGGCTGGCGGAACGGAAGGTGAAGGTTGGGCTAGGACGGCGCAGCTCGTTAATACATTGCTCGGTCTCTCCGGCCTTCTTTCCGTATTCGGAATACTGATCGGTATTCCTGTCGGCATCATTTTGCTCGTTACAGGCGAAAAGAAATCAGGATCTTAATGCATCATTAGCTTGACTGGCTCAATGGGGGCATTTGATCGGAAAAATTCTGCCTTCACGAAATGGAGCGGTCGGGCGAATAGGACGTCAGGGAAGACTTCTAACCGAGTGTTGTACTGCTGGACCACCGCGTTGTACTGCTCGCGTCGGTCCGCGATCTCATGCTCGATGGAGGAGAGCCGTTCTTGAAGCTTGAGGAAATTCTGGTTCGCCTTCAGTTCTGGATACGCTTCAGCAATGGCAAACACATGGCGAAGTCCGCCTGCCAGCGTGGTTTCGGCTTGGAGTTTTCCATGGATATCCTGGGCGTTCAGGTAGCTCGTCCGGGCATCAGTGACGCTCTGCATCGTGTCTTTTTCGTGTGCGGCATATCCTTTTACCGTTTCGACGAGGTTGGGAACTTCGTCGTACCGCTGCTTCAGCAGGACATCGATATCTCCCCAGGCTTTTGAAACGCCGTTGCGGAGAAACACCAGGCCGTTGTAGACGATGATCGCGGAAACAACGACGGCAATCAGGACGAGGGCAACGAAGACAGAAATAAGGATAGGCCAAGCCATAGGGCGGAAGAAGGGAAGAATAAAGAGGATGGTTGTAGATGACAGAATAAGAAAACTGCCGATCGTGAGGCTGGCGTACATTCCGATACGCGACGGCAGAGCTGTTTCCTCGATTCCAATCGTTATAACGAATTCCGTGTTCGGGTGTTTTTGAATCAACGTGCGGCTTACGCCCGTCTCTCCTTGCATCTGCGCAGGTTCGATTCGATCGGTTGCATACCCTGCCACATAGATGGTGTCACCGGCGTGCACGATTTGCTCTTCGTAGGAATAGAGGACTCCCGTCTCCGCTATACCGATCGTTCGTTTCACCTCTGCGCTCATTTGGTTTGGAAAGATGTCTTTTATGACGGGACGGCTTGCGAAATCAGCACCAGTAGGATTAACCAAGATGCTTCCTGTAGCATCAGATAGATAGAATGGCCCGCCCACCTCTCCACTCACAACTTCTTGTTTGTTTTTTCCAGCGAACATCCAGAGCTTATAGGAACACCACAGGCATTCCGTGCCGGAAAACGGCGCCTGCGCACTGGCCTGAAAGAGTTCTGCTGTTCCCTGGATTTCAACGAGGCCTCTTGGAACGGAACGAATTGGCATGCGCTGAAGGTTTTCGAGGAGGCGGCGCCGACGAAAGGCGCTTAATCCGGCCACATACAGGGCACCTCCAAGAAATGGGACTACGAACACGCGCGGATCAACATCAAAGCCAGCCGACGCGGTCCACAACCACAACACGCCGATCACCGCTAAGGCGATGGCACTTAAGATCAACTCTCCTCTCTTCATCTTTTGGGGCCGTTGCATGGTCATAAGCCTTCATCTACTTCTGGTAGTTCAATTCCTGATAGATCGGGAACCGGCGCGCGAGTTCGGTGACTTCTGCGTGGATCGCGGCAAGGGCCGCAGGATCCGCATGGGCGGTAATGGCGCGATCAATCCAAACGGCGATCTGGCGCATCTCTGCCTCCTTCATGCCGCGCGTAGTGAGGGCGGGAGTACCGAGACGAATCCCGGACGGATCCATCGGGCCGCGGGGGTCGTCTGGGATGGCGTTCTTGTTTACGGTGATGCCGGCGGCATCCAAGGCCAGCTGCGCCTCTTTTCCGGTCACGCCTTTTCCAGTGACGTCGATGAGGAGAAGATGGTTTTCCGTGTGGCCGAACATGATGCGGAAGCCGGTCTTCTTCAGCTCTTCCTCGAGCACTTTGGCGTTCAGTTTAATCTGGCGCGCGTACTCCTTGAATTCTGGTTTGAGTGCCTCGCCGAACGCGATGGCTTTTGCGGCGATGACGTTCATGTGTGGGCCGCCTTGGAGTCCAGGGAACACTGCCTTGTCGACGGCCTTCGCGAGCGCAGCTTTGCACATGATCATTCCTCCGCGGGGTCCGCGAAGTGTTTTATGCGTGGTCGTGGTTACGAGGTCGAAGAGCGGTACTGGATTGATCATCTCTCCGCCTGCAATGAGCCCGGCGATGTGGGCGATGTCTGCCATGGTAAGGGCACCGACTTCATCGGCAATAGCTTTTACCTTCGCGTAGTCGATCTCGCGCGAGTACGCTGAATAGCCGACCAGGATCAGCTTAGGTTTGTGTTCAAGCGCCATGGCCCGCAGGTTGTCATAATCAAGGGAACCGTCGGTCGCGGTCTTATAGCGGATGAAGGTGTAGATGCCGGCCATGAAGGTGACCGGGTGGCCGTGGGTGAGGTGGCCGCCATGGGAGAGGTCCATGCCGAGGACGGTGTCACCGGGCTTGAGCACCGCCGAGTAGGCCGCGAGGTTCGCTGGAGCACCTGAAAGCGGCTGTACGTTCACGTGCTCCGCGCCGAACAGAAGCTTTGCGCGCTCGATGGCGAGCGTCTCGATCTCATCGACAAACTGGCATCCGCCGTAGTAGCGCTTGCCTGGGTAGCCTTCTGCGTACTTGTTGGTGGTCACGGATCCCAATGCCTCGAGGACGGCCTCCGAGACGAAGTTTTCCGAGGGGATCATTTCGAGCCCGTCTTTTTCGCGGGTAAGTTCCCGTTCGAGCGAGGCGGCTACGGCTGGGTCTTGAGAGGAAATGGTCATATCAGGGCCCATGGTATGCCCCTAGGCACAGCTTGACAATCACCCGTCCGCGCGATAGGGTCGAACGTCCCTCCGAACGTCCCTCCGAACGTTCTTGGAGAGGATGAGGTCCTACAAGGAGTACCATGACAATTACACGCGTTCCCGAGGCTGCCTCCGCCTCGCGGATGCAGATATTGGGCGAACTGCCCAATACAAAAGGAGGTGGCCCACGCACCGTTGCTGAACTGCGAGCCCTGGTGCGCGATTGCCAGATCGCGGTGAGTCACGAAGGCAGTGTGCTGGCATCCGTCCAACAGACGGAAGCTGGACTTATCATCGAATTCGATGGGATCCCCCTGGACTTGCTTCCGGTGGATCTTCCCGTCCTGCACCATGCCGCATTGCTCGAAGTTGGCGAGGCCGGATTGATGGCTTGGCTCGATCCTGTGGAAGGGCCGGCCGGCATCTACCTGATTCAAGGGGATGCTCCTATCGAACTTATTCGTGCACTGAGCACGATCGAAGAGATCTTGCCGACGCCGTATGGGATGGCGATAAAGGGAACCGTGAAAAAACTGGCGGAGCAGGAGCAAGGCTCGTGCTATCGCGTGGTTCTTCCCGGTCTCCATTCCATTGATGGGAGGCAAGCAAAGGATATTTTGACCGGCAAGCTCCGTCCTGCCGCTCTGAATATAAGTCTTCTTCCTGACGCAGACATTCAAGTCATGAAGGCGACGGAACAAGGGATCGAGCAGCATCTCTTTGGTCCAAGCGGCATTTTGGCACCAGTGAGGATGATCCAGACGACGAAGCCATTGATCTCCGTCCCGCTTGGAAAATCCTGGGCGGATTTTCATCTGATGTCGAACGGGTATGAGGCGCCGTTTCTCAAAGGGAAAAAAGTACGTGGGTGCATGCTTGAAAACGTGTGGCCCACCCCTGGATACGGGTCCGTTATTCTCTGCGAAGCGCTTTCGGCAAAACAAGAGGGCAGCAGGAACGTCCTGCGCCGACTTGTGCAGGTGATGCCGAACGGCAACCGGAAGATTCTCTGCGAAGGGTTCTTCCAACCGCTTCGAGCGAAGGACGTAGCCTGTCGCATTGGGACGGGTGATCTGCATATCGTGGCGTGCGTATGGGAGGCGGGCAAGGTCAGGACGTTTTCCACGTGTGACCAGTCTTCCTCCATCGACCTCCATCCGGACGAAAGCCTGATGGATTTGATGCTCGACGCGCAGGGTCAGGTGCATGCCTATGCCTGCCGCGGGCCCCTCGAAGATCGCCTGGTGGTTCGTGGGTTTCAAATGGAAGCCGCCCCAGTGATCTGGAACATAGAAGTATTGGCTGGCGCGGTCTATTACAACGCCATCCGGCAGAATCAGGTTCTGTTTGGAGCGGTGGAAGGGGGGCTGGATGGTGGATAACATCACACGGCCTCGTCCACCACTGTGGTATCGGCGGATCTACGAAAAGCTGCGGTGGCACTGGAGGCATCGGAACCCGACGGTGGCTTTCGCCTCGGGGGAAGACGACCAAGGCGGCATCGCGGTGGACTGGGGGGATGACCACAAGCGGTATGACGCGTGCGAACATCTCTCGTTCGTCGCGCATGAAGGCAAGAAAAGGTTCCAGGTTCCGCTCTACCTGGGCACCAGAGACAGCTGGCAATTCGTCGTCTATAGGACGCGCGAGCGCATCTCGATCGACCTGAAGTTCAAAGTCTTGAGCCTCAAGGCCGATGGAAATGATGCGATCATTGTTTTGAAGATTGGAGAAGAAGAACTGAATCAATGCCTGCAGCTTGGCGACCCATTTACGTGAACCGTCCCTTGGTGGACGGTTCTTTTAGTTATTGGGCGATCCTGCTAATCTGCACGGAGTATGAAACTTCCAGGTTCGGTCCATTTCGTAGGGATTGGCGGCATTGGCATGAGCGCGGCGGCCAAGCTGTTGGCGGCCAAGGGCATGGCTGTTACCGGATCAGATGCCAAGCGTTCTACCATTACGGAAGCGC
The DNA here is from genome assembly GCA_943354165.1 of Candidatus Uhrbacteria bacterium RIFOXYB12_FULL_58_10. Classification (GTDB taxonomy): domain Bacteria; phylum Patescibacteriota; class Patescibacteriia; order UBA9934; family GWF2-40-263; genus CALRBH01. Next base: position 12,051 of record CALRBH010000013.1, read on the forward strand.
TTGAGGCACAGGGGATTATTGTTTTTGAATTCCAGACGGCGACGAACGTCCCGGAAGGCGCTGAACTCATCGTGTATTCATCTGCCGTCCCGATGGATAATCCTGAACGATCGCGTGCGCGAGCACTTGGCATCCGTGAACAGTCGTACTTTGAGTTGCTTGGCGACCTTTCGAAGGAGTACACGACCATCGTCGTCACGGGAACAAATGGGAAGTCGACGACTACCGCCATGCTTGGACTGATCCTCGAAGCCGCTGGAATGGATCCTACGGTGATTGTGGGTTCGCTTGTCCCAGGATTTAAGACAGGAAATTTGCGTGTGGGCAACGGCAACTATTTCGTGGTGGAAGGCTGCGAGCATCACGCGAACATTTTGCACCTTCACCCCGAGAAGGCGATCATCACGAATATTGAAGAAGATCATCTTGATTACTATCGTAACCTCGATCACATCGTGGAAACGTTTCAGACGTTCGCCGATAAGCTCACGGGGAAAGGATCCGTGGTTTGGAATGCCAATGATCCAGCGTCACGTCGTTTAAAGATCGATAAGCCAGTTTCGTTCGGGATGAATGGCGCCGATTACCAGATGCGCGATCGTAAGACCGTGACCGGGGCGCAATCGTTCGTCCTTTTGAAAGGCGATGCGGCCCTTGGGGAGATTTCATTGAAAGTGCCTGGGGAGTTTAATGCGATGAATGCGATGGCGGCCTCGGCCATGGCTATGGAACTGGGTGTTTCCTTTGATGTTTGTGCCCGCACGCTGGCTGGCTTTACCGGGATCTGGCGCCGCTTCGAGCGCGTGGGATCGTTTAAGGGTGCCGACGTTATTTCTGATTACGGGCATCATCCGACGGCGATTAAAGGAACGGTTGCGGCAGCCCGTGAGTTTTTTCCTGGGCGTAGAATCGTCCTTTGCTTCCAGCCGCACCAGCATTCCCGGACGAAGGAACTGCTCGAAGAGTTCGTAGACGCGGTGCCGTCCGCTGACGTGACCATCGTTCCAGAAATCTTTGCGGTGCTTGGACGTACGGAGAAGGAAGCCGATGAAGTGTCGAGCCAGGATATCGTGGACGCGGCCCAGCACTTGCAGCCAGAGAAAAACATTCGATACGCGGCCGATCTTGCGACGGCGGAGGCGATCCTTCGTGAAATCGTCCGTGAGGGGGATGTCGTCCTTGTGATGGGCGCGGGAGATGTTGATTCGATCGCTCGGAATCTGGCCTAACCCTTATGGATCTCGCCACGCTCTTCGGCGAACGTCTTCGTGAGAACGAGCCGATGGCGAAGCATACGAATTTTCGGTTGGGAGGGGTGGCGGGGTTTTATGCGGACGTGAGGTCGGATAAAGAACTTGTTCAAGCGCTTGAGACAGCAAAAGATGCCGGTTTGCCGGTTTTTGTTTTAGGGGGCGGTTCAAACACATTGTTTGCCGACGAGGGATTTCCCGGACTTGTGCTTCAGATCGCGATGCGGAAGCTCGAAATTGTCGGGACAAAGGTTGTGGCGGAGGCCGGGGTCTTGTCCGCAGGGATGGCGAGGGCGACCGTCGAGGCGGGGCTCGAGGGATTTGAATGGGCGATTTCTTTGCCGGGGACGATTGGCGGAGGAGTCCGGGGGAATGCGGGGTGTTACGGCGGGGAGACGGGTGATCACCTGGTGTCTGCTCGCGTGTTACGAGACGGAAGCATTATGGAGCTTTCGAAGGAGCAGATGAACTTCGACTATCGGACATCGATCCTGAAACATGACCCGGGAGTTATTCTGTCTGCGACGTTTGATTTCATGCCCGGTGATCCCCTTGAATTAAAAACGCGCATGGCGTCGTTTCTTGAAAAGCGAAAGGGAAGCCAGCCACTTTATGCGGGGAGCGCTGGCTGCGTCTTTAAGAACATCGAACTCCAATCAGATGAAGATGTGCAACGAGTCAGGGCGCTGGGTGATATAGACAGGCTCTCTGAGATGATCGCCAGCCGGAAGCTCACCGCCGGCTGGCTCATCGACCATATGGGGCTTAAAAAATTGTCCGTTGGCGGGGCGGAAGTGAGCAAGGAACATGGCAATTTCATCATCAATACAGGTACAGCCACGGCGCGTGATGTTTATGAGCTTACCCAGGCCGTAAAACAGGCTGTGTATGAACGGACTGGTCTCCGATTGGAAGAAGAAGTACAGTTTATAGGCTTTTAATGCATCGCTATATGCAGATCACTTCCCTCAAGGCCACGAATATTGAGTTGACCGATGCGATCAAGGAGTATGTAGAGAAGCGTCTCGAGTCCCTAGAAAAGCTTTCCGCCAGTTTTGAACCGGCCGCTTCTGTGGCTGTTGAAGTCGGGAAATCAAGCAACCATCACAACAAGGGTCCGTTCATGCGCTGTGAGTTTACTCTCCAAGTGCCTGGGACGGTTATGCGTGCGGAAGAAGAGCGGGAGGACCTCTATGAGTCCATTGATGCCGCCAAAGACGATCTTGCTCGCCAGCTGAAGGACTACAAAGGACGGCTTACGGATGCCCATCGCGGACCGCGGCCTGACAAAGTGTAAACATAAAACCCCCGCGGAGACCCTGCGGGGGTTTGAGATGCGGGATGACTCCCAGCTTCCCGCCGTCTGCGTGTGCAGAAGACAGGAAGCTGGGGACGACATCCGCGCGGTGCATCTAGCGCTGTGCGTTCCTTGCGTGGCGGAACTACGGAGAAAGAAAGGGACGACGAGGAGGTGGCTTCTAAAACCCTTCAACCAGCATCGTATTTCACTGGGGTGCTGCGGTAACACCTTGCCACGTTTCGGTAGGCACTCACGCGCTCCTTAGTATTGGGGAGGAGCTGCATCGAGTGAAGAAGAGACTATCAGTCCTGACCCTGTCTGTCAACCCAGCAAATACCCTGGCGCAGGCAGTTGCTTTTTCTCTGCAAAAACCTCATACTTTTGCGGAACTAATGATATGCAACGCCTCATAAAAGCCCTCTTTGGAGACCCAAATAAAAAGGTCACGGACGCCTTGTTTAAGGATGCCGAAAAAATCACGGCGCTTGAGCCAACGTATCAGGCCATGTCGGACGCAGACCTCAAGGGGGTTACGGCCGTTCTTCGCGATCGCCTCGCAAAAGGGGAAAAGGTAGAGAACATTATGTTCGATGCCTTTGCCGTCGTGCGCGAAGCGGGGAAGCGTGTTCTTAAGCAACGGCATTATGATGTGCAGCTGATGGGCGGACTTGTTCTCCTGCGCGGGGGCATTGCGGAAATGCGCACAGGCGAAGGGAAGACGCTTACCGCGACGACGGCGCTTTACGCTCGAGCTCTTGAAGGCAAGGGCTGTCACCTCGTAACGGTGAACGATTATCTTGCCAAGCGTGATGCAGTTTGGATGGGAAAGGTGTTTGCTGTGCTCGGTATGAGTACAGGTGTCATTCAGCATGACGCATCTTTCGTGTACGACGCCGCGTACAAGCATGCAGAAGAGCAAGCTGCCGATGCGTCCACGGATGCGTTCCGCGTGCATATGGACGAGCTTCGTCCCGTCACTCGTCGCGAAGCGTACGCGGCCGACATCACGTACGGCACCAACAACGAATTCGGATTCGACTACCTGCGCGACAACATGGCCCCAACGCTAGACATGTGCGTCCAGCGCGGATTGCATTTCGCCATCGTGGACGAAGTCGACTCCATCCTGATCGATGAAGCCCGCACACCGCTTATTATTTCGGCTCCTTCAGACCAGCCGAGCGAGGTGTATGCGCGCTGCGCCGCCGTCGTTCGAGGACTCAACGAAAATGAGGACTACAACGTGGACGAAAAAATGCGCGCCTCGACCTTTACGGCCGCCGGGATCGAGAAGGTGGAGAAAGGTCTTGGTGTAGAAAACATGTACGCGGCCGGGAGCAACATCCAGCACTACGCGGAGAATGCATTGCGCGCCTACACGCTTTACAAGCTGGATGTGAACTATGTCGTGAAGGAAGGAAACGTCGTCATTGTTGATGAGTTCACTGGGCGCCTTATGCCAGGTCGTCGCTTTGGCGAAGGGCAGCATCAGGCTATCGAGGCGAAGGAAGGACTCGTCGTTCAGCGCGAGAGCGTGACGCTCGCCACGGTGACGTTCCAGAACTTGTTCCGCACGTACAAGGTTCTCTCTGGCATGACCGGTACCGCGGCGACGGAGGCGGAAGAGTTTGCGAAGATTTACAAACTCGAAGTTACATCGATCCCGACGAATAAAGGGAACGATCGTGAAGATCTTGCGGATCGCGTCTACAAGACCGAGCTTGGGAAATACAACGCCGTGGTGCAGGAAGTGAAACGTCGCCATGAACTTGGGCAACCAGTGCTCGTTGGAACCATTTCGATTGAGAAGAATGAACTCCTCGGTAAACTGCTTGCCCTTGAGGGAGTTCCGCACAATCTTTTGAACGCCAAGAACCACGAGAAGGAAGGGGAGACCATCGCGCAGGCCGGTGCTCCAGGCGCGGTCACGATTGCCACCAACATGGCCGGCCGCGGCGTGGACATCATGCTCGGCGGCAACCCGCCGAATCCGGTTACGGCCGAGAAGGTGAAGGAGCTCGGCGGACTGTTCGTGCTCGGCACGGAACGCCATGAGTCGCGCCGCATCGACAACCAGTTGCGCGGACGTTCAGGACGCCAAGGCGATCCTGGTGAAACGCAGTTCTTCGTGTCGCTTGAGGACGATCTCATGCGCATCTTCGGCGGAGACCGCACCAAGAAGATCATGGAGATGCTGAAGATTCCGGAAGACATGCCCATCGAGAGCAAGATGGTTTCTGGTTCCATCGAGAAATCCCAGCAGCGCGTGGAAGGCCACCACTTCGACAGCCGCAAGCACCTGCTCGAATACGACGACGTCCTCAACAAGCATCGCGAGGTCATTTATGGCCGCCGCCACGACGTGCTCGAGGCGTTCGTAAGCGACGCTCCGGATGTCCTGAAGGAAAAGATTTTGGAATTGGTGGAAGGGGAGGTTGAGCAGGTGACGCTTTTCCACACGGGCGAGATGGGTGTGGGCGGAAGCAAGGCTACGGGCGACTGGGACGTGAAAGAGATTCTTGAGACGATGCGCACGATCGTCCCGTTGAACGCGGCCCAGGAAGCGAAGCTCAATGAGCTTTCGATGACGGCGTCAAAAGATAAGATGTACATCGCGGAGCAGCGCACCGTGATCATCGAGACCATTATGGGAATCGTACGCGAAACGTACACGGCCCTTGAGCAGCAGTTCCCAGATCGCAAACAGCTCCGCAACCTTGAACGCGCCGTCATTCTGCGCGCCATGGATTCGCTTTGGATCGATCATCTTTCCGCGATCACTTCACTTCGTACAGGTATCGGCCTCCAAGGCTACGGTCAGCGCGATCCGCTTGTGGAGTACAAGAAGGAAGCCTTCCAGATGTTCCAGCGTCTTCTTTCTGCCATCAACAACGAGGTCGTCTATTCGTTCTTCAAGCACGCGAGCCACGCGGTTTCGCAGCAGAATCTTCAGGCAGAGTTGAGTCGCTCGTTGCTTGATAGGATTCAGACCACGCAGGGAGCCATGAAGGGTTCAGAGGCTCCAAAGGCCGTCGCGGCTGCAGCGCCAACGGGTCCGGATTATTCAGATGTTGGGCGGAATGATGCGTGTCCGTGCGGGAGCGGGAAGAAGTTTAAGAAGTGTCATGGGGAGAATTTGTAATGAAAGTAGTATGAAACGCAATACCATCTTTGGTCTCGTAGTTGGATTCGTAGTCGTTATCGGCCTCCCGATCGCCTATTGGCTTGTCTCGCCGCTGTTCATCACGCGCGAGGTGAACGAATCGCTCGCGGACATTCCGATGCCAATCGCACCGTCGCCAGCCGTTGGGCAACAGCCGGCGACGATCGAAGTGCTGGAGCCGTCGGATGAGATGCCACCCGTGCCTGCTCCTGCCGAAGCGCCGGCGCCATCTCTGCCTGTGGCTGTGCGACAAGGAACATTTATTGGACAGGCACTCCACAACGGGGAGGGGACCGTGAAACTTCTTGAGGTAGGCGACAAACACTACGTGCGATTCGAGGACGATTTTTCTGTCACGAACGGTCCGGACCTGTTCGTCTATTTCGGCAAGGACGGTTCGTATGTTGACGAAGCGCGGATCGCAGCGCTCAAGGGGAACGTCGGCGGGCAGAACTATGAGGTGCCTGCCACGATCGATGTCGACGCGTATAATGAGGTCTGGGTATGGTGCCGATCTTTTTCTGTGCCGTTTGCTCGTGCAGTATTGAAAAAATAATCGTTAAGGATATCGCCGCCCCTTGCCCGGGGCGGCGGTTTTGTTTCTACTCCTTAGGCGTTGTCATCTTCGTTATCTGCGCGCGCAGCACTTTGGCGCGGCCGGCGTCCCGGTGTTGGGCGATGCGGGTGAGGAGGGATCCGTATTTGCCGCGCAGGCCTTTCATGGAGTTTGCGAGGTCCACGAGGTGGTTCGTGCTGGTGCGAAGGGCGAGCGGGTACCGGAAGGGTATTTAAAACAGCAAGCGTACCTGTTTAAGAAAAAGAATCATTGAGCTGGACGCCGACCCTCCGGTGTGACTACACTAGAGGAGTTCTTTGCATGGCATAGCAACCCGCATCGCAGAGGTATCCCATGCGCCTGTGCTATACGTTTTTACTTGCCCTGTACGGGTCATTGAGTACTGCCTGTGGTGATCAGCAGCTGCTAGAGTTCCCAGAAACGAGCGTCCAATGCGCAGACACGTTTCATGGCGCTATACCTCTCGAGGCTCCCTGGCGCAGCGCACCGCGGTTTCACGCGGCGGTCGGGGACCACGACGATCGGGATGGTGATTTCGGTCGACTCAAAATGGAGTCGCCATACGAAGCCACTGGCCATGTGCGCTATCAGCTCAATAAGGACGGCACGGAGGGTGTGCTGGACCTTGAGGGCGGGAGTGTTGGATACAGGGGTGGATTCCAGATTGAATCCTCCTACGACGATGACAGCGCTATAACCTTCGCTTCGCTCTCGCACTGGTGTGCGGACGGAATGTATATTGCAATGGCGAAAAGCGACGTGGGTGCCATTACGCTCTTCGGCCACTTTCGAACTGCCGAGGATAGTGAGGACTGGTATAGGTCGTCGCCTCGAGGACCTAACAGCACTACAACACTCCAGGTCCTTGAACTCGCCGCTTACGACTGCGAGTACAAGAGCGGAGAAGAAGAAACTTGGCACGCCGAGCACTGCAACCTGCTCGCAAGCGGAACCATATACAGACGACGGTGACGGTCAAGTAATGACGGTCAACGACGGACGCGCGACATCTCGCCCCAGCGAGATGTTCTTCTTTTGCCCTTGCCTGGGTTGTCGGTTTGTTTCAGAATGCTATCGATATATGGACCAGGAACCAAAGTACACCCAAACCGCTGGCGGCATCGTCCTCAATTCTGACGGGGAAGTCCTTGTCGTGAGCCAGAACGGGAACTCATGGTCGTTGCCGAAAGGGCATGTCGATGAGGGTGAGGAACTCATCGACGCGGCGATTCGTGAGATCGAGGAAGAGTCTGGGATCACCCATCTTGATTTCATTCGCCAGCTTGGGAAGTATCAGCGATACAAGATTGGCAAAGATGGCGGAGAGGATCAGACCGAGCTAAAACACATCACAATGTTTCTTTTCGAGACGAACGAACGAGCTCTGCGTCCGATTGATCCACAAAACCCCGAAGCGCGCTGGGTGAATCCCGATGACGTGCCGGCGCTGCTTACGCATCCCAAGGACAAGGAGTTTTTTACCTTGTTCGCGCTAGGGAGATATTAATCGTTTCCCTTCATGATCCGACGCATCGACTTCCGATATCTCGTCGCACATGTGATCATCTCTTTGATCGCCTATGCGGTTTTTTATTATACGATTCCCATCGATCCCCGCTACTTCTTGCTCGCGGCCCCGACGCTTTCGGCGATTTTTCTCATGAGCTTCGATAAGCTGTCCGCCTTGCAAGGGTGGGGACGGGTCCCGGAGCGCGGGTTCATGCTCATCGCCTTTCTTGGCGGTTCACTCGGCATCCTTTTGGGCATGAATCTCTTCCGCCATAAAACGAGCAAACTATCGTTCCAGTTCAAGTTTGTGCTTGTACTTATTGTACAGATCGCGCTTGTGCTCTGGTGGGTCCAAACGTAATGTTCAGGAACGAGACAATTGTATGATCCACGAGGTCCCCCCCGAGGAGTTTCAACCCAAGTTTGAGGTGGTGAGCTGCTACGTCGAGCACGAGGGCAAGCTTTTGCTGCTGCATCGATGTGCCCATAAGACCGAAGGGAACACTTGGGGGGTGCCGGCAGGGAAGGTCGAGATCGGCGAGGATATGTACCAGGCCATGTTGCGCGAGCTCCGGGAAGAAACCGGTATCGTCGCGTCCAAAGTATCGATGGAACATCTCATCAAAGTATTCGTCCGCTATCCAACATACGATTTCACGTATCACATGTTCCGACTTCCCATGGTGGATCGCCCATCGATCCGTCTCACACCTATAGAACATCAGGATTTTACCTGGGCCACGCCCGCGCACGCCCTCGAGATGAACCTCATTCGTGACCTCGATGCGTGCATCGGGATGTTTTATCCTGCGGTGTAAGGAATCGTAGAAGTACGATTCCTTGCCAAATTCCGTATGTACGTTAGCATTGTTCTACCCCTCGGCCGTAGCTCGTCTGAGCCTATGGGCGAGGCCAACCCAGGAGGCAGACATGGCTATGGTAAAGGCTCCCTTATTGGTTACGGCCACGAAGGAAATCTCGCTAACTTGCGCCAAGTACTGCCGTCGTACGGCGGCCTGCACGCATCCTCATAATCTCAAACATCTTTGCAATGACGCAGAACTGGTTTGTTGCGGGATGTCCATGACCATCGTGTCGGGGCCGACCAAGGACAAGTCTTGGCTCGTCGTGCATGTGCGATGTGGCAAATGCGGTACGGAGCAGAAACAAACGAAACTGTACTTCTAGCACCCGTTTCAACGGGTGCATCTCTTTATCCCCTTTACGCCTTGCGCAGGTTTCCCTACACTACGCGCGATCTAATGGAATTATCCTATGCAATCTTGGAAGTTGAAGAAAAAAGCCGATAAATACGCGCCTAAGGCTAAGAAAGGTCGTGGGATGCTCCTTGCATTCCTTTTACTCCTCACCCTTGTATCGAGCGTGTACGATTTTCCGTATCTTTGGAACAAGAGTGCCGAGGCCGTAAAGAACGTCACCAAGTGGCAGCCGCCGGTCTTGAATGAAAGCCCCTATCGTCTCGGGCTTGATTTGCAGGGTGGCACGCACCTTGTGTATGAGGCGGACATGTCGAGCATTCCCGCGGGCGACCAGGCGGATGCGCTTGAAGGCGTGCGCGACGTCATTGAACGCCGCGTGAACGCATTCGGCGTTTCCGAGCCGATCGTCCAGACTATCAACTCCGGCGGCGCACAGCGCGTGATCGTGGAGCTTGCTGGCGTCCTCGACGTAAACCAGGCCATCAACGAGATCGGTGAGACGCCTGTGCTCGAATTTAAGGAACCAGGCGTCGACCTTGGCCGTGATTTGACGGAAGAAGAGAAGGCCACGCTTGTCCAATTGAACAAAGATGAGTTGGCGACAGCGAACGCCATGCTTGCGCGTGCAAAGAAGGACGAGGATTTTGCCAAGCTCATGGAAGAAGCGAATCCGTCGACCTCTCCGGAAGTGGACATCACAACGGACGTCGGTTCTGAGGCCATCGTGAACGCCACTCCCGCCACCATCAAGAACGTGACCGCGGACAGTCCGCGGTATGGTGTGATCGGAAAGGCTATTGAGACTTCACGTGTTCGAGCGGGCGGTATCGTTCCGACCGTCCTCGACACTCCAGAAGGGTATGCGGTCGTGAAGTATATCGGCGTGTCTGATGGTCAGGAAATGCTCCTTTCCCACATCCTGACCTGTTTCGAAGGAAAAACCGGATGTTCCAACACGCTTTCCGCCCTGGATGCCTCCTTGCGCATGGAAGAGATTAAGAAGGAAGCCACGCCGGAAAATTTCGCCGAGCTGGCCAAGGCGCGCAGTGATGATCCGTCTGCTGCACAGAACAGCGGGGATCTGGACTGGGTAAAGCCAGGCGCGACGGTTCCTGCGGAGGCCGCTAAGTTGGCAAAGGGGGCCATCTCAAACGTCGTAGAGACGGATTTTGGGTACCACCTCATCTACAAGCGCGACGAGCGCACCATCAAGACGTACGAGATTCAACGTATTCTTCTCAAGAAGTCCGGAATCTCTGACGTAGTGCCAGATGCTTCTCCTTGGAAATCAACCGGACTCTCCGGCAAGCATCTTGCTCGCGCATCCGCCCAGTTCGACCCGCAAACCAACATTCCGTATGTGAACCTTGAGTTCAACGCGGAGGGAGGGGAACTTTTTGCCCAGATCACGGCTGCACACATTGGAGATCCCATCGCCATTTTCCTCGATGGTCAGCCCATCTCCACACCTACCGTTCAGCAGGCGATTTACGGAGGTCAGGCCGTCATCAACGGAAGTTTCACGGTAGATGAGGCCAAGTTGCTTGCGCAGCGTCTGAACGCAGGTGCGCTCCCTGTTCCCGTAAAGTTGCTCTCGCAAGAGACTGTGGGTCCAACCCTCGGCATCGCTTCGCTCCACAAGAGCGTGATTGCTGGACTCGTCGGGTTCCTTCTCGTGGCGCTTTTCATGATCGTGGTGTACCGCCTTCCGGGACTTCTCGCGGTGGCCGCACTTGTGCTTTACACCGTGCTCAACCTCGCCGCATACCGATTGTTCGGGGTGACGATCTCGTTGTCCGGCAT
>CALRBH010000014.1 GCA_943354165.1 Candidatus Uhrbacteria bacterium RIFOXYB12_FULL_58_10
GCCGCCGGCTCCACCACCTCCGCCCACGCCACCTCCGCGACCCTGTCCCGTTCCTCCGCTCGTACAAATATTGGACGTATCCGGGCCCATCCCTGTAGTTCCGCTCCCTACGCCGGAACATCCCTCGCTATTCGCGGAAATACTTCCGCCACTATCCACCTGCAGGTTGGTAAAGTTTACCGCCGCAATCTCACCGTTCGCGGTATTCCCATCCAAGACGACGGTTACGCCGCTGGGGACAACGAACGTCGTAATGCTCGTACAGTCATACACCGTCGAGGTGGCTGTAAATTGCGTATAGGGAGAGCCGGCTATCTTGAACTCATACGTACCCGTCGCTCCGTTGTTGTCATTGCTATCGTTATCCGCGAACGGACAGGCGGCGGCGCGGACGGTAGGGATCGAATCTTTCCGTACCAACGCGACCATGGCAACCACCATCACCCCGAACAACGCAAAAGATGTAATTCCTCGGATCATCCATTTTTTCCCGAACCTATTATCAAATGATCCAAAGGAGAAGGACATAGACACTAAGACACTAAGACACTAAGACACTAAGTATTAAGATATAAGAAGTATATTACACTGTGATGCAAACAAGAAACGACAGAGGGTTTACCCTCTGTCTTTTATCACCTCCCACGCCTGACCCACGCCCCCGACCTGTCCCGAGGCCGAACACGCGCGATACATCGGCCGCTGGAGCTTCAGTCGCTCTACAATCGCCTCTATACGGAAATCGAATTCATTTTTGACGACATCGGTCATGTCCATGCTCACCCCGCGGGCCTTGATCCCCGCACCCGTGGCTCGAATGAACGCTGGTTCAACACGGCCCGGCTCATACGCCACGGTCACTTGTGCGGCCTGCACCAATCCCATATCCACGAGCATGCGGGCTGCCGCGCGTGCTGCATACGTTCCTGCACGGGCTGGATCAAACGGATCGCGGCCAGAAAGTCCAACATCGCCATGCGGAACGAATCCGCCATAGGTATCGCTTGCCGCTTGGCGCCCGCTTCCGCCGGCACGGGCGTGCCAGCCGTCCTTCGTATAGATCCCGGTCGCGTTCACGCTCACCGCCGTACCTTCACCAAACACCAAATGGACCTGTTCGAGCATGGCCGTCCGGACATCGTTCACGGAAATTGCTTCCCGATGAGAGACATGAAGCGCAACAGAAGAGACGGCCCCGTTCTCGCACGTGACACCAAGCATTCCGTCTGGACGCATCCAGGCGTAGGCGAGTTCGCTCAAGCGCAACGTTTCGAGATGCGCCGCGAACGTGCGCGCGTGCACGAGCGGACGCGGAAGGCGCTCGCGTGTTTCCGCGGTGGCGTATCCCTGAACGATCACCGGCGTGGCCGACGTTCCGCGCGGAGGAAACAGTTCCGTCTGCTCCATGTTCGCGAACACTTCGATGTCGTCTTCATAGCCGATGTCCTTGTACACGGCACGAGCGAGCGCGGACACGTCAAAATCCGCGGAGCTCTGAACTTCCCCGCCGATCATCGCCATGCCATGGGAACCGAGCACGGTCACATGCACACGGCTCATGGGATCCCGGCGGAGATATTCATCGACAATAGCATCCGCGATCTGATCGCAGACCTTATCGGAGTGGCCAGAAAGTGGAATGACGACGGACTTTTTCATAGAGGATGTGGGAAGACTAGCTCGCGCCAACACGAAACTCAAGCGGAGGTGTGGATGAGATAAAGTTATCCACAGTTGATCCATATTCCCTTGATAATCCACCCCTTGCGTTCGGTTTTTGTTCGGCTTAGAATACGAACAGGAAGCGAACAGGAGATAGTAGTTAGTAGAAAGTAGTTAGTAGGGTTTAACCCACGAACTGCTGCCTACTATCTACTAACTACTTACTACTAACTGCGAACCCTATGTCGCTCACGAAAAAACAATCCGACATCCTCGCCCACATCCGCCAGCACATCGGCGAGCACGGGTACGCGCCCAGCTACCGTGAGATCGCCGCACACTTCGGCCTCTCTTCCCCGGCCACGGTGCACCAGCACGTGCAGTCGCTGGTGGATAAGGGAATGATCCAGCTGGATGAAGAAGGCGGCGCGCGCGCCATCGAACTCATCGATGCCGTTCCCCTCTCTCCGTTCGCGGTGGAACTTCCGCTCATGGGACTTATCACGGCGGGTGTGCCGATCGAAGCGGTTGAAGAGAACGAGACGATGGCTGTACCGGCAAACTTCGTTCTCGACGGTGCGAACTCGTTCGTCCTGAAAGTGAAAGGTCGATCGATGATCGAAGACGGAATTCTGGACGGCGACTTCGTAGTCATCGAACGGAATCCTAGTCCGAAGAACGGAGACGTCGTCGTGGCTCTGCTCGACAACGCGTACGCAACGCTTAAAAGGTTCTACCGCGAAACGAATCGCATTCGTCTACAACCAGCGAACAGCACCATGGATCCAATCTACGTAAAGGATTGCATCATCCAGGGTGTTGTCCGGGCCGTCATCCGCAAATTCCAGCCGGCGTAACGGTCCGAGGGATCGCGCGAAGGGATCCGCACGATCCGGCGAATCGACAGCCAGCTCAACGTAACGGGCGTTCTCCCGCGCGTATGGTGGTCTTAATTTTCTCTTAGATCAGGTGAGGTCGGCCCGCTTTGCATGAGCTGGCCTCTACCTGAGACAAGAGGGTCATCGGTCGTGGGCCTTGTGACGGACTGGAGCGGACTCCTCCTCTACTCCTCCTCCCTACGCAATGCTTGCGACCCATGATCCCCTTTATTAAACCGTAAGGGTTTGCGGGGTGGGCAAGGGTGGGCAGAGTGATGGAATACTTTTTATAAAAAGATTTCCTACACCCTTGCAAACTCCGCCCACTCTTGCCCACCCCTAATCATCCAACCGTATGTCCTCTCTTCTTGCGAAATACCCACGCACGACTTCTTATCTGACCGCACGGCCAACCCAGATGGGACGCTTCACCACTTCGCTTCGTCTTCATCTCTCCAAGCGCCGCGTCCGCTGCGTGGTGCGCCAAATATTCCCATAGCGCCAGGCGGCAACCCCACCTAACCTCCCCTTGGCGAAGGGGAGGAATCACACCCTTCGTTATGCCCATCATCATGCACGTCGACATGAACAGCTACTTCGCCTCCGTGGCGCAACAGCTCGATCCAATGCTTCGTGGAAAACCAATTGGGATCACTGGCAAACGAACGGAACGATCCGTAGTCGCGGCTGCTTCAAAGGAAGCGAAACTTCTTGGAGTGAAAACCGCTATGTCCACCTGGGAGGCCAAACGCATTTGCCCGTCGATCATCCTGGTTCCAGGGAATCCGGAGGCGTATGCAGAGATTACCCATCGCTTCAATAAGATCTTTGATCGTTACGCGAGTGCTGTACAAAAGTTTAGCGTCGACGAAAGTTTCCTCGACGTGACGGACACGGCGCGTGATTATCTCGGGGCGATCATGTTTGCACAGATGATCAAACGTGATCTTCGAAAAGAGTGCGGCGAGTACATCACTGCTTCCGTCGGCATCGGCCCGAACAAACTCATTGCGAAAGCTGCATCCGACATGATGAAGCCGGATGGACTCGTCGTCGTGCGCCCGGAGCAGGTCATTCCCTTTCTCAATTCTTTGAAACTAAAAGACCTCTGTGGAATCGGTCCGCGCATCGGCCGCCGACTGGAAACGATGGGGATCACCACGATTCAACAGCTGCGCGAAACCCCTCCGGTTATCCTCGAAGACGAATTTAAAAGCTATGGCCTCTGGCTTGCCGAAGCCGCATGGGGACGCGATGCTTCGGCCGTAAACGGCAAAGAGGAAGCTCCCAAGTCGTATGGGCACTCGTATACATTGCCGCGCGATACGCACAGCGTGAAGATGATTCAGCATTATCTCCTTGGACTGTGCGATCGGGTTGCCTATCGGATGCGGCGAGACGGCTGTGCCGCGCAGCAGCTTTCCGTCTACGTCCGCTATGGAAACTTTTCCGGAACCGGAACGCAGCGCCGGATGAAGGAACCGATCGCGGACGGCCTCATCGTGTACAAAACCGCTTGGGCCATGCTCGAAGGATTGCTCGATATCTCAAACAAGGAAATCCACGGATTACCTGTGCGCCTCATTGGCGTCAGCGCATCCTCGCTTACCGAACCTGGTTCTACGCCATCCATGTTTACGAAAGATCGAAAAATGACCGCCGTGCTGCGCGCGCTCGACAAAGCACGCACACGCCACGGCCATGGCGCCTGGACCCGCGCGTCCCTCATCCCCCTCGATTTAAAAGAACGAACCTCCGGGTTCGCTTACGATCATGAGCTATGAAATATGTCATGTTCGGCACGTTTCTCAACGGAAAAGATTTCACGCGCATTGTTCCGCGCGGGCGGTTTGTGCGTAAGTTCAAGCCGGTTATTTCAGACGAAACTCGCCCTTCATCACGTGCGCGCCAGGGTCTGCGTTCCCGTCTTTTGTCTCGCGCGTAATGAGCACAGACGTGTAGCCGGCGTAATCGGCGAAGAGATTGATGCGTGCATCACCCGGCTGTGGAACAGCGGGTTCCCATTCACGAATAAACTGACCGAGGTCATTGGTCACCATCTCTCCCAATGAAATGAAATCGTACGGGAGCTGACGGATCAGCCACACCTCGTATGCCTGCGTTTCGCGATCGATGGGAAGAAGCGTCGTCGTGACAGTAAAATAAAAATGTCCGTCCTTTTCCCCGCGCGTGGCAATCCCCTGCGCGCCGTCCGCCGCGAGCGATTTCAATTCCGCCTGGCGCACCCCTTCCCCGAGCGAGGCGGAAGTAATCGTCACTGGCGACGGTTCAAGAATGCCGGCGAGCGGAGCCTTCTCGATGATGTCTTCCGGGGCCGTTTTATCCTGCGCGCGGAATGTCTTCACACTCCAGGCAAACAAAAAGACGAGTACAATGATCGCGAACCCAGTTCCGAGGATGGGGATGCGCTTCGTGCGCGGCTTTGGACGCAGCATGGAGGATTCGTATCTCATAGGAGATCATCGATGTCGCGAAGGAATGATTTTCGGACGATGGGCGGCGGGGCGGTCTTTTCCCCCATCTTGTCGAGAACAATCGTGGGACCATCATCGCCATCATGCCATGCGCGGCTTCGACTGTGGAAGGATGACGGTTTTGGACGCGTCAGATGGACTTCCTCAAGCAGCTTCTGGTTCGCCTCGGAGATGAACGGCGATGGGTTGCCCATCATGAACGAGTCTTCCCCTGTTACGAGCGGATACGTCAGGAACAGGCGCGATTTTGCGCGCGTACATGCCACATAGAAGAGCCGGCGCTCCTCCTCCATTCCCCCCTCCTCGCCCATGGCCTTGGGATTCGGAAACTTCCCGTCCGCCATGTGCATAACGAATACGGCTTCCCACTCAAGCCCCTTGGCCTGGTGGATCGTCGAGAGCACGATCTTCTCCTCGTTCTCCTGTTTCTTTTCGTCGGCTCGCTTCACGCCGAACTCGTCCGTGAGTGACACGTCATCAAGGAACGTTTTCAGATCGTCGTACACATCCGCGAACCGGGCAAACTGTTCAAGGTCTTCGAAACGATCGGTGTGGTCAGGGTATTCGGCTTCGAGGTATTCGCGATAGCTTGAGGAGGCGACGGTGCGGATGAGGTCGCCGGGTTTCTTACTGAGCGGAAGCATCTTCGAAAGGAGATTCCGTGTGCCTTCCCACCCCTTTGCCGCACGTCCGCCTCCTCCCGCCGATTGAACCGCAAGGATCTCCACAAGCGAGCCGTTGTTCCTTACGGCGTGATCGATGATACGTCCGGCCGTTGCCACGCCGATTCCTTCCTGAAGCGAAAGCACGCGCATCCAGGCGGCTTCGTCCTTAGGATTTCCAATGAGGCGTAGGTGGGAGACGATGTCCTTCACGTGCGCACGCTCAAAGAACTTCATGCCGCCGCGGTATTCGTACGGAATGTCGCGCTTCATGAGTTCGAATTCCAGCGCCTGGCTGTGGAACGCCGCGCGGAACAGGACGGCGATCTCGCGCATGGCGATTCCCTCATCATGTAGCGCCAAAACCTGCTGAGCAATGTAGCTCGCTTCCTCAAAGGGATTTGCGGCTGCGACGACGTTTGGTTTTTCTACGCCGGCGCGCATCGAATGCAGATCCTTCTTGAACTGCCCCTGGTTGTGGCCGATGACGTTATTCGCGAACGCGAGAATTTCTGGCGTTGATCGATAGTTGTTCAAGAGGCGAAATACCTGGGCGCCAACAAAGAGTTCTGGGAACGAAAGGATGTTCTTTACGTCTGCGGCACGGAACGAGTAGATGCTCTGCGCGTCGTCGCCGACTACAAGAATATTGCTGTGCGAGCCGGAAATGAGCCGAATGATTTCGGCTTGGATGGCGTTGGTGTCTTGGTACTCGTCGACAAGGACGTAGCGAAACTGCGTCGCGAGGCGATCTCGAATGTCCGGGCGTTCGCGCAGGATTCGCAGGAGGTTCAAAAGGAGGTCGTCGAAGTCCATTGCGTCCGAAGACTTCTTACGCGCTTCGTAGAGTTCGGCGATGCGCGAAATGACTCCTTCGAGCGGAAGAAAATGCGGATGCTTCTTCATGATGGTGTCCCGAACGCCATGCCGCGCATTGCGCGCAAAACTCAAAATGGAAAGCAGGTTGGCTGCCGACGGGAATCGACGTGATGTCGTGTCGACTTCGATGTCCTTGAGACAAAGTTTAATGAGGTCTTTGGAATCCTCCGAATCGAGAATAGTAAAGTTCTGTGAGTGTCCGATTTCGGTCGCGTACGTGCGGAGCAATCGATTGGCCACGCCGTGGAACGTCCCGCCCCAGATTCCCTTCACTCCGCCGGCGAGGAGCGATTCGACGCGCGAAAGCATTTCCCGGGCCGCTTTGTTTGTGAAGGTTAGAAGGAGGATTTCATCCGGCCGAACGCCTTGTTCAAGGAGGTAGGCTACACGGTAGGTAATCGTCCTGGTTTTGCCTGATCCAGCCCCTGCGAGCACCAAACAGGGCCCATCGCCGTGGAGGACAACATCAAGCTGTTCCGCGTTCAATTCCTTGGCGTAATCGATCTTTAGGGCCTTGCCTGAAGGCGAGTCGTTGAGGACGAATTCTTTCATATCGGTCTTCTATCCTAGCATGCAGGTCACAAAAGAAAATGCCCGGCTGCTTGAGGCAGTCGGGCGCGTCGTAGCAGCGGTTCCGTTCAGAAGCCGGCACAGGCATCCCTCAGCGATTCATGTGCAACACCCAACTTCTGTTTGGGGGCACCGGGATACTCCGTGAGCGCTTTGATGCACACGCGCGTGTGCCGGTGGGCGTCGTGGAGGATCTGCACCTTGAAGTCGTGGTCGAGGTCTTCTCGGGACAGAACCTTGGTCGCGATTTCATCGAGCTCCTCGATGATGCTGAGCCGTTCAGCATCGTTCATCAGGGTCTTTTCGAACTGCGCGGCGTGCAAGAGGAACAGGATCTCCTCAAGCTCACGGTGCACGTCGAGGATGTACAGGCAACGTTCGATCCGCCGGAGCACACCCTTGCCTTCTTCCATCGCCCCCACCATGAAGTGCGCCGAGACCAGCCGCAGATCGTCCGCAATACGGTGAACGGACCTGGGTCCGAACGGCCGACTGTGGACGGACTCGAGCGGGTCAGCGTATTCAGGGAGCGTCTCCGCCTGACGCCGGATCTTCGACGCGTTAGGCTTATCACCGAAGGCCCATGCCGCCGAAAGAAGATTCGCCGTCTTCACACTGACTTCGTCGAGAACGCGATAGACCTCGTCGATGTGCATGGCGAGTGCGAGCACTCGAGAATCCATGAACCCCGCGATCGTGCGCGCCGCCCTGATACGCGCCCGCAGACTCGCCTTCGCTGCATTCCACTTGAGCGGGAGCCGAGTGTTGTTTCGGCGACCGCGCTTGTCCTTATGCGAGGCGGAGAGCGTCTGCTGAAGCGCCGCAACCTTGTCGTCGTCGACAACGTACAGATGAGGCGCTGCCGCCTTCATGCGTTCGGCTTCGTACAACGCGATCTCTTCCGGCGTGGCTTCGTGGAGGCCGTAGGATTTCACGGTGAGCAAGCCCACCGTTCGGTTCCACTCCTGCAACGCGGGAATCTCGATTTCGTTGTACCGGTCCGGGACGCCCCGCAGCCCGCGCAACGCCGCATACATCGTCCGGAACTTCGTGAAGTTGCGCACTTTGGCGTCGGCCGGATCGCCGAACGACTGCGTCAGCTTCATGTTGCACACGAAGATGTTGCCGCGGAGAATGTCGAATTCTTCAGATCCTCGAGGAAAATCCTCGACGGAGATGAAGATGCTCGGGTGGATTTCCACCACCCTGAGAGAAATCGTGTACCAACCCTTGGAGGGCGTGTCTTCGTTTTCCCCCTTTACCCGCAGCATGCGGCAAACAGGCACAAGCTTACGCGGGTCAACTTCGGCTTGCGCGAGCACGGAAATCTTCTTCGTCAAGAATCACCTCTTTTCTTTTGAAATACCCAGGAATTGGGTTCGCGGACTATAGACAAAAAACGGACCCGTGTCAACGGGTCCGTCTTGATTACCAGCTTCCGCCTCCACCACCTCCAAACCCACCTCCAGAGAACCCTCCCCCGCCTACACCACCTGACGATGAAGGCGCTTTCACGGTCCCGGCGAAATCCGCGAACGATCCGATGTGGTCCCCTATCGATCCGATATCCCCGACGCTTCCGTGCGGGAAAAAGTACCAAGCAGGCATGGCCGCATTCGGATGCACAGCTTTGAACGCCGTGGCCCACTTCCCGACGATGCCGAACGCGACGGCGTACGGGAGGTATTTCTCGAAGATCCCTTCCTTCTCCTGCCACTCGGACCGGTGCTTCTCCGCGGTCTCCATGAACAGCTTGAATCCTTTTGCAATGTCGTTTGATACGGCACCTTTCTCCGACTTCTTTGGCATGAACGGCGCAAAAAGGAAGAAGAATCCGGCGGTGACGAGGAACGAAATCATCACCACGGGGCGCAGTGTGAGATCGTAGGTGGAGCCGCCGATGAACACGCCGAAGACCGCGATCGCCACGCCGATGCCGAAGTAGATGACGCGCGAGATGTTCGGGTTGCGCAGATAATAGCCGTCGCTCGCCATCGAAGTGTACGCCGTGGAGCCAATATCTGAACGCAACTTTGCAATCTCTTCCTTCCGATCGCTCATCTTCATTTCCGTCTCTCCGCCGAATAATCCGTCGAGCAACTGTTTCTCGATGGGCTTCAATGTGTCATCCGTTGGCTTCACGCGCGTGAGGATGTACTCGGTAGATGAAAGCCAGCCACCCTTCTCTTCCTTGATCGTGAGATACCCCATCGCCGCGAGCTCCACGATGCCCGCCGCAAAATCACGTGGATGCATTTGCGCATCTGTAAGCGTCCCGACTTCGAGCGCGTTCAAACCATCTGGCGGAGCGTACTCGGCGACAATCACTTTTCGTCCGCCCGAATCCCTGCCGTGATGCCACCAACGATGGAAGAGGATCGCGAGAGTGATGAGCGGGATCAGGATGGAAAAAAGGTCCCAGTTATCCGCGAGCCACCACATGAAGTGCTGGAGCGATCCCGGTTCCGTAATCGTATTTTTCGGAATCGAAACAGAAACAGTAAATGGCGAAGGGGCTGTGAACGTTACACCTTCGACCCCAACGCCAGACGTGCAAGTGCTTTTAGATCCCTTTTCCCCGGTATAGCACTCCACCACCATCTGATCAGACCGAAATCCCTTCATCCCCACGGAAGCCGTAATCTTTTGAACCGGTGCATCCCAAGCATCCCCCATCACATTCCAGTACAACTCATCATTCGTCGGATGAAACAGGATCGCCCGCTCGACCTTGTACGCAAGCTCATACTCGAACGCTCCTGTGCGTGTCACGTCCGCATCGCCGATCTTCAGGAATTGGAAGCTGCCGTCCCGGTACCAATCGTATGGAACGGAATCGCCGTTCAACCTTACGGACTTAAGCGTCAGGCGCGTCGTGAACGGAAGGCCGTTCTCGCCCGTGTACTTAAACGGAATCGCGCGGTAGATGCCATGACGCGGTTCCAAAAACTCGCCCCTGATCGTTTCCGTCACGTCGAATGACGCGTCTTTGTTCAAGACGATGGTGCTGTCGAACGATTCATACGTGAGACCACCGAGGCCCTGCGCCTGCGCGCCGACCGCGAGGAAAAAACTAGCGAAGGAAACGGCGATTAGCCAAATGTTCTTCATAGGTGCGGGCATACTTCACCTCTCCGGTCGGAGTGGTAAGGAAATAATAGAACTGGTTCGACGAAGGATTGGCGACCGCGGACAGCGCATCGATCCCAGGGTTTGAAATCGGCCCCGGAGGCAATCCGCGATACTTGTACGAATTGTACGGGGAGTCGATCTTAAGGTCCTTATACGAGACGCTCGGGGTCTTTCCGCCTGTCGCATAGTTTACGGTCGAGTCTGCCTGCAACGCCATACCGATCTTGAGGCGCTTCAGGAAAATGTCCGCAACCTGGCGCATGTCATCGGCCCCGCGGACTTCACGCTCCACGATGGAGGCGAGAATCACGAGATCTTTGGTCGGCGTGATCTTCGCGTCCGCTACGCGTCGATCAAATGTCGAGCGCATTTTCTTCACGATATCTTCCGCCGTCGCGTCTACGAGGAACCGGTACGTATCAGGAAAAAGATATCCTTCCAGGTCCTTCGATGCCACGTCCCATTGCGCGAGAGTGATTTCCGGGAACGCCTTACGCGCGGCCTCCCCTATCTGTACGCGCGTATACCCTTCCGGAATCGTGAGCTCGGTTTCCTTCGCCGAGGTCGGGATTGTCAGGACGGCGACGATACTCGCGTAACTCATGCCGGGCTTGAGCTCGAACGCGCCCGCACGGAATGCGCTGCCCGTTCCGGAAAGCCGTACGAATCCGCGGAAGAGACGTTCGCTTCCGATGAGATGCTGTTCTGCAAGCTCGCGCGCGATGGTCGCAACCGTTTCCCCTTCCGCCACATCAATGTGGATGGGGGTCGCTTCAGCAAACGGCGTCTTGATAAACGCCTCATTCACGGCCCAACCAGAAACGACCGCGCCCACGAGCACACCGAGAGCCACCAGCGAGAGAAAACCTTTCATATCAGGTGCGGATGCTCAGTTTCTAATCTGCGAACGAGGTCTTTCACGCGCGGAGCCAGGTCTTTTCGACATATCAGCAAGGCGTCCGGCGTATCCACCACCACAACGTTCTCAAGCCCCAACACGGTAACCGTTCGGCCGGCCGTTGAAAAGACCAGGCTTCCCTTCACATCCTCGAGAATGGCATTGCCTCGGGTAATGTTCGAATTATCTGAAGACAAACGTTCATGCAGCGCGTCCCATGTGCCAACGTCGCTCCAAGGGAACGTACCTTTAATAATGGTCATCGATGAAGCCGGCATACGTTCGGTAACGACCCGATCGAACGAGACTTTTTCACCTCGAAGAATTTCCGGAGCGTACGTGTCGCACACCTCGATGAACACGCGCGGCGTGCCCATGTAGTAGTTGGCGTGCCAAAGGTACGAGCCTTCTTCAAGGTATGACTTCGCCACTTCGTACGCGGGTTTCTCTGCGTGTCCGCGAAATTCAAAGGCGTCGATTCCATCTTCGCACATGACGAATTCACCGATGCGCGTGTACCCAAGCCCTGTACTCGGAAATGTCGGCGCAATGGCAATGTCGGCGAAGGTCTTCCGCTGATTCACGATGCACTCCCCCATCGCCAAGCATTTCAAAAACAATTCTTCGTCGCCGATGTAATGATCAGACGGAATGAACACCATCGGTTCATCTGGCGCAACTTGCGCGATCACTTCGGCGGCGAAACGCATCGCTGGACCCGTGTCGCGTCGTTCCGGTTCAACGATGATGCGGCCGGCGAGTTCGGGGAGATCTGCTGCGACAAGCTCGGCGAATTCCGGGCTCGCGATCGCGTAAACTTTCTCGGAAGGAATCAAACGAAGTAATCGTCGATAGGTATCACGCAAAAGCGACTCCTCGGTGAGGAGCGCGGCAAATTGCTTTGGTTTTGCGGCGCGCGAAAGCGGCCACAGACGAGTACCTCCACCGCCGCAGAGGATGACAGCGTTCATACTAACCCCAACAGGATAATCATCATCCAGGAAACGACAAATGGCGATGCCGCGCCCACGAATGCTCCAGCGATTGTATCGCTCACATAATGGAGGTTCGTACGAACACGCGACCACGCCATCAGGACCGCCAACAGAGCGAATACAACTGCAAGAGAAGGGCTGACAAAGAAAACCGATGAGGCAATCGATGCGGCTATGGCGGTATGAGCTGATGGAAATGACGGAGTTACAAAGAGCATTTTTACAAGCGCAGGATGTCCGCTTTTAAACGGTCTTGGCCGCTTAAAGATATATTGAAAAAGAAAAGCCAAAACCCATGCGACCGTCATTCCAGAGGCAACCCATAAGCTTGCTTCAGGGCTAT
Organism: Candidatus Uhrbacteria bacterium RIFOXYB12_FULL_58_10; assembly: GCA_943354165.1. Taxonomy (GTDB): domain Bacteria; phylum Patescibacteriota; class Patescibacteriia; order UBA9934; family GWF2-40-263; genus CALRBH01. Next base: position 12,515 of record CALRBH010000014.1, read on the forward strand.
TCCCCAGAATGAATGCCGAAGAAATTATAAAAATGATCAAGTACTTCGCGCACCAAATCGCGACATGATCAACCCAATTCTTCGGCTTAGCGAGTTCCATAGGGTTTTACTCTATCACCTTATCGCGCAACTCTTCCATCACCCGTTCCCTCCTCTCAATATCCGCACGAATCACTGCCGCGTCCTTGGGTTCCACAAGATTTTTCTTCTGGTATGCGCATAGGTCTTTCACCGGACAATCCCAGCAGCGCGGTTTCCCTGGAAGACAAATATACCTCCCGAGTTTCACGAACACGCGATTCACGGTCGGCTGGAATTTCGGATCGACGAGTTTCAAGAGAGCGGCTTCCGTTTTCTCCGGCGTCCTTGTCTTCACCCATCCCAATCGATTCGTTACGCGGAGCACGTGTGTGTCCACCGCAATCGCCGACGCGCCGAAACAGGCGACGAGAACAACGCTCGCCGTCTTCCGACCAACGCCAGGCAAACGAACAAGCTCGTCCATCGTCTGCGGAACCTTCCCGTCGAATTCATTCACAAGCATGGCAGCCATCGCTCGAATGTTTTTCGCCTTCTGCTTGTACATGCCTATCGTCGAGAGCTTCGATTCGACTTGCGCCTGTGTTGCCTTCGCAAGCGTCTGCGGATTCGGGAACGCTTTGAAGAATGCCGGCAACAATTTCAATACCTGCTCATCACGCGTTCGAGCAGAAAGAATAACACCGACCGTGGTACGAAACGGTTCCCCGAGCTCCATCGCTCCGGGATTCTTGAACCGTTTCGCTAAACGTCGGAGTGCTTCTTGGATGTGTTTTTCCATGTCATGGCGCCAATGACTGACCTTCCATGTCGACTGGCACTTCGAGGCCAAGAATCGTGAGAATCGTTGGAGCCACATCGGCGAGCATTCCGACTGGTGGCATGAGTGAAGGGTCGCCATCTGGAACATCTCCTGCAAGGCCGAATTTTCCCTTGTAGGCGTTTCCGATGATGATGAATGGAACTGGATTCGTCGCGTGCTCCTTATCGATCTCTCCGGTACGAACGTTCAGCACCTCTTCCCCGTTCCCGTGGTCGGCGGTGATGAACACGAGTCCGTCCTTTGCGAGCACGGCCTCGGTCACGCGCTGAAGGCATGCGTCGATGATTTCCATGGCCTTAATCGAGGCCTTCAGGTTTCCGGTGTGGGCCACCATGTCAGGGTTCGCATAGTTCATGATGATGACGTCGTCCTCTCCTTTCTTGATCGCATCGATCACGCGGTCGGTGAGGTCCTCGGAGCTCATCGCGGGGGCCTGGTCGTATGAGGAGACCTGCGGACTTGGGACGAGGATGCGGCGCTCGCCCGGGAATGGTTCCTCGCGCGTGCCGTTCATGAAGAACGTGACGTGTGCGTACTTCTCCGTCTCTGCGATGTGCAGCTGCTTGAGCCCCGCGTTCGACAGGACTTCGGCGAAGGTCTTTTCGATCTTCACGGGAGGATAGGCGACCTCCACGGGAAACCCTTGCTGGTATTCCACCATGGTAACCACGAAGAGATTTTTCATCGGAGCGATCGTGAAGCGCGTGAAGTCTGGCACGATGAACGACTTCACGAGTTCTCGCATGCGATCAGGACGGAAATTGAAAAAGATAATGGCGTCGCCGTCCTTCACGCGCGCGACGGGTTGCCCGTCCTTCACGATCACGGTTGGAACGAACTCTTCGTCGTACACTTCCGCCTGGTAGGAAGCCTTGATGGCAGCGAGCGCATCTTCCGCGGTCGTGCCAATCCCTTCCACGATGGCGCGATAGGCTTTCTCGATACGATCCCAACGGTTATCACGATCCATGGCGTAAAAGCGTCCGGAAAGACTTGCGATGCGTCCGGTCTTTGTTTTTCTTATCACCTCAACCAGCTTTCCGATGAAATCGATCCCCGCGTTATAGAGCGTGTCACGTCCATCGAGAATGGCGTGTACAGCCACGTCCTTCACCTTATTTCGTTTCGCAAATTCGAGCAGCGCAAAACAATGGTCGTCCATGCCATGCACGCGCCCGGCGCTCACCAAACCAATAAGATGCAGCGTCCCATTTGTATTCTTTACATGCGCGACGGCTTTCAGGAACGCCTGATTTTCATAAAAATATCCGGCGGCGATGTCGCGGTTGATGCGCGGGAACGTCTGGTAGTACACGCGCCCCGCCCCGATGGCGAGGTGGCCGACTTCCGAGTTTCCCATTTCCCCCCAGGACAATCCAACCTCCTCGCCGGATGCGCGAAGCGTAACCGTAGGATAGGTGCGGACAAGGTCACGGTAGAACGGCATCTTCGCCCGCGTGATGGCATTCCCCGGCCCGTCCGGCGCAACGCCAAACCCGTCGAGGATCATGAGCACGGCTGGTTTTGGGCGGTTAATCTTGGGTTCTTCTGTTTCCATAATGTGCAGTGATTGTAACTGGAAACATCTGGTTTGTCAGGGATGTGGAACCGGATCATGCCATCGTTCGAGAACAGACAAGTGTGGCGGAATACGCTCTCAAATTCTTGAAATTCCGAACCCGTGCAGCTAGAAAAGAAAAAGCGCCTGGGTACTCCAGGCGCTCGCAGAAATCATAGAAATCACGGAAACAGTTGCTCTGCCCAAACCGGACAAACTTCACGATCGTCAGGTCCGTCAGACAACTGCTTTTTATCTGAATCCCATTTCGCCGTAGAGAACGTATCCGCATCATAGTCGTATGTGCGAAAGGTCGTTCCGAGGAACAATTTTTCATGTCCAGCATTGGCCAGACGCACCAATATGGATTCTAGATGACCCGACGAGAGGATGTCTCTGTTGGAGCAGTAGATTTCCGCCATCTCTACGCTCGCCTTCGAAGGCACACCCGCCAATAGGTCTAGGGGCATGATGGATACTGCATCGTGGCCTCCAAACCTATCGTAAACGCATGCGTACAGCTTGAGCTTCGCTTCTTCGCCGGGGTACAGAAGCACCTCACGATACTCTGAACCAATCATCACTGGCGAGGAGGCGGCATCACCTGAAAATGCACGCTCTTCCGGTTCTCCGTGGAAGATGGCGAACGCAGTCCGAAAGGACTCCAGCGCGACAGCCGGAACGTTGTCCTTTGGCTCCAGCATCTCCAGAATCAGACGCACATTCTCAGGGGAATCGATGTCCGGTTTGCGTCGGATAACAGTACCCCATTTCGCCCCCTTATAACGGTCGTAGCCACAAGCCTCAAGCTCGGCTTCGGGAATGTTTTGGGCTGAACCGTACTTTTTGAGAAGGATTTGAAGCATTTAAGACTCCTGTAATTTTGATGGTGCATTTTCGAAGGACAGTGCCAAAACTATCACAAAAAGCGACTTTTGTCAATAGTATTAGGCAATGCGAGAACATGCCGAAAATACGCTTTTATCTTCTGAATGGCCTATCCTTGCTTTTGGCGCGAAAAAACAATAGAACCGTTAATGTCATACACCTCATCATCCTCAGCGTAATCAACAGCGATAATTCCCCCTTCACCTAAATACCTTAACGTAAGGCCCTTCTTCCCTTCCTTGGTGGGTAATGGCCGCATCCAGATAGAAAAACTTTCATGCGACTTCTCAATCGGCTGTCCATTTATTGACAGACAGAGCGCAGGAACCGATTCAAGTGGTATATAATCCAGTCCGAGTGAAGCGGCTCGTTCTTTTATGGTCGCCTGCATATTTTCCTCGCCATGCACATCAAGATCAGCGAGCGTCAAAAGGACCAGATCGATCTCTGACTGATTCTTCGCTAATGGCATTTTGGACAGGAATCTCTTCGCTTTCTTCTCATCAAAATAGGAAATCCCGGCCCCGTCCAATTCTTTTTCATAGTCTTCACGCGCCTTCCCACCGTACACGAGATGAATTCGCAGAATCTCTCGCGCGAGACGCGATTCGACCGTAGCCCGTTTATGTAAAGACGTGTAGACGTGATCCAGCCCCAGCTCGAATATGCCGGGGAACAAAGGACCGACATATGTCTTTGTCTTGTTGGAAATCGTCTCCCGGCTGAATGAGATTTGTTCAGGTGTGCAGCCAAGGAGTGCGGGCGCGTCTTCATTCATGTCCCGTCCATACAACATCTCTGCGATGCGGTCGTCGCGTTCGTATCCGAAGCCCTGGATCGACCCATCTACCTGATACAAGAATCGAAGGTCGGCGTCGGTAAATGCGTCGCCCTTCTCTTTCTTAGCCACAAGTGCTGTGAGCCACTTCATATCCGCAGACCTCTTCTTAAACCGGTCTGCCGTTGGACCATACTCCTCAAGCTTCTTGTCGAGCACTTCCTGCATGATCGGTTCCAGCTCCTGACCTGGAAGGATGCCGCGGACCTCGGCAATCTCCTTCTCATTCATACGGACGGCAATGCGCGGGTCCACCGGATTGCCGTGCCGGTCATTGGTGTAGTAGACGTGGAAGTCTCCTTGGCTCACTTGATACCTTGCCGTAGAACTGCCAGCGGTGCACCAACCAGTTCCTTTGTTCTCAAGGGATTCGTAGAGCTTCTCTGCCTGGTCCATATTACCCTGCTCGTATTTTACCCAGGTCCCTGCGACCTCTTCGCGATTTTCGATCGATGCCGCAAGGGTGTCATGGATCAATTCCGCATATAAGGACGGGAATTTCTTTCCAAATTTTTCCTGAAGTTCATCGTCCTTGAGGGTTCCTTGTTCTTTCACCTTCAGGTAGATGTCAGCGATTTTCGCGAGTGGCTCACGATGGATGTCAGGAAACGGAGCTACGGTCGTATCTGTACGTTTCTTGAACTCCCCGCGCTGTTTGTCGAATTGGGAAAGCTTGATGATGTTTTTCCAAACGAAATATTTAAACCAAGCAGGATAGGCTGCGTCATCGCTTGAAAGGTAATCGATCCAAGAGTCCAGGGAGGCCTTCTGGTCGGCGATGGCCGTATCTATCATCTGCTCACGGGTGTCTTGTGGGATCTCCCGAATGGCCTGTCCGCGCTCGCGGGCGACACGCTTCTGCAATTCGAAATACGATTCGGGAAATTTCTCACGCTTGATGAGGAGCTGATCGTAAATCTTATCGCGGAACAGCTCGATGTTTCGTACCCGGGTCTTTTCGTCTGGGTTCAGGAAGACCTTTTCGAGACGGGACATGTACGCCTCGATGCGGGCGCTGGGATCTTTTGGAACATGCGTGTCCTCAAGCGGACCCGATTTATCATCGAGCCGCACCCGCTTATTCCGTGCGGCGGCACGGAATTCCTGCCGTCCCACGGCCCGTTCCACTTCGGGGGACTTCTGCAGCTCCGCATCCTTTATGTGGAGCGGATGCTTCTGCAACTTCCCTTCGGGCGGACGGTAACCAGGACGTTCAGGCATAATAACTATTATCCAACCTCCTCCTCGATCTCCATGAGGCGGTTATATTTTGCGAGACGCTCGGAACGCGAAAGCGAACCGGTCTTGATGTAGTCCGCGTTCACGGCCACGGCGAGATCTGCAATCGTTGTATCCTCTGTCTCTCCGGAGCGATGGGAAACGGAAACCTTGTAGCCCGCCTGCTTGGCAAGCATGATCGCGTTCACGGATTCCGTGAGCGTACCAATCTGGTTTACCTTGATGAGAATCGCGTTGCCGCAATCGCGTTCGATGCCTTCGCGCAATCGCTCCACGTTCGTTACGAAGAAATCGTCGCCGACGAGGGCCACGTCGTCTCCGAGCGCTTTGGTGAGTTTTTCCCAACCGTCCCAGTCGTCTTCTGCGAGTCCGTCTTCCAAGGAAATGATCGGATATTTCTTTGCCCAGGCTTTCCACATGAGGATCATCGCGTCGGTCGACAGGAACTTTCCGTCGGCACGGAGGTGGTACTGCTTTTTCTTTGCATCGTAAAATTCGGACGTAGCGGGATCCAGCGCAAGGAACACTTCTTTCCCAGCCTGGTAGCCGGCAGCCTTAATCGCCAACATGATCGTTTTCAGCGCATCTTCGTTATGCGAAAACGGGACGGCGTATCCTCCCTCATCGCCCTTAAGCGTGGAGTAGCCCTTCTTTTTCAGAATGCCGCCGAGGGCGTGAAAAATTTCGGCACCGCAGCGAACGCGCTCGCGGAACTTCTTTTGCATCGGCACGATCATGAACTCCTGGAAGTCGATGGCCCAGCCGGCATGCACGCCGCCGTTTAAAATATTCATCGTCGCAATCGGCATGCGATAGGTTTTCTCCTGGATCTCGAACGCATGGCGAATATATTCGTAAAGCGGAAGCTCCTTTGCGTTCGCGGCCGCATGCGCACACGCGAGCGATACGCCAAGAATCGCGTTCGCGCCGAGCTTCGACTTGTTCACGGTGCCATCGAGCATGATCATGGCCTGGTCGATGTCGCGCTGGGCGAAGACATCCTTTCCGATGAGCATTTTTGCAATGGGACCGTTTACGTTCTTCACAGCCTTAAGCACACCTTTTCCCCCATATCGATTCTTATCTCCGTCGCGCAGCTCAAGCGCTTCGTGGCTTCCCGTAGACGCCCCGCTTGGAACGGACGCACTCCCTGAATGGCCACTCGAGAGCAGCACGGTGACATTCACCGTGGGATTGCCGCGGGAATCGAGGATCTCATGCGCGTGGATGGATTCGATGGTGTGGGAGGACATAGGTTCTGGGGGGGGCGGTAAGGGTGGTAAGGGGTTTAAGGGTTTTCAGCTTTTTCCGTGAGCCGACCGAGGTACATCGTGGCAACGACTACGATAATGGTCACGATGGCGGCGTAGCCGAACTTGGCGATCAGATTACCTTGTATTGGAAAAAGCGTCTTGAAAAGTTCTTGGACGGCATCATTCCACGCGAGCGCGGCCACGAGACCGAACGCGGCGGTCGCGAGGGCGACGAGTTTTTCCAAGACCTCCAGCCGCATAGATTTCTGCGACATAATTATTGTTCAAGCGCCCGTAATCCAGGCATCTCCGCACCGGCAAGAAAATCGAGCATGGCGCCGCCGCCGGTTGAGACCAGCGTGAACTTTCCGGCGAGGTGCGCCGCCTCTATAATGGGTACTGTATCACCTCCGCCCACCACCGTTGTAGCCTTGCCGCTCCGCGCGGCCATGGAACGTGCAAAAAGTACCGTGCCTTCGCGCGCATCTTCCCGTTCGCAATAGCCGAGCGGGCCGTTCCACACGATCATCTTTGCCGTGTGTACGAAACCGACGAATCGCGCGAGCGTGCGCGGGCCGATGTCGACAATAACATCGCGCGGGCCGACATCTTCCACGCTTACGGCGCGCGCGTGGGTTTTAGAGGAAAGTCCCGGGACGATCAGCACATCTTCCGGCAAAATGAGTTTCGTGCCCGCCTTGCGCATCACGCGCCTTGCGAGCCGTACGCCGTCTTCATCGTAAACGGATCGCCCGACGGGCAAACCTTTCGCGGCGAGGAATGCGGTTGAAAGTGCGCCGCCGACCAACACTCGGTCCGCGGACGGAAGCAGACGTTCCATCACAGGGATCTTTCCTTCCATCTTGAGACCGCCGACACACAGTACAAACGGATGGCGTGGGGACTTTTCAACTTTCGATAAGACTTCAACCTCGTGGGAAAGAAGCGGTCCGGCGTACGCGGGAAGTTCGGACGTGATCGCATCAACAGAAGCGTGTGCGCGATGACAGACACCAAATGCATCGTTTACGAAAAGATCGCCGTAGGCCGCGAGGGCCTGGGCGAGCGACGGACTGTTATGCTCCTCGCGCGGATCGAAGCGGACGTTCTCGAGCATGAGAATGTCGCCCGGCTTCATCGCCTCGACCATCTTGGTTGCTTTCGCTCCGACGAGTTCGGGCGCGACTTTTACATCGACCCCTAACAATTCGGAAAGCCGGCGCGCGATGGGCTTCACGCTGTATGCGGACATTTTCTTGCCGTCCGGGCGGCCGAGATGCGTGATCACGATCACCTTGGCGCCGCGCTGACGCAGCCAATCGATCCCCACCGCGGAACGAGCGATGCGTCCATGCGAACCGTCCACGGCTTCCCCGTGCGCAACCGGAACATTTCCGTCCACACGTACGAGGACACATTTTCCCTCAAGAACTACGCCGGGTTTTAAAACGCGGAGACGCATAGATAAGCGTTAATCATTTTGGGCGAAGGATTCCGAGCCGCGCTTCCAGACGCGCAACGCATCACGCCATGGCATCACCGAAAGGAAGTACTTGAGGTCGGCGGCCTTGCGGACCCAGAAACCAAGACGGCCTGTGAGAACGAACTTCCCGAAATCAGCGATGGCCCATGGGCCGCCGATCGGAACCGCCGCGATCCAAAACTCCGGCGGCGTCCAGGAGATGAGCGGGCGGCGCTCAAGGCGGCGCACGATGTTTTCCGCGACGATCGACGCTTCCGCCGCGGCCACCTGGGCCATGAGCGGAATGCGCACGCCGGTTTTTGCGGAGACGAATCCGGCAACATCACCGAGGGCAAACATATTCTCATGTCCCTTGATGCGGAAATCCGACCCAATGGAAGCGAAACCTTTAGCATCCATCGGAACCCCCATGACCCCGAGCCCTGGAAATGGCTTCACTCCTGCCGTCCATACGAACAAGTCGAATGGCATCGATTGCTCTTCCCCATCAGCATCCTTCACCTTCAGTTCCTGTGCCATGACGCTCACGACTTTCGCGTCCATATGGACATCGACCCCCACCTTCGTAAGGCGTTCTGAAGCAATCGCGCGAATTTTTTCCGAGAACATCGGTAATACATTTTTGCCCGAGGTCATGAGCCGCACGCACCAGCTTCCGTGTGCGATACGCTTATCTTTTTCGAGCCGCCTAAGATACGAGGAAAATTCTGAGGCGAGTTCTACACCTGCAGGTCCAGCACCCGCAATAAGAATTTTTACATGCGGTCGTACTCCCGACTCAAGTTCACCAATAATCTCACAGACACGTGCATGGATTCTCATCACGTCCGGAAGTGTCTTATACATGTGAGCGAATTGCGACGCGCCGGGGATTCCGAACGTGTTCGCGACGCTCCCCACCGCGACGACGACATCACCATACGGAAGGCGTCGACCGTCTTTCAGCTCGACTTCCTGCTCGTCCGTGTG
>CALRBH010000015.1 GCA_943354165.1 Candidatus Uhrbacteria bacterium RIFOXYB12_FULL_58_10
ATCTCTCCTGTATTCTGCGCCCAATCCGTTAGCTTCTCTTGAAACCATAAAATCCCTGCTCTCGACAGCGGCGTAAAAAACCTATATACTCGTCTCAACAATTCTTAACCATTCTATGCGAAAGACCATCTCCTTCCTGAGTCTCGTGGCGCTGTTGCTCGGCATGCATGCGCTTCCAGCCCATGCCGCCACCGTGTTGCCACTTTCTCAAGTGCACTCCGGCGATCTCGTGCGTGGCACCACATTCTCCGCGGTGTATTACCTCGGTAAGGATGGTTTCCGCTACGTGTTCCCGAACGACAAGACTTACTTCACCTGGTACACCAACTTCAACTCCGTAAAGTTCGTTACGGATGCCGATCTCGCCACCATCCAGATTGGCGGCAACGTTACCTACAAGCCAGGCTCCCGCCTGATCAAGATCAACTCGGATCCAAAGGTCTACGCCATTGATCACGGGACGGCTGGGGCCAAGCGTCGCTTCGTCACTACGGAAGCCGTCGCCATTGCCATCTACGGCGCCAACTGGAACAAGATGATTGATGACGTTCCAGATGCGTTCTTCTCCAACTATAAGGAAGTAGGCTCTGACATTGAACAGGCTGGTGACTACAACCCTGCTTCAGTGACCAATTCAGTGAATGACATCAATGACGATAAAAGCCTGAAGGCCCCAACCCTCGTGGACATCCAGGACAACCAGTTTGTCCCAGCAACCATCACGATCAAGGCTGGAACCGCCATCAAATTCACCAACAAGGGTGCAAGTCCGCACACCGCCACCAGCGAGGACCTCTCCTGGGGCACCGGAACCCTTCAGAACGGCCAGAATTTCTCCCGCTACTTCAAGACCGCAGGAACGTTCCCATTCCATTGCTCCGTTCATCCTTCGATGACGGGCACAATCATCGTGGAATAAGTCGCAACGCAAAAAACCGCCTTCGGGCGGTTTTTGCTTTGGGCGGTAAGGGTGGTAAGGGCGGTAATGGACGGTAAGGGAAAATCAGCCCCTTACTCCCCTTACAACCCTTACCGCCCTTACCGCCCCCGCATGCTATAATGCATGCACTATGCCGGATTTGACCATCGGTCCAAAAGTTCGTCACCCGCTTCACCTCCACGACAAGAAACTTAAGGAGCTTGAGGCCGTCGCGATGCGCATCCGCGAGGACGTGATCGACATGCTTGTGGAGGCGGGTTCCGGTCACAGCGCCGGGCCACTTGGCATGGCGGACATTTTTGCCGCACTCTACTTCCATGTGATGGAACATGACCCGAAAGATCCGGATTGGGAGGATCGCGATCGACTCATTCTCTCCAATGGACACACCTGCCCGGTTCGATATGCCGCGATGGCGGAGGCAGGCTACTTCCCCAAAAAATATCTCATGACGCTGCGCAAACTCGGCTCGCCGTTGCAAGGCCATCCAGAACGAACAAAACTCCCTGGAGTCGAGACAACTTCGGGACCGCTCGGATCAGGATCATCGCAAGCCGTCGGACTCGCCTATGCAGCGCTCCTCGATAAGAAGCCGTGGCGCGTATATTGCATGATGAGCGACGGCGAGCTCGATGCGGGCCAGACTTGGGAAGCGATGTTGTTTGCCGGACGGAACAAGCTCTATAACTGCACCTTCATTATCGACCGCAACAACATCCAGATCGATGGGAACACGGAGTCGATCATGCCGCTTGAGCCGCTCCCCGAAAAGTTCGCCGCGTTTGGCCTACACGTAGAGCGGTGCGCGGGAAACTCGATTCCAGACATCATACGTGCCATCGAACGTGCCCATTCCATCACAGAGCAACCGACTGTGATCATCGCCGACACCATTCCAGGGTACGGCGTTCCGTATATGGAATACGACTTCGCCTGGCACGGGAAACCACCTAAGGCCGGCGAAGAATCCCGTGGCGCGATTGAAGCGCTACGCACACTCGGCGGACGAATCATGAGTGAACACGAATAGATAGTAGTTAGTAGAAAGTAGCTAGTAGAAGGTGTAGAAGATGTTAAAAATGTAGAAAATGGGTTATGAACATGTCTAAAAAATCTGCGGGGCTCATTATTGGGGGGATCGTTTTGTTTATCCTTCTCGTTGCGGCGAAGTCGTACGTTACCCTCTCCGAAGGGGGATCTCGAATCTCTTTTGGTGGGAGCAAAGTCGGATATGCAGAAGACGCGATGATGGTCGGTGGAAATACTGGATACGCCACGGATAGTTTCGCTCCAGAAATGGCCATGCGATCCATCGCCCCTTCCCCAATGCCACCCATGTACGATGGCGCGGGGAAAACCGCCGCCGAAGTGGACCAGCGGATCATCAAGACCGGATCCGTCTCCCTGATCGTCAACGACGTCCGCGAAGCGTCCACACGCATCATTACGCTTGCAAAGGGCGCGGGCGGGTTTGTGCAGGATTCGTCCGTGTCCGAGCGAGAGGACGGGACGAGTTTCGGGAACGTGACCGTTCGTGTCCCCGCGGCAAAGTTTGAATCGTCGCTGACGGACATCCGCGCCCTCGCGACGCTCGTGCAGAACGAATCGATCAATGGCCAGGACGTGACGGAACAGTATTCCGACCTCCAGGCGCAAATCAAAAACGCCAAGGCACAGGAATCGCAGTATCTTGAAATCCTGAAACAGGCCCGCAGCGTAGAAGACATCCTCTCGGTTCAGCGCGAGCTCGGAAACATCCGCTCCCAGATCGAATCCCTTCAGGGACGCATCCAGTACCTGGAAAATGTCACTTCCTACTCCACGATTAGCGTCTTCCTGAGCGAGGAACCGACCTTCAACATTCCGACGAAGGAATTCCGTCCCGTAACGATCATCAAGGAGGCGTTCCAGGCATTGGGTGTTCTCGCCCAGGAAATGGCCACGTTCGTCATCTGGTTCGTCGTCATCGGCGCCGGCGTCATGATTCCATCATTGCTGCTCGCCTACCTTCTTTACCGCCTCGTCCGCCGCTTCATCATGAGCCGCCGCCCACCCATGAACCTACGCCGCTAAGTATGTCGAAGGGGGAGAAACCACAAAAAGGATTGAACAAGGACGCGCATTTGGTACGCGACCTGTTTGCGCGCGCCAAGGTAAAACAGCTCCCCACCCGTGACGGCTACGGCGAGGGGCTGGTTCTTGCCGGAAAGCACGATGAAAAGATCGTGGTGATCTGTGCGGACCTCACGGAATCCACTCGCTCCCTCGGCTTCAAGAACGCGTTCCCAGACCGATTCGTGCAGATGGGCGTTTCAGAACAGTCCATGGCCTCTATCGCCGCGGGCATGGCAATGGCGGGAAAAGTTCCGTTCATCTCAAGCTATGCGGCGTTCTCCCCGGGCCGAAATTGGGAACAGATCCGAACGTGCATCGCCCTCAATCAGACTAACGTGAAGATCGCCGGAGCACATGCAGGCGTCTCCGTAGGACCGGATGGGGCTACGCATCAGATGATCGAAGACATCGCCATCATGCGGGTGATGCCGAACATGCGGGTGATGGTCCCCTGCGATTCGATCGAATCAAAGAAAGCTACGGTCGCCGCGGCATTTACCGAAGGCCCATGCTACCTCCGTTTTGCGCGTGAAAAGACTCCCGTGTTCACCACAGACAAGACGCCGTTCAAGCTCGGCCGCGCGGAAACGTTCCGTCATGGCACCGACGCGACGATTATCGCTGCCGGGCCCGTACTTTACGAAGCGTTGTGCGCCGCGGAAGCGCTTTCGAAGCATGGCATCGAAGTACGCGTGATCAACATGCACACCGTGAAGCCGCTCGACGTGAAGGCTGTCGTGATAGCGGCGAAGGAAACGGGATGTCTCGTGACGATCGAAGAAGCCCAGGCGGCCGGAGGGTTAGGCGGAGCAGTTTCCGAAGCCCTGAGCGCGTTCTCCCCCGTTCCGTTGGAACGCATGGGTATGCAGGACCGATTCGGCGAGTCTGGCGAGCCTACGGACCTCATGGAGGCGTTTGGACTGACCTCGCGATACGTCGAGATGGCGGTGAAACGCGCCATGTGCCGAAAAAACGGCGAACGCGTTCCGGAAATTCCTGAATATAAAACCGCCGCGGAAGAACAGCTCGCGCGCCTGCAGAAACAGATCATGGAAGAAGCTCTCGCAAGGACCCCGAAGCGATGGGGTGGAAAGAAACCCGACAACAGCCTCAAGTCCCGTGCATAACAAAACCCCCGCAACTGCGGGGGTTTTGTTAATGCGGTATACTGTCCTCACTATGTTCGACCTCGTAACCGTCGGCGATATCAAACTGGATACGTTTGTAGTCCTCGACGAGGCAAACCTCCAGTGTTCGCTCAAGATGCCTGATTGTTTGTTGTGTCTTGAGTATGGGGCGAAGATCCCTGTGGAAGTCGTGGACTCACAGATTGCGGGAAGCGCTCCGAACGTGGCCGTCGGCATGTCGCGCATGGAAAAGAAGACAGCTGTCGTGAGCGTGATGGGTGTCGATTCCACCCGCCAGCTCGCTCTCGAAGTGCTTAAACGCGAAAAGGTTTCGACAAAGTACATCGAAGTCGTGAAAGGTGAACAGAGCGCCTATTCCGTGGTCCTGAACTTCAAGGGCGATAAGACCATTCTCGCCTCACAGATCAAACATACCTATCACTTCCCGCTCAACCTGCAGACCCGATGGTTGTACATTTCCGAAATGGGGATTGGCTACGAAAAATTGTTCCGATCGGTCATCAAGTACGCCAAAATGGATGGGGTCTATATCGGTATGAATCCTGGGAGTATCCAGATCCATGAGCGAAAACCTGTGCTTTTCGACCTGTTCAAACAGCTCTACGTCCTTTTTGTAAATCTCGAGGAAGCCCAGCATCTTACGGGACTTCGCACCGTAGAAGTCCACCATCTTGCCACCGCCCTCTACAAGATGGGGCCAAGAAACGTCGTCATTACGGACAGCAAAAACGGCGCCTATAGTTTCGACGGTGAGGAGCTCCTGCACTGTGCTATTTTCCCAGGAAAATTTGTGGAAGCGACCGGAGCGGGAGACTCTTTTGCTACAGGATTCATCGGCGCGCTCATGAACGGTCAGTTGCACGATGAGGCATTGCGATGGGGATCCGTGAACTCCTCTTCCGTCGTCGGTTTCGTTGGACCACAAAAAGGACTCCTGTCCGCATCGCAGATTCGCTCTCGATTGCGCAAGACGCCAAAATATCGAACGACTGTCATGTAACCATATGTTGGCTTCCTACACCGATCTCCTCCGAAAAGCAGATAAATCCCACTATGCGGTGGGTGCCTTCAACATCAATAACTTGGAAACGCTCCAGGCTGTGGTCGGTGCGGCGGAAGCAGAACGATCGCCAGCGATCGTCTCGACAAGCGAGGGGGCTATTTCTTACGCGGGGCTCGAGATTCTTTCCTGCATGGTGGCGCATGCGGCCGGACGAAGCTCCGTCCCCATCGGATTCCATCTGGATCACGGAAAGGATCCGGACCTGGTGCTCCATGCGATTAAGCACGGGGCCTATACGAGTGTCATGTTCGACGGCTCTTCCCTCCCCTACGAGGAAAATGTCGCGTTGACTCGAAAGATCGTAAAGGCGGCACATCCAAAAAAGATCGCGGTAGAGGCTGAGCTTGGAGCCATCGCCGGCATCGAAGATTTCGTCTCCGTGGCTGAGCGCGACGCCCATTTCACAAACCCCGCGCAGGCCGTCGAGTTCGTAAAAGCAACTAGATGCGATGCGCTCGCGATCGCGATCGGGACGAGCCACGGCGCGTATAAGTTTAAGACGTCTTCGCAACTTGATTTCAAGCGACTCGAAGAAATCAATCGTCTTGTAAAGATTCCGCTTGTTTTGCATGGGGCGTCGGGAGTCCCGAGCAGCATCAAGGCCGTCTGCATTCGCTACGGCTGCAAAATCGATGACGCCCGCGGTGTCGCCGATACCCATGTTCGCAAGGCCGTTTCGCACGGGATCTGCAAAGTGAACATCGATACCGATTTACGAATAGCCTTCGATGCAGGGCTTCGCATCTATCTCACTCAGCACCCGGACGTCATCGACCTCCGGAAGATCCTTGGTTCAGCCAAAGACCTGATGGGCAAGGTGGTGCGGCAGAAAATGCGCCTCCTCGGCTCAGCCGGCCGATCCTAACCCCTTACCACCCTTACAGCCCTTACCGCCCCCCCCACATATGCACGACATCATCGCCATCGGAGCCGGCACGCGCGACGCGTTCCTCGTCTCTGACCAATTCCAGATCATCAAGTCGGATAAGTTCTCGACTGGTCTTGGCGAATGTGTTGCTTTGGGGACGAAGATTGAAATTGAGAGTGTGATGCTTACCACGGGCGGGGGCGCGACGAATGCTGCTGCGACGTTTGCGCGACTTGGATATAAAAGCGGAGTCGTCTGTCGAGTCGGCGACGATAGCAACGGACGCGATCTCCTCATCGACCTGCACCGCGAAGGGCTTGATACCACGCTCATTACTCGCGTTCAGAATGGACAGACGGGCTACTCGACCTTACTCACCGATGCGAAGTCTGGCGAGCGCACCGTGCTCGTTTTCCGCGGCGTTTCCGGCTCGTTCGATGCAAAATCGATCCCTTGGATGGATTGCCAGGCCCGATGGTTCTACCTGACTTCGCTTGGCGGAAATATTGCGCTTGCAAAACAGGTGGCACTCCATGCAAAGCAGTTGAAGGCGGGGCTCGCATGGAATCCTGGGAGTAAGGAGGTAAAAAAAGGTCTTGGCGTCATTCAGCCGTTCCTTCGACATGTCTCGATCCTGATTCTGAATCGCGAAGAGGCGAAGGAACTCACGAAAATTAAAGAAATCGACGGGATGTTTAAGCGGCTGGCCATGCACGGCAACGTCGTCGTTATCACCGATGGCGAGAATGGATCCTACGCCCATCGCGATGGAATGACATGGTTCGCCGGAACCACTGGGACTAAGGCGATCTCCCGCACAGGCGCCGGCGACGCGTTTGGCTCTGGGTTCACCGCTGCATTCATGCAAACGTATGATGTTCCGATGGCCATGCAGGTTGGAACGCTCAATGCGGATTCGGTGATCCGGCATGTGGGCGCAAAGGAAGGGATTTTGCGGCATTGGCCTACGGAGGGGCAGATGAAGAAGATTTCTGTGAAGGAACAATAGGTTTGCAAAACACGGATGGGTGTGGCTAAATAAAGACAATATGGTTGCCATATATACGACAGTTATCACTGATGAGGGAAAATGGCTTGTTGCCCGTTGTATAGAGCTTGGGGTTGTGTCCCAGGGAAAGACGGTGGAGGAGGCGCAGAAGAACCTCAAGGAGGCTGTTGAGCTTTACCTTGATGATGCACCGAGGATGAAGCGATCAGCAAAACACCGCGCCCCTATCGTGACGACCATGTCTGTCACGTATGGCTAAAACGGTTTCTGGGAGACTTTGTATAAAAATCCTTTGCCGATATTTCGGCTTTTTTCTTGTCAGCCAGAGAGGGAGTCATGTGAAGTTACGAAAGACAGAAGGACGACGGACGATTATGACGATTGTTCCGTTGCATCCAGAGCTTTCGATTGGGACTTTGCGTGGGGTGCTGGAGTTGGGTGAGGTGGATGAGGAGGCGTTTATGGAATATGCGTAACTATCCGATAATATTCTTCATCGTCCGTGCGGTCTCGTACTCGTCCGCATGACCACAAAGTCCAAAGTACGAAGCCTTATTTTCCTTTGTGACCCGAGCCAGTGCTCGGGTTTTGGTTTTTGGCCGGAGCACGGTTGCGTGTGGCATGAGGACATAGCCGAGGAAGTCGATGCCTTGCGTCCAGGTGCGCACATGAACCTTGTTCGGGTGCAGTTCGACCTTCAGATTGAGGCGAAGAAATGCGTCTGCCGCTTGCGCCAGACCGAATCCTTTCGACCGAGAGGAGGTGAGCATGACGAAATCGTCGCAATATCGGACGTAGTGGCGAATGCGAAGTTTGTGCTTGATGTGCCAGTCCAGCTCGTGAAGATAGATGTTCGCGAAGAGCTGGCTCGTGAGGTTTCCGAGCGGGATCCCCTTCCCCGGACCCGTCGAGAATCCAACGATGATCTGCTCGAGTAGTTTCATCAATCGATGATCTTGGACATGTTTACGGAGCAGACCTAGCAGAATGTTGTGATCGATTGAATCGAAGAACTTCCGTACGTCGCACTTTACGGCATAGACGGTATTGGTGCCGTTCTGGCTTGCCCGAAGCAAAAACGTCCGTAGTCGACTTACAGCCGCGTGTGTTCCCTTACCTACACGGCACGAGTAACTGTCGTAGATAAATTTCGATTCAAACAACGGCTCGATGATGTTTACAAGCGCCTGATGAACGACACGATCGCGCACGGCAGCTTTGTGAATCGTGCGCTGCTTGGGATCGAAGACAACGAATCGATGATATGGTCCGTGACGATATCGTACGGTGATCAGATCATCTCGCAGAGATAGCAGGTTGTCCTCCAAGTTGCGTTCGAATACCATTACATCATTCCTGTTCCGCTTTCCGTCGCGAAACTTCTCCCAGGCTGCCGCCAGATTCTCAAACGAACATAACTGTTCAAAACTATGCGCCTTATAAGTAACCCCCCCCCCAACGGAGTTTTGAACTCCAGCGTGAGCTGAACCGCACCCCGGTTGATATTCCTCTCGTCCATACGCTTTATGCCGCTTACGCGGCGTGGCATGACATCTTGTTGAAATTTCCGAAGCCCCAACGGCACGCTCTTGGTGAAACAATATCACTTCGCATCCTTGATGCCCTACAAGGCGTGTTGTCTGCCGCCGCAGCTTCTGATCCCGCAGGTAAACAAATGATGTTACAGACTGCGAGTGTGCACATTGACCTCCTGAAACTTCTCGTCCGTCTCTCCAAAGATTGTCGATGCATCTCGAACCAGCACTATCTCGATATGGAATCACGACTCGGTGAAGCAGGCAAAATGCTTGGTGGGTGGCTGAATTCGCTCAAACAAAAGAACGCTGTCTAGCGTTCTTTTGCGTCTGACGAGCAGTCCCTGAGGAGGGGAACCGAGTAGTTCACGTCGTCATTGTCATGCAGGTTTGCGTTCAGGTTCACCTGACCGTCGTCCTGATTCCAGTTCACGTACGGCACGTTCTGCCACGGGCCAACGTCGTTCTCGGGAACGACCTCCTTTCACGCTATCCCCTTCCAAGACACCGGACACAGGCACACCCATGTCCTGAATTTTATAAGGAACCCAATCCTTCGCGGAGGCCAGTTCCAAGGAAAAGCGCGGAGTGCTCATAGACCTCGTCGCGCGCTTCGACCATCCGTAGACAGCCGAACTCTGGCGACCCTGAAGTCCTGAGGGAGTTCGGCGACCGGCGTCCGTAGACGACGATTCACGAGCCTACTGTCCATAATCATTCTACCAAAATTAAAAGATGCCCGGAACCGGAGATCCAAGGTCCGAAGACCGAGGATTCCGAGTTCCGAGCATCCGAGTAGCAAGTCCCTCACTCCCTGAGGAGGGGAACCGAGAAGTCCACGCCGCCACCGCCATGCAGGCAGGCGCTCAGGCACACCCGACCGCCGTCCCGATCCCAGTACACGCACGGCACGCGCCGCCACGGGCCAACGCCGCGCCCGGGAACGTTGAGCTCATAGCCAGCGAGAAAGAACGCAGGGTTCTTCTCGTAGTCGATGGCTTTCACGTACTCCGGAAAGAGCCAAGTGAAGGCGAGGCCTTCGTCAGCGAGGGAGAGCTTGCCGCGGACGGCTTCGATGCTCTTCCGGCCGCGGTTCGCGTCGAGGTCCAAGGTTGCCCATTCGACCACGGGCTTGTGCGTGTCGTTGCCGTTCAGGAGACGAAGGCGATCTTTGTCAGACCGCAGATGTTCCCAGTGATAGGTGCTCTTTTCGCCGAATTCCTTCTTGGTGCACGTGAAGTGCGCCTCGAAGGTTTTTGCGACTCCCTCCTGAGCCTCGCCGCCGCGGATGCGGAGCGAACGGAAGGCGTGGTTACCCTTGGGCCACTCAGGCGCGGTCTGCGCCAGACGCATGACCGCCTCCTCAAGGTCGAAGCCCAACACCTTGTGGATGTTTGAGAGCGAGAGTCGCTTGAGCGTCTCGTCCACCGAGATGGCGAACGGGTTCTGATCCGCGAGGCCGCGCGCTTCCCGGAGGAACGCGGCAACCTTTTCGGCGTTCGCCTTGCCACGGATCCAGTCGAAATCAGATGTGGTGACTCCCGCGTCCGAGAGGACGCGAAGGGTCGGGTTCAGTTCTGCGAACTTGATATCAAGCAGGCGTGTCGTCATAACCTAGCCTCCGTACATGCCGCTGGCGTTTCCATTCCGAGACCATCCCGGTTTGAAAGTAGCCTGTGTTAAAAGCGGCTATTTAAGGCCAAAATTTGGCCACAAAATACCGCTTTCCACACGAGTCTGGATTGAATGAACGATGCAAAAATATACCACAAAAATGACCTTTTGTCAATGGTCGAAAGCGAGTAGAATGGGCGTAAAGTAGAATGTGTAGAAGATGTAGAAATTGTAGAAGTGGCCGTTAAAGACACTTTCTACATATTCTACAAGTGAGGCATTAGCCGAACGATTCTACAATTTCTACAACTCGCCTCGCCTAATCATATTCCTGCCATATGAAACTGAGACTATTCGTGACGCGTGACATTCCTGACGAAGGGCTTAAGATGCTCAAGAAAGACAAGAGGATTAAGGTCGAAGTTTACGAAAAAGACGAAGCAATACCTCGGAAGGAGTTGCTTAAGCGTGTAAAAGGCGCGGATATTATCCTTTCGATCCTTACGGAGAAGATGAATGCACAGGTTTTCGACGCCGCGGGGCCGCAGCTCAAGATGGTGGCGAACTACGCGGTTGGGTTCGACAACATCGATCTCGTAGAGGCGGCGAAACGCGGAATTACCGTGACGAATGCGGCGCATCCGAGTGTTTCGGAATCGGTGGCGGAGCATACAATTGCCTTGATTTTCGCCCTTATCCATCGCATTGCGGAAACTGATGCGTTTACGCGGGCTGGAAAGTATAAGGCTTGGGGGCCAAAGATGTTCCTTGGAACGGATCTGACCGGCAAGACCGTCGGGATCATCGGATCGGGCGCAATTGGGTCGTCCGTCGTTAAACGATTGCATGATGGGTTTGGCGTACAGGTTGTCTATTCTGATATCAAACCGAATCCTGCCCTTGAGAAGCTCACCGGCGCGAAGTTTCTTTCTAAGGAGGAGCTTCTAAAGACCGCTGATATCGTTTCGATCCATGTTCCCCTGCTCCCTTCGACGCGGCATTTGATCAGCACGAAGGAGCTTCGTCTCATGAAAAAGACCGCGTACCTCGTGAACACGTCACGCGGGCCGATTGTCGACGAAAAGGCGCTTCTGAAGGCCTTGAGTGCTGGAAAAATCGCCGGGGCTGGGCTTGATGTGTACGAATGCGAGCCTGCCATCGATTGCGACCTTACGGATACGCTTGAGCTGCGAAAGATGAAGAACACCGTGCTTACTCCACATACTGCCTCTGCGACGATTGAGACTCGTCAGGCGATGTCGAGGACGGCGGCGGAGAATGTGATCGCGTTCTTGGACGGGAAAACGCCGTTGAATATCGTTAAGACGAAGTAACTTGTCCGAAACTCTGCCATATGGCAGAGTTTCTGTAATATGAAAACACTTTCAAAGCCGTCATTAGCCGTCCTTGCCGCCGCACTCATGCTCGCAGGAGCCGGATGTACTGGAGAAGAAGCAAAGCCGGTTCCTCCTGCGGAAAAGCCACCTGCAGCTGCACCAGCACCGACGCCGAAACCATCGGATATCCCACCGGCCGCTGGGACACCAGAAGCGACCGCACCTTCAACGACCCCTTCTGCCAGCACGGTTGAATTCTCTGCAGCAGATCGTGGACGCGCAGAGAAATTCATCAATGAAAACCAGGGGAAGTCTAAGGAAGCGGGAACCTATGAAATGATCGCTGGTGGCGCGGTCCAGGATGCCACAACCCCGACCCTCTATTACTTCGCTACGGCATCTGTCGCTGCAGACGGCAACAGTGCCTTCGCTGGTCTCTACTCCTACGACACAAAGACTCGCCAATGGTCGCGGTTGTACAAAGAGACGACGAAAGCAGACGCAGATGGAACCTTGCGCGTCCTCAAGGTCGTGAGTCTCGCAGATGGAAAGGTCTATCTCGTTCGTGAGACCGATCTCACAAAGGTATCGACCTCTGTTTCCGGGCACGAAGCTTTCGTTTACGACATTGCTCTCGCAAAACCGGCCCTTACAGTCACAAAACTTCCATAACCAAGCTGGAATGCAAAAATCACCCATTAAGGGTGATTTTTGGTGGACCGTGTCGGTCTCGAACCGACGACCTCGCCCGACGCCTGATGGGATCGGGCCCCCGACCTCCCTCAGGAGCGTCGGGGCTGCGCTACTCGCATCTTGATCTGACCGTCAGTAATGATCCGTTCGAGATAATCTCGACGTTTAAGTCCTTTAAGGCGTCGTTCAACCTCTCGAGCTTCCCTAATTGTAGGATAACTTTGTGAGAAAACTAACTGGAGGGTTCCCATTCGGTGAGTAGTTGGTGTTTGACCGTGTTTGTGTTGGTTCATTCGACGCGACAGATCTGTAGTACTCCCAATATATAGCCGTCCATCATTGCTTCGTAGGAAATAGACCCATGCCATAGAATAAGTATGTGATCATCCTCAGGGTACACGAAAACAATAACATCCGGTCAATTGACCGGATGTTATTGGTGGACCGTGTCGGTCTCGAACCGACGACCTCCTGCTTGCAAAGCAGGCGCTCTACCAGCTGAGCTAACGGCCCATAAATATGATGTCTTCTGTGGCAATCTACCAGGTCCGACGCCCTGATGGGGTACGGACCCCCGACCTACTATCAAGGAGCGTCGGGGCTGAGCTAACGGCCCATGGAGCGAGAAGATAGTACCTTTCGTAGCAAAACGGGTCAATACGACCTAAGACCTTCCTTGCAATGAGGTCAAAAATCTGCTATTATAAAGGGAATATATGAATCGACGATTGATTTTGATGCTGTCGGTCGTCGCATTTCTCCTCCCATCTGTCTCGCTTGCGGCCGTGAAGCTCCCTAGCGTTCCGGTGCAGATTCTTCATACGGACGGAAAAACGTCGTCATTTGGTATTGCATCAGCGAATGCCGGAAGCGGAGCTTCTCTTGCGGTCGCAGATCTTGGTACGGACGGGAGATCGGAAATCATTATTGGCACAGGGCTTGGAAATGCTCCGGAAGTACTTGTGTTACGTCAGGATGGCACAGAGATCGGGCGATTCCTCGCCTATGCCCCTACCACGGGAGTTGGCATGAACATCTCCGTGTGCGACTTAGATGGTGATCAAATAAAAGAAATCATCACTTCACCGCAGAGGGGAGGTGGACCGCACGTCCGTATATTTTCAAATACAGGAACTCTAAAATGGGGAAATGGTTTTTTTGCCTACGATCCATCCACGCGATTTGGCGTGGATATTTCCTGCGGAGATATCACTGGCGATGGTCATAATGAGCTCGTGACAAAAGAAGCGCTTGGCGGAACTCCACTCATTAAAGTCTGGCAGGTCGTGCAGGACAACACTTCTTCTCTCAAGGAATTACAGAAATTCGACGAACAAGCTGCGCGCCTTCTTCTTTCTGCCTCCGCGCCTGTCGATGGAAAGCACGTCATAAAGGCAGATCTGGATGGAGACGGGGGTTTTGAATCGGTCTCCGTCCCCGCACGGCCTGAATTCAACGCCTTGGAAACGGCGGAACGATCTATTGTCATCGATATTTCTGAACAACGACTTTACGCCTACGAAAAAGGCATTCTCGCCAATACGTTTTTTGTGTCGACTGGGAAAGCGCCGTTCAAGACCCCCCTCGGTACGCATTCTGTCTTAGCGAAGGTTCCTTTTGTCCATTACAAAGGAATTGGATATGATCTCGGCGTCATTCCATGGAATCTGCGCATCTATCCGCACATCTATATTCACTACGCGCCTTGGCATAACAACTTCGGTACCCCAATGAGCCACGGATGCGTCAATGTGAATCTCACAAACATAAAATGGATATACCATTGGGCAGATGTTGGAGTGCCTGTGACCGTACAGCTGTAGAAATTCTTGTTGACGGATACTAAGTGTTGTATACTTCTTTGCATCGCTGGTCGCATTGCGTCTGTGGCCGCGATTTGTTCCGTGACATTTATTTGAAGCGAGACAAATCTGTTGTCGCATTACGTGGCAACGTGACGATGCAATTGAGCATCGCATAAGGGGGAAATAATTTTATGGCAGCCAAGAAAAAAGCAAAGAAGGCAGCAAAGCGAAAGCCAGCAAAGAAAACAGCAAAGAAGCGTAAGGCTGCAAAAAAGTCCAAGCGTTAAAAAACAAAACATCCTCCGGACGCGACGGAGGATGTTTTGTTTTTTAGGAGAAAACGCTTATTTTTCCATATATTCCGTCATATCCAGGCGTGGCGGAAATCATGCCTTCACGCATGCGTTTCACCGCTTCAGCGACCAGTGGATGATGTGCCTCCTTCGCAATCGCTTCGATAGACGCATCGAGAAGAATGTGAAATTCACTGCCTACGCGCCTCGTGAGATGATCGTATTCCGCGCGAACTTTTTTTGACGTCGCGCCCACCTGAAAAATTTCTCCGAGGATCTCTTCGAGCGGAATAATTGAGCGAAACGGAACACGCGACGTCGCAGGCAATGCATCACGCGTTCCAAGTTCTTCCACACGTGAATCCACTCCGATCGTCAGAAGTTTTCCACAGGTCGGACAACGGCCTCCATGGCGCTTCGTTTCCTTCGGCGTGGAGGAAAACTTACATGCAGCGCATCCATCAAAATGATATTTTCCTTCTTCGGGAAAGAATTCGATCGTCAATAGAAATTTGTTGCGATCGCGTAGGCGCAACGCGTCCACGAACGCATCGTAATCCGCGACAGGAAGATCGAAGACGTTCGCTTCGCGGCCGAAGTTGCGCAGACTGTGCGCATCGGAATTTGAGATGAGGGAGACACCGTCCAAACCTGGTACCCGCCAGTTCATCTTGGGATCCGACGAGAGTCCAGTTTCCACGGCGTAAATATACGGCGTCATTTCGCCGAAACATTCCTCGAGGCTGTCGAAGCCCGACTTGCTGCCGAACACGCTGTACCAGGGCGTCCAGGCGTGCGCAGGAACAATAATAATCCGCTGATCGAGCGTGCGGAGGATCTTGTAGAACTCTTCGCTGTCGCAGCCGATGATAGGTCGACCATCGGAGGCGCGATTCCACTTCCGACGATCAAACTCTGCGTTTACTTTCTCGACCGCCTCGAACGATGGGGCGAACACTAGGTTATGAATACGTCGTGTCTTCCCTCCTCGCTTATAGATCTGGGAAATCTCGGTCACGAGCATGAATCGAGTCTTTGACGATCCGTCCTTCAAACGAAAAATGCCGTTGCCGTCTTCCACAAGAAGTTCGCGCAGGTGCGCGAACCACTTTGGATGCGTCCAATCGGACGTCGCGACCACGTCGATCCCCTTTTTCTCGCACCAGGCGGCAATGGTCGGCAACTCAAGCGCCTTGGAACAGGCGCGGGAATATTTGGAATGCGCGTGCCAATCCGTGATGAGGCGCATAGGAAATGGGTGGGCGGGGTTTGCAGGGTGGGCAAGGGGTATTATCGCTCGGCGGCGATACGCTCGGCGATTTCCTTTTCCTCTGGAGAATTGATGCCAATGGCCTCTTCCGGCGGAATGGCCACCGTCGCAATCTCCTGCCCTTCTTCAAATGCCATACGGGCGAGGTCAGTCAGGTAGTATTCACCCTGAGAATTTTCATTTTTTAGTCGAGCTAAGCGATCCCAAAGCCAGTTTGCACTGAAGCAATACATCGCAGGATCGCGTTCGAGAATCAGACGTTCTTCTTCCGAGGCGTCCTTGTACTGTCGATTCGCAACTACGCGTCCGGTGGCGTCTCGAATGATACGACCCCAGGATTCGAAGGCTTTGTACCATCCGTCCGTGGACGGAAGCACCGTTGTCATCATCGTGAGGACGGAACCGCGAGATTCATGTTCGCGTGCCAACCGTTGAATCGATTGGGATGAAACAAACGGATGATCGCCATAGAGAACAATGACGGCATCTGTGTTTCCGACCTCTTCCTGGGCACACTTCACTGCATGTCCGGTACCGAGCTGCTCTTCCTGCACCGCGTATGCGCAAGAAGCGCCAAACGCGTCGCAAATACGCTTACGTTCATGGCCGATAACCACAACTGGAAGCGGATCGAGGCCGGATCCCGCCACAGAAGTAAGGAGATGTTCCAAAATAGGCTTCCCGGCAACGGGAGTGAGGGCTTTTGGAAGCTCGGACTTCATCCGTTTTCCCTTTCCGGCGGCTAAAATAACAATGCGAACATGCATATCAGGTATAACGAACGGCATAAGCGATGCCTGCGACGACTCCAAGAGCGAAAATACTCGTGTATTTGAAAATTGTGCAGAGTTTACAGGAAGCAGATGTATCCATAGAGGCCTTTAGGGTAACAAACATCCCCCATTGCGTGAAGCGAACGGGGGATGCTTTCAGAGTTTCATGGTCCTGGCGCCTACCTACTCTCGCCAAAACTGACTACCATCGGCCCGAGGAGGCTTAACGGCCGTGTTCGAAATGGGAACGGGTGTGACCCTCCAGGAAATGGCACCAAGACTATGGAACCCTGAATGGAATATCCATTTTGTGGATATCCGCATCAGCAATAAATTGAGAACAAAGATTATTTGTACTCACAGTGGTTGTAGAGCTCGACCAATTAGTACCGCTCTGCTCAACACATTACTGTGCTTTCACATACGGCCTATCAACCTGGTGGTCTCCCAGGGGTCTGATACGAAGACTAATCTTGGGGTCGGCTTCACGCTTAGATGCTTTCAGCGTTTATCCGATCTGAATATCGCTACCCGGCAATGCCCTTGGCAGGACAACCGGTACACGAGAGATTCCTGCTTCCCGGTCCTCTCGTACTAGGGAAGCGTCCCCTCAATCTTCAGCGCGCATAGTAGATAGGAGACCGAACTGTCTCACGACGTTCTGAACCCAGCTCACGTACCGCTTTAATTGGCGAACAGCCAAACCCTTGGGACCTTCTTCAGCCCCAGGATGCGATGAGCCGACATCGAGGTGCCAAACCGCGCCGTCGATATGGACTCTTGGGCGCGATCAGCCTGTTATCCCCGGAGTAGCTTTTATCCGTTGAGCTTCCGCCGTCCTATTTCGTACGGTCGGATCACTAACTTCCGCTTTCGCGACTGCGCGACTCGTCGGTCTTGCAGTAAAGCAGGCTTTTGCGTTTGCACGTCCAGCGCGATTTCCATCCGCGCCAAGCCTACCTTTGTAAACGCCTCCGTTACTTTTTGGGAGGCACCCGCCCCAGGTAAACTACCCACCAGTTTCTGTCCCTGATGCCGGATTACGGCGTCTGGTTAGAATTCACGTAACGCAAGGGTGGTGTCTCATTGGCGCCTTGCGGCTCCCACCTACTCTCAACATGCGGAACATGAACCCAAAAACAAGTTGTAGTAAAGCTTCACGGGGTCTTTTCGTCTAACTACGCGTAATGAGCATCTTCACTCATCTTGCAATTTCGCCGAGGACTACGTTGAGAGAGTCGTAAACTCGTTATGCCATTCGTGCAGGTCGGAACTCACCCGACAAGGAATTTCGCTACCTTAGGACGATTATAGTTATCGCCGGCGTTCATCCGCGCTTCAGTCGAGAGCTGCCACTCTTGCGAGTATGACCCCCTTCCTTAACGTTCGGACACTGGCCAGGCATCAGCCCGTATACATCATCTTTCGATTTAGCACGGACCTGTGTTTTTGGTAAACAGTCGGTTTACGTCTTTCGCTGAGGGTCTCCCCCTCCCGGGGGAAACCAGGCCTTATCCCGAAGTTACGGCCACTTAATTGCCGAGTTCCTTAACGTAGTTTCTCTCGTACACCTTAGTGCATTATCGCACTCACCCACCTGTGTCGGTTTCCGGTACGGGTCCATAGATAATTAGCCCTAGCGGCTTTTCTTGGCTCCCTGTTCCACTCCCCTTGCTCACCTTGCGGCAAGCTTGCGGTAGCGCAAAGGCTTATGACTGGCGGATTTGCCTACCAGTCACCTTCGCGCCCCCAGCGTCATAGCCATAGGACGTGGGAGGGTTCAAGAAGCGTCCCCGCTTCAGTTATCTACAGAGTGCAGGAATATTGACCTGCTGTGCATCAGTTACGCCAATTGGCCTCACCTTAGCTCCCGACTAACCCTGGGACGATTCGCGTTGCCCAGGAAACCTTGGGTTTACGGTGGAAGGGACTCTCACCCTTCTTTTTGCTACTTATGCCTACATTCTCACTTCGCAGCGCTCCACGGCACCTCACGGTACCGATTCATCGCCCTGCGAACGCTTCCCTACCGCTCCATGTATAAATACATGAAACCCACACCTTCGGTACGTCGTTTGAGCCCCGGTACATTTTCGGCGCAAGAAAGCTTGACCAGTGAGCTGTTACGCTATCTTTAAAGGATGGCTGCTTCTAAGCCAACCTCCTGGTTGTATGAGCCTTCTCACCACCTTCTACACTTAACGACGATTTAGGGACCTTAGATTGTGATCTGGGCTGTTCCCCTTTTGACGTATGGAGCTTCGCCCCCATCGTCTGACTGCCAGGAACATCTGTTGGTATTCGGAGTTTGGTTAGGATACCTACCTTGCGGCGGTACGCCCATTCAGTGCTCTACCCCCAACAGACTATTAGCTGACGCTAGCCCAAAAGCTATCTCGGGAAGAACCAGCTATTACCGAGTTCGATTGGAATTTCTCCGCTATCCACAGGTCATCCCCGTGTTTTGCACAGCACGTGGGTTCGGACCTCCACGAGTTTTTACATTCGCTTCATCCTGCCCATGGATAGGTCACCCGGTTTCGGGTCGTATACGTGCCACCCTCTCGCTTTGTAATCAGATGCACCCTTGCGGATGCATTGATTACAGAGTGAGATCTCGCGGGTTAACGCTTGCTTTCACTACGGCTTCGCCCCTTGGGGCTTAACCTTGGCGACACGCAATACACTCGTAGGCTCATTCTTCAATAGGAACGCCATCACACGCCGATTGCTCGGCAAGCTCTGACTCCTTGTAAGCACACGGTTTCAGATTCTATTTCACTCCCCTTCCGGGGTTCTTTTGAGCGTTCCCTCGCGGTACTTGTTCACTATCGATCAAAACACGTATTTAGTCTTGCCACATAGTCGCGGCAGGTTCCTACAGGATTTCACGAGTCCCGTAGTACTCAGGAACGAAAACAATTGTTGGATGGAGAAAATTCGCGTACGGGACTATCACCGTCTTTGGTATCGCTTTCCAGCGATTTCCGCTTTAACCCTTCCATACAATCCGTCAGAACTTGGCTGACAACGTTTTCGCCCTACAACCCTTGATGTGCAACGCCCAAAGCTTTCGTCAACGTTTGCACACATGACTTGCGTCACACATACTCGCATCGATTTCACACATCAAGTTTAGACTGGTCCCTTTTCGCTCGCCACTACTTAGGGAATATTCTAGCTTCTTCGCTTGTACAGGCTCGTTGAGCAACTGTGACTTGCGCCACAAAGGCTACAAGCCGCAAGCGAATGAGCTAGGAGATCTTTTTCTTTTCCACTGGGTACTGAGATGTTTCACTTCCCCAGGTGCCCGACGCACACCTATGTATTCAGTGTGTGACAATACGGCATTCCCCGTATTGGGTTACCCCATTCGGAAATCTTCGGATCAACGGTTGCTTGCCACCTCCCCGAAGCTTATCGCAGGCTGCTACGTCCTTCATCGGCATGTTTTGTCGAGCCATCCTCCGTGTGCCCTTATGCTCTACAACCACTGTAAGAACAAATCTTCGCTGCGTCCGGCGAGTGAGCGCCAAATCGCAACTTGTTCACAGTAGTGTCTACTGTGTATTTATTGCTGATAATATTTAATTGTGAAGGGTCACACTGGCCCTTCGAGCCAGGCCTCGCTCCTTGCTGATCAAGGGTCGAGGTCTGCACCGAAGGCGTTCTAGGGTAAAAAAATTCCGCGTCTATGCGCGGGTATCAAACTGACACCGGTGAAATAATTCACCACCCGCAAGGCAACTCGTTAGAGGTTTGGCTGAGCCCTGTGTACATGTGTCGTGTGCGTTCTTGTAAATCAATTGCCCCGGCATCTTAATGGAGGCGGAATAGTGTGTCAAGCCCCCGCTCCACAGCCTGTCCACAGTGGAAAAGAGGCCGAAAATCTGTTTAAACAAAGCCAATATTTTTGGATCAGTTCAAGACCCGGTTTTTCCACCTGTGAACACTAGGTTTATCGAAGAGAGAAACTTCTGTCGTCACTGATGATTTGCGCCTCCAGAAAAAGATCGTTACCGTAACCACTGGAGGTACCACATGCCGCATTATGCGTTTGACCAGTTGGATGTGTATGGATGTCTTGGAATGTCCGGCACCTCGATGGTGCCCAAGGTTTGTCTGCCGCTCATCGGGGTGAAAGGTACGGACCTGATTGCCGAGCCGCATGCGAAGACGGAGCGAGAGTTCACCGTAGAAGCCGAGGTGGAAGAAGGACTTATGTCGGTGCTCTTCCACGCCACCCAGGACGGAGACGTTCTGTTCGATCCCCCACTCCCCATGAAGCCGAACCACTGCATTTACGTGGGGCCAGATACGGAGCGTCAGGAATACGTGAGCTACACGGATGCGCTCATGAGAATTCGTTCGTTCACGAACGAGAAACGATCAGTGGGCGACGCGCGTTATCGTGAAGGAAAAATGAGAGAGGCACTCGCGGCCTTTGAACTCGGTGCTGCAGCCTCACAGACGCCTGCGGACTACGCACGGATGTTGCTAACGAAGCTGTTGAGCGATGAACGTCGGGACCGCATCGTGAAGGCCATCCGCGACGTGGAGCCGAACGTCGACCTTGAAGTACTGTGTAATCGGGTGCTGCGCGATATCACCGTCGAAGCGCCATAATGCAGCAATTCTTAGACAAAAAATCCCCAGCACATACGACATGTGACTGGGGAATTCTTTTGGCTTACGGATTCGCCAGCTTGTCTTCCAAACTCATCCCCGGCGCGTATTCAAACGGATGAGCGGCGAGGTCTTCGAGCACGCTCATGAGGATCGGATACTGCTCGCCCATAAAGTGACCGTCAGTTTCCGTCTCCACGAACTTCGCCTTGAAGGCTTCGGCGAGTTTGCGGCCGTGTTCTATAGGGACGAGCTGGTCGTCCTTGGAGTGGACGACCACGTATTCTCGCGCCTTCCACATGAGGACGTCGGCGTCGAGGTCGACGAGGAATAAACGACGTAATTCTGGACGCGTCACCTTCCATGGAGCGGCGACCATCACGACGGCACGTGGGGTTTCTGTCATCTCAACTCGCTCAAGGTACTGCAGGATCATGAAGGCGCCGAGCGAGTGGCCGAGAAGAATATCGTCGGAGCCGAGGAAGCCGACCTGG
>CALRBH010000016.1 GCA_943354165.1 Candidatus Uhrbacteria bacterium RIFOXYB12_FULL_58_10
ACGGTATCGGAACGCTGATTGCTCCGGATCTTTCGGGAACGATATTCGCCTTCGGTCCTTACGAACATCGTGCGAGCGTGGAGCTCGCGAAGTCTGTCGGGGAGACGCATGAATTTTCAGGGACCATGAAAGGGGAGCCGATGGAAAGTTCGTCGGGGTGGCGGGTACAGCTTACTGATCTGCGCATCAAAAAGTTTTGGAAGGTTGGGGAGGTTCGGGAGGTTTGGGAGGACGTGAAGGCCGATGTTTTTCTGACGGTCCCATCGTTCCGGGCGCCGGAACCTGGGACGCGGTTTTCGTTTTCCTGTGCGCTCGATGCGATTGAACCTTTTAATGGGTATCGTTACGACCTCGCGAGCGACAGTCGTGGGATTGGGGCGCGATGTTCGCGGCCGAAGGATTTGAAGACGCTTGGGGTCACGGAAAGTTTTTCGACGTCCGTGCTTTCATTTAAGAAATATCTTGTAGGGCGGTTGCAGTCGGTCGTTCCAGAACCGCACTCCGGATTTCTCGTTGGTCTCGTATTCGGCGGATCGAGCGATCTTCCGACGGATCTTCGTGATGCGTTTTCTGTGACAGGACTTACGCACATCTTGTCCGCATCTGGGTATAACGCGTCACTTGTCGTGGTTGTGCTTCTCGGATTCCTGATCGAAACACGACTTGGCCGCAAGCGTGGGATTCTTGCGACGGGACTCGTCCTCATCGTGTACGTGATCGCAACCGGAGCGGGGATGCCGATGGTGCGTGCTGGGCTCATGAGCAGCGTCGTTCTTCTTGGCATGTGGACGGGACGAAAGCCGTCTGTGCGAAATGCGTTGCTTGCAGCCGGCGCTGTGTCGCTCGCATTCACGCCGCTCGCCCTCTTATGGGATCCATCGTTCCAATTATCGTTCATCGCGACCGCGGCGCTGCTCGCGTGGGGGACACCGATCGCCGAACGTCTCGAGTTCGTCCCCGAAGCGTACGGCATCCGCGCCTCGCTTTCCGCTTCGCTCGCGGCGATCATTGCGACGACGCCGATTGTGCTCTGGCACTTCGGAAACTTTTCGTTCATCGCACCGATCGCGAACATCGTGGTGCTTCCGTTCGTCCCCATCGCGATGGCTGCGACGTGCGCGGCGATCATCGGATCATGGCTTCCATTTGGGTTCGCTTCGATCACCGCCTTGCCAGCCTGGGCCCTTGCCCATCTTTCGCTTGAGGCCGTGACGGCATTCTCGCTTGTCCCGTACGCGAACACAGCCGTCCCTTATCCCCATGTTCTCGCGATCATTTCTGGTAGTGTGATCGCATTCATTCTTCTATGGCTAGCCTTCAGACCCTCCTCAAAAAACGCGCGAAGCATGCGGCTTTCTTAATCTTTGCGTGTGCCATCGCCTGGACCCTTTCCGCCATCGAAGCAAACCGTTCGATCCTACCCGTCCTTTCATCCTCCCAAACATTCCCAACCTTTTCCGGCGAGCTAAAAGTCTGGATCTTCGACATTGGCCAAGGCGACTCAATCCTCATCCAAGCTCCAACTGGTGAAGAACTATTAGTCGACGGCGGACCGGACGCCGCGGTGCTCGGAAAACTTGGCGCCGTGCTTCCTCCAACTGATCGAACGATCGATTCGCTGTTGCTTACGCATCCGCACGCGGATCATTCCATTGGGCTCATTCACGTGCTTGACCGTTATCAAGTCGGAACCGTGTACGAAACGGGTGCGATGGTGAAATCCGACGCGTATCGTTCGCTGGAGGCGGCAATTATGACGGAAACTTCGCCACGCATTGTTCCTATTACTGGCGATCACATCGCGCTTGGTGCCGTGGATATCACGATAATTTTCCCGTCGACGAATCTCGACAACACATTGCCCAAGGATCCGAATGACACGTCGATTACGCTCTTGGTGAAGTACGGGGAGACGACCATTCTCCTTACTGGCGACGCGGGGATCGCGGAAGAAAAACTCTTTGGGCCGCTTGCCGGGGACATCGATATTCTCAAAGCCGGACATCATGGCAGTCGCACCTCTTCGAGTGCCGCGTTTCTCGATGTGGTAAAGCCGGAGTTCGCGATTATTTCCTGTGGCGTCGACAACGACTATGGTCATCCACATCCGGAAATCGTCGAGCGATTTAAGGTACGCGGTACGAAGATGTTCCGTACCGATCTGGACCATGACGTCCTGATCCGGTCGACGGGCGGGGAACCCACGGTGGAGGCGCATCCATTGCCGTTTTAGCGTGTTGCGTGTAGGGTGGAGGAAATTTAACGAGACCTATGCCATCAACCATTCAACGCACGCTGATCCTTATCAAGCCGGACGCCCTCCAACGCGACCTCCTCGGCGAAGTCGTTCAGCGCTTTGAGCGCAAGGGGCTGAAAATCGTCGGCATGAAGTTCATGCACCTTTCCGAAGGGATGGTCGATGAGCACTACGCGCACCTCGTCGCGAAGTCGTTCTACGGGAGTCTCAAGCAGTTCATGATGCAGACCCCGGTGTGCGCCATGGTGCTCGAAGGACTCGACTCGATTGATTCCGTCCGCAAGATCGTGGGTTCCACCAATCCTCGCGAGGCAGACGCCGGCACCATCCGCGCCGACCTCTCCATGAACGTGCCAAGCAACCTCGTCCACGCCTCTGATTCCGTGGACGCCGCCGCTGCGGAAGTGAAGCGCTTCTTCAAGGACGACGAACTGTTCGCGTACGAAAAGATTACGGACCGCTACGCGTTCGGCGAAGGGGTTTAATCGATAGATTGACGGCAGGGAACGGGCTCGCTAAAGTGCGGGCCTGTTCTTTTTACAGAAAGGATCGATCATGGTCGTACAGACTGTTTGGGGGGATCTTCTTGGACGTCGCGGCGATTGGCTTTCGGAACGGCCGGATGAAGCCGTTGCGTTTCGTGAAAAAATCATCCGGCGTGCGCGGTCGCAGAATTTCGCGTTCCAATCGGACATGTGCCGGGAGGCCAAGCGAGAACGTTATGTGCTGGCGGAGAAGTATGCCAACGCTGTGCATGCGGATTTGCACCTGATGTCGGAGGTGAATACGACCTACGACATTCGCCAAGTCCTCGAGATTGCGCGTTTGCCAGGAAATGGGGAAGAACATAGGCGACGTCGATTTGAGTCAATGTCTCTTTTTGACCAGGCTTGTCTGCTCGCAGCTATCGATACCGCTGATAGTTTTCGTGCGATTAGCGATGATCTGAGAACCGTGATCGGGGAGTTTAACGCGCGGTTGTTTGCTGACCGCAGTCGACACGTTCAGTTTCAGTTGGCCGTTGATCCTGAAGATAAGTATCGCGTCAAACGGATGGCGATCGATGCGGATCTCACGGAGGTTCCTTCTGGCTGGATCATCCGGGAAGAGACGCGCTTTTGCCGTGACCTTCGGAATGGCAGTTTTGTCTGCTTTGACGACAGACCGAAGACGCCGTACGAGACGTATCTGAAAACACTTCGACGCAACGAAGGCAAAGAAGGCGATCCGTTTCAGGTGGCGGACAAGTGCGGACTCAAGTTCGTAGTTCCGAAAGTTGAGGATGCACTCGCCCTTCGTGATCAGTTGATCGAGATGTTTACTTCGATGCGCGGGAACATCATTGCTTGTCAGGAGAATCTTACGGTTCAGATGGCGGTAGATCCGAGTAATCCGCACTCAAGCCACAATTTTCGGGCCGTGAAGATGTTGGTGGCGTGGAATGAGCGGGAATATGAGATTCAGATTCCCACCTTTCAGGATTACTTTTCGAGCCTGTGCGCAACCGGCAGGGAAAACCACGCGCTTTACAAGTTAAGCAAGTGCCTCGATATCTACTTTCCCATTCTGTATCCGAGCGAGATCTACGGCCATCCGTGGGATGATGCGGGTCTGCGTGAGGATCTTGAGATGGATAAGAGGGACCAGCTCGAGCGGTTTGCAAAGCGGAAGCGGCGGTATTGAATGCTCTCTACACGCGGCTTGTCTCAGGACAGGCCGCGTCTTTTTTATCCACAGCCCCACTTTGACGCGTGTAAACTTAAGAGTACACTTTTAGAGCTATGAGTTATCGCGCCAATACCACCATGCAGCTTTCCACGACCTCCATTTGCAAGGTCGTCGTTAAGTTTGATTGGATGCGCGCGGTGGAACATGGCACGAGGTCGTAAGACTTCCTCTCAACTCGAGACCATGCAAACCACCGCGCCATACGCTCGGTGGTTTTTCAGATGCGGACCCGCGTCCCGAATGGTTCGGGACACGAAACGCCTCTGAAGGGAGTCTCTCATGATCGCTCTTTTGACAAAGAAGTTTTCACTCCGTGATCTACAAAACGAACAAGCTTCCGGTCGTGGTGTTCTGCGACTTTCAAGTAACTCCTCACTTCAGAGCGAAAGAACCTTTGCAAAAGCAGGCATCCGCCTGTTCTGCCAAGACTCTACGGAAGAACAGACGTTTTGCGACCTGCGCCGCGCCATCCCGAAAGCTCGTGCCTATACGCGAGGAACCTACCTCCGTGATCGCAAGGGATTCGTGGAGTCGCTCGGTATCGTGGAGTTCGGTCTTAAGGCCGACCTTCTCGACCTCTTGCTCGTGATTCTCTGTGAGATGCATGAGTCCGGACATCCGGTATATCTGATCATCGATGACGATCAGATCGCCTCGATGCTTGTTCTTAGCTCGTTGCTTAACGACCTCTATGAACTCGTGTGTCAGCGCATGCGTCAGGACGTCAGCGGATCTCCAACAGTGTTCGTTGTTCCTGCATCGTCCTGTCTTCCTCCTGCGTTGCATGCGGTGGCCGTATGAACAAGGAGGTCACAGTTTTTCTCCGGCCGTTCCCCTCGTGGAACTGCCGGTCTTTTTTACTCAATTGCCACCATTGCCACGGGGAAGGGAATTATGTACCCTTTTGAACATTGTGACGGGCTATGGCGCAGTTGGTAGCGCGCTTGCATGGGGTGCAAGAGGCCGTGGGTTCAAGTCCCGCTAGCCCGACCAAGGATTGATTATGACCTTAAAAGATTTCGCCATTCGCTTGCAGCCTCACCTCGACCGCTTCCTTGACCGGAAGATCACCGAGTACGGTTCATCGACCCTTGATCCACTCCTTTCCGAATTATTTTCATATCCAAAACGTCTGTTGAACGCCGGGGGAAAACGCGTTCGTCCCTATATTGCTTCTGTGATGTATGAGGCGGCGGGCGGAACGCTCGATGATAAGGTCATGGACGCGCTCGCTGGACTTGAGTTTTTTCACCTGTTTGCCCTTATTCATGATGACGTCATTGATCGTGGAAATGAACGGCACGGGATCCCAACAGTAAACGCGTACGCGGAAGCCCAGATGCGCAAACAGGATCGTCTCGCAGACATCCCTCATATTGCCGAGGCGCAGGCTATTCTCATAGGAGACCTTATTTTTTCCTGGGCGTTTGAGGCGTTTGAAACCGCTTCTGCGTGGACTCCACAAGGATATTCTCAAGCCGCCGCACGGTTCCGACAGATGGTCGATGAAGTAGTCGTCGGGCAGATGATC
Organism: Candidatus Uhrbacteria bacterium RIFOXYB12_FULL_58_10; assembly: GCA_943354165.1. Lineage (GTDB taxonomy): Bacteria > Patescibacteriota > Patescibacteriia > UBA9934 > GWF2-40-263 > CALRBH01. The sequence continues at coordinate 5,517 of CALRBH010000016.1, forward strand.
GATGCGGATCTCATGACCCGTCCACGTGCGACCGTGGATCTCATTGAGCGAAAAATGCTGTTGAAGACGGCGAGTTATACATTCATCCGCCCGATGCAGATGGGAATCGCCCTCGCAGGCGGGAATCCAAAACTCGATGTCTTTGCAGATGCGTTTGGAGAATCCATCGGGATGGCCTATCAGATTCAGGACGATTTTCTGGAAATTATTTCGGATTCGAAGGTCATACAGAAGCGCGCGTTTTCAGATCTTACGGATCGCCAACACACCCTTTTTACCCAGCACATCTTTGAACATGGTACGGCGGAACAGATTGCTTTTCTCGCTCAATGTCTGGGGAAGCCTGTCTCTCCTGATCAAGTTGAGCGCGTTCGAGCGCTTTTTCATGAAAGCGGGGCCATTACTGCCGGAGAAACGCGCATACGCGAATTGTTCGAACAGGCACATGATACTCTTGCACTTGCGGCTCTTCCGACTGACGCTCATGACGCGTTGTCAGTCCTTCTGAAATTTGTCCATACACGCACATCATGACCCCGCAAGAGATCACAAAGAAACACGGGACGAGCTACTATCTCGCCTCGCTCTTATTCCCGAAGGATCTCCGTGAAGCGACGTGGGATCTGTATGCTTTTTTTCGGCTTGCCGATGAGATCGTCGATAACCCACCGCCTGGGGTGGATCCGCATGTCGCGCTTGATGAATATGCTACACAGTGGCGTAACGATGCGGATCGAACCTGTTTTTTGCATGCGATGCGGATGGATCTTGACGTCGCTCGCTACGAAACCTACGACGATCTTCGCGGATACATGGATGGCTCCGCGATGGTGGTTGGACGCATGATGGCGAAACTCATCGGCTCTGCGGGTGACGCGCTGCCGTATGCGGAAGCCCTCGGGGAAGCGATGCAGCTTACGAATTTTCTCAGAGATGTTGGAGAAGATTTTCAGGCGCGCGGGCGGATCTATCTTCCACAGGAGGATCTTCGGCGTTTCGGATTGACAGACGCTGACGTTGAGAAAAAAATCGTTACCGATGCGTGGCGTGCGTTCATGAAATTTGAAATCGAACGGGCTCGGGCCTTGTACGTGAAAGCCGATGTAGGTATTCCCATGCTCGCAAAGCGCGGTCAGCGTGCGGTTCGAATAGCGCGCGTTTTCTATGCCGCGATCCTTGAAGAGATCGAAAAGAACGATTTCGAAGTGTTCACGAAGCGAGCTCGTGTTTCGTCTTTTAAGAAATTGAGATTGCTTGTATGCGCGTGGTGATTATTGGTGGTGGAATCGGTGGGCTTGCGAGTGCCGCCATGCTGGCGAGGCAAGGTCATTCGGTTTCGCTCCTTGAAAAGAATGAACAGCTTGGCGGACGCGCGGGCGTGTTTGTCGAAGCTGGATTTACCTTCGACATGGGGCCGTCGTGGTATCTCATGCCGGATGTATTTGAACATTTCTTTCAGTTGATGGGGACGAGTGCGGAGAAGGAATTGAATTTGGTTCGGCTTGACCCGGGGTATCGGGTGACATTCAAGGACACAGCGCGCCCTTCGACTCCGGTTGAGACCTTCGCTCAGGGAATAAAACATTATTCCCTGAGCGAAGCCCAGCTCACTGGGCGTAGTCGAAGGGCTCGACAGGTAGATATCACAGGTGACATCGAACGTGACGTGGTTGTTGCGGAACAACTTGAACCTGGTGTTACACCAGTGTTACACGAATACCTCCGACGCGCGAAGGTACAGTACGACACGGCCATCGCTCGCTTCCTCTATAAGAATTATGATTCGATCTTCGATTTCTTCACGCCGGAGATTTTTACGGATGGAATCAAGATGTCGGTGTTCTCGACGATGGATCGGTATGTTCGTCGGTTTTTCAAGACGAACGAAATGCAGAAGCTGATGCAGTATCCACTCGTCTTCCTCGGAAGTTCGCCGTACAACACGCCGGCGCTTTATAGCTTGATGAGCCACCTCGACTTCACGCAGGGAGTTTTCTACCCGAAGGGTGGCATCGGCAAGCTCATCGAAGCGATCGTTCGGCTTGCGAAAGCGAACGGGGCTGACCTTCGTGTCGACGTTCCAGTTAAAAGGATCGTCGTTTCGAACGGGCGCGCAACTGGCGTTGAACTTGAGAGTGGGGAAGTGATCGAAGCCGACGCTGTTATTTCAAATGCAGATCCGGCCTACACGGAACAACAGTTACTTCCCTTAGATGGACGTGAAAAATCTAAGAAGTATTGGGACAGCCGTACGCTCGCGCCATCGGCATTTATCATGTACCTCGGGGTGAAGAAACGATTGCCGACGCTCACGCATCACAACCTCGTTTTCTGCGAAGACTGGAAGAAAAACTTCGCGGAGATTTTTGATGATCCTAAAGTTCCGACAGATCCAAGTTTCTACGTCTGCGCCCCGTCGCGAACTGACGCAACCGTCGCGCCAGAAGGATGTGAGAATCTTTTCGTACTTGTTCCCATCGCACCTGGTTTAGAGATGAACGACGCGACGCGTGAATCGCTCGCGGATCAAACGTTCGCGACCATGGAAAAGGAATTGGGCGTGGGTGATCTTCGGAATGATCTCCTCGTAAAGCGATTCTTCAGCGTCGAAGAGTTCGCGTCGCGCTACAACTCGCCAAAGGGAACCGCACTCGGCCTCGCGCATACGCTCGCACAGACGGCGATCTTCCGGCCGAATAACGTGAGCAAGAAAGTTTCGAATCTCTATTACGTTGGGGCGAATACGAATCCTGGCATTGGAATGCCAGTGTGTCTTGTGAGTGCCGAGCTTGTCGTGAAGCGGCTAATGAACGATCGAACGAGTGGGCCATGCAAGGCTCTATAGATTGACGTGCCGGCAAGAATGCATTATGGTCTCCAGTCACTCATTTTGAGTGTCAGGAGGTGCGCAGATGACGGAGAATCTTTCACAATTACCTTTTTCTTTTGAGGAACGCGACGGGAAGAAATCGAGGCTTCCGCCGCCGGCGGTGTTCAGGCACGCGTTCACGATCTCGTGTGGTATGTCGGCACGTAATTTTTTTGCCCTGGTGACGAAACACTACGTCACTCATGTGGTGGATACGCGTATTGGGCGTGACTACCAAGGGGCTTACTGGAGCCGAGAGGACGACTTTCGGTATCTCTGTGAGCGACACGAAGTGGTCTATTCCGTCATGGAAGACGTGGCGCCTACGCGCGAAATTCGTGAAACGTTTGCGAAGACGTTTCAGGAAGTACGTTCCGCCAAGGATCGATCGCCTGACGCATGGACGGTGTATCTCGAATCGTACGCGGAACTTCTCCGAAGCCGGAAAGTCTTGCGCGAAGGTTCTCCGTTGCGTGCAGTGGTTGATGGGAAGGATGTGGCGGTCGCTTTCGTGTGTGCCTGTCAGCACCCGCTCGACTGCCATCGACATGCGCTCGGCCAATTGTTCACACGGTACGTGATGGATGTTGAACTCGTGGATCTTACGCAGGTTCATCTCTCGTCCGGACCGGCTCCCTCGCGGAAAAGTCCTCGACGAATCCTTGTCCGCGACATTCCCTTTTTTGGCCTTCAGGCCGAGCGGGGGAAGAGATGAACGGGAAGATTACTGGCGTGGTGCTTTCGCACACGGGAATGCATGGGGACAAGTTCTGTACCAACATCGCGGTGCACGATCCAAAGTCTGGACGGTGGTGTCAGGTGCGACCTCGTGTCGCCCCGAATCGTCCACTGTCCTACAGCGCGGTGCATTTGCAGAAGGGAGGGATGCGGACCTCGATGCAGCAGGACTGGGTGCCAGGGGCCCATGTATCCATGATGGCGTTGGGACTTCCATCGCCACAGGAACGGCGCATGACACATCCGGAAGACACGTTGGTTGACCCGAAGTCGTTCTATCTCCATACACCTCCCCTTGTGTCGTCCGCGGCTTGGAGCCAGATCGTTCTGGCTTTTACCGCACCGTCGCTCACATCGATGTTCCCGAGTCTCATCAAGCAAGGGAACGGAAAGGTCTATGTGGAGGATGGTCAGGTACTTGTGTCTTCCGTTGGACACATTCAGGTCACTTCACTCCGTGTTTTCGAGGATTTTGAAAAGCTTATGGTGGAGTTCACGGACGCAAGCGGGGTCTCCTATAATGCTCCGTACAAAGACACCTCCATACGCAAGAAGACGATCGGGACACAGTTGCCATCAGCTACGCTGCGAGTCTCTCTTGCAGAAGGATGGGACAACAAGGGTACCTACTCGCCTGGACGTTGCTTCCTTATGGCGAGTGGGATTTTGTAGAGACCATGTTCACGTCCTAAGCACCACAGTTCAATCTGTGGTGCTATTTTATTTTATCTGTTGAGAAATAACCTGCAGCGTAATTGCCATCCCAATGAGAACGTTCATGCGAGGAAAACGTTTGTACATGAGGAATCGTGTCTCATTATCGACACGTTCTGCGGCGATCGTAATGACGGCATAAATCGCTCCGGCGGCGACCGATGCGTATCCAAGCCATGGGAAACTGAGCGCGGCGGACAAGACGAACAGAAACAGACACAAACGCAGGGTCCAGATACCGCCAAGCATGGTAGCGGTGGTGCTGAGCCCTGCGTTGCTGTCCGCTTCGATATCGGGAATGGCGCTCCAGGCGTGCATCGCGGCACACCATGCGCCTGCGGCGACGATGAGGGGAACGGGAATCGTTGTTCCACCGGCGAGTATGTAGCCGAAAAATCCTGGCAGCGCGTACAGGATGTTGCTTGCGCTATCGAGGAGTGGCCGCGCTTTCAATCGAATCGGCGGGAGGGAATAGATGACGGCGAGGAAGAGGAATGCGACCAGGTAGGGGAGCGATGCGTGCGGGAGGGTGCGGGCGATGAGTAATAAGGGGATCTGGAGAATGAGGCCGGCAAAGACCGCGATCATGCGTCCGCGTTTTTCGAGCCGCACCTCGTAGCTGTTCTTTTTCGGATTGATCGCATCCGTGTCCGCATCGGCGGCGTCGTTTAATCCGTACAGGAAAATATTCGCGGGCAACAGGAAATAGACGAGGAAAAATGCGTGCTGGAGGCTGGGTTCTACCTGGAAGGGGACGCCGGCTGCGGCGAGACCCACAAGGAATGGTCCGGCGAGGTACATCCAGAATCTTGGACGGGAGCTTGTGAGCAGCTGTGCAAACATAGGCAAGAAGAGTGTATCATATTCTCACTATGAAACCATTTCCATTCGTTTCCGTCGCAGACGCCGTAAAGATGCCGTTTCGCCGTATTTACCTGACCTGGGCCCTTGCGCTCGGAATCGGGTTCGTCCTTTCTGGGATGGCGGTTGGGATGGGGTACAAACACTGGATCCTTCTCTCGGTAGTCGCTTTTGCCGTCCAGTACAAGGCGGCTCCCTGGGGGAATGCGACGCATCGTAGAATGTTTGTGAGTTGGGCACTCCTCGTTGGGGCAGGACTTATCTACACGGCGCTTATATTCTCGAGCACTATCGCCTATCCATCGTTTATCCCCCACATTGGAACCGCTTGGCTCCTTCTTCTCGGGATTGGACAGATCGGGATGGGGAAAACGTCCCGAATCCGGGTCGATATGATTATCGGGATTTTATGGACGGCGCTCGCCCTCATTTTCTGGACGCCAAGTTATCCGGACCAGACCGTATTCAATGCATTGGCGATTATTACGGCTGTTCCGTACCTATGGGTCGCGTTCTATCGAGGTAAGGCATAGGTTCCTTGCCATTTTTCAAGCAAAACGATACCGTTTCGCCTACTAAGTCCGACGCGCTGATGCGGTCGGACCCCCGACCCTCCATCAGGAGCGTCGGGGCTACTCTCTACTCACTACTAACTGCGCCGCCATATGATGATGCTCAAAAAGCTCTGCTGCACAAAGAACATGAGCCTCGGCCTGCTTGCTCTTCGTCTTGCGGTCGGGATTCCGTTCGTCGCCCACGGTTGGTCTAAGCTTGCGGCCATGGAACAGACCGGAGCATTTTTTGTGAGTCTTGGCATGCCAGCGTTCATGGGTGGGGTCATCGGTGTTCTTGAACTCGTCTCTGGTCTCGCTCTCGTGCTCGGGATGGGAACGATGATCGCCGGATATGTTCTCGCCGCGATCATGCTGGTGGCCATCCTGCTCGTGAAGGGAAAGATGGGATACCTGGGTGGATTTGAATTTGATCTCACGCTTCTTCTCGCCGCGGTCGCCGTGGCGAACCTTGGCTGCGGATCGCACTCTGCTTGCGCCATGATGAAAGGAAAGATGGCGAGCATGAAGACCGGAGGCGGATGCTGCGGGATGAATGCAAAGGAAAGCTGCTGCGGAGAAGGTGATGCCGAACACAAGATGTAATGTCGTTGCACGTTGCCTTCATACCGGACGGCAACCGGCGGTGGGCGCGTGCCCATGCGATGGTGCCGTGGGAAGGACACGCGGTCGGAGCAAAGGGCTTCCGGCCGCTTTTGCGTTGCGCCATCGAGAACGGGGTGACCCATCTCTCCGTGTGGTGCGCCTCGCGCAGCAACCTCACCAAGCGCCCCACGCAGGAAGTGAAGTTTCTCTACAAAGTCCTTGAGGAGTATTTCGATTCCTTGCATGATGCACCTGAAATTCATGAACATCGCGTGCGTGTGACGGTGATCGGTGCCTGGGAGGAATTCCAGCCGCCGTCGCTCATCGCTTCCATCAAGCGCATCCAGGACGAGACGCGCAAGTATGACGATGTCCATCTGACTATTTTCGACGCTTACGACGGCATTACGGAAATGACGGACGCGGTCGCGGCGATTGCCGAGGCGAAAGCGAAAGATCCTTCGCTTGTGGTTACTCCCGACCTTATCAAATCAAATCTCTACACAGCCGATCTCCCGCCGGTGGATCTCGCGATCCGTACGGGTGGGGAACCGCACTGGAGCGGCGGGTTCATGATGTGGGACATCGCCAACAGTCATTTTCATTTTTCAGAAAAATTGTGGCCGGATTTTAAGGACGAAGATTTTGTTGCGGCGCTCAACGAGTTCAAGAACCGCGAGCGTCGGCAGGGTGCCTAACCATCTTCTATGGATGCCTACAAGATTACGGGTGGAGTTCCGTTGAAGGGGGAGATGACGGTGGCAGGGGCGAAGAACGCTGCATCCAAGATGATCATTGCTTCACTTCTCACGGATGGTGAAGTCGTTTTGAAAAACGTTCCGCGTCAGGCGGAGACGGAGATCACACAGGAGATTGTTTCGCTCGTCGGGGCGAAGACAGAATGGCTCGAGCCTCACACCCTGCGATTGCAGACACCGGCGATCACCTCCACGTCCGTCGTCGGGCTTTCGAGGAAGAACCGGATTTCCGTGCTTGCGCTTGCTCCGCTCCTGCATCGTGCTGGGGAAGCGTTCGTGCCGAAAGCCGGTGGCGACAAGATCGGTCCTCGCCCGGTGGATTTTCATATCGACCTTCTTGAACGTATGGGGGCAACGATCGAAGAACGCGCCGACGGATACTTCGCGCGCGCGAACGGGAGGCTTGCCGGCACCCTCATCGATCTTCCGTACCCGTCCGTCGGAGCGACGGAAACGGCTATTCTCGCAGGTGTCCTTGCGAGCGGCCGTACGGTGATTCGCAATGCCGCAGGTGAACCGGAGGTGAAGCAGCTCATCATGATGTTGCAGAAGATGGGGGCGATGATCCAGGTGAATGCGGGACGCTCCATCGAAATCATTGGCGTCGAGAAACTTTCCGGGTGCGAAATGACCATCATGCCGGACCGACTGGAGGCTGCGTCATACGCCTGTCTTGCGCTTGGAACAGGTGGAGATATTTTTGTGCGCGGTGCGCAGCAGGAGCACATGATTACATTTTTAAACGCCGTGCGAAAAGTCGGTGGGGCGTTTGAGGTGTATGATGAGGGGATCCGTTTCCGTTCGGTTGGGCCGTTGCATGGACTCGAACTCGAGACGGAGACGCATCCCGGCTTCATGACGGATTGGCAGCAACCGTTCGTCGTGCTCCTCACGCAAGCGAAGGGGACATCGGTCGTGCATGAAACCGTTTACGAAGAGCGGTTCGGGTATACAGAGACCTTGAAGAAGATGGGGGCTGACGTGTCACTCTTCTCCAACTGCCTCGGCGAGGTTCCGTGCCGGTTCCGCGAGCGCAACCACAAGCACTCGGCGGTCATCACCGGACCGCGTGCCCTCGAAGCGACAGATATCGTCGTTCCAGACATTCGCGCTGGACTCGCGTTCGTCGTTGCCGCCCTCGTTGCAAAGGGAACATCGACGCTTACGGGGATTGATCATCTCGATCGCGGATACGAACGCCTCGAAGAAAAATTAAAAGGGGTTGGTGCATGTATAGAACGCATTGGAAATTCTTGATCGCCCTCTTCGTCGTGGTCACATTCGCCACGTCCGGCTTCGTGTTCTCTCGTCCTCCCAAACCTTCCGAACTTCCCAAACCTTCGACCTTCCACTTTCCCAACTCCGGCCCTCGCCCACCCGGCGTCCGCATCTACCCCTCCGGCTTTCAAACAAGAGAATTTTTCGACAACGCCTACACGAAAGCCAAACCCCTTACAGACCTTACTACCCTTACCGCCCTTACAGACCAAGCTCGCCCTGCAAGCGCGATCGTCGCACATCACTTGCTCGTTGCCGACAAAATTGCGGCCGTATTTCAAACCATCGGTTCGGACGATACAGATCTCGTTATCCTCATAAGCCCGAACCACTTTTCACAAGGCCGCGCACGGATCCAGACGGGAAGCGGAGCCTGGGAAACGCCCTACGGATACGTTCGAGCGGACCAGCCGTCGATCGTGAAGCTGCGCAAGAATATTTCGACGATCGGACTGGAAGACGATACATTCGTCCGCGAGCACGGCATCGCGGCTCTCACACCGTTTATAAGACGCTCGTTCCCGAACGCACGCATTCTCCCAATCGTCCTCGACGATTCCACGACACGCGACGAATCCATGAAGCTCGGTGAAACTCTCGCCGATCTTTTCCCACGCGCCGTTGTGATCGCCAGCATCGACATGTCCCACTACCAGCCAGAGCACGTGCAGATCTTCCACGACGCCGTCACCGAGCACGCCATCGCCGCCGGCGCTGGTCCGACCCTCGAGATCGATTCGAATCCATCGCTGATTGCTTTGCAATCATTGAATAAATCGCGCAGTTCAGAGCTCTGGGTAGAAACCCATCACGGCAGTTCTATCCAGATGGGCGCGGCGAAAAATCCGGAGGACAATACCAGCCACATCCTCGGCTACTTCCTTCCAGGCAAACCAGATCCGGCGCCGTTCGCCTCATTCCATTTCGTCGGCGACATCATGCTCGATCGCGGTGTGCGTCGCGTGATCGAAAAGAATGACGTGACGTATCCATGGGAGAATCTCGACCGGTTCCTTTCAGGAGTCCATCTTCGTGTGGGAAATCTTGAGGGCACCGTGTCTGATCGTCCGAGTATCGCAACCGACAATGACGTTCTGCGATTCAGTATGCAGTCGGAGGCTGTGAAGGTCGCGGCGAACTATCTCGACGTCGTCAGTCTCGCGAATAATCATTCCATGGACTTCGGCGGAGCGGGGGAGAAGGAGTCGCACGAGTGGTTCGAGAAGTTCGGCCTGCCTTGGTTCGGCCGCTGGCAGACGCCAGATCCACGCTTCGACACAGATGTCGGCGGTCTGCCTGTTGCGATCATTGGGTATCATCAATTCAAACCCGACGAGAACGAACTCGTGACGCAGATCAAGGAAGCAAAAGAGCAGGGGAGATTCGTGATTGTCTTCCCACACTGGGGCACGGAATACATTTTGACGCCTGATCGTTCACAAGAACGATTGGCACAGAAGATGGCGGATGCCGGAGCCGACCTTATCCTTGGTGCCCATCCACACGTCGTCCAAACCATCGATTCCTTCCCAACCTCCCGAACTTCCCAAACCTTCCAAACCCCCGTGGTCTACTCGATGGGCAACTTCATCTTCGATCAATACAATCCCGAGACATGGAAAGGCCTCACAGTAGGCGTGATTCTTACGGAGAAAGCTGTTACCCTCTACCTGATGCCTGTCTGGGCCAAGTTCGGTCAGCCGGAGCCAATGAATGATACGGACGCACAGGCGATGCTGGCCGCGATGGCCGATCGGAGCCCACCAGAACTTCGCGACATGATCCGGCTAGGTATTCTCACATTTCCACGTAAATAATCTCATCGTATGGACGAACTCAATCCAACAGCTCCTCCCCAACCTCCCGAACTTCCCAAACCGCTCCCCGCCGAAGCCTTAGCGAAGGTGGGTTCCAAACCTCTTCCGAAGTGGGCGTTCCCACTCGGCCTGATCGTCCTCGCGATCGCTGCATTTCTCGTCGGCTCCAAACTCGCTTCGTCTGATAAGGCTTCGTACATCCTGACTCCATCAGGGAATGGGGATGCGACCTCGACACCGATTCAGTCGGTGCCGGTGACGGAGCTGCCGGACGGGAAGGGGGAGGAAGTCGTTGATGCCGTCCCACCGCAACCGTTGCCTCCGTTTGTTGAAACGTATGTTGAGCCAACAGAGATTCCGCTTCATCCGGATCTTGCGGCGCAGTTCGCCATCCCATCGACAGATGATGAAGGTTCTACGGCTGGTGCTGCCTATGCCGTCGGGGATGTTACGGTTGCAGGAAAGACGTATCAGCTTCAACTCCATGAATTGACCTATTTGGGGATGGGGACGTCTACAACCACCTACTATGTTTTGGCCAACCCTCAGGGAGCCAACGACTATTTGTTGACGGATAAGATGCTTATCAGCGGAACTTTCAGTTCACTCCATGGGTTCCAACCGACGACGGGTTCCATCGATGAAGTGAAGGAGGGTCCAACTCGTTTAAAATTGGTGAAGGGTTGGAACGTGCCTGCACTGAATAGTCCGTCGTATGTGTTGCCCAAGGACGGGACAAAAGCTTTTTCTGTAGGGATCGGAGCTCGGGCAATAAAAGAAGCGCTGGCATCCATGTCTGCGGAAAGTGATTGCACGAGACGGACAGATGCATGGCCGTTTTGCAGTCACGGGAGCGGGTTGTTCTGGAAGCTGCGAGCCGATGCACACATTGAATGGTACCAACTCGACATTCCGTTCCGTCTTACGGAAAAGGTTGAGTATGCAAAGCCGTTTGTGCCAGCCATTGTCTGGAATGATGGATCGAAAAATACCGCAGAGTACCTGCAGGCCGGAGTTGGCGGATGTGGCGTGAGCTCTCCACTTAACATGATGACGCATCCGGAAGAGATCGCCGCGTTAGGAGAACTTACTCCCGCTGGTACCTTTAGGGTTGGGGGAAAAACAGGCACGCTTTACGAAGCGTTGTCCTATACAGATGCAACTCTTGATTGGACGGTAACGTCTCTTGTAGAGACAGACCCAAGCATGACACGGGAGAAGTTTATGGCGTCTCGTCCATACTTCTTCTGGGAAGACTCATTGGGCAGACTTCTCAAGTTTACTTCGGGGAGCGCCGTTCCTCTCGCCGAATGCGGCAAGCCCGTCATCTACCTCTATCCAGAAAAGACGACAGCCCTGAGTGTGAACCTCGATCCAAAAGGTGGATTCACCAAGAGTGAACCAGCCTACGGAAACGGCTGGAACGTCGTGGCTCAGCCAGACGGAACGCTTACAAACAAAGCCGATGGAAAGACGTACCCATACTTGTTCTGGGAAGGACGCGGCGGCCTGTACACTTCGCCAGAAAACTTCTGGGTCGTGAAGCAGAGCGACGTTCATAATTTCCTCGTCGACACGCTTGCAAAGCTCGGTCTCAATAAAAAGGAGACGGCCGACTTCATGGAATTCTGGGAGCCGCGCATGCAGGCAGCGCCGTACTACCGCATCGGATTCCATGGCACGCAGGTAATGAATCAGTTGGCACCACTCTCTATTTCGGAAACACCCGACACGCTCGTGCGTATTCTCATGGACTACCACGAGCTCCAAGAACCAGTCGTTGCCAATACTCCTCGATTAGGGAAGACTCCTGTGCGTAACGGCTTTACTGTTATCGAGTGGGGCGGAGTCCTTCGTTAAATCGCCCTTCCAAACCTCCCGGACCTCCCCAACTTCCCCAACCTTCGATTATGTTCATCACGCTTCTTCAGGCAAATATCGCACTCGCCTTCGTCTGGGTTGGTGCGATTCTTACATCGCTCACCATCCATGAGTTCTCCCACGCCCTCGTCGGAAAACTTCGCGGCGACAAAACCGCAGAGCGAGAGGGGAGACTTACGCTCAATCCGCTCTCGCACATCGACCCGATGGGATTCTTGGCGCTCCTGTTCCTCGGGTTCGGGTGGGCGAAGCCGGTGCCGTTCAATCCGTACAATCTTAAGAACCCAAAGTGGGATTCCGTTGCCATCGCGCTGGCGGGTCCGATCTCGAACGTGTTGGTCGCAATGGTTGCGGCACTGCTGATCCGTGGTCTAGTTGGTGCACAGATCGTGACGACACTCAATTTTCTCGTTGTCTTCCTGTTCCTGCTCATCCTCATCAATCTTTTCCTCGCGTTCTTCAACTTGATCCCCGTCCATCCGCTCGACGGGTCAAAGCTCTTCTTCGCCCTTTTTGACGCCCCACGGTATGCAAACCTTCGTCACTCTGTTGCAACCTACGGACCGCAGGTGCTCATGATCGCCGTGATCATCTCCTTCGTGGTTCCAGGGTTCAATGTTTTCGGCTTTGTCAGCACCCCCGCGTTTGCTACATGCGACCTCCTATTAGGAGAGAGCTGCCAGGGCTTCTTTGGGGCTATTTTGCAGGTACTTTAAAGACCTGACCCCTCTTGACTTTTCTTTGATTTTCGCCTATTCTCCACGGTTCTCTTCTCGTGAGAGAGCTTGTCCTCTCACAACTGAATACAAAGCGAAACATTAAGAAAACGGAGCAATCAAGTGAAACACGCAGAAATTCGTCAGACGTTGGCCGAAGGACTCATGGAAACCCTGGCGGCCAACACGCTGCCATTCACCCTTTACGACTACCAGCGAGAAATGTTGGAAGCGACGATCCGCTGGCTCTTGCGTCCTGAGGCTCCGCGTCGCGGTCATGCCTCACAAGCGACGGGACTCGGGAAGACGGTCGAATATTCGACCATCGTCCGAGCCCGCAACGGCCTTCGTGTCCTCGTCATCGTTCCGGGTAAGCAGCTCGTGGAGCAGTCGATTCAGGACCTGCAAGGGTTCTTTGAGGGAAAGCTTTCCCATGCGTCGAGCCTCAAAGTTATTTTCGCAAGAAATGGCGACGAGCTTGCGACGCACTGGAAAGGCCAGACGCCGGATGTACTCGTGACCACGGACGACACGCTGAAGACGCAGTTCGAGAAGATCAAGCAGGTGCTTGATCCGCATGTGATCATCTGGGACGAGTGCCACTGGGCGTTCACCAAGAAGGCTCAGCATGCGCTCGACGCGTTTCCGGAAGCGGTCGTCATCGGGTTCTCGGCCACGCCGGATTACCTTACGACCACCTCGAAGCCGGATTATGTTCCCGTGACCCTCGACAATGGGCAGGTGCTTTACTGTCCGCCGAACCGTTTCGCGCGGACGTACTTCCCCGAGCTCATCGACGAGAGAAGCGTCCGCTGGGGAATCCAAAACGAACACCTAGCGCCGCTCGCCTGGGGACAGCTTGATTTCAAGCTGAACCTGGACGACGTCCCAACGGTTGATGGACCCGGCGGCATGGACTATGACCAGGCAGAGTTGCAACAGGTTATGAAAGACAACTGGGACTTCGTGATCCAGTCCATTTGCAAGCTCTACAAGACAAACCAGTACGAATTGGCCAAGCGCTTTTCAGCAGCTGTGTGTCCGGGCGTGGTCCAGGCACAGAGCATTGTTGAAGCCCTGCGCGGCATTGGTATCCGTGCCGAGTCCATTACGCAAAAGACCAAGGATGCGGATCGTAGTCGCATCATCAATGCTGGGCGTGACGGCGAGCTCCAATTTCTTTCCTCCGTGTTCGCACTGCGGGAAGGCTGGAACTCACCGAACGCAGAAGTCGCTATGATGCTTCGGCCCACCAAGTCACGCGTGCTCTACATGCAATTTATGGGACGCGTGATCCGGGTGGATATGAAGAATCCGGACAAGGTCGCGCTCGTCCTCGACCCGCATTACCAGAATACGCAGTTCGCTCCGCTCTCGGCTCCGGTGCTCTTCGGAACCCCAGGCCAAGAGGTTTACGACGGCGATCTGCTGATCACTCCGCGCCGAAAACGAAAAAATGAAATCATCTCCCCGTACATGTTGAAGAGGCTTCAGCCAATTCTGACCGTTCAGAAGCTCGAGATCGAGCGATGGGCGGGAGAGGACGGAACATTCGAGGCGGATGGGGAGGTATGGGGGACGGTCGGGGCGTTCATGCGAGCATTCGGGTTCAGTGACGGTACGATCCGGTCGCGCCTCACCGGTTGTCGCAACCGTAAGGGGAAGAATCAGGGGGGCAGTGTCCTGACGTTTTACGCCCGCACGGACGTGGAAAAGGCCTGTGCGGACATGCTCTCTGAGATGCCCGTTGCTGGTGAGGACGGCTTCTTTCAAGCGGACGGCGAACAGTGGGGGACGGTTAGGGCGTTCACTCGTAAGTCCGGGTTGAGTGAAGGCGCGATCAAGCTCCGTTTTTCCCGATGTCGCACGCGCGGTGGAAAAGACATGCTAAGCCGTATCGCCACCTTCTACGCCCTCGCGGACTTGGAAAAGGCCTGCGCAGACCTGCTCGCCGAGATGCCCGTTTCAGGCGATGACGGCTGCTTCCAGGCAGACGGTGAACGGTGGGGAGCACTTGGCGCGCTCGAACACACGTTCGGATTTGGCGAAAAGGCGATCAAGTCCCGCCTGACTGGTTGCCGTAACCGCAGGGGGAAGAATCCAGCTGGTAAAGTCCTCACCTTCTACGCCCTCACGGACGTGGAAAAGGCCTGCGCGGACCTGCTCAAGGACGTGCCGGTCGCCGGTGCGGATGGCTTCTTCCAGGCGGACGGCGAACGGTGGGGAACAGTCGGAGCGTTCAAGCGTAAGATTGGGTTGAGTGATACGGCGATCAAGTCCCGCATCTCCCAATACCGAAGCCGCGAGGGAAGGGATCTGGCCGGCCGCCTCAATACCTTCTATGCCCTCACGGACGTGGAAAAAGCCTGCGCGGACCTGCTCACGGAAATGCCCGTTGCAGGCGATGACGGCTGCTTCCAAGCGGACGGCGAACAGTGGGGGACACTTGGTGCACTCGAACGTAAGATTGGGTTGAGTGACGCTAAGATCAGGTCCCGCCTCACCGGTTGTCGTAACCGCGAGGGGAAGAGCAAAGCTGGCAACATCCTCACCTTCTACGCCCACACGGACGTGGAAAAAGCCTGCGCGGACCTGCTCACGGAAATGCCCGTTGCAGGCGATGACGGCTGCTTCCAAGCGGACGGCGAACAGTGGGGGACACTTGGTGCACTCGAACGTAAGATTGGGTTGAGTGACGCTAAGATC
>CALRBH010000017.1 GCA_943354165.1 Candidatus Uhrbacteria bacterium RIFOXYB12_FULL_58_10
CTCCTCAAAACTTACCAAACACTTTTTCATATGTCCTATAAGGTACCCCCCCCCAACGGGATTCCAGTCAAACGTGCCGGTGCTGCAGAAGGCCGTAGAGGCGTATAAGCTGTGGCATGGGTATCAAGGAGCTTTTCCGCGCCTCTCCCGATATACGCTTGGTGGAAAAATAGACGCAATATTCTCCGACCTCATCGAGTCGATCCTCATGGCTGGATATGCTGTCCGCGAACACAAGCCGCAGGCGATTACAAAAGCAAGCACAAAACTTGATTCACTAAAATTCTTTATACAGGTAGCTTGGGAATTGAAATGTTTGGATAACAAAAAACACGGAACGCTTTCAGAAAAATTAGGAGAAATCGGAAAGGATATTGGCGCATGGAGAAAATCAATGACAACGAAACAGCCGCCACAAGAAGTGACGGCTGTTGACCACGAATAGAGTTGCTGACGACCAGGAACATGTAGTTGCTGTTCCAATCGTTGTCGTTGTCGATCCAGTTCAGGTTGAGGTTCCGTCCGTTGTCGTCCTCATTGAGGTACGCAACGTTGCGGTTGCCGTCCACCTGCGCGACAGAGCGCTAGGACCGTATCGGAAATCATCCAGATCACCGCCCTTCGAATTTCATTTGCTCTGCTCTACGAGACAGTCTGCATCTGAAGCATCTCAGGGCTGAATTTTATGCGGGGCATCAGCCGAGCTGAGCTCGGCGTTAGCCCACCAGTTTCCGACACCAAGTATATTCATGGAGGAATGGTCCACTGTACGCTCGTGTTATCCTTGAATAACACGATTCTGGCATACGGATCCTTCCAGAATTCGGCCGTCCGAAGCCGTGACCACGGACAGATTCGCCTAATATCCAAAATGATTATAACAGAATTGAAACACGCTGTAGACCATATGGTCTACAGCGTGAGGACAAACGAGTCCAAGGTCCCGCCTGATGGCAGGAAGGGTCCGAGGGATCGAGGGCAAGCGCCTAGGATCCCATGGACAAAGTGCTACTTGCGGGCGACCAGGAAGCGAAAGCGGTCGCGCCAGACGCCGTCGGTCCAGTACAGGTAGAGGTCCCGGCCGAAGTCGACCTGACAGAGGTACGCAACGAAGGGATAGCCGTCCACCAGGGCGACAGAGCCGAGAGCGACGATCGGGTGCTTGCGCTGCTCATCAGGATTCGTCTTGGCGAACGCGAGGAGCTCTTCATAGAGCGCCGGGCGTACGCCTTGGCGGTCCATCTCGGCAAGCACGGCGTCAGTCGACATCGCGCGATCGATCGTCATGTACTTGAACGTCACTTCGCGCTTCTCGCGAGAGACGTCCTTGCACCGGTCGATTGACTCGAACTTGGCGCGGGCGTAGTCGGGATGTGCCCAGTCGAAGGCGGACTTATTGAGGTCCTCAAACTTCGGCTGGATGTACTCGACGAGAACCGTGAAGATCACGGCGATCTTCACCATCACCGCCTCCACCCAGGCCTTCATGCGTGAGTGGTCGAGGCGGAGCTCCTCAGCGAGCTCGGCCGTCATGCCGGCTTCCGCCAGCTTGCCAATGAACGCATTGAGTTTTCCGGATTCCATCTTGAGCAGGTTGGTCACGGGACTACCCTATCCTTTTCGGTTGCCGCTGGTACGTCGTTATTCCGAAACACTCGGTTTCACGACTTCCCTTTTGTTGATTGCAGCACCAAGAATATAGCATAAAAATAGGGTTTTGTCAATGGGTTATGACATATAATCTATCTCTATAAAGCCAAATAATGCCTAAACGAAAAACGACGATGGTTTTACCCATCGTCGTTTAATTGGCTTATTCAGCCGTCGAAACAATCTTCGTGCTCGAGCGCTTGCGGAGAACGGAATCCGTGATCGCCTTACGCACGCGGATGGTTTTTGGGGTCACTTCCACGAGCTCGTCGTCGCCGACGTACTCGATGGCCTGCTCGAGGCCCATGATGCGTGGGGTAATGAGCGAGACGGAGGGGCCGTCGCCTTTGGAGCGCATGTTGGAAAGCTTCTTTTCCTTGCACGGGTTTACTTCGATATCCTCATCGCGCGAGTATTCGCCGATCACCTGACCGACGTATACCTCGACACCCGCGCCCATGAAAAGGACGCCGCGTTCCTGAAGGTTGGTGAGCGAATACCCCATCGTCACGCCATGTTCCATGGAGATCATGGAGCCGTGCGAACTCCCGGCAATGTCGCCCACTTCCGGACGATAGCCGAGGAGCAGCGTGTTGAGGATACCCTGTCCCTTGGTCGAGGTAAGGAATTCGTTGCGGTAGCCGATCAGACCGCGGGTTGGAATCTCGAATTCAAGGAAGGCAGTACCGAACTCTACTTTCATGTCCTTCATCTCTCCGCGGCGCTTCCCCATCTTTTCGATGATGATGCCGGAAAATTCCTCTGGAGCCTCGATGGACACGGTTTCAAACGGTTCATGCATCTTTCCGTCCACGCGCTTGAAAATCACCTGCGGGCGGCTGACCTGCAGCTCGAACCCTTCGCGGCGCATCTTTTCAATGAGGATGGAAAGGTGAAGCTCGCCACGGCCGGATACGATCCAGGTTCCATCGCCTTCTGCGCGGTCTACGCGCAATGCGACGTCGTTCTGAAGCTCGTGGTCCAGGCGATCCTGGATGTTGCGCGAGGTGGTGAACTGCCCTTCCTGGCCGGCAAATGGCGAGGTGTTCACGCCGAAGGTCATCTTCACGGTCGGTTCCTCGATGTTGAGGACAGGCAACGCGACTGGGGAGGCGGCATCGGCAATCGTCTCTCCGATCTGAATGTCCTCAAGCCCGGAAACGGCGACGATTTCGCCGGCGGCTGCTTCCTCAACCTCCTCACGGGCCATGCCCTTGAAGAGTTTGATGGAGGTGATCTTTCCAGGAACGATCTTTCCGTCGCGCTTGATGTGGGCGATGGCCATTCCCTTCTTCACGATCCCGTTTTCAACACGACCAATCACGGTACGGCCCTTGTAGGTGTCGTGCTGGACGTTGATGGCGGAAATCTGGAGGGGCTTGGTGGCGTCGCCGGTTGGACCCTTAATGTTTGCGAGGACGCAATCGTAAATAGGCGTGACGTCCGTCATCTTGGTGATATCAGCTTCCGTACCGGCAAGTCCCTGGATGGCGGAGGCGTAGATCACTGGGAAGTCCGTCTGCTCATCGGTAGCGCCAAGATCCACAAACAAATCGAATGTGCGGTTGAGCACCCAGTCTGGGCGAGCATCCTTCTTATCGATCTTGTTGATGACCACGATGATCTTGTGCCCGGCCTGGATCGCCTTCTTCAGCACGAACTTGGTCTGCGGCATCGGACCTTCCTTGGCGTCCACGAGCAGCAAACAGCCGTCGACGATGTTCATGATGCGTTCCACTTCCCCGCCGAAATCGGCGTGGCCCGGAGTGTCCACGATGTTGATCTTCACGTCCTTCCAAATGATCGCCGCGTTCTTGGCGAAAATCGTAATCCCGCGCTCGCGTTCGAGGTCATGGGAGTCCATCAGCGTGGTCCCCATGGCGGAGGCGTCACGGAAGGTGTTGGACTGTTTCAAAAGTGCGTCGACGAGGGTGGTTTTCCCGTGGTCAACGTGGGCGATGATAGCAATATTGCGGAGGTCGGTGCGGTTCATAGACATCTGTGGAATCGGGATAATGCGCGGAGGATACGGGAAAAACGATTGGTCGTCAATGCCTGATTAGCCAAAAGAAAAGGCCGACCTCGAAAGGCCGGCGCGTCTGCAAGAAACCGTATTGTTTTCATCATCTAGCCGATCTTGCCGAAGACCCAGAGCAGCAGGGCCATACGCACGTAGAGGCCGTTGTGCGCCTGCTCGAAGTAGACGGCGCGCGGATCCTTGTCGAAGTCGGTATGGATCTCTTCATTGCGCGGGAGCGGGTGCATGACAATGGCCGTTGACTTGGCCTTTTCCATCAGCTCTGGATTGACCTGAGAGTAGCGTGCCATCGCCCCGTGATCGCTCCAGGTGAGCGACATGCGTTCGCGCTGCAGGCGCGTAGTGTAAATCACATCCACGTCTTTCACCACGCCTGCGAGACTCTCCACGAACCGATGTTCGATCTTCCGCTCAATGAGCTCCTTGCGAAGCTCTTCAGGAAGCGTAAGTGGATCCGTCATCCGTTCTTGAGACTTGTCGGACAGCGGCGGCGGCGTCACGAACACCATCTGTACCGCCTGAGGGAACAAGGAGAGCAGACGCACCAGCGAATGCACCGTGCGGCCGTTCGCAAGGTCGCCTACAAAGCTCACCACGATCGGCTCACTCGATCCCTCCCCACGAACGGCGCGGGCGAAGTTCGGAAGCTTATCTACGATGGTGAACAGATCGAGGAGCGCTTGGGTGGGATGCTCTCCCACGCCGTCCCCCGCATTGATCACCGGAATCGTACTGACAGCCGAGGCGCGCTCGGCCGATCCCACTTCGGGATGTCGGAGCACCAGGCCGTCCACGTACCCACTGATCACCCGCGCGAAGTCTTCGATCGACTCCTTTTTCGCAAACGAAGAAGACGTCTTCGCCTCCCGGACCGACTCCACATGCATCCCAAGCTGCCTTGCGGCCATATTGAACGACAGGTGTGTTCGCGTGGACGGCTCGTCGAAACAAGTAACGAGTGAGTACCCGGAAAGAATACGGCTGGGGCGTCTTGCATCACGAAGACGCTTCCCGTCCTCTCCAACCACTCGCCGACGCATGTTGAACGTCTCTTCGATAATGAGTCGCAGGACGTTCGGGGAAAACTGCTTTGCGGAAAGAACGTGCCGAAGCAACATATACACCTCCCATGACCCACTGCGGGCAGGCGAGACAATACCACGCAGATAGGTGAGTCACAACGGGACTCTTGAAAGAGAGGGCATCCGGTGATATCGTTGCGGCGCCAGTGTATGGGTCGGTAGCTCAGCTGGTAGAGCAGTGCCCTTTTAAGGCATTGGTCCCGGGTTCGAGCCCCGGCCGACCCACCATTTTCGGAAACGACAAAAAACAAACGGCAAACGACAAAGAAAGGGGGAAAACGACAAATGGGTAAAATTTTTACTGTTTGTCGTTTTGCTTTTTCTTTGTCGTTTGGGATTTATCGTTTATCGAATTATCTCTTGACACCCCCTTCACTTTTTTTCTCACCGCGTTACACTACACTCATAATTCTTTTGCGATGTTATGCGTATGTCGATGGGAAATTGTATCGGAGGGTGCGGTTCGGTTGACGTAGAATTGAACGATGAGGAATTGTGCGACGACTGTGCCAAGGAGATGACCGGCGCGGAAGAAGCCCCTCCTATGGGGACAGAAGGCGAAGAAGAGATTTAAGCACTGGTTCCGTATCCGTAGGCAAGAGCGCATGGAGAGCTGATCCCAGTCTCCGGCGCTCTTTTTCGTTTCGCACGAGTCCGGTCACCTGGTGGGTAAAGTCGCCAAGCGAGGTGAGCGCCTGGGTCAGGACGATGGCGGACTTGGTGTCGGCAAGCAGCTGCGCGTTATCAACCTGCGGCGTTCCCGGAAGCGGAATGACGATGGTGGCCTTCGCGAGCGCCGCGCACTCCGCGATCGCCCCCATCCCAGCGCGCGTGATCACGATGTCGGCGAGGGCCATCGCATCGCCCATTTCCCCGGCAAGCTGTTCGACGACCGCATAGCGTTTTGCGACGGCGATGTGGCCTTTCGATTTCCCCGGACCTGTTACGTGCAGCACGTTCGCTTCCTGCAAGAGCGATGGCAGGGCTTCGCGCACCATCTCATTGATCCACTGCGCCCCTCCCCCGCCGCCGACCACCAGGATCGTCGGACGGGAAAGATCGAGACCGAAGTGGGCGAATGCCTTGTCGCGTGCGCCACGAAGTATCGAAGGGCGGACGGGATTGCCGATCACGGGGACATCGGATCCAAAAAATCGATGGGCACTCTGCGGCCAAGCGACGGTTACGAGCTTTGCCACGGGCGCGACGCATCGGATGGAAAGAAACTTCCGTACGTCCGGCTGATGGCTCCAGACGGGAATACCCTTCAGCACGGCAACCCAAGCGAGCGGGACGCCGGTATATCCACCAGCCGTTGCGACAAGCGATGGGCTCTCGCGGCTGATCACGCTCCAGGCGGTCATGAGCGCCTGAATAAATCGCAACGGGAGCAAAAACCATTCGAGTGATGGGTAGCGTGGCAATCGTGCGACAGGAAGATGAAGAAATCGGATGCCTGCCTCTTTTACGATGGCACCTTCCGGACCGCCGGGCGTTCCCACCCAAAGGAACTCGACGGACGGATCCGCCTCCTTCCAGGCTTCCGCAACCGCAAGAAGCGGCGTGACAGGACCGAGTGATCCTCCTCCTGCGAACAGGATTTTCATAGATAGTAGTAAGTAGATAGTAGTTAGTAGTCTGCAGATCGTAGATTTCTCTCCTTACTACTAACTACTATCTACTAACTTTCGAATATCTCGAAATGTTCAAAACAACCCCGACGGCCGTGAGCGCCACGGCAAGCGAAGTTCCGCCGTAGCTTATGAACGGAAGCGTCGTGCCGGTCATGGGAACCATCGCTACCATGGAACCGATGTTCACGAACGCCTGCACGGAGATCCACGCTCCGATTCCGACCGTGACATACTTTCCGAACGCGTCCGGCGCCGCGCGCGCAATGACGAGCGTTCGGGACAGGAAGGCAAAGTAGGCACTGATGAGCATAATGCAGGCCATGAGCCCAAGCTCTTCCGCGATCACGGCAAAAATAGAATCACCTACCACCTCGGGAAGAAACTGAAATTTCTGGCGACTGTGTCCATACCCGAGACCGAACATGCCCCCGGACCCAATCGCAAGCAGTGCCTGGTTGATGTGATAGCCCACCCCCTGCGGATCGAGCTCTGGATTCAAAAACGTCATGAAGCGGGAAAGCCGGTACGGGGCAAGCCCAATGAGAAGCCCGATTCCCACCATCCCGAACCCCACGAGGGAAAGGATGTAGGTGATGGGGGCGCCGGCGGAGAAATACACCACGAGCGACATCACCACGATAATGATCATGGTGCCGACGTCCGGTTGCAGGACAAGCAAGCCAATGATGGCCCCGAGCGTGAGGACGAACGGCCAAAATCCGGAATGGGCGTCACGTACGCCGGCGTGTCCGCGCTTCTCGAGCCAGGCGGCGAGGTAGAACAAGAAGGTCAGCTTCACGAACTCCGACGGCTGCACCGTGAACCACCCAAGGTCGATCCAGCTATGTGCCGTCCCAATGCCCGCAGAAAGTCCTGGAAGAAACACGAGCAAGAGCAGTCCGATGGAAACGAGCAGAAGGTTCCACGCATGCTTTTTCCAAAACGTGTACGGGACGCGGCTCATGACAATCATCCCTGCGAGCCCCGGGATCAGACCAAAAATGACCTGGTGCTTTACGAAGTACCAGCTGTCGCCGAACCGGTCATACCCCACGGGCGCGGACGCACTCGCAAGCATGAGCAACCCGAACACGACGATCCCGCCCACGATGGCAAGGTAGATCCAATCGAATGATTTGTGGGCGGGGGAGGACATGGGAGCGTAGGATAGTGAGGGTTGTAAGGGTTGTAAGGGTTGTAAGGGGTAGGAATCGTTAGATTCCCTTACTTCCCTTACCGCCCTTACTCCCCTTACCGCCCAGCGCCTTAGCGCAACGCGTCGAGGAGCGAGAGCGAGACACCGAGCGCCGCGGTCACAATAGAGATGACCCATAGGCGCATGACGATCTGCGGTTCCGGCCAGCCGATGGCCTCAAGGTGATGGTGGAACGGCGCGCAGCGGAGCAGCTTGCGTTTGAAGAGCTTGCGCCAGGAGAGCTGCACGATGACGGAGGCGGATTCGGCCACAAACACGAAGCCGATGACCGGCAATAGGAGCGCGCTGTTCGTGAGCATCGCAACGATGCCGAGCGTGACTCCGAGCGACATCGCTCCCGTGTCCCCCATGAAAAACTTTGCGGGAAAAATATTGAACCAGAGGAAGGCGAGGAGTGCGCCGAGAATCACACCGCAGAACACGGCGAGATCGTACTTCCCTTGCGCGAAGGCGATGATGGCGAAGGCGCCGAAGGACGTCATGAGCGTGCCGCCTGCGAGCCCGTCGAGTCCGTCCGTCTCGTTCACAGAGAACGCGGTCGCGACAATCACCGCGATGAAAAAAGGAACGTACCAAAGCCCAATGTTGAAGTCGCCAGCGAACGGCACATGGAGCAAGTCCCAGTCGAGCTTGTAGCGGAACCACCACGCACCCACCACGGCAATCGCGGTATAGATGAGGATGCGATGTCGTGCGCGCAATCCCCCGCCATGAGCGCCGAGTTTGCGGATGTTGAAATAGTCATCGACGAATCCCACGAGGGCCGACGCCACCAAGGCTCCGAGCGGAAGCAAGACTTGTGACCGAGACAGAAAGTTGTACGCGGCAAGCGGTTCACCGGGGAACAGAAGAGCAACCGCACTAAACACAAGGGCGATGAACAGAACAGTCATCCAAACAAGAAGCCCGCCCATCGTGGGGGTCCCCGCTTTCTTTGCATGCAGTGCCGCATACACCGGAGCCTCGCCTTCCAGTCGAATCGACTTCCCTACCCGGAAATGTTTGAGCGCACGCAGGAGAACTGGCGCCCAGGCAAACGCGGCCACAAAGGCAAACGCCGTAAGGAGAAGGACGCGAATAAGTTCAAAAGATTCGAGAATCACAGGTTGAGTAGTACCGTAAAAAGAATCGCCACGAAGAGCACAGCCTCCGCAAATACCGTCGCGAAGGCGAAGAACATGGAAAGCACTCGTTCTCTCCGGAAAAAGGCCGCTTCAAAAAACAGGTTGATCACGAGAAGTGCGACGGCGAGCGCGGCGGGAATGAACGCGTGATACCAGGGCCCGAATCGATCGATGCCGATATAGATATTGTAATGAAGCGGGATGAACGGAAGACTGTCCTGCAACGGAAAAATCTTCCAGGCAGGAAGAGCCGTGGTGAGTACGGCGAGAACAAGCGAAATGAGGGCCGTCCACCTGTACACAGGGGAATCCTTCATGAGCTCCATAAACGATCCGCGCAAATGGGCAATCGCTTTGGTTAGTTTGCGCATAGGACTTCCTTTACTTCTGGAATGGCATCCATCAGAGCCGCTTCCACTCCCATCTTGAGCGTGATCTCGGACATCGGACATCCGCGGCAGGCGCCCTGCAGCTTTACGGTGACGGTACCCGTGTCGCCGTTCCAATCGATCAATTCAATACCGCCGCCATCCATGCGAAGGGCGGGGCGAACGGTCTCAAGAACTGCTTCGATGCGTTCTTTCATAAGCCCTTGTAGTTTAGCGTAAAACGAAAGTAGTTAGTAGTAAGTAGATAGTAGTTAGTAGTTTTTAGACTACTTCTACGGCCTACTGCCTACTAACTACTATCTACTATCTACTTACTTTACCGACGTTACATTCGCGATGGTGCGCAACTGGAGCGCTCCGACAAAGTTTGGAATGCGCTTCTTTTTAAATGAGACGAATCCTGCCACGGCGGCATAGAGCGTGTCATCGGTCCCCTTCTTAACCCCCACGCCCGCACGAATCTTTGTCCCGCGCTGGCGGACAATGATCTGCCCTGCCTTTGCATGACTGCCATCGGCAATCTTAACGCCAAGGCGTTGCCCCTGGGAATCGCGGCCAAGTTGTGTTGATCCACCTGCTTTCTTATGAGCCATAGATAGGTAAATTCGAGACTTCTGTGAATGGGCAGAGGATATCGCAAGTCTTAAGATGCGTCAAGCGGGCTATCCCCATTAAACCTTCTCCACCTTACAGACGAAACTCTTCAGATACGCCGCTTCTGGGAAGTACACGGAAACTGGATGGTCCGGACTCTGGCGGGCTGTATCGATGACATGCAATCGCGTATCGGCCTGGACTGAGGCGCGGCGCAGCATGAAGGCGAAGTCTTCCTCGCTCATGTGGTGGGAACAGCTCGAGGTGACAAAGATGCCGCCGTCCTTCACAAGCTTCATCGCGGCGCGGTTTACGAAGTGGTACGCCTTCATTCCGGCCTCCGTGTCCTTCTGGGACTTGATGATGGCGGGAGGATCGATGAGCACCATGTCGTACTGGCCTTCGGAATCCGAGAGCCACTTGAAGAGATCGGCCTCCTCCGTAGTGAAGTTAGCGAGGTCGATGTCGTGCAGCGCGGCGTTCTTTTTACAAAGCTCGAGCGCTTCGACAGAACCGTCGACATTGTGAACGCGTGTGGCGCCACCGAGCATCGCGGCGATTCCGGCGGATCCGGAATAGGAGAAAAGATTGAGCACGTTTGCGCCCTTTGCGTAACGCTTGATATGGGAACGGAGATTCTTCTGGTCCATGAAGAAACCAGTCTTCTGGCCTTCTAGGACGTCGGCGACGAACTCGATCCCCTTCTCCTTGAAGGTGATGGGGCCTGTGACGGATCCTGCACGGATGCCCGTCGACGCTTCGAGGTGCTCTTCCTTGCGGCCGATCATGTCGCTGCGCTCCGCAATGTTCTTCACGGGAATCGCCCCAAGAATGGCGGCAATGATGTCTTCACGCATGGCATCCATCGAAGCCGTCGAAATCTGCATCACAGCGGTGTCGCCGTACACGTCGATGACAAGACCTGGGAGAAGATCGGATTCGCCGTAGCACGCGCGGTAGCCGGTCGTATCGGTGCCTGGGCCGTAGCCCATCTGCGTGCGGCGATCGTTGGCGGCGCGAAGGCGTGCTTCGATCAAGGCACGATCAATGGCGATCGTTCCCTTGCCGAATACGCGCACCGCAATTGATCCCCCGCGGGAGAACGATCCGGTCGCGATCACCTCGCCTTTACGGTCGGCGACGTGGACGAAAGAGCCGTGCGGAATGGACTCTGGAAGGGCGACGAAAGCACCTGTGAAGATCCATGGGTGGCCGTAGGCGACCGAGGCTTCCTTCATGGGCTTGAGCTGGAGGGTTGGGTACATATGCGTGAGAAAAAAGATTACGAAAGGTTTGGGATGTTTGGGAAGTCCGGAAGGTTTGGTAAGGTTCGAAAGGACCTGAATTTTTGTCCTACCCAACTTCCCGAACTTCCCAAACTTCCCCAACCCGCGCCATTTATCGCCCGACCCTACCTCAAACTGGCGGCTTTTACAAACGATAGGAACAACGGATGCGGCTTTAGCGGTGAGGATTGGAACTCAGGGTGGTATTGGACTCCGACGAAAAACGGGTGTTCTGGGAGTTCGATCGTTTCGACGAGGAGGCCGTCTGGGCTTGTTCCGGCAATGACGAGGCCGGCCTTTTCGAGCGTGTCGCGGTAGTCGTTGTTGAACTCATAGCGGTGGCGGTGGCGCTCGGAAATGTTCGTCGATCCGTACGCTGTAGCAATGACAGAACCGGCTTCGAGCACACACGGCCAGGTGCCGAGGCGCATGGTTCCGCCGTAGGATTTCTTCAAAAGGAGTTTCTCCTGGTCCGGCATGATGTGGATGACAGGATCCGCGGCGTCGGGAACGATTTCGGTAGTCTGCGCATTCGGAATCCCTGCCACGTTTCGTGCAAACTCGATGCAGGCGAGCTGCATGCCGTAGCAGAGGCCGAGGTACGGAACTTTCTGCTCGCGGGCGAACTGTGCGGCAGAAATAATCCCTTCAATTCCACGGCTACCGAATCCGCCTGGAACGATGATACCGTCGTAACCTTTGAGCACAGCTTCAGCGCCGAGCTTTTCGATATCTGCCGCATCCACCCAGGTCATGCGTGGCTGGCGACCGCTTGCCCACACGGCGTGCTTCACGGCTTCGATCACGGAAATGTACACGTCCGAGAGGACGAATCCGCCAGTCGCAAAATATTTTCCCACCATCGCAATGTTGAGCGGTGGGACGTCCGCGGCGATGCGATCGTTCAGCTCGCGCCAAGGGGCGAGGTCGGCGGTCTTTGGGGCGAGATGAAGGGCTTCAAGAAGAAGCTCACCGAACTTCTGGTCGTCGAGGATCAGGGGGATTTCGTAAATAGATGGAGCGTCCGGGTTCGTAATCACATGCGACTTCGGAACGTTGCAGAACAACGAGATGCGTTCCTTGCGCTTGTCGTCCATTGGAACCGCGGAACGGCCCACCACGAACTCCGGCTGGATGCCCATCGAGTTCAACATGCGAACCGATTGCTGTACGGGCTTGGTTTTCATTTCACCGAGGTAGCCAGGCATCGGGAGATAGGCTACGTGAACCTGAACGATATCCTCGGGCTTCCTCATCTTCATGATACGGGTCGCCTCGAAGAAAATGCCGTTCTGGTATTCACCCACGGTTCCGCCGAGCTCG
>CALRBH010000018.1 GCA_943354165.1 Candidatus Uhrbacteria bacterium RIFOXYB12_FULL_58_10
TCGGATTCCTCTGCAGCAGGGAGAGGCAACACAGAATGATAGTTTTTACAGGAACTTCCGCGGGTTCGAGGAAGTGAATGATCAGCTAAAATCTCTCTGCGAAGCGCCGAATAACACATCCGTTTGGGGTCAGACACCGGAATCCTGTGAGACACGCTACGTCTCGTTCAACCGTCTCTTTACCTGTACGCCAAACGATCTTCAGAAACTGGAGGCAGCTGGGCGACTCTGTAGTGTTGTTGGCGGCAAAGTGACCAACTCTCCTTGTACAGGCGGCAATGCATCGGGTGGTGCAGGCGCCTGCGTCTTCCAGCCCCGCGTGTTCGTGAAGGATAATTGGGGATGGTGTACGGGGACGTGTACTGGTGGGGCACCACTCAATAATCCAGGATGTTACGAATCTGCAGAGTGCAATCCAGATTTCCCAAGCACAGAAGAAAGTGGGTCATTGAATGATCCGTGGGTGTATTACAATGGAACAATAATTGTACAACCGTTGTAGGGGGAAAGATGATTAGTAGCTGATAACATTAACTAAAAGAAAAAGCCGGTGTGTCGTGAAACGCACCGGCTTCGTCGTTGACCTGAAAGGTGTTCAGATCTAGTTGCAGGAAGGATCTTGAGAAGTCAGCACCACGTCTGTTCCAACGGTTACACCGTCACGTTCTTCATGGTTGGTGATTGTGCAGAGATCGCTCGAGATCGTCCCGGAGGACTCCAAGTGCAACCCATCGAAATCACCTTCGCCGAAGTACTGACCGTCCGTAACACGGAGCGCGACATCGCTGAAGAGGAAGGCATCTCCGTGTAACAGGATGAACCCACCTTCGTCTGTCGTCGTGATCTGCACATTCGTGCCACCCCCGGAGAGGTAAGCACCTTGCGGAAACCTTCCGCATCCGCCTTCATCAGTCCAGTCGCCGACGTACTCGCCGGGCCCATCGATGTCGATGTCTCGGGTCGCACAGGCGCTGTTGGTGTCGGTGGGGCTGGGCTTGATGGTCTGCACACCGTCCTCACCGAGGGTTTCCTCGTGTTCGAGGGCGCCGTTGCAGTCCCAGCTTTCGTCGTTGTGAGCGACGCTCGCGATGGCGATGGGGAAGAGCATGGAGAGGATTCGCTCACCAGGCTGTTCGCCCTCACCCTCTCCTTCGCCTTCGCCTTCGCCTTCGTTCGGGTTGGGACCGTCCCCGGTGGGACAGCCAGTGGTAAAGAGCAACGCGCCACACAGGCCCAGGCAGCTGCCGGGCAGGGCCGCGGAAAGGATCAACGTCTTTTTCAGCATGACTGACTCCTCATCCGGCGGTGCCGGGTGCGGGGTTGATGACCCTCCTTCGCTCTGATGAGCTTCGGAAGGGCAGGCCGCAGAAGCCCGGAATTGGGCTGTCCATCGGTCAGAAAGGAACGTGTATCTACCCCCAAGATATCCACAAAGTGGGGGTTTTGTCAAATATTTTGGCTTGGTTATGCGAGGGGTGGTAAGGGTAGTAAGGGCGGTAAGGGTAGTAAGGGGTTTTCTAAAACTCGCTATGATTTTTCGCCCCTCACAGTCCATTACCGCCCTTACCGCCATTACAGCCCCTGCGGAATGTCCATTGACATTCACGTATTTTCATGATGCAATACAAGCACAAATTGGCCTCCCGCTTTCATCTGCGAGAGGTCTTTTATTTTGCACAAAACCCTATGTTCCAAACCCGTTGCCAGCGTTAATTCACGGAAGTATACTCGTAGTAATATGTCAGACCACGAAGCAACCATGGGAGATGTCATGGAGTCCGTAGGCGCCCTTACGGAAACCGTAGGGGGTATCAGTGAGTCTATTAAAGAACTCAAGGGATCCGTTGGGGAACTTACTGAGTCGGTGGGGTTTATTATTGGTTTCATACAGGAACAATTAGTTACTAAGTCTGAACATTATGATCTAAAGCAGGAGGTTAAACTTTGTGCCACAAAACAGGAATTACATGAGTTTAAGGACGAAATCCTGACGGCTATCGATAACTCTACAAAGTCATTTGTTAGACTCGATCACGAACAGGTCGCGCTACGGGGCAATTCCGGCCGGCTGGAGGAGCGCGTCGAAAAGATCGAACAGCATCTTGGGCTTGCCGCCTAACCTCGACCTCCTTTTTGATGAAGTTATCCCCTTGCTCGTGCAAGGGGATTTTCGTATCGTATCAGCACTTCGCAGACAATTTTTTTGTGAAGCACGTTGGGGAGAACAGGCTCTATCGGGGAGTTTGTAGCAAGCCAACACCCCCAGCTTTCAAAGAGGAAGTTGGGATTTAGGGAGGTCGTGATGAAGTGTTACCGGAGCAGCGGTCACGTGATTGGTCTACGGTCCATTCAGGCCGGATATGGTGGGGCATCGGCGCCCACCAAGCCTGAACCCGCCCAGTGCCCTGACTATGGGTGGGAAGGGGAGCAATGGTCGCCCACATGGCCATCTCCCTTTGGACCGAGAACAAAACGGGATGAGCAGCATCCCCTCATGTGATCGGCAGAAAAACCTATGTAAAGAGCGTACGCTTTCGGGAAACACGTCGTACCTGCTGACGACGGGCGGCTTTCTCGAGGCGCGGATGGGCGTGCGGCTCTCCGCTCCGTTCAATCGACCGAAACGGATGGCGGATCTCCCTGCTGCGACGAGGTACTCCCTCGTCGCAGTTTTAATTCCACTCGACATCCTTTTTGATTTGTAGCAGTATACGGGGGATTTTTACCCTCTATGATCGATGCCAAGCTGATTATCGACCAGGCTGACCTTGTGGCCGGGAACAACCGCCGGCGCGGGAAAAAGATTGATATTGCGGTGGCCCAGCAGCTGCTCACCGACAAACTCCGCCTTGAGCAGGAGGGAAATGAATTGCGCGCCAAGGGGAACGACGTCGCCGGGAAGATTCCCAAAGCTACGGCCGATGAACGCGCCGGGCTTGTCGAAGAGGGACGCGGTATCAAGGAGCAGGTGAAGGAGATCGAGGGAAAGGCGGCAGCGATCGAACTCGAACTCGCCGCGGAGCTTCGGAAATATCCGAACGTCCTGCGCGAGGACGTGCCGGTCGGGAAGGATGAAAACGACAACGTCGTGCTCAGGAAATTCATGGAGCCGACCAAGTTCGATTTCGAGCCGAAGGATCACCTGACTATCGGCGAAGCTCTTGGGATCATCGACACAGAGCGCGGAGCCAAAGTGTCCGGCGCCCGGTTTGCTTACTTCCTTGGCGATGCCGTGCTGCTTGAATTCGCCCTCGTCCAGTACGCCATGCAGATGCTCATGAAGGAGGGTTTCGTTCCTGTAATTCCACCACACATCATCCCAACGGAAGCGATGGCGGCTATGGGATACCTCGACCACGGCGGGGAAGAGGAGATTTATCACCTCAAAAATGATGCGTCCGTGCTCATCGGAACCAGCGAACAGGCCATCGGACCGATGCTTAAGGATGAGACGCTGGATGGTTCGAAGCTTCCTCGACGCTACCTAGGATTCTCGCCATGCTATCGCCGCGAAGCCGGCAGCTACGGCAAGGACGTGAAGGGAATCCTGCGCATGCACCAGTTCGATAAGCTCGAAATGTTTTCGTTCACGAAGCCAGAGGATTCGGACAAGGAGCACGAACTTCTCCTCTCGCTCGAAGAAAAGTTGATGCAGGGATTGAAGCTTCCATACCAAGTACTTCGATTGTGTTCCGGCGACATCGGCGCGCCAAGTGCCCGCACGTACGACATCGAGACTTGGATGCCAGGACAGGATCGATATCGTGAGACACACTCGACGAGTAATACGACCGATTTCCAAACTCGACGATTGAACATTCGCTACAAGGACGGAAAAGAGAAGGGATACGCCCACGCATTGAACGGCACCGCGTTCGCCATCGGCCGAGTGATGATCGCCATCCTGGAAAACTATCAGCAGAAGGATGGATCAGTGTTGGTGCCAGAAGTGTTGCAGCACTGGATGGGAAAGAGTGTCATGGGATCGAATAGTTAGTAGTAAGTAGATAGTAGTTAGTAGTGAAGTTAAACCTACTAACTACTTACTACCCCCTACTAACTGCGCTCTGACGGAATGTTATACACAGCAAGATGTCAGAAACCGTGCGATGGATGTTCGCCTGATGGGCGGAACTCATTGCACGGTTTTTTGTTTTTCTGTCAGGATGACATGACAGAAAAAATGGCTTAAATTAGCCTAAAAACGCATTGACGACGGGAAAATTGCATGGTGTATTGAATGCAGATGACGGGTAAAGACGCACGGTTCAACTAGAGGACGCGACATGGCTGTGGCGATGGATGAAATGGATAACGCCGCAGGTGACGGTCTTCCGGGGAGCGCGTGTGTACACCAGTGATCAACGAGGCGAACGGTCGTGAGGCAATCGGTCGCATCGACGGGAACTTATCGGGTGTCGCTCATCGGCGCGTGAGATCTAGCGCGCCGAACGAGGCGGCCGATACGCGGCGGACCTCAACAGAGGACCTTCACAAGGTGTGAGGACGCGATGAAAAACGGAAATCGATGGCTCATGATGGTCATGATCGGATGCACGATGTGCGGGACTACCAACTGCGTGAATGCGGTGGCGGTCCCTACGGCAGATGCGGGATTTGAGTGGGCACCGTTGCCCATAGATCTGCTGGACGACGCGTCGGGCGATCAGGGAGGGCAGGGAGGAACTCTCGTGCTTGACCTGCCGGTTCCGGCGGAAGAATCGATGGTGTGTACACAGGGCGTGGACGGAACGTTGAGTCATCAGACACGTTCCACTAAGCACGACCTTGACCTGGACACACCGAACGATGCGGACCAGCCGCTCTTTGCGGTGTGCAGCGGGATCGCTCGCGTACACACCGAGGATCCTACGAGGAATTTCGGCAACCACGTGAACATCGACCGTGGCGACGGGACCTACTGCCTCATGGCGCACCTGAAAACCGTGTTCGTGCGCGATGGGGACGAGGTGGTCGCAGGGCAGCTCGTCGGCATCGAAGGATGCACCGGGTTCTGCACCGGCGACCACGTCCATGTGGGCGTGCATCGCGGCGATGCGGGACAGATGGCGCAAGTCGGGGAATCGATCCCTGCGTCCTATCGCATCGAGCGCGACAACAACGTCGTTTCCGGACGCGATATCGTCTGTGGGATCCCGGCAGGCCAAACCTATGTGTCTGCGCTGCCGGTCGCCCATGCGCATCCGGACGGAACGCTCGTGAAAACCGTTGGCGACGCGCGGGTCTACCTGCTCGGCAACGGCCTCGCGCGGCATGTCGTGAACGAAGCGGTGTTTCTCAACTCTGGCTTCGATTTCCGCGACGTGGTGAACGTGTCCGACCAGGAACTCGCCTGCTACGAAGCGGGAAGTCCTATCACGGTTGCCTCGTCGGTGTCCGTCGGGTTGCAAGACGGAATGCTCGTGCGCGAACGGTCGCAGAATGATGTGTACGTGCTCGCGGACGGAATTGCCATGCCGGTGCTCGATTGGCAGACGTTCCTGTGGCTCGGCTACGGTCCGTCGCGCATCCAGTTTTTGGAGGACGGCGCCATTGAGGGAGCTGGATACGCGTTTGGTTCCTGTACGGCAGGATTCGCCTGCCTCGACCTCGAAGGAATGTCGGTCTGTTCAGAAGCGAGCGATACGGGAGGACTCATCGACGATGAGGATCCCAACCTCGGGCATCTGCTCGATCTCGACGGCGGGGAATTCGGCCTGGCCTACCTGCCGCCCGAAGGGTTCGTCGCAGATACAGCCTTCGTCTTCGCCGCGGTGCTCGACGTGAACGGAAATCAGGAGATGCCGTGGAGCATCATCGTCCATGACGAACAGGAAGGCGTCATCATTGCGAGGCTCGCGAACCTCGTTCCGGGAGACCAAGTGTTCTTCCGGGTGGAGATGGGGGACACGGCGACAACTATCGACTCCTGCGACGTTCAAGGTCGGCAGGGAGCGATGCTCGTGCGGTACGACACGGAAGACCTCGTGCCTCTTGTCGCAAGCTCGCCGGTTGGCGGGTGCGCGCATACGGCCATCATCCCCGGGATCCCGGAATTCGATCCGGACCTGGGAACAGGAGAAGACGATGACACGAACAGCGGATCCGTTGGACCCGGAGGAGGAGACGCTCCCGATCCGGAAACGCCCGACCCGAGTGACGATCCTGATCGGAACGCTCCAGATGCTGGAAGCGAAGCGGAAGCGGACTCTCCCCCTGCCGGAGGGGGAGTAGGAGGGGGTGGGAGCCTCGTCGTGACCTGGCAGACGCCGTTTGCAAGCCCGGTACAGCGGATCACCCTCTCGGGCGAGTACAAGCTTGCGGACGGAACCTGGGGATTTGTCTGGCATGACCTGAAGGAAGTGCACAATGCGTCGCATGTCACCTACACGCTCCAGGGTGTGGCCCAAGGTGGTCACCTCCGGTTCTCCGTGGAGTTCGAGGACACAGACGGCTACGTCTCCTGGTCCTGCATCGCTCCATTCCCGTCTGGGACGCTGCAGGGGAATGCGCACGCAGTCGTCGATGGCATCG
Source organism: Candidatus Uhrbacteria bacterium RIFOXYB12_FULL_58_10 (assembly GCA_943354165.1). GTDB lineage: Bacteria > Patescibacteriota > Patescibacteriia > UBA9934 > GWF2-40-263 > CALRBH01. The sequence continues at coordinate 6,535 of CALRBH010000018.1, forward strand.
AGGTGCCGCTCATTGCGACGGCAGCTCCGACGTCACCAGGCTGTGAATTGATGATCACTGTGCCATAGGCACATACCCGGCGGGTTCTTCCGCCGGGTCTTTTCTTAAAACGACAAAAAACAAACGACAAACGACAAAGAAAGGCAGGAAACGACAAATGATTAAAAATATTACTATGAGATTTCCACTTGAAGGTCGGGTTAGGGTGTATGCGAGAAGAGTGAGGAAGATGTTATCTGAAGCGGGGATGGATATTCGGCATCCGGATACTAGCCAGCTAATCAGGGCTAGTGGTTCAGTCGGCGCAAATTATATAGAGGCAAATGAGGCCGTCAGTCAGAAAGATAGACAATTAAGATTACGGATTGCCAGGAAGGAAGCCAGAGAGGCCGGATATTGGCTTGATGTAATCGTGGTCAATAATAAAGCAGAACCTGAGCGCATTGCATTAATAAAGGAAACCGACGAACTTTCCAGAATTCTTTCTACAATTCTCCAAAAAATCAGCTAATTTTCACCGTTTGTCGTTTAGAATTTCTTTGTCGTTTGGTGTTTATCGTTTGTCGTTTATTTGTGATATACTTCGCCCTGATATGCGCTCGCTTGTCAGTGCGCTCCTCCGGCGTTTCAAACACATCGTTTCCCACCGGGCATTTGTTCCGGTTTTTTGCGTGGTAACGGCCGGCGTGTTTCTTGCGGCTCATCCAACCTTGGCCGTCGAGGTAGCGCCGTCAAAAGAGACCATTAACACCTTCATCGGCTGGCTCGCCTCCATCATCTCCTACATCAATTCCATCCTCCTGCGCATCATGGTGGCGTTCATTGGGCTCGTGATGAACCTCATGGTGTACAACGACTTCGTAAACTCGCCAGTGGTCGGGGCCGGCTGGGCCATCGTTCGCGACACGGTGAACATGTTCTTCGTGGTGGCGCTGATCTACATCGCGATCTCCACCATGTTCGGCCGCCAGAACGTGCAGTGGCAGTCCCAAGTTCCGCGCCTCATGGGATTCGCCATCCTCATCAACTTTTCTAAGCTCATCGTGGGGCTCATGGTGGATGCGGGGCAGGTGGTGATGCTCACCTTCGCAAACGCGCTTCTGAACGTGGGGGCCGGGAATTTTCTTTCCGCCTTCGCCATTGAACAGACACAGCTTTCCAACTCCGCCCTCGTGAACAATCCCGTGCTCCTCGCCTTTGACCTCCTTGGCGGGGCCATCGCGTCCATTTTCCTGACCGTCGCTGCCCTCACGCTGATTCTCGTCATCACCGCTGTGCTCGCGTATCGCATCGTAGCCATCTGGGCGCTCACCATCGTGGCTCCGCTTGCCTGGTTCATCGGCGGCCTTGGGGGAGTGATCGACAAAAAGCCGTACACGCAATGGTGGTCCAATTTTAAGTGTGCCGTCGCCGTTGGACCGATCCTCACGTTTTTCCTCTGGCTGACGCTCGCGGTGGCTGCCTCCGGAAACCTGGCAGCGAACAATAGGTTTACGACTGGAGCGCAAGGCGCGGCAAATGATTCGGGGATCGTCTTAAAAATCTTCGAGCTCGATCACCTCATCGCCTTCGTTATTTCTTTTGCGCTCATCATGGTGGGGTTGGATGCGGCCTCTACGGTCTGTTCCAGTTCTAAGTTCGGGTTCATCAACAAGGCGCTCGGATTCGCTGGCAGGAACGCATCACTCGGCGGAGCTGCGGCGCTTACTGGTCGCGGGGCGCTTGCGACGGCGCGGGCGGGGAGGAAGGTTGGTGCGTTGGGGTTGCGCGGAGTTAGGGCAACTAAGGCAGGACAGGCGGTTAACGCCTCTCCATTAGGGAAAGGCTTCCAGACCGCACAACTTTACGGACAAAAAGCCATCGGTTCTGCCAAAGGAAGCATTACGGCGGCTGGTGCGGCGCTTGGGCTTGGGGCGGCTGGGAAGCAGGGACACGCCATTCATGAAGCTAACGTATTAGAAAACAAGGCCAAGGAGCAGGAACGCATTGGTGACTTTGCCGGCGCGGCGAAAACACGCGCAGAAGCTACTGCGGAACGATCGCATGGGGCAGAGCTTGGAAAGGAAGCCCTTGGCGATTTGGACAAGTTGTCGCCAGAAGACACAGCGAAGATGCTCATTGGCCGCGCGAAGCAGGGCAAACCAACGTCCGAAGCACAAAAGCGTCAGGAGCAACAACTTTATGCCAAGGCGGTTGGCGACAAGAAAGCACGCGCGATTCTGGAAGGTTCCGGCATGCTTGGAAAACTCAGGGAGAATTTGGGTGGGAAGGATGCTATTAAGGACACAGTGAAGGGCGATAAGGCTCTTAAGGATTTCTTAACCGCGCACGATGAAGCTCGTCCGGATTTGAATTACGAGCCAAAGGACGCAACGGGCGCTCCGGCCGCAATCGGTTCCAATGAGAGCAAGGCCTCCGCAGAAAACGCCGTTGCAGGTCTCGGTAGTCTCGAAGATGTCAAAAAGTTGGATAAGGTGGCTCTCGCAAACATTCAGGACAACGCTGATTTGCGTGCCGCATTCCAGAAACAGCTGGAAGGATTTAAGACTGGCATGAAAGGGAAGGAAGTGGACGCCAATGGAGACCTGACCGCCGTCGATGTACCAGTGATGAATGGCTACCAAGCCTTCATGAACGGGAAGGGAGGATCAGGACAGCGTGAGTCCTTTAAGGGAGGAAACGCCGGCTACTTCGCCTCCATGACCAAGGATGACCTCGGGTTGCAGGAGGTCGGCAAGCTGTCGAAGGCAATTGGAAGCATGAATATGGTGGACGCAAGTAACACACTCAAGAGAAACCCGAAGGCCTCCGCAAAGATGCTCGCCAACACGGCCTCCGCAAGTACCCTCGCCGCCAACCCCGTTATTCGGAATGAGGCGCGCACCGCGGCTGAGCCTGGTATCGACAAGGATCTGATCACAGATCTGACGAAACGATTCGCTAAGGCCAATGACGCCGAGCGCCTCGCTATGCGTGAATCCATCGACAACATTCGCAAGGTCCTCAAGGACG
>CALRBH010000019.1 GCA_943354165.1 Candidatus Uhrbacteria bacterium RIFOXYB12_FULL_58_10
CATGGTGAAAGTATTGTATCATGCGTGGGAGCGTTAGTTAGTAGTAAGTAGATAGTAGTTAGTAGGGTTAACTACGAAAAAATCTCCTATTTACTACTAACTACTTACTACTTACTACTTACTACTAACTGCGTATGCCCCCTGAAACCGGCTGGGAGAACGTCTCTGAATGGTACGACGGCCACCTCAAGGAGGAAGGCTCGCTCCTAAAAGACGTCGTATACCCAAGCGTTTTGAAGTTACTTGATCCCAAGGATGACGGTCGCTATCTCGATATCGCCTGCGGTGAAGGCGCGTTCACCCGGCTCGTCGCAAGCAAGGCAAAGGCGCATGTGAGCGGATTCGACGCGGCCCCATCACTCATCGCGAGCGCGAAAAAGCTCGCGCCCAAACAAACCGCGTACTCGATCGGGGACGCGCGATCATTTTCAAAGCTGTATCCGGCCGCCTCATTCGACGGCGCCACATGTCTGCTCGCCATTCAGAACATCGATAAGCTCGAAGCAGTACTTGCCGAGGCGGCGAAAGTTCTGAAGCCAGGCGCTCCGCTCATCATCGCCATGAACCATCCGGCGTTCCGGATTCCTGGCGCGTCGAGCTGGGGATTCATTGGGAACGATACGATGTACCGGCACATCGATAAATATCTTTCCGTACTCGAAGCACCGATCACCGCCCACCCCGGTTCTGATCCGACCGTGAAAACGGTTTCGTACCATCGGCCGATTTCCACCTATGTGAATGCCTTGGCGGCGAACGGATTCACCGTTTCAAAGATGGAAGAGCTCGTCAGCAACCGGATCAGCACCCCAGGCGCACGGGCAAAGGCGGAAAACCTTTCGCGCCGCGAGATTCCGATGTTTCTCGTCATCAAAGCCACACGGACATAACCTGTGCGCGTCCTCCAAATCATCACCCATAGCAACCGCGGCGGAGCGCAGGTACAAGTTCTTGCGGTTGCACGTGCGCTGATGCATGCCGGACACGAGACATCGGTTGCGGTTGGAAAAACCGGATGGCTCACGGAACGTCTGAAGGAAGACGGCGTGGCTTGGCATCTGCTTCCCTCGCTTGAACCGACGCTGAATCCGATTTCGCTCATGCGGGCCAGGAACGAAGCCCGCATGCTGGGAAAACACCTCAACCCGGAGGCCGTATTTGCCCACGCCGCCCACCCGACGGCCCTGTTAAGCGCCCTCCCGGGAAAACGCATCGCGATCGTTCACGGCTGGAGCTTAGCGGCTCAAGGGGTTTCCTGGCCGGTACGATGGGGAGCGCAAATAATCTATCGCATTCTCTTGCATGCGGCCGATGCGATCGTCTGTGTCTCAGAGGCGGACAAGAAATACGGCGCGGCGCATTGCCTGATTCCAACGGGGATTCCCGTGACCATTGCTCGGAACGGGATCCCTCCTTCCGTGCCCGTTCTCCTGCCGCGAGACAAGGCGCGTAAGGAACTTGGGCTTTCAGAAAAAACATTTGTCGTAGGAGCCGTTGCGCGGCTCACGGAACAGAAGCGGCTCGATCGCGTGTTTGCGGCGACGCACGACCCGGCGTGGCCTTCGAAAGCTCGTGTGGTGGTGCTTGGTTACGGTCCGCTCGAAAAAACATTGGCCGAGCAGGCAGGCGCCCACGGCCTCCTACGAAGCGACCTGAAAAATCCGAGCGAATACCTGTCCGCGTTTGACGCATTCGTGATTCCTTCCGATTTCGAAGGGCTTCCATTTGCCGTGCTTGAGGCGGGGGCGGCAGGGCTCCCCGTGATTGCGAGCGCGGTTGATGCGCTGCCGGAGCTCCTCAACCATGGCCGAGCAGGAATCCTGATTGAGCGCGGAGACGTTCCTGCGCTTGCCGAGGCGGTTGCATTGCTCGTGAAACATCCTGCGCACGCACACCGATTGGGCACAGCCCTGAAGGAACGTGTACGTACACACTATCGCGAACGCGACATGACGGATGCAATCCTCTCGACGCTTACTATTTCAAATTCTTCACCGCCTCCACGAACTGCCCTCCGCGATCGTATGCATTCTTAAACGTCGCGAAACTCGTCGTCGCCGGCGAAAGCAAAACCACGTCGTGCTCCACGGCGGCGGTGCGGGCGGCGGCGACGGCGGTTTCCATGTCGGAGGCGTAGGAGGCTGGGACGCTTGGGCCTACGAGTTTCTCGATTTCGTCGGTCGCCTTTCCTTCGAGATAGACAACGTGCTTGCAGGTTTCCTGAATCATCTTCGCAACCTGATCAAAGGGAATCCCTTTGGCGTTTCCACCAAGAATAAGGACGATGTTTTTCTTTTCGCCGTTGCGGAACCGCTTGAGCGCCACCATCGTCCCTTCCGGGGTGGTCGCGTTTGTATCGTTCACGTAGGTCGCGCCGTTGAACTCACGGACCGTCTGCTGGCGGCCTTCGAGGCCTTGGAAGGTTCGGAGTGAACCGCACAGGCCGTCGTCCGGTACGCCGGCAATGGCCGCAGCCAGCGTCGCCGCGAGCGCGTTTTCGATGTTGTGTTCGCCCTGAAGTGATGGCCAGTTCTTTGTATTGCAAATCACACGATCTGATCCGCCGAGGCGAAGCATGAGGTCGCCATTTTCCATGATGTACGTCCCTTCGACACCGTCTGGCAGCTTGGACTTTGAGAACCAGTATTTCTTGGACGTAACCTTGTCTCCAATCTTCTTCACCAGCTCGTGATCAAAATTCAACACCGCCTTCTGCTCAGGCGTCTGATGCTTGAACATGAGCATCTTGGCCTCCACGTAACTGTCGAACGAAGCGTAACGATCGAGGTGGTCCATCGATACATTCGTGAACACCGCGATCTCTGGGCCGCGTGGAACGTGTTCAATGCTTTCTAGAAGCCAGGAGGAAAGTTCAAGGGCGACGGGCACGGCACCTGGTTCCTCAAGCAGCCAATCCAAATCCTCGAGCGGCGAGCGCATGATGTTTCCAGCGATGACGGTTTTTGGATGAACCTTCTTAAGCATTTCGCCGAGGAGCGCCGTGGTCGTGGACTTTCCGCGCGTTCCCGTCACGCAATACACCGGATGTTGATAAAATCGAAGGAACAGCGAGACGTCGCTTTCCACGTCCACTCCGGCGTCCATCGCCAGCTTCACGAAATCGGATTCCTTGGGGACGTCCGGATTTTTTACGACCATCTGCACGTTCGTAAAGTCCTCAGGCTCATGCTTGCCGAGTACGAACACGGGCGAGTAGATCTCGCGATCTGGAAACTCCTTCCGGTACTTCTCGTACCATTCGGTAATAAGATCGACGGAGGACTTGAGGTCCTTTTCCGACTTTACGTCGGTCACCACAATCTGTGCTCCATGGCGCAGCAACCACTTGGCCGCCCCTACTCCGCTTCCCTGCTTAAAACGCCCAAGGCCCATGACGGTGACCACGGCGTCTTTGATGTTTGCGATTTTCGACAGGTCGAGCATATGAAAAAGGTTGGGGAAGTTTGGGAGGTCCGGCAGGTTGGGGAGGAAAATTGGCTAAGTTCTTTCGAACCTTCCAAACTTCCCAAACCTCCCGGACCTCCCAAACCTTGTCTAGAATCTGCCGAACAGATTAGCGAGGCGGACAACGATCATGGCGTAGGCGACGCGGGCGAACATACGCACGTATTGCGGGATGGCCCGCAGCCAGCCGACTTTCTCGTACTTTCGCTTGATGGAGAGGCCTTGGAGCACCACCGCGCCGTAAGAGAGGCCGTCGGCACGACAGCGGTAGTTCAACGCCGATTCTACCATAAATCCCTGAAGAAAACGCTTGGGGACGCGCTCGAACACCGTTCGCTTCATGGCGCGCTCTCCACCGATGATCGGAAGGTTGGCGGTCATGGCGGTGACAAACGACCCACGATCCCGTAATCCGACGTTCATCGAACGTTCCCCTGAACGCACCGGCGCAAGCAACGTTTCGATGTGTGACGCAATAAGGCCACGCAAATCTGCGTCGAAGAATACGACGATCTCCGCATCAGTCGCGAGCACTCCTTCACGCATCGCATTTCCCTTCCCGAGATTTTTCGAAACCCGAATGACGCGTGCGCCCGCTTCCTCGGCAACGCGGGCCGTGGCATCCGTCGATCCATCGTCTACGATGATCACTTCGTTAAGCGAGGGCGATGCGTTGAGAACCGAAAGCACGGCACCGAGCGTGTTCGCTTCGTTATAGGCAGGAACAATCGCAGCAATCTTCATACGGGACGATCGCCACTGCGCTTAAGACGCTTGCGCAGCTGCGTCAAATCTTCCTCGATACTCTTTGCCTGTGTGGCAAGCGTATCGATGCGGCTCCCGAGCGAACGTAATTTTAGTCGCGTAAGCGCTTCTCGCGCACGGGAAACGTACATCTGCGCGAGCGCAATTTCCTTATAGGCGATCTCGTCCGAAAACTCGCCATCGGACGATCCTTCCGAAATGGCGTAGGAAATCTTGATGGGAACCAGCGGTGCGTACAGGCAAAGGCGATAGACGTCGACATCCCCTGCGCCTTCCCCGCGGTAATACTGCAACGCCCAGCGGGCGAGCTCGGCTCCCCATGCTGCGGCACGTGCATAGAGCGGATCGCGTACGCTTTCGCGGCGGAGCGTCTCAAGGACGCCGCTGCCCTCATGGCGGCAATGTTCATGACGATGTTCGGTTTCCAGCCATTTCTCGCCAAGCTCCGTAGTCAGGGCCGCATCGCCTTCCGCCTCCGTATGCGTGTATTCCCGCCATACGCGCTCCTGCGTTTTCCACATGCCTTCGTCCTTTTGGTCGTCATGCTTGGAAAAAAGTTCGTCAAAACGCTCCTCAAGGAGATGAAGTTCGTCCCGGCGCATGAGCCATGGAGGATTCGGGTGCATACGAAGGAGTTAGTAGATAGTAGTAAGTAGTTAGTAGAGTTAACAGTAGTCCTACTAACTACTATCTACTTACTACTTACTTTTACGATTCCACGGAACGGTCGCGAAGGCGGACTTCGTAGGCCATCTGCTCGAGCGAGCGAAGATTCTTTTTTGCCTGGTCGAACTTGGTGCGCAAGTCGCCGGTAAGATCGAGCGAAAGCAAATACTCGACGGCTTCTTCAACGACATGTAGCGCGTGCGCGACGATCTCGACTTCCCCGCGCGAGGCGCGACGCACGGCATCGCGAACAGCTTCCCCGGTTGCATCAGAAAGCGCAGCAAGATACACGCGCGGTTCCATCAATCGCTTCTCAAGCGCGCCGAATTTTCCGTTCGCTAGGTATTGCGCGAACAGGCGCGCTTCGGCGTATTCCTCAAGGGCAGCCTGATATACGCCGGAATCAATGGTAACCTTGTGCTTCTTGGCCGCTTCTTCGCAGGCAACGAACCGCTCGTCCGCTTCCTTGAGGAGCGTGGCGGCTTCTGCGTCAGTTCCGCGGTGCAAGGCAAAGATTGCCCGCTTGGATCGGGAAAGGGCTTCCGAGGCGAGGCCTGACACCTTCCGGGCGAGCAGTTCCCGCTCGCGGTGCGCGTCTGCCATGGATTTCCAGGCCTTTGGTGGGGTTGCAGTCATAGTGTTGGCATCTTAGACCGCAGGCGCGTTCCGTACAACTGAGCGATCCTTACGCATCCAAACCAGCTTCATGATCTCAATGCCGATCAGTTTCAAGAACGCAAGCCCGAGGAGCGGCGGTATGTCCGAAGCGCGTATTGGAACGAGCTCCATAATGACCCCGAGAGGCGGAATGACGAACGGCAGGATCAGTAAGAGCCCGCCGACGCATACTCCGGCCAGAAGCCATGGGTTTGCGAACGGATTTGTACGCCAGATGGAAGTGTGGAACGTCCGGATGGAGAAGATGTAGAGCAGCGACGCCAGGCCGACGGAAAGGAACAAGAGCGAGCGCAGTTGATCTATTGGCATGCCGGCGGCGTTTTCCAGCCAGAACACCGAGAGGATGACCCCATCAGTCAACACGCCGATGAACAGGATAATGGACCAGACAAACGAGTTTGCGACCGGCTCATTGCGCGGGCGGGGCTTCTGCATCTTTACGCCCGGCTCCGCGGACTCAAAAGCGAGACCTATGTTCGGGAAGGTGTCTGCCACCAGGTTGATCCAAAGGATCTGCAAAGGAAGAAGCGGGAGCGGGAGCCCGAGGAACAACGAACCGATGATGAGCACGACTTCCGTGAAGCTTCCGGCGAGAAGATATGTGGTCATCTTCCGGATGTTTTCGAAAAGCACACGGCCCTCCTGAACGGCGGCGGTCACCGTTAAGAGTTTGTCGTCAAGGAGAACGATATCCGAAGCTTCCTTGGCCGCATCCGTGCCGCTCCCGAGGGCAACACCAACGTCCGCACTCACGAGCGCCGGTGCATCGTTCACTCCGTCCCCGCACATCGCTACGACTTCTCCGGAACGCTTAAGCTCCTCGATGATCTGAATCTTATGCCTCGGCTCCACGCGCGCAAACACGTCCGTGTCCTGCACATGGCGCGCCAGCTCGTGCTTGCTCCAACGATCTATGTCTTCCCCGGTGGCAAACGCCCTCGCTCCTCCCATTCCAGCCGCGAGCGCGATGGACTTTGCTGTTTCCGGATGATCCCCGGTAATGAGCACGGTTCGTATCCCTGATTCACGCGCGTCCGCAATGGTGGACTTCGCATCCGCGCGCAACGGATCCCGTAATGCGACAAATCCCCCGAAGGTCAAATCGTGCAAATCCTCCGCCTTGATGGTTTTTTTTGGTGAACGGATGGGCTTGTATGCAAGGGCAATGACCCGCGCACCGGTTCGCGTAATCGCTTCCGCTCGGCTCATGAGCTTCTCACGCGCATCTCCCGACATGCGGCATCGCGGAAGTACCTGTTCCACCGCCCCCTTCATAAGGATCGCTTGCCCCCGCCCTGCCGAAGCCTTAGCGGAGGCGGGCCAATCGTTCAAAGTAGCCATGTACTTATGCACGCTTGAGAATGGAATCTCGGCATGGCGGACGTGCTGCTTGTGTACCGCGGCAGGATCGATTCCTATGCGTTCCGCTTCCTGAATGAGCGCGCGCTCTGTGGGACTTCCAACGGTAAGGGCGTCGTTACAGATGACGCCGATATGAAGAACGAGCTTCTGGTTCAGGACAGGGAAAATATCCGACACCTGCATGTTTCCTTCCGTAAGCGTCCCGGTCTTGTCCGTACAAATAACGGAAACGCTGCCGAGTGTTTCGGCTGCAACTAATCGACGTACCAGCGATCCGCGTTTCAAAATGCGCTGCATGCCCACCGCAAGGACTACGGTCACGGAAAGCGAAAGTCCTTCCGGAATGGCACCCACGGCCACGGCCACGCTCAGCTTGAATGCCTCGATGACGGAATACCCGATGCCGAGCGACATCACGAAGATCACCGTCATGCAGACCACGGTAAAGAGGGCGATCCAGCGCGAGAGCTGGGTCAGCTGTGACTGCAGCGGCGTCGGCTCGGAATGAATTCCGCTTACGAGGGTGGCGACCTTACCGATTTCCGTATTAATTCCGGTGGCGGTCACGATTGCCTCTCCACGCCCACCGGACACGAGCGTGCCGGCAAATACCATGCACGTTCTGTCGGCGAGGGAGACGGCTGCTTTACACACCGCAGGTGTTTTTGTTTGGGGCAACGATTCTCCCGTCAAAACAGCTTCGCTGACTTCAAGAAGCACCGCGGTGCGAATACGGGCGTCCGCAGGCACACGATCACCGGCTCGCAACACAAGAATATCTCCCAGCACGACCTCTGCCGCAGGGATCTTTATGTCTTTTCCGTCTCGCCTCACTACACACTCAAGTGTAAGCAGCGAGCGCACATGCTCCATGGACTGCGCCGCGCGCCACTCCTGAAAGAATCCGACCAGGGCGTTGATGAGGCCCGCAAGCCCGATCATTACCGCATCCACCTGTTCCCCCACGAGCGCACTCACCACAGACGCGGCAAGGAGAATCAGCATGAGCGGACTTGCGAACTGGGTCAAGAAAACATGCACGGCTGACTCCAGCGGTTCGCGCGGAAGCTCGTTGCGGCCGGACGATTTCACACGCGCTGCCGCTTCCTTTTGTGATAACCCAACAGCCCGCGTCTTAAGAGACGCGAGAACTTGTCCGACGGATTGTGCGTGAAACGGTGGGGGTTGGGGCATTTGAGAAATAGTATATCATCCTCCGATCATTTCTCGCTCCACAACCATGCCTCGTTGATGATGTGCGTTCGTAATTCAAATCCATCCCCGTGCCCGAGGAGTCCCAGATACGATTGCAGGGTCGGTTTAGTTGGATTCGCCGCAACCCGCTTAAACATGCGTTCCTTCGTCTTGGTTCGCAGGACTCTGTGAGACGGAAAATGAAGCCAGCCTAGGAAGTCGACGCCGGAAGCGAACGACTTGAGAAACACCTTGTCCGGATGCATGCAGAGTTGCAAGTACTCCGCGAGAAATCCTTTTAGGATAGGAATAAGCGCGAGGAGTTCAGTTCTTTCAGATGAAAGGAGAACGAAATCATCGGCATAACGGATGTACCACTTAATCCGTAGATCCGACTTCACGAAGCGGTCGAATTCGTGGAGATAGATATTTGAGAACAACTGACTCGTGAGATTACCAAGCGGAATCCCCTTCCCTTGGATCGTTGCGAAACTGCTGATGATATTTTCAAGCAACAACAGAAGGCGTTGATCGCCTATCGATGTTCGCAAAAGCCTGATGAGAAGCAAATGGTCGACACTCGCAAAATATTTCCTGATGTCGCACTTGAGAACCCAACAGGTGCGCGAATGGTTGCGGCTCACTTTCCTCGCCATGTCTTGGAAACGATCGAGAGCTCGATGAGTCCCTTTTCCGACCTGACAGGAGAATGAATCGACAATAAACCGCGCAGCAAAGTATGGATAGAGTTTCCTGTGGATCGCATGATGGAGCAGCCGATCGCGAACCGACGCCTTGTGAATGTTGCGCGGTTTGGGATCATTGATCGCGAATGCGTGATAGGGACCATGTCGATATTCATCTGAGACAAGATCCGCGTGCAAGCGCGCGATCTCATCACCGAGATGACGTGCAAATTCCATCACGTCTTTCTTCCTGCTCTTCCCTGCGATAAACTCCTCCCAGGCTTCATAGAGATTTCCAAGCGATGCGACCTCCTCAAAACTTACCAAACACTTTTTCATATGTCCTATAAGGTACCCCCCCCCCAACGGGATTCCAGTCAAACGTGCCGGTGCTGCAGAAGGCCGTAGAGGCGTATAAGCTGTGGCATGGGTATCAAGGAGCTTTTCCGCGCCTCTCCCGATATACGCTTGGTGGAAAAAT
>CALRBH010000020.1 GCA_943354165.1 Candidatus Uhrbacteria bacterium RIFOXYB12_FULL_58_10
CCACGAGACTCAGGAAGGAGATAGTCTTTCGCATAGAATGGTTAAGAATTGTTGAGACGAGTATATAGGTTTTTTACGCCGCTGTCGAGAGCAGGGATTTTATGGTTTCAAGAGAAGCTAACGGATTGGGCGCAGAATACAGGAGAGATGCCGCACAAAACCGCGTTGCCCCAGCTTGAACACACGGTTTAACGAGCGTCTCGGTGACACCGCCATCGATCTCTATTGGAAGGTCGATGCGATGCGTACGTGCCTCGCGAATTTTCTCGAGCACACTGTCTCCAAGAAACGATTGCCCCGACGCTCCGGGATGGACTCCCATAATGACGAGCTGGTCGATGATGTGCGCGACCTCGTGCATGGCGGAGAGTGGGGTCTCTGGATTCAAGGCAACGCCTGCCTCCAACTTCATAGATCGGATCCGATCGATAACCGTTGCAAGCGGCCGATGCATTTCCGCATGCACGATCGCGCGCATGAACCCTTCGACATTCAACTGCCACGCTTCGATGATCGGCAGCGGATTCTCCACCATGAGATGGAGCTCATACTTCACCGGCGTCTTCATCGCGCCGATCGCGATCGCGTCGTGCCAGGAGATGTGAGGGAAGAGCGTACCGTCCAGAACGTCGACATGAACGGTCGTCACGTGGTTTTCGACAAGACGAAGTCGCCGTTCGAACTCGGATGCGGACTCGACGAGAATCGATGGAATGATTTCGGGCGTCATACGCCGAACTCCTGGGTTTCAATGTCCTCTACCTTCTTAAGGCGTCGAACGTGCCGGTCCGCTTCGGAAAACGGAGTTCCCAGCCACTCTTCTACGATTTTTCGTGCTTCCTTTGCCTTGAGGAAATGGCCAGGAAGGCACAAAACATTAGCATTATCGTCCGTTCGGCTCGATTTCGCTGCGTCTTGGTTGAATCCTGTGACAGCTCGCACCCCCTTCACTTTATTGGCCACAATGCAGATTCCCTGAGCATTTCCGCAGGCAACGATGCCCCTGGAGCCCGGATCCGTAACCACCCGCTTGGCCACCGCATGGCCGAAATCCGGGTAATCATCATCGTTTACGAGGTTCTGGTTCCCCATGTCTACGACTTTATATCCCTCTTCCTTGAGGAATTCCTCCACCGCTTCCTTTAGCTCCCAGCCGGCGTGATCAGCTCCTATATAGATGGTGGGTTTCATACGAGAGAAGAATAGCAGGGCTTGACCTTCCCGCCAAAACAAGGTAGATTTTCTCGTTGTTCGGAGGTCAGAAAGGCTGGCCTCTAAACACGAACGTGTGCGGCGTTTCCCGCATTTCAGTGCGCTATTAAGAGTCATGTGTCGACTAGTGGTCGTCACAAGACAATGGAATGGCGTTCGGAGTAGTAGATGAGTCTCCTCGATCCTTCACTCAAGAATTTTCTGCAGGGGGTGGACCAGTTCACACCCGCAGGTCTTTCCGGGCTTCTGCATTATGCAAAGCTCACGAACCAGTTGGGAGAACGCCTCGCAAGAGGTGAAATCGACCCGACAGATCTCAAGACGATCCTTGATTCCACGTCCGACCTCGAAGCATCGTCGGTGCCGTGGGATGTCGATCCACAAGCCTTCATGCAAGGCGTGTGGGACAACGTGCTTGGCGCAGGCAAAGTCACAGTTCCGGCCGTGCCGAAGCTTCGCGGTAAGACGCGTACGGCCATGCTGCGCTTCAACATGAAGCTATTCTATCTGCCGGCCATTGCGGTGGAGGAGTATCCGGCAGGGTTTGTGAAAACAGACTTCACGTCCGCAGACTTCAAAGTCGAGTTGTGCCAGCGCTTTCCGTTGCCTGGTCGTTGGGTGGCGGTTGAGATGATTAAGCTCCGGGGGAGAATGAGAGGCGAGGTTGACTCCGTTCTCTTTGAGGTTGAAAAGGTCAATACGATTTGGGGTCGTGAAGGCGGGTGGGATCATCTGCAGAGTTGGGGCTTGTTTGTGAAGGTTGCCAACGCGCTCGGCCTTCCCGGAAAAGCCCTCCGTGTTCCCACGTTGGAAGAATGGAATCTTCTTGGGAACTTGTTCTGCTGGATCAATCGGGACCGAGCTGAGGACGATGTGCTCGAGTTCGGGAATGATTTGGAGTGGGTTCAGAACAGCTATGGCGACGATCGTCATGTGGTGGTCAGTGGCAAGCCTGACAACCTCGGTTTGGTGGCACAACGTAAATCTAACGGCCACGGCAAAGGTCCGAGCTTCCGGTTTCTGGCAGTTCTCTAGTCCTTCATAAGGACTCGTAACGCTGCGTCGAAAGGCGCGGCGTTTCTTTTTGCCTACTGGTTGATTTTACGCCATAAAATTGCTACCTTTCCTCCGTTATGTCCACCCCCGAACGCAAACCTTCCGCCCATTCCGCCGATGAGGAAAAGATCCTCACGTACTGGGAAACCCACGATGTCTTCCAGAAATCCATCGACATGCGTCCGGCCGACAAGCCGTACGTTTTTTACGATGGCCCACCGTTTGCGACCGGGCTCCCGCACTACGGCCACATCGTGGCGTCCGTCATGAAAGACCTGGCTCCGCGCTATTGGACGATGAAAGGCTTTCGCGTCGATCGTAAGTGGGGTTGGGACTGTCACGGTCTTCCGATCGAAAACATAGTCGAAAAGAAATTCGAACTCGGCAGCCGCAAGGCCATCGAGGAGTTCGGCGTCGATAAATTTAACGACGCGTGTCACGACACCGTTCTCACCTACGCAGAGGAATGGAAAAAAACCATTCGCCGCATCGGCCGCTGGGTCGACATCGAGAACTCGTACAAGACCATGGACGTCTCCTTCATGGAGTCCATCTGGTGGGTCTTCAAGTCGCTTCACGAGAAGGGGCTCATTTACGAAGGTCACAAACCGATGCACGTATGTCCGCGCTGCGAGACGGCACTTTCGAACTTCGAAGTGAGCGAAAACTACCAGGACCTCACGGACATTTCCGTGTATGCGAGCTTCCCGATCACATCTGGTGCTCATGCTGGGGCAAAGCTCCTCGCATGGACCACAACCCCATGGACATTGCCTGGAAACGTCCTTCTGGCTGTCGGTTCCGATATCAATTACGTGAAAGTTTCGACCGAAACTGGCGACATCATTATGGCGCGTGCAGGATTTGATCGCCTTGCACAAGAAAAAGATTCACCGGTCGCAATGCAGAAACTTTCGGTCAAAGAAGAGCTCAAGGGGAGCGACCTCGTCGGCGCAACCTACGCTCCGGTTTTTCCGTTCTTCAAAGATTGGCCAAACGCGTTCCGTATCGTTGCTGCAGATTTTGTGAAGACGGAAGACGGCACCGGCGTCGTTCACATCGCGCCTGGATTTGGTCAGGACGACATGGAACTCGGGAAGAAAGAAAACGTCGCACCGCTCATGCACGTGAAGATGAATGGTCAGTTCGTCCCTGAAGTCGTCGACGGTCTCGCTGCAGAAGGATTCGATGTGGCAGGGAAGCCAGTGAAGGTGAAAGGCGACAACCAGTCCATGGACGTGGAGATGGTTCGTGCGCTCGCGAAGGCGGGAATGTTGTTCTGGAAGAAGAAATACATTCACAGCTATCCACTCTGCTGGCGCTGCGACACGCCGCTCCTGAACTATGCGACGAGCTCTTGGTTCGTGCGTGTTACTGATCTCAAGGAAAAGCTTCTCGCCAACAACCAAAAGATCAATTGGACCCCGGAAAACATGAAGGAAGGCCGCTTTGGGAAGTGGCTCGAAGGCGCACGTGATTGGGCCGTAAGCCGTTCCCGTTATTGGGGAACTCCGCTGCCAGTTTGGCGCGCAGAAGACGGAGAACTCATTGTTTTGGGTTCAGTGTTGGAACTCGAAGAGCTTTCTGGTGAAAAAGTCACGGATCTTCACAAGCACATCATCGACAAGCTCACGATCGAAAAGAACGGAAAGACATTTAAGCGCGTTCCTGAGGTTCTCGACTGTTGGTTTGAGTCAGGATCGATGCCATACGCGCAGCTTCACTATCCATTCCAGAATCAACAGGATTTCAAAAAAGGTTTCCCTGCAGAATTCATCGCAGAAGGTCAGGACCAGACCCGCGGATGGTTCTATACGCTTCACGTTCTCGCGACAGCGCTCTTCGGTTCGCCCGCCTTCAAGAACGTCGTCGTAAACGGCATTGTTCTTGCAGAGGACGGAAAGAAGATGAGCAAGCGCCTCAACAACTATCCGGATCCGATGGAAGTCGTGGAAGCCTACTCGGCCGACGCTGTACGTTTTTACTTGATGAGTTCGCCAGTCGTGCACGCGGAAAACTTGCGTTTCAGTGAAGCGGGCGTAGACGAAGTCGGAAAGAAGTTTGTGACGATTTTGCGGAATGTTCTTTCGTTCTATCAGTTGTATGCTGGAGAGAATTCAGAATTCAGAATTCAGAATTCTGGGAATGTTTTGGATCGGTGGATCTTGGCTCGATTGAACGAGACGCTTAAGGAAGAAACTGAGCGCCTCGATGCGTACGATTTCTCGACCGCCGCCCGCACACTCCAAGAATTCGTTACCGATCTTTCAACCTGGTACCTCCGCCGTTCCCGTGATCGTTTTAAGGATGAATCCGAAGACAAGCAGCACGCGATCGCGACGCTTGGTGCGGTTCTCGACACCTTCTCAAAGATGCTCGCGCCATTCATGCCATTCCTGGCCGAAGTCGTGTATCAAGGCATCAACGGCGGCTTCGAAGCCAGCGAAAAGCGCTTGTCCGTTCATCTTGAAGACTGGCCAGAAGTGACCGAAAAGCTTTTGGATACTGATGTTTTGGAAAAGATGGCCCGCACACGCACCGTCGTGAGCCGCGCCCTCGAACGTCGTTCAGAAGCAGGGAAGAACGTGCGCCAACCGCTCGCTTCTCTTACGGTTTCGCTCCCAGACGGCACACTCGCCGACGAATACGTCGAGGTTTTGAAGGACGAAGTGAATGTGAAGGCCGTCGAATTCAAAAAAGGCGATTTCGGCGTAGAACTCGACACGGTTCTCACCCCAGAACTCGTCCGCGAAGGCGCGATCCGCGAGATCATCCGCCGTGTAAACGGCATGCGCAAGGACGCCGAGCTCACGATCCAGGATCGCATCGAACTTTACGTAACTTCGACCGACGCTGAAATGCAAAAAGCCGTCGCAGAGCACCGCGAGGCGTTGATTGCCGGGACGCTTTCAAGCTCGCTTCGTGAGAGCGGGGAAGCGCCAGCGAATGCCGTCACGTTCCGTGTGAATGAGATTGAGGCAACGGTTGGGTTCGATAAGAGATAGTTTTAGATTGTCCACTGTTCGTGTACACTATTCCGCACTATGTCTACCGATGTTAGCAAACTCTTTACCTCCCTTGGGCTCTCGTCCTTGGAAACAAAGGTCTATCTCGCCGCCCTCCAGCTAGGCCCAACTTCCGTTCAGGAAATCGCCAAAAAGGCCAAGATTTCGCGTACTGCGGCCTATCAGGCAATTGAGGACATGCAAAAGCAGGGGATGTTCTCCTCTTTTGAGCGCGGCAAGAAACGGTTTTTCGTGGCTGAGGATCCAGAGGCCGCTGTTGCGGTTTTCAAGCAGAAGATGGTGCGCATGTCGGAGGAGCTCAATTCGCTTGAGCGTATCCTTCCGGAAATTAAAATGATGGCCGGAGGGGAAAGGCCAGCTGTGCGGTTTTATGAAGGGGAGGAAGCCATCCGTGCGCTCTTCATCGACAAGGCAAAGTGCGAGCCACCTTTCCTGCTGGAAGTCGCAAACTATAATGACATCTACACGTTCTTAGACGAAAAATTACACGACGAAGCCAAGAAAATGAGCGATGCGAAACGGACAAAGATCCGCATTTTGCACCTTGGTACACCTAAAACACCAAACCCCGATATTCAATTCTGTCCGCTACTTCCAGAACTCGGAGAATTCCATGGGGACATCTGGATCTATGGAAATCGCGTGGCTTTCGTAACATTCGTGGGAAAACCAGTAACCGTCATCATTGAAAGCAAACCGTTCTTCGACACGGCAAAAGTCCTCTTCGAAGCGGCGTGGCGCGTATGTAACGCCCATAAGTAAAAACATGAACCCGCCAGAGATGGCGGGTTTTTTGTCTTTCGGTAGGTTGTCGAAAGGGGGTTCCGTGTCTCGCGACATGGGACCTTTCGGAACAGGTTTAGCTGTTCATGAATCACCTCCGGAAAAGGTAGTCAGTCCATTGGATCCCGCTGCCTCGACTGATCGTCGAAGATGAGGGAATTGGACCGGCTGATCTCGAACGCTTCCTTCTTGCACTTGATCATGTTCGTGATCTCCAGTTCCGGGGGTTTCGACTTCTCGCGGGATGCGGGAAGTCCTCTTGTCGCGCACCGATCGTCCTTGAAGGACGGTCGAGGATCTTAGTTGTTCATTGGTTTTCTCCGTCTACATACTGCTCTGCAAAGAGCAGTGGGTCGTGTGTTACTGATCCTATCGCGGGGACACCCCTAATTGGGACTAGCCGCGATATCCAGTGAAAGCATCCTACCAGAAAATTCACTTTTTGTCAATCGTTGATGGACAGAATTCAATAGACTTACCTCTGAAATACTTCATAAGATATTAATATTTGTTAACATAATAAATAGCTACACTAAGCTAAAATAGTGTAAAATGCAGTATTGTGTCTTGACAATATGTACAACTTATGATAGATTTCTCCGTTCGGTTGAAGTGAACAAGACTTCGACCTAAAAATAACATCGAATTCATGGGATTATAGAGTCTAGAATGCCCGCTTCCGCCCCGATCACCGTACCTGTAGACATAGGGGATTCGTCCCCTCACTGGTGGCGCAGCGACATTCCGGAGCCAAGGGTTTTTCCCACGGCGTTCTAAGACGCTTCCATGCAAGGCGTTTTGTGAGGCAGTGAGGAGAGAGAAGGGCCTCCGGCCCTCCCAGGGACATTGATTCGTTCGATCGATATCCGCGGGAGGGTAGGATGCATCGCAGTCCGTACTCTTACTACGTTGGGTGGCCACTCACGTAGATTCGAGCCCTTGCCCTTAAGGCATGCTCAAAGGCGGTCAGGGAAGGCTTGCAGAAGCCAATCCTGGGACGAAGGGCAATTCCGCCCAACTCCAAATCCCCAAGAAGGGAAGGCATAGGCCAAGCGTCCTCCAACCAAGCCGGGGGCTGGGGCGAGGGTTGTGGACGCACTGCAAATTTCACTGATGGCAGACGGATCTCCGTCATGCCTCCGCCCAAGTCTTCCTTGGGTGTCCGTTCAAACGCTTCTTCACAGGAGCCTTTAAACGGGCAATTTCGCCCCTCCATAACGGAGAATCGATGAAAAACATCGATGCGGTTCTTTCCGGGAAGCTGACCGCTCCCACCGCGCGCAAGCGGACCCTTGCGCAGTTCATGACGAGCTCGACAGGTATCATTGTTACCTGTCTGATGGCGGGGATGTACGTAGCGATGTATATCGTTGTCGTGTGTCCCTCCGGCGGCCACACTTCGGTGTCCATGCAGCATCTGAGTGCTGCGGAAACCTGGCCGTGCGTTCCAGCTGCACTCGTTTGGGACATCCCCAACGAGGCACTCGGGAAAGGTGGTAAGCCCATCTGTCCCACGTCGGGCCAGCTGCAGAGCCCATGATCTGCAGCACTCGTAACGCAAGCCCTCGCTTGCGTCTCCGATTGAGCCCACGAACTTCGTGTGTTCTGAGGAGTCCCCATGCAGCTGGTACATGCTTCTTTCAAGCGCTTTGCATGCGCACCTCGCCGCGAAGGTTTCGCGGTAAACCTCTTCATTGTGTTTGTGATGTGTCCCATCATGCGCACCTGCATCCGCTTCAAGGGCGTTCAAGGTGACATCAGTGACCTCCACGCCGTCCTCCGTAAGGTCGGCATGCAGGAGTGGGAGGGGAACTTCGTCCCCAAGCTCCCGAACCGGTCGTTCGTGATCGGTGTGATCACTCAAGAAGGAGAGGTGGGGTATCTGAAAGGATACACTCCTCCGGATACACGTACTCCCGTGAAAGGTGAGAAACGAGCAATAAGGATCGCTATGAGTGAGGGCTTGAAAGAAGCCAATGATCCTCATACTGACTTCCGAGTATTGGCTCGTGAGCGGGATCTCGACCGTCAACGGCACCGCGCCAATAAGCGTGCGGCTGCGTAGTAATGGGCTCGTGGTGTTTGCCAATAAAAACACCCACGTGCGCAAGTGATTTCACCCTTGCGCCTTCGACTGGGCACCTCGTGCAATTCCGCACGAGGGTCCTGAGAAGAATCCGTAGGAGTTCGCAATGACTGCCATCATCATTTCTTTTAAAGAGCAAAAACAAGAGGTGATGGACATGAGGTCCTACACCTTCGCCCAAGCACTCGCGACTTCCACAGAACGCACATACACCTGCACCACCTGCGGCATCAAGATCAACCTGGAGCGCGCACGCAAAGTTGAGGTGATGCGCAACACCGGCAAGATCACGCGTGCCAGCGACAACGTAGAAATGAACTGCTGCGACGAGTGCGAAACACCTCGTCTGTAAGGTCTCGACGCGCAAGTGATCTACTTGCGCCTTCGACTGAACCCACGACATAATAGGTCTCAGGTTCTGAGAAGCACGGCATTGCTAGCAAAAAGAGACAGGTGTCTGCCTTCCAAGGTCGCTAGTAAATGTGGGTTCGACTCCCTCCAGTGCCACCAACTCCGCGGCCCTGCATCATCTGA
>CALRBH010000021.1 GCA_943354165.1 Candidatus Uhrbacteria bacterium RIFOXYB12_FULL_58_10
TGCGGGCGTCGGCAAACTTCTTTTAAAGCCTGAGTTTTTCGGAGACAGGGAAGTGACCAAGGCCCTCGCGATGATGGTCGACCGTTTTGAAGCCATTGTGCGCGACATTTTTGACGACATTCCGCATAAGCCGCAAGTGATGATCGGACGAGACAGTCCGTTTGGGAAGGATATGACAAGCATGGTCGTGAAGTTTCATCTCCCAGACGGCCACTCGGCGATCCTGTGTCTAGTAGGGCCGATGCGTATGGATTACGGAAGGAACATCGCGTTGCTTGAAGCGGCCAAAGAATTACTTGATGAATCTTAATATGAATCAAGACGAAAAATACGAGGGTTTGGAAGGTTTGGGAAGTTCGGGAGGTTTGGAAGGACGACAGGACGAGGGTTGGGAGACGAAGGCCACCGAGAACATGGCTGGATGGAAGCGGGCGCTGGCTGATTACGACAATCTGAAAAAGGATTTGTCTCGGGAGCGTTCGGACATTCGGCGTATGGCCGTCGAGTCGGCAGTTGAGGGATTCATGCCAGTGCTGGAGCACTTTGACGCAGCCGTTCAGTTCGTTCCTGAGTTTCAAGGAAAGGAAAAGAACTGGGCGCAGGGAGTCCTTCACATCCGCCGCGAGCTTGAGGACGCGCTGAAGTCCCTCGGCGTCGAATCGTTCGGTGAAGTTGGCGAATCGTTTGATCCATTGAAGCATGAGGCTGTTGGAGATCGCGCCGAAGAAGGGAAGGAAACTGGAAGTATTGTCGAAGTTGCGTCGCGCGGTTGGAAAATTACAGATCGAATTCTGCGCCCAGCTCGCGTGATCGTGAGCAAGTAGTCCTACTAACTACTAACTACTTACTACTAACTTTCCCTATGCCTAAGATTCTCGGAATTGACCTCGGTACAACGAACTCCTGCATGGCTGTCATTGAAGGGGGCCAGCCAAAGGTTTTGGAAAACAAGGAAGGCGTGCGTACCACTCCATCGATGGTCGCCACTTCGAAGTCCGGCGAGCGCGTCGTTGGTCTTACGGCAAAGCGCCAGGCGGTGACGAATCCTGCGGATACGCTCTACTCCATTAAGCGCCTTATTGGGCGCCGCTGGGGAGATGCGGAAGTTATGCGTGATGCGGAGATGATGCCGTACAAGATCGTGAAGCACGGTGAGGGTGTCGGCGTGATCATGGGCGGGAAGGAATACACGCCGGAAGAAATTTCTGCGATGGTTTTGGGTAAACTCAAAGCCGATGCGGAGGAACGCCTTGGGGAGAAAGTCACCGAAGCGATTATTACGGTTCCTGCCTACTTCGACGATGCACAGCGCAATGCGACGAAGATCGCCGGTGAAATTGCCGGCCTTAAGGTTCTTCGTATTATCAACGAACCGACGGCTGCGGCGCTTGCGTATGGTTTCGATAAGAAGAAGGGCCAGCAAGTTCTTGTGTACGACCTCGGCGGCGGAACGTTCGATGTTTCCGTACTCGATGTTTCTGAGGATACGGTGGAAGTGAAGGCGACGAATGGCGACACTCACCTCGGGGGAGATGACTTCGATCGTGTTGTCATCGATTGGATTCAGTCTGAGTTCAAGAAGGAAAAGGGGATTGATCTTGCGCGCGATCCACTCGCCATGCAGCGTGTGAAGGATGCGGCTGAACGTGCAAAGATCGAGCTTTCGACCGCCGCACAGACTGAGATCAACCAGCCATTCATCAGCTCGGGCGCAAATGGTCCGGAGCACTTGGTACTAAACCTTACACGCGCCAAGCTTGAGGAGCTTTGCCATGACCTTGTCATGAAGACGCTCGGTCCAGTGAAGAAGGCCCTTGAGGACGCGAAGATCGATAAGTCGAAAATCGAGGAGATCGTCATGGTTGGTGGAATGACCCGCATGCCGCTCGTCTTGAAGACCGTCGAGGATTTCTTCGGCAAGAAGCCGAACGTGTCCGTGAACCCTGATGAAGTCGTAGCGCTTGGTGCTGCGGTGCAGGGCGGAGTGCTTCAGGGGGAAGTGAAGGATGTGCTGTTGCTCGACGTAACGCCGTTGTCTCTCGGGATCGAAACGCTTGGTGGTGTTTCGACGAAACTTATTGAACGCAATACGACGATCCCGACAAGTAAGGGGCAGGTGTTTTCGACGGCGGCCGACAACCAGCCATCTGTCGAGATTCACGTTCTGCAAGGTGAGCGTGAAATGGCGAGCGGCAACAAGTCGCTTGGGCGTTTCATTCTCTCTGGCTTGCCGATGGCTCCACGCGGCGTTCCGCAGGTGGAAGTGAAATTCGACATTGATGCGAACGGACTTCTCTCCGTGTCTGCGACTGACAAGGCTTCCGGTAAGAGTCAGCAGATTACGATTACGGCTTCGACAGGACTTTCGAAAGAGGAAGTCGAGCGCATGAAAAAGGATGCGGAGATGCACGCGGAGGAAGACAAGAAGGCCAAGGAAAAGATCGAGCACAAGAACCTGGCCGAGACGATGATCTACACTTCGGAGAAAATGATGACCGAAGCTGGCGATAAAGTTTCTGCAGAGGAGAAAAAAGAAGTCGAAGAGAAAATTACCGCACTGAAGGCGGTGAAGGATGGCGATGATCACGAGGCGATCAAGAAGGCGGCGGACGAACTGTCGACTGCGGCGCAGAAGGTTGGTGCCAAGATGTACCAGCAGCCGCCAGGCGAGGCGAACCCTTCGACAGGCTCAGGGCCTGATGGGAAGCCTGACGAACCGATTGACGCACAAGCAAAGGAAATGTGATCCCACACGCTCCGCAATCACTCGACGAGCACATCGTCGCCTACATCGAAGTAAAGGAGGGATGCGCCAAAGTCGGCGTCATTCCTCCTCCTTCGAAGTGTTCGGACATGGTTCAGTCCTTGGCGGGGTTTGCGTCGTGGTATCCTTTCACGATCACGATCTGCTTGCTGTTCCTCGGGATGTTGACCTCGTTTACCTGGAAGGCGATTTTTGGAGACGGTGACCATCATTAATTGTGGCAAAAGACTACTACAAACTTCTCGGCGCCGAGAAAAACGCTTCGCAGGACGACTTGAAAAAGGCGTTCCGCAAGTTGGCGCACCAGTATCACCCCGATAAGACCGGCGGTGACGATTCGAAGTTCAAGGAAATCAATGAGGCGTACCAGGTGCTTGGCGATGAGCAGAAGCGTGCGAAGTACGATCAGTACGGTTCGGCCGCGTTCGATGGTTCGCAGGGCGGTGGTGGGGGATTTAGCGGCGGGTTTGATTTTTCTGGGTTCCAGAACGCCGGTGGATTTGAGGATCTTGGAGAAATGTTCGGCGACATGTTCGGGGGAGGAAGCCGACGCGGTCGCCAGCGTGGCGGGGACATTCAAGTGGACGTCGACCTCTCCTTTCACGATGCGGTGTTTGGCATCGAAAAAGAAGTTACGCTCACGAAGCCATTTACGTGCGAACGCTGTGGCGGGACGGCGGCCGAGCCTGGGAGCAAGATGAAGACCTGCACGGGCTGCAGCGGAAAGGGGGTAAAAGTTTCTGCGACGCGCACGATGTTTGGAACGTTCCAGACAAAGTCGACCTGTGGAGATTGTGATGGGCAGGGGGAGCAGCCGGAGAAAATGTGTACCAACTGTTCAGGTTCTGGTGTGAAGAAAGAAAAGAAGACGTTTCAGGTCTCGATTCCTTCGGGCGTCGACGATGGAGCTACCCTTCGCATTCGAGGCGCGGGCGAAGCCGTGAAGGGCGGCGAGAGCGGCGATTTGTTCATCCGTCTGCATGTGAAGACAGATGCGCGTTTTGAACGCGAAGGATCGACGATTTTCTCGATCGCAAAGATTGGATTCACGCAGGCGGCGCTTGGCGCCACGATCGAAGTTGATACGGTCGATGGGCTCGAGAAGCTCGAGATTCCTGCGGGGACGCAGACGGGCACGGAATTCCGGATCCGTGGGAAGGGGATTCCGAATGGGCGTTCGCGAGGGGATCATGCGGTGATGGTCGAACTGGTGACGCCGACGAAATTGTCGCGCGAGCAGAAGCAGATGCTCACGGAGCTTGATCTGAAATCGTAAATAACTAACACGCCTCGCAAGGGGCGTGTTATAATTTTCGGCAGTATGAAGAAAGGGGGAGAGTGGAAGCAAACCGTCCGCGCACTCGTTGCGGTTGCGTATCCGTATCGATTCGCCATAGCTTCGGTTTTCTTCCTTGAGGCCTGTGTGATGGTGCTGGAGCTTGTTGCTCCTCTCGCATTCAAATCAATTGTTGATGCGATCACATCCTCGCCTGTACCTTCGTGGTCTGTCGTGCGGATACCATTTGCGTATCTTGCTTCCATTTTGATCGCCACGTGGTTTTTATATCGCGTCATGAGCGTTGTGATGACACGCGCCGTGGTTCGGGTGAGTGAAGGAACAAGAACGTTTTTGTTTTCACGCACCACGATTCAGTCAGCCCGATTGTTTTCCGATGTTTCCAGTGGGAGGATTCTCACCATGATTCAGGATTTTAGCCAGGTACTCACGTCTTTTATTGAGTTCGGAGTGTATCAAATCATTCCATTTATCTTATTCGTAGTTTGGTTTGCCGTGATCCTGCTCGGACATTCTCCAGTTCTCACGTTGGCCTTTGTTATCTATGTCATCCTAACCATTGCTTACCAGTTCCAATTTGCGAAACGCTGGCGTGTCATGCGTGAAAAGATTGTTGAAAAACGCATCCAAGCTGCGGCACGTCTAGCGGACGCTACAGGGAACCTTGTGACGACGAAGGTTTTTGCCATGGAGCGGCAAGAATCAAATGAAATGAGAAAAGCACATCATGCAGTGACTAAGGCAGAGTTTTCCGCCGTCTTTAAGGAAGAAGTCGGATGGGGATTACAGATGGGTCTCATGATCATTTTTGAGATTATTTTGCTTGGAGGAATGTTATACAAATGGTCGATCGGAGAGAGTACGTTAGGGGATGTAATCATTACGCAGGGATATCTTGCATTTCTCTACACCAACCTGCAGGGTCTGGCACGAATATTCCGCAAACTTCCCGCCATGCTTGCTGATGCTGCACCTGGAGCAGGACTTTTAAACGACGAGCCAGATGTAATTGACGCTTTTGACGCGAAAACCCTCCGTGTCCCTCAGGGTGAAATCGAATTCGCTCATCTCAAGTTCGGCTACGAACCAAAGCGACTGATCCTCAAAGACTTCAGTCTCACGATCAAACCGAAAGAAAAAGTCGCCTTCGTCGGACTCTCTGGGGCAGGGAAAAGTACGATTATCAAGCTTCTCTATCGCTTTTACGATCCACAGTCAGGCGAAATCCGCATCGACGGGACGAACATTGCGACCGTCACTCAAGAAAGTCTGCGTCGATCGCTCGCCCTTGTTCCGCAGGATCCGGCGCTGTTCCATCGATCTCTCCTTGAGAACATCAAATACGCTCGGCCGAACGCTTCGAAGAAAGAAGTCATGCAGGCGGCCAAGCGTGCGCACTGCGATGAGTTCATTAAGCAGCTTGAGCACGGATACGATTCGCTCGTGGGCGATCGTGGCGTGAAACTTTCGGGTGGCGAACGTCAACGTGTTGCTCTTGCTCGCGCGATTCTCGCTGATGCACCGATTCTTGTCCTCGATGAAGCAACGTCGAGTCTCGACTCCGCTTCCGAAGGACTCATCAAGGATGCGTTGCATCAAGTCATGAAAGACAAGACCGTGCTCGTCATCGCTCATCGACTTTCGACGATTCGCGAAATGGACCGCATCGTCGTCCTTGAAAAGGGAAAGATTGTCGCGGAGGGGACGCATGATGAGCTCATTACGCAAGGTGGAACGTACGCGCATTTGTGGAATCTGCAGGTGGGCGGGTTCTTACCAGAAGAAGAATCATAGAGTTGACCGGACGAAAAGGCGTGCGTACAGTGTTCCACTACCTATGTTCGAGCTTCTCAAAACCACTGGTTCCGCTCGTCGCGGCCGGCTCACCCTTGAGCACGGCGTGGTTGAGACTCCCATTTTTATGCCCATCGCCACGCGCGGGGCCGTGAAGACGCTTGGGATGCAGGATGTGGCCAAGCTCGGTGCGCAGATCATTCTTGGGAACACGTATCATTTTCTCTTGCGCCCAGGACTCGAGGCGATGAAGAAGATGGGCGGGTTCCACAAGCTTACTGGCTGGAGCAAGCCCGTGCTCACGGACAGCGGAGGCTTCCAAGTGTTCTCGCTGTCGAAAATCAATAAGACGTCCGAGGAAGGCGTAGAGTTCGCTTCTCATATCGACGGGGCGAAAGTTTTCCTGTCGCCTGAAGCGTCGATGGAGATGCAGGCGGCTCTCGGCGGCGACATCATCATGCAGTTCGATGATGTTGCCTCAGGTATTTCAACGCGTGAGCGTTATGAGGATGCGATGGAACGTTCGTTGCGCTGGGCAAAGCGCTGCAAGGAATCGAAGCAGGACAATGGGCAAAATCTTTTTGGGATCGTCCAGGGCGGTACGCACGAAGATCTGCGGACCCGATCGATTGAAGGACTCAAGGGTATCGGATTCGATGGGTACGCCATCGGTGGCCTTTCGGTCGGCGAGCCACGCGAGGACATGTATCGCATGGTTGAGCACTGCTGCAAGAAATTGCCGACGGATAAGCCGCGCTACTTTATGGGCGGAGGAATGCCGGAAGAAATTGTCCGCAACGTGAACGCGGGCGTGGACATGTTCGATTGCGTGTTGCCAAGCCGCAACGCGCGACACGGAACGCTGTTCGTTTGGAAACAAGACCCGTCGACGATCGACTTTCGATCCAATCCAACCGACTTCTACGAGCGCTACCACGCCGGCGCCGAGCGCCACGCGTTCGAGGACGGCCCCATCGATCCGCACTGCGATTGCGATACGTGCAAGACGGTGAGCCGATCGTACTTGCGTCACCTCTTCGCGGTGGGTGAAGCCGTCGCCGAACGCCATGCGACGATTCATAACATTCGGTTCTACCTGAAGTTGATGGAGGAACTGCGAAAATCATTGGAATAATACACAGCCGCCCACGGGCGGTTTTGTGTTAGAATATCTTCGTTATGGCTCAAGGCAACGCTTCGCTCGCGTTTCGCTACTTCGGCATCGACGTCCTTTGGGGCATCGTGCGGTTTCCGGCGTGGTGGTATACCCGCGGCCTTGCGATTGTGCTCGCGTGGACGCTTTCGGCATTCCGCAGCGCGAACGC
>CALRBH010000022.1 GCA_943354165.1 Candidatus Uhrbacteria bacterium RIFOXYB12_FULL_58_10
GCTTCATCGTAATGCGAAAGCGAAATACTCACCGCCGTGTGAAGCGAGTGGATGTCACACGCTTCGTCAGGACGCGTAAGCCCGGCACTCACCTCGTACAAAAGTGGCGTGTAGACGTGCTCGTTACTGCGATCGACAAGAATGATCTCATGCGTCTTCAAGCGAGCGCGGCGCTTATGCAGTTCGATAGCCGTATGCAGTCCACCGAATCCCCCTCCAAGGATTACGATGCGGTGTTGAGGATTCGACATAGGAGGCGATCGGCGGCGTGAGAGTTAGTAGTAAGTAGTTAGTAGATAGTAGACGGTAGAATGTAGTAAAAAACTACTAACTACTATCTACTTACTACTAACTGCGATCACAACGATCCGACGTGTTCGACCATTTCGATGAGGCGGACGGAGTAGCCCCATTCGTTGTCGTACCAGGCGAGGACTTTGACGAGGTCGCCGTCGACGACACGGGTCATGAGCAGGTCGACCGTGGACGAGTGCGGGTTGCCGATATAATCGCTTGAGACAAGCGGGACATCTGACACACCGAGGATTCCCTTCCAGCGCGGCGACTTTGAGGCCTTGATGAATGTTTCGTTTATTTCTTCGACGGTCGTCTTTTTTGCAAGGACGAACGTGAAGTCTGAAAGAGAAACGTCGAGGGTCGGGACGCGCACGGCGATCCCGTCGAACTTTCCTTTGAGGCCTGGAATCGCTTCCGTCGTAGCCTTCGCGGCTCCAGTCGACGTTGGCACCATGTTCACCAACGCCGAACGCGCGCGGCGCATGTCCGGGTGGAGCTTAGGCGGAAGCGAATCAACGATGTTCTGCTCGGCCGTGACGGAGTGGATGGTCGTCATGAGCGCCTTCTTCACACCGAAGGTCTCGTGCATGATCTGTGCGACCGGCGCGATGGAGTTCGTGGTGCACGATGCGTTGTTCACGATGTCGTCCGAACTCTTCGCCTTCTTATGGTTCACGCCCATGAGGAAGGTTGGGACGTCCTTCCCTGGCGCGGAGATGACAACTTTCTTTGCCCCGGCGGTCAGGTGGGCGGACGCGGAAACTTCATCGGTGAATCGTCCGGTGGATTCGATGACGACATCGACGTTATGTTTCTTCCATGGAAGTTTGGTCGGCTCCGTCTCAGCAACGATCGGAATCAAGTGGCCATCGACGATGAGGTGATGCTCATCGAAGCTGACGTCATGGTCCCAGGTACGGAACGTGGAATCGTACTTGAGGAGATGCGCGAGAATCTTGGGTTCCGTAAGGTCGTTGATGGCAACGAACTTGAACCCCTTCCGGCCCCAACCCGCCTTGAATGCTGTCCGGCCAATGCGGCCAAATCCGTTGATGGCGACTCTTAGCATAGTGGATGGATTCTATCACCTCGCCGCCTGAAACGAAAACACCCGTGTGGACGGGTGTTTCGGTGTTTTATCCAATCTGGAATCGAGCGAATCGGCGGATCACCAGGTTCTCGCCCATGACCGCGATGTTACCCTTGAGGTATTCCTCAACGGTCTTGGTATCATCCTTAATGAAAGGCTGCTCCATGAGGACTACCTGCTGATAGAACTTTTCGAGCTTGCCCTCGAGGATTTTTTCTACGATGTCATCTGGCTTCCCCGCAAGCTCGGCGCGGCCGATTTCCTTTTCTTTCTCGATGAGCTCGAGAGGAACTGCATCACGCGTTACATAAAGCGGGTCGCAGGCGCTCACGTGGAGCGCGAGGTCGTGGCACATGTCGACGAACGACTGGTTCTTCGCCACGAAGTCGGTTTCGCAGAGGACTTCTACGAGCACGGCGAGCTTGCCGGCGCCGTGGACGTAGGCCTCGATGCGTCCTTCCTTGGTGAGGCGGTCCGCCTTCTTCACGGCCTTGGCGATTCCGCGCTTGCGGAGTTCGTCGGCGGCCTTATCAAGATCACCTCCCATCTCGTCCAGTGCGCGCTTAGCGTCCATCATTCCGGCTCCGGTCATTTCACGAAGCTGGGATACGAGTTTCACGTCTACAGTCATACGGTCGGTTCGTAGTTAGTAGATAGTAGTTAGTAGATAGTAGTCGTGCAGTATCGTAGGTAAACCCTACTTACTACTAACTACTTTCTACTAACTCCGTTAAGCAGCCTTGATAGTTGTGACTTTCGCGACTGGAGCGGCGTTCTTCAACGCTTCTGCGCGGCCTTCCTTTACGGAGTCAGATACGAGACGGCAGACGAGCTCAATCACCTTCGCGGCGTCATCGTTGCCTGGGATGATGTGATCAACACCGAGCGTGTTCACATTCGTGTCGCAGAGCGCGATCACCTTTACGCCGGTTTCAACGGCCTCCATGAGCGCCGTCTTTTCTGTGCGCGCATCGATGATGAAGAGGGCATCTGGAGTCTTTTCAAGATATTGAATCCCGCCAAACTTCACTTCCATTTCATCGATCTCGCGGTCGAGGAGGAGCTGTTCCTTCTTGGTGTACTTCTTAAGCTCGCCCTTCTCGCGCTGATCCTTAAGCATGCGCAGGCGCTTGGTGGTCTTTTTGATCTGACCGAAGTTGGTGAGCGTTCCACCGAGCCAGCGTTCAGTGACGAACGGCATCTCGCAGCGCTCTGCGGCCTTGCGAACAATATCTTTTCCTTGTGCTTTGGTGCCGACAAAAAGGATATGGCCACCGCGTGCGGCAATTCCCTTCACGACGGCAAGAGCTTCCTCGATCTGGGTCTGAGCCTTCTCAAGGTCGATGATGTGGATCCCGCTCTTCTCGCCAAAAATAAACTTGGCCATCTTAGGGTGCCAGCGGCTGGTGCGGTGTCCGAAATGCATGCCGGCCTGCATCAGGTCGGCTACTGCTGGAATCTTTGCCATAGTATTTTTCCTTTTTGCTCCCTGCCGATCATGACATCGAGACAAGGACGACAGCGGGACTGCAGGGCCCCCCGCCGAAGCTCCATCAGGAGCGTAGGTGGGGAGAGGAACCGGTCAGCCATATTCCGCCTGATTGATTTAGTGCCGGGATAGTACGGGAATGGCCGTATTTGGTCAAGAATTAAAGAAAAGACGGCCTCGTACAGGCCGCCTTCGATGCACGCGGTGTTCATTTTGGATCCTGAACCAGGCGAAGCTGGGGTTTTGGATGCTTGGAGAAGTCGACTTCCTTTTCCGGCAACCACTCCCCTCTGGCGTAGATCGTGTAGCCCGCCTGCTCCAAGGTGTGGGCCATGTCCATCACCGTCTAGAGAGCGAATGAAAACTTCGGCGAGGTCCTTTGCTCCCAGCGCCTTCTGGAGCTTTTCGATATTTTCCATGGTCTTGTCACCGAGCTCGAGCGTAAACGTTTGTGCCATCGTATCCTCCATTCATTCAACGAACCTAGCGGTGAAACGTGGAAAAGTCAATCCTTGGTGCCTGATAATAAGAAAGACCGTGCCAGAGGCACAGTAAGTCAGTCGATCGGTCGCTTTTAACACGGGATTTGAGACCACAGTGGCGGTGGAGCTGGCAACAAATCCAGCTGACTGTTCGTTATGAACTCTCCTTGGGTTGGCAGTAGTGCCAAAAGAAATGTAGACCTATTTCTCGGTGCCCGTCAATGCATGCGACTATCTCTTCCCGAATCCCCGATTCCGTGACACATTGATCTGTGAAAACTTGATATGCATAGTGGAATTCCCATTTCCTACTTTAATGACCAGTATTTTGGTGCCTATGCACCAATGTTAGATGCACGTGCCGCGGAAGAGGCTCGCTTTGTCATTTCAACTTTCCTCAAACAAGGCGATATAGTTTTGGACGCTGCCTGTGGGTACGGAAGACACACAGCCGAATTCGCACAGGCGGGATTCCGTGTAATTGGAGTAGATGCCTCGGAGGTCATGACGCGGCTGGCAAAAGAACGCACAAAAGATCTCCATCCCCAACCAGAAATCTTCACTGAACCACTTGCTACGTTTACTGCTTCTCAGCCGGTTGATGTATGCCTATTGGCGTTTTCTGTCCTCGGCTATGGGACACAGGACGAAGACCATTCCCTGCTTGAGGGACTTGCAAGAAACATTCGCCCTGGAGGAGTTCTCCTTTTGGAAGGAAAAAATCCTGAAGTATTACAACGAATTACCAAGGATGCTCCCCAAACTACTGGATTTGAGACGCACTGGCTGGAAGGAGACATTTGGCACATGAACCAGACGATTGAATACAAATCCACTGAATTATCCATGCGCCTATACACCGCCGACTCCCTGACAAAATTATTGGAGCAGTCCGGGTTTACCGTCGGTGATATTTACAATGGCTTTTCCGACAAACCATTTCACACACAGACAGATGGTCGATATCTTGTAGTCGCCACAAGAAAATAAAAAAGCACCCTCCACGACCATTCGTTAGAGGGAGCCGAGCGTGTTGTTGCCGCACCGTGATTCAGTACCCAGCCGCCATTGAATTCGGCTCAAACAACCGGTAGGGCTGCACGTCGGGGTAGAGAGTAATTCTCCCGCCGTGGTAACAAATAATTTCCTCGTCGCTCGGATGCGCCGGCCAGGTGTTCGAATCCACCGTAAGGAAGATCTTGGGCAGGATCTCCAAGGTGTACTCGTACAAACAACGCACCGCGTCCACATGGGCACGCACCCCGTGATCCAGCGGCCGGTGATGCATGTACTCGCCCACCACCTTCTCGCAGAAGGGGATGTACTGCTCGGTGTGCAGAATGTGCGCATGCCAGAACGGATCCAACGGAGCCGACACCGCATGTGCATTGGCCGGGTCGAGCAAGGCCACAGCGTAGTACTGCTTGAGGCCAAACACGCCGCGGTCGAGGTCCGCCTCGCTCGGCGCGTCGCCGATCTCGAGAGCGTGCTCGCGCACCTTGCGGCGAACCCCCTCGAAATTTTCTTCGTCGATGTGTTGCAATCGACGCAACTGTTCCGGATGCACTTTGAGCCGGAGATCGGCCACAAGTGAAAGAGCCTGAGAAACCACCATGACGCCACCACCATCTCGACTGAAGCAAGATCGCTTCAGAAATATGACATCATAAAATCCCCTTCATTACAAGAGGATTATCGAATAAACATCGCATCCCCAAAGGAATAGGTCTCGACTGGCCTTGCCGCCCCCAATCGATTACAATCTAAGAAAGTAATAAAGAAAATGACGTATGAAAAAGGCACTGCTTGTTTTAGGTGCTGTATTGCTCACTGGTGCTGGATGCATCTCTGGCTCCAGTCCCTCGACCTCAACGGAAATTAAGGCACCGCCGCAACCAATAAGCCCACAGCCACCGCAACCACAACCCACAAGTCCTCAGCTACTCATGCCAAATGAGCAGGGATTCAAACCGGTGGTTGGTCAAAAGTATGGTGCGTTTACTCTTCAGCGCATCGAGGAGGAGAGTCTTCTTATTTTTACTGGAACGGCAAATGTTTCGGGTCGCTTTGCTATTACCGAGATGGATCCGCAATTGTGTTTCACTCCAGACAACGCGTCCGCAACAAAAATTCCTGACGTATGGAATGGGGCATATACAATCGAATTCTGTTTCTCCAACGCAGAGGAAGCAAAGAAACTGTTAGGAACGGATGAGGGATCGGCAACCATCGCGATCGATGGATACCGAGTGGATTATCTCCCCTCCTCCGGTCGACCGAATACGATTCTTGTGAGAGTCATTTCGAAAAAGTAATTCAGGGTTTGACAGATTCCGTTTTTTCATATATTCTTTAATCACATTCGGGAATGGCCCGCGACCCCGCTTTCGTAAGAAGGCGGGGAATATCGTTTAAACGTACAATTTTGCAAAGCCAAAACGTACGCTTTGTTTTTCATTCTCTTCAAGAGTCCCGAGTTTTGAGAACAGTCGTCGGAAATCAATTGTTCGGATTTGATGGAGGCAAATAAACATATCTATACCTTTGTGATGGATAGATACATACCAAGAACCTGATTTCACTTTCGTGGTTGTAGGCGCGACTAGATAAAATCCATGAGAAAGTTTCTTGAGAATCACTGCCGGACGCGAAAACTGCAAACTTTTGCCGTTTATTTCTGATCCAATATTCTTCCCGATGTTCAACCACCAGATATCCCCTTCGGACACAAATGGAGGTTGATGTATCTTTGCGTTTACTCTCTGTTTCACCTGATTCCACTCGTCAAAAAGTTTGTCCATATGTGTAAATAAACAAAAGAACCTCCGCTTGTAGGCGGGAGGCTCATTTGTGACACCAACAGATTTACTCTACTCAGTTGATACGTAAAATCTATCAGGAAAAACTGTTGTTGTCAACGGACACTTTGTGGATAACTAGCGAATAAACATCGCGTCCCCGAACGAATAGAAACGATAGCCCGCATCGATCGCTTCTTTGTAGGCGGCCATGATGTATTCCCTACCGGCGAAAGCCGAGACAAGGACAATCAGTGTCGACTTTGGCAAATGGAAATTCGTGATCAAGGCGTCGATCACTTTGAAATCGAAACCTGGGGTGATGAACATGTTTACGTCGCCGGTGAAGCCGTTCGTAGGCAGTAGGGAGTGTGCAGTAGGCAGTAGAGATTGGGCGGCGCCTTCGAGGGCGCGGACCGTCGTCGTTCCGACGGCGACGATGCGGCGTCCTGCGGCCTTTGCGAGATTGATGGTTCGCGCCGTCTCGCCAGGAATCGAGACGTACTCGGCGTGCATGACGTGTTCTTCGATCGTTTCGCTCTTCATCGGTCGGAATGTTCCGAGGCCGACGTGCAACGTGACAAATTCAACCTGAACCCCTTTCGCGCGAACCTTATCGAGAAGCTCTGGGGTGAA
Source organism: Candidatus Uhrbacteria bacterium RIFOXYB12_FULL_58_10 (assembly GCA_943354165.1). Lineage (GTDB taxonomy): Bacteria > Patescibacteriota > Patescibacteriia > UBA9934 > GWF2-40-263 > CALRBH01. Next base: position 6,793 of record CALRBH010000022.1, read on the forward strand.
ATGAAAGCCAGCGGTAGGAGCGGCAACAGAGCCGGTTTCCTTGGCGTAAACGGTCTGATAGCGTTCAGCGTCGGTTGGGGCCTGTTCTACATAAGGAGGAACGGGAACCTCGCCGTATTTTTCTGCGAAGGCAA
>CALRBH010000023.1 GCA_943354165.1 Candidatus Uhrbacteria bacterium RIFOXYB12_FULL_58_10
ATGAGCGTCAACATGAAGTTACGCATGTTGTGCTCAAACATCGGGCCGATCATTTCCGGTGGGAACAGCTTGTAGAAAATGGAAATCATTTCCTGCACCGCAAAGTCCTTCATGGCCGGATCCTTGGACTCAAGCATGTTGAGCCCCATCGGCCGGTCCGTGTCCGCCGGGCAGAAATAGATAACATCATCGACGCGCTCTCTCGGAATGTTGGCGAGGATCCTGTCGATCAGGTCGCCATGTGGGTCGACGACGGCTACGCCGCGCCCGGCCACGATGTCCTGGATCGCGAGACTCCCGATGAGCTCGGACTTACCGGCCCCGGACTTGCCCATGATGTACATGTGACGCTGTCGGTCCGCCTGTTTCATCCAAATGGGAGTCCGCACGCCTCGGTAATCGTTAAAACCTAGCTCAATCTGTCCATTGTGCGGACCAGGGACATTCGGAGGTGCGGGAGCCTTACGCGCGCTCAGCCAATGCATGTTCGGGGTCTCCGTCCATGGCGTTGGAAGATGCCAAACCGTCGCCATCTCTTCCGCATTCAGGATGAGGCGATGGCCTTCGTCGAACGTCCGACGAATGAACCCCTGCACCAGCCCGTTTTTCGACCGGGGAATCGCCTTCACGAAACTGTTGCCGTATTCGTAAATGTTGAACTGCGCGAAAGCCGCCATCATGCTCGCAAGCGTCGTCTCCGCGGCGTGGGCGTCTTTCCCGGAAACCACGAGGCGGACACAAACTTCCATGCCGGCCTTGCTCGCCTTCTCTTCCAAACCTTTGACGGTCTGATCCTCAAGCGGAGAGAGCTTGCGTTCCTTCTCCGGCTCCTCGTTCTTTTTCTGAATGCCAGAAAGCTGCGCGATGCCCTGGCTCTTTTTTCCCTTGATCGCTTCCTCGATACTCATCCCCGACTGCATGTTGCGGGCGATGCGGATTCCTTGATTGCGCCAGGCGTCCGGAGCTGAACGAACGACAAACTGGAAGGCGGCGCCTTCATCGTCCGGGATCTTGGAAATGGCATTCGTAAGACCGTTCAACGTGTCCTTCTCGTGCTGGCGGAACGACTTGATCGGAAACACGGGTTCGCGCTTGAAATCGATGTACGCCCCCAGGATCACGCCTGTGGGAGAAAAAATGTTGTAGTCCTCTACCTCTTCAAAGTACGCGTCATGATAGGCCGCGGAAAGCTGCTGTTCGATGAACGATTTGAGCGGCTTTGGCACCGTCACATACAGAGACACCGTTTTCTTTTGCGCGACGATTTCGAAGGCCATTTCGTCGGTTCGTCCGGAAAGCCAGGTACCGAACCCGTGCTGGGCCTTCATTCCGCCTCCTACGGCCGCGAAGAAGTTTTCTGCGGCCGCAATGGCTTCCTGTACCTTTTCTTTCGTCGAACCTTCGGCCGCATCTTCCGCACGCTTAAACTTCGGCAACGAAATAAGGAGTGTTACATGATCAAAGTTCCCCTGTGCCTTCCGCTTTGCGCGGATGACGTTCAGGACGATGACGAGCACGAGGACAATTCCCATCGCCACTCCGATGGTTACGAGATACGGCATGAACGCATCGAGGTCGGATGCGCTAGGGAGGGTGTTCAGCTCTTCTGTCGCGAGGAAAGTTTGAAGCATGTAAGACTAAAGGTCACCGCCTGACTCGGCGAGGAGAATGATCTTGTCGGTCTTGATCTTGGCTTCCTGTTCCAAGAAAAATCGATTGACGCCCGGGATGATACGAAGCCACTCCACAATGAGATCGAAGATCTTGCGCGCGTTCTTTCGCGCGGCCGTGGCGAGCTCGCGAATTTTCTGCCCGGTCTTTTCTCCCTGCGACTGGAAAAGCTGCTGCTTGTCAGGCGGCATGGAAAGAAAAAGATCCGTCAGATCCGCTTCCATGGCCGCTTCGATTTCTTTGTGCAGGCGATCTTTCGCGTTTGGCGCGTTTGGTTGGGAAGGTTTGGGAGGTTCGGGAGGTTGGGAAGGAACTGTTTCCGTTAACACTTCCTCAACAGACTCCACAGCCTCAACCTCGACCGCCGGAGCGGTCGGCTCGACGGATTCGAGAACGTCAACGACCGCTTCCATCTCTGGAGCGTTTTCTTGAGCTTCTGGCGGGCGCACATCGCGGACAAGCGGTCGCACCTCCACTGGTCGAACCTCATCGGCCATAGTGCGGACATTGTATCACATCATGCGCTCTTGATCTTCGTCCCCTCGGCGCTGTCCTCGACAATATATCCGCGCGCTTCGATTTCCAAGCGCAAACGATCGGATTCCTTCCAGTCCTTGGCCTTGCGCGCGCCGTCGCGGGCTTGGATGAGCATGGTGACGTCGTCTGGAATCTCCACAGCTTTGCCGATGAACTCATCGAGCCCGAGGCCGAGGATTTCATCCATCGCAAGAAGCGTGGCGCCCTTTACGCTCGGATCGCGGTCCTTTTTGAGGAACGACCACATGACGGATAACGCCTCTGCGGTGTTGAGATCGTTAAAGAGGTCGGCGTAGAACTTGTCCAAGATGCGCTCGTCTGGTTCTCCGCCTGCCACGAACCCACGGCACTCTTCCTGCAATTTCTTCAACGCGTTCTGGGCGGCATGGAGCGCCTCGTCAGAATAATCGACGGGCTTGCGGTAATGCGTCTGGAGCAGCCAGTAACGAATCGACTCCGGGGTGAACTTGCCGAATGCGTCCTTGATGGTGGTGAAATTGCCGAGTGACTTCGACATCTTCTTCCCTTCCACCGTGATGAACCCGTTGTGCATCCAGTACTTGGCCATCTGCGCGCCCTTTTTCAGCAACGCCTCGGACTGGGCGATTTCGCAGCTGTGGTGCGGGAACAGCAAGTCTTCCCCGCCGCCGTGGATATCGAAGGTCTCGCCGAGGTATCGCTTGCTCATGGCCGAGCACTCGATGTGCCAGCCTGGACGGCCAGGTGCGTCGAAGCCTTTGGCGCCGTATTCCGATGGATGAAACGCCATTTCCATCTTTGTTGCCGACTTCGCATCGGCCTTCCACAAAACAAAATCTTCTGGTGCCTCTTTCTCAGCGTCGACGGCAACACGGGCGCCGTGTTCCTCTTCTGCGAGGTTGCGACGGGCGAGTTCACCGAAGCGCGGGAACTTGCTCACGCGGTACATCACGTCCCCGCTTGGAGTGACGTACGCAAAATCTTTTGCGATAAGTTCGTCGATCATCTCCACGATCTCTTGCAGGTTCTCGCTTACCTTCGGTTCCGAGGTCGGGAGAATGACGTTCAGGGCGTCCATGTCGTCGTGGTAGGAATCGATGTAACGCGCGGCGAGAACGATCGGCTCCTCACCGAGCTCTTTCGCCCGAGTAATGATCTTGTCGTCGATGTCGGTGAAGTTCTTCACGAGCGTGACGTGTACGACGTCAAACGTTGCGCGCAACAATCGGAAAAGGACGTCAAAGACGACGGCGCTGCGGGCATGGCCGATATGGCTGTCGTCGTACGGGGTGACGCCACAAATGTAGACGCGAATGTCCTCAGGATCGATAGGTTCAAAGGTCTCGAGGGATCGGGTGAGGGTGTTGTAGAGGCGGAGGTCCATAGTGGTGCGAGTATACCGAGGGGTTGAAAGGGTGGAAAGGGTGGAACGGGCGGAAAGGGGGTTTTGGAACGGAAAACCGCCCGGTTTATTGGGCGGTTTGGCTTTCTGACTAGATGACGTCGCCTTCGTGCTCCTCATGCTCTTCCTCGGATTCGACTTCTCTGTCCTCATCTTCCGCACTCTCATCCTTCTGCTTTGCCACAATGTCCTCGTCCTTAATCTTTCCCGCAGCGGTGCGAATGCGATCCTTTACGATTTCCTTCAGGTCGCGTTCGCGGATGAGGGGATGAAACTTCGGACTCTTGAGAGAAATCGTGCTGGCGGTAATGGTCTTTGTCTGCACATTCGCAATGCCGGCTACGCGAATTTCGTCACCGACGACGACGTCTGCTTCCGCCACTTCCTTGCCATTCTTCGTGAACTTGGTCGTGCTTGTGTACATGACCGTGAGTGTGATGCCCGCCGTCTCCTGAGCGCGCTCCGCATTGAAGTTTTGGGCTTCGAGTTTTACAGACGGCGTTCGGAACTTGGCTGTGATCGTATTCTTTTCCTTGTCCACGGACAGGACTGTACCTGCATGCCGAGCCACGTCCTTGCGGAAGATGGACTCGTCCTTGATGAGGCGGGCGGCAATCACGCCATCGTCCCCAACGCGGCCGAGAACGAACAATGAATCTCCGACCACGAGTTCATCGATGGTCGCCTTGCCGTCATACTTGCGAACAAACTTGGTGTTGCTGTCGTAACTCACGGTCACGAGCTCGCCTTCCACACCGACAAGGTTATTCACGTCCTTACCGTTAAGGTGCTTGTTTCCACGGAGCTTAACCGTAAGCGTGCTGGTAGACTCGTCGATGGCCTGAAGCGTGCCGTTGAATCCGCGCGTGCGGGCCTTGAGGAAGATTTCTTCGCCGCGGCGCAGCGCTACGATGATGCGCGCTTCATTCTCTACCGAACCGCCCCTAGTGAGGCGCATGCGCACGCGATCGCCCTTCACGAAATCAGACAGGGCCGCTGGATTCTTCGGTGGCACGACCATGCGCGTATTTGACGTGACGTTCACCGTGAACGACTGGCCGGCCCAGGAAATCGTCATCTTGTTTTTCGACGTATCAACGGATTCGACGAACCCATTGAGGGACTTGTGTTCAAACGGGTTGAGAGAAATGTTCTGAATCTTCACAGCGCTCACCACGCCGGTATTTTCGTTCAGCGTCCCGTTGAGGGCAACAAAATCGCCGGTGATCCAGGAGGACATGGGAAAATCCGTCGGCATGACCTTTGCATCGACGCCAATTTCCACAGTGTAGTCCTTGAACTCACCGTCGGGATTCTTGCGAATGACGATCGTTGTCGGGAGGTCTGTCGAAGAAAGCTCGATGAGCTGGCCTGTTATGGAAATCTGCGAAGTCGCTTCCGAAGACACATCTGCATCAGCTTCCCCATTCTCGCGTGCAAATGCCGGCAAAGCGGATGAGAACAAAAGACTGCCCGTGAGCAGAATCCGCGCCGCCTTCGATAATTAATTTTTCATACTTCTGTGTATTAATAACGATCCTCCCGCTTGAACTTTCCCAAAAAGATCATGACCGCGATCGGCGCCAGCACCCAGACGGTCTTCGCTGGGTCGCTTATGAACGCCGCCTTAATAAACGGCGAGATCCAGGCGGAGTTATCCGCTGGGAAGAACGATAGAGTGACGGAGATAAGAAGTCCAGACTGAAGCAAAGAAAACAACGCCACGTGCCACCAGCTTCCCTGCTCGCCTGCTCCACCGAACATTTTGAGGAGGGCGGATTGGGACAAAAGGAAAAAGAGGAGGACGAAGGCGCCAAGGAACACGGAGATGCGGATAGCGAAAGAATCGTTGATGTTTACACTCGCATTGAACGCGGTTACGTACGGAACGTACTTCGCGACCGCGATCGACATGTAGACGGAGACGAGCATCGTAAGGATACGATCCCGGCCCATGGAGAATCCATAGAGGAGCGCCGAGATGACAAAGAAGAGGACAATGAAAATATCCCACGACGGGGTCGTGAGGTTCATCGCGCTTACGGCGCTCGTGATCTGATTTGTGTCGAGAGAGAGTGCTGGCATGTTCCTCCGTTGTTTCGATCAGTATAACACTTAAATGAGAATCATTACACGAGACAACCCCCATCCAACGGATGAGGGTTGTACCACGAATAGAGTTGCGGGCGACCAGGAAGCGATTGTGGTCGTTCCAGTCGTTGTCGGTCCAGTTCAGGTTGAGGTTCCGGCCGTTGTCGTCCTGATCGAGGTACGCAACGTTGGGATTGCCGTCCACCTGTGCGACAGAGCACTAGGACCGTATCGGAAACCATCCAGATCACCACCCTTCGAGACACGTGCGCTCTGGCTGATCCGCAGACAGTCTGCCCACGTGGTGCTCCCGGGGTTGAATTTTATGCGGGGTCTTTAAACCCACCAGTTTCCGACACCAAGTATATTCATGGGAGAATGGTCCGCCGCACGCTCGTGTTATCCGTGAACAACACGATTCTGGCATACGGATCCTTCTAGAATTCGGCCGCCCGAAACCGTG
>CALRBH010000024.1 GCA_943354165.1 Candidatus Uhrbacteria bacterium RIFOXYB12_FULL_58_10
CGCTCGCGTTTCGCTACTTCGGCATCGACGTCCTTTGGGGCATCGTGCGGTTTCCGGCGTGGTGGTATACCCGCGGCCTTGCGATTGTGCTCGCGTGGACGCTTTCGGCATTCCGCAGCGCGAACGCCAACTTCGGATTCACCGTGTGGCTCAAGAATCTTTTCGTCCCGATGTACGGGGAGACGGAATGGACCGGCCGGCTCATCAGCTTCGGCGTCCGGTGCTTCATGATTTTTTTCCGCGGCCTTGGCGTGCTCGGGTGGGGAATCGGCGCTTTTATGATGTTCGCCATCTATCTTGCCGCACCGCTCCTCGCCGTTGCCGGGATCCTGTTTAATGGGTTTGGCAGTCTGATCGCTTCCGTATGAAGGATCCGCATACCCACACGCGCTCCGGGGAGACGATCCTTACCGTTAGGATCGATGGGACCGCGTACGGATGGGATGAGCGACTCGATGCGAGTTCACTTGCCCTGCGCGCCACGCGCGACCGTGCGATCCTCCTCGTGAACCTTGCCGCGTTTATCGTTTGCGTACTCACGGCCGCGCTCGGCATCGTACTGGTGCTTTGGCTTGGTCGTCCGAATCCTCTCGAAATTTCGTCATGGCTATCACCGTCATGGGCCGGCCTTCTGTTTTCCGCGAGTTTGCTGCTCGGCTGTTTTCTTCTGTATCGCATTATTGAGTCTGCACGTTCCCGTGTGTTCGTTCCGCGCATGGGGAGGGATGCCGCCGTTCCGTCCGCAGAAACCTGTACGGAGGGAGAGGCGGTCCAGAATATCGCCAAGGTTTTTGATCTCGATGCGTTTAAGGGGGTCGCGGAGGCGTATACACTCGCTAAGCGGTACGGCCATGCGGAGCTGACTCCGCTTCATCTTTTTATCGGCAGTCTGTCCACCGGCCAAGCGTCCGTCGCGCTCTTGCGCATGGACATCTCGTTCGCCGACCTCAAGTCCGCATTTGAACGTCGGCTCTCCATGCAGCAGCTCGGGCCAGACACGGCTTTTTCTCACGTCGCAGAGGAAACGCTTTTGTCGGCGTTCACGAATGCGTACATGCACGGACGGCGCAGCGTGGGTGGCCTGGAATTGTTTGAAGAATCTTTCAACCGCGATCCTTGGTTGCAGGAATTGTTTCTCGATAAGAAGGCGCCTAAGGAGGCCGTGGAAAACGTGATGGCCTGGATCCGCGTGAATGCCAAGATGCGCGAACGTTACGAACAGTTCCGCCGTGCCGCCGGTTTCAAGCCAACCGGGCCGATGAACAGGACGATGACCTCGATGGCCACGCCGACCCTCGATGCGTTTTCAGAAGACCTTACAGCCGCCGCTGTGCGTGGACAGATGCCACTCCTCGTCGGTCGCGACAAGGAAGTTGAGGCAGCATTCCGTGTGATGGAAGGTGGACGCAAGAGCGTGCTTTTTGTCGGGCCGAACGGGACGGGCAGAACGTCGATATTAGCCGGGCTTGCGGAGCTGATGGTCGAGGAGCGCGTGCCAAAGGTGCTGCAGGACAAGCGGTTGGTTTCGCTTTCCATCCCCCATCTTCTTTCTGGCGTGGGTCCAGCAGAAGCGCAGGAGCGACTGCTCACGATTATTATCGAAATTTCGCGTGCGCGAAACATTGTCCTTGCGATTCCTGATTTGGAACTGCTCGCACAGAACTCGATGGGGAGCGATCTGTCCGCGCTTCTTGTGGATGCGCTTTCTCGCGGCATCACCTATGCGGTTTCGACCACGACCACGGAAGCGTACGCCGGCATCATTGAGCGTTCACTCCTCTCCCGTGCGTTTGAGAAGGTCGATGTTCCAGAACCAGGCATCCAGGACGCCATCCGGATTCTCGAATCGAAGATCGGTGTGATCGAGTACGAGCACAAGGTCGTGTTCACGTATGCGGCCGCGGAAGCTGCGGTGAAACTCACCGACCGCTACCAGCACGATTCCTTCCTTCCGCAAAAAGCCATTGCGGCCTGCCGCGAAACGGCTCGTGATGTGGCGAAGGCGCGCGGCGTTGATGCTCGTGTCACGGCGGAAGATATTGCCAAGGTCGTTTCTGAGAAGACAGGTGTCCCGCTCACGAACGTGACGCAGAGTGAACAATCAACTCTCCTGAATCTTGAGACGAGCATGCAGGGCCGCGTGATCGGCCAGGCGGAAGCGGTAAACGCCGTCGCCGCCGCTCTGCGCCGTGCCCGTACGCAGCTCAAGAGCGACAAGCGCCCCATCGCCACCTTCCTCTTCCTCGGTCCGACCGGCGTCGGGAAAACCGAGCTCGCAAAAACGATCGCCGCGACGTATTTCGGCAACGAGGCTGCGATGCTCCGGTTCGACATGTCCGAGTATCAGGAGCAGGGAAGCATTGAGCGTCTGATCGGCACGTCCCAGCAAGGGAGCGGGTTGCTCACGGAAGCGGTTCGCCGCCAGCCGTTCTCCATTGTTCTGCTCGATGAATTCGAAAAGGCGCATCCGGACATTCTGAATTTGTTCCTGCAGGTGTTTGACGATGGTCGGCTTACGGACGGACAAGGACGCACGGTGGATTTCACAAGTACGATTCTTGTCGCGACTTCGAATGCCGGGACGCAATACATCCAGCAGGCGACCACAGCGAACACTCCGCTCGAGGCCATCAAGACGCATCTTATGGAGACGGAGTTGCGTGGCATCTATCGCCCCGAACTTCTCAACCGTTTCGACGGCGTCATCGTCTTCCGCCCACTCACGCGAGACGACGTGATTCAGATCAGTTACCTCCTTGTAAACGAAGTCGCCAAGCGCTTGGAGCCGAAGGGCATTCGTTTGCGCGCGACCGATGAGGCCGTGATGGAGCTTGCGGAGAAAGGATACGACCCGTTGTTCGGCGCGCGTCCGCTTCGTAGGGTTATTCAAGAGCAGGTCGACAACTCGATTGCTTCCGCACTCCTTGAGGGAAAGATTCAGCGCCGCGATACTGTGGTCTTGCTCCCTGGCGGAAAGATTGATATTGAGAAAGGCGAAGCTCTATAGGCTTTAGGCAGACAAGGCCTTAGGCCACAGGAAACCGCCATGTTGCTGCCTTCGGCCTAATGCCTAACGCCTAACGCCTGTGTTAACCGCGATCCTGCCCTGGGCCCTTCTCGCATTCGCCTTGTCTTTCATCGGGACAAAGGTGGTTATGGTGTTGGCGACGAAATGGGGATTCCTAGATCGTCCTGACGGAGAACGAAAGCAGCACGCACGACCGGTTCCGCTTCTTGGTGGCGTCGCTATTTTTCTCGCGGTCGGGATCAGTGTTGTCCTCATCCTCATGAATTCCGATGCGCTTACCGGCGGGGAAGTGACAGCGCGACATTACGTAGGGTTCCTCCTCGGCGGGCTTGTCCTCATGATCGGTGGGGCGCTCGACGATCGCTATAAGTTTCCTCCAGGACTTTCGATGATCTCGCCGGTTCTCGCGATTCTTATCGCGATCGGTTCCGGGATTCAAGTAGATAAAATCACGAACCCTCTTGGCGGGGCGATCGAACTTTCTCATGCAGCCTCCAACATCATTGTGTTCGTCTGGCTCATGGGTTCCATCTACGCCATGAAACTTCTTGATGGGGTCGACGGGCTGACGACGTCGGTCGGTAGTGTCGGCGCCTTCATGGTGATGCTGCTCGCCCTTACGACGGCTTACTTTCAACCTGATGTCGCGCTTCTCTCCGCGATCGCGCTCGGTGCCCTTCTCGGATTTCTTATTTGGAACGCGCCGCCTGCCCGCATTTTTCTTGGCGAAGGGGGAAGTACGTTTGTCGGATATCTCATCGGAATTCTCGCAGTGATCTCCGGAGGAAAGTTGGCGCTCGCCGCTCTCGTGCTCGGCGTGCCGATGCTTGATGTGGCGATCGTGGCGGTCGGGCGGATGCGGAAGCATGGACTTGCGGGGATGGTGAAAGGGGATCGCACGCACTTGCACCATCGATTATCTGAGCGGGGATGGAACGCGCGGAATATTGTCCTTGCGTATACATCTGTGGCCTTGGCGTTTGGTGGAAGCGCGCTGTTTTTGCAGAGCAAGCAGAAGGTGATTGCGATCATCTTGCTTGCGGTGTTTGTCTGTCTCGTTGCCGCCTATCTCGTCAGACGCGAATCAAAGAAGTATGCCTAAGCCACTTTCATTTTCTCCTGTGGCTCTCACCGCTTCACTCCTGGTTGCGATCGTGTTCGTTGTATTGATGGTCTTGTGGTTGCCTGATGCGCTTCGTTACAAGAAGCTGGCCCAGGTGACATTTCCAGATGGGTTCGCGTTGATCGCGGAAGTGGCCGACACACCTGTCTTGCGGGCCAAGGGTCTTTCCGGCCGACGCACGTTAAAACCAGACGAGGGGATGCTATTCCTGTTTGATGAGCATTCCGTCCAAAGTTTCTGGATGCCGAACATGAAGTTCCCCATCGATATCATTTGGATAGACGAGAATACCGTGGTTTCCGTGGGTGCGGACGCGCAGCCGGAGCCAGGGATCCCGGTTCTGCGGTATAGCCCGGAAGCGCCCGTAAACCGGGTTTTGGAGGTCCCGGCGGGCACGGCCAAGGCCCATGGGCTCAAACCGGGCGATAAGCTTGACATTCAGACGGAAGAAACGTAGGATTCCGGGGTTATTTCCTAATGATCGCTGGCGATAGGCCCTAGGGAGCCAAGGCCGCGAGTGCAATTCTATGATCGCTGTCATTGCCACCGGAGGCAAACAATACATCGTCCGCGAGGGCCAGGAGCTCCAGGTGGAGTGGCTCGAGGAAAGCGCCGTGGGTTCCAAGCTGGAACTCGTGCCGCTTCTCGTCGCTGATGAGGAAGGGAAGGCTGTGAAGGTCGGCACCCCAACGGTTGCCGGCGCCAAGGTCACCTGCTCTGTCATGGAGCACGGTCGCGATGAAAAGGTTCTCGTGGTCAAGTACAAGCCAAAGAGCCGCTATCGCCGCCACGTCGGTCACCGCCAGCCATTCACTATGTTGAAGATTGAAAAGATTACGGGATAAGTACTGCCAAGAAACCTTCGCCAAGCGCGGAGGTTTTCTTTTCTCCCGCACTCCTGCTAGGATTTGGGAAATATCAATCTATGCCTACTTCCTCAAGAAATATCATTATCGGGCTGGCGTTATTCGACGCGGTTCTTTGCGGAGTGCTGATCTGGCAATCGATGCATGCGACCTCATTGTTTCCGCTTAATCAGGAGACGTCTGGGGTTCAGCGTGAACACGAACTGCGCGGAAATGGGTTTGCGTTTAAGGCCGCAGAGGACATCGTCTTGTTGCCGAGCATCGACATGATCTGCCATATTTATTCGCTGAAGAAGTGTCAGGTGAATAACGATGATTCTTATTCGTTCTACGCGCTTGGTCGTGTAAAGGATGGGAGCGTGGAAATTCTCCCCATAAAGATCAACTCCAGCTGGAACGCGGCTACGGAAGCACAACAGTCCTTCTCTTATTTCCTTACGCCGCAATTCCAGAAGCGTTCCGGATATGCCAAGCGTGAGGTCACGGTAAAGTCCGTTGACTGGGGCTATCCAGATCCGGCTAAACTTCCACAGGACAAAATCATCACGGTCGTCGAATATACGGAGGAAGGATACTTTGGAGGGAAGGGAGATTTGCACCACATGGTCATTGAAGCGTTCTCAGGTTATTACGACGTAAGTTACACCAACGATTACGGCGAGAAGCAGATCGTCGAGGACATGCTCAAGTCGCTCATCCTGTTTTACGCAACGAGTTAAATAAATTGGAAACCTCCGCCTAGTGCGGGGGTTTTGTTTTATGCGAAATGAGTGTTAGTATGCAGAAAATATCTATATCTATGATCACCCCTTCGCGGAACCTCACGCTCGGACTCGGTGTCCTTGTTGTGCTCCTGAGTGGCGCGCTTGTTTGGCAGTCAGTGCAGCTGCGCTCGCCGTCGATGCAAGATGGAGAGGAGAAGCCTGTTACGACCGATCAACCGGGTTCTA